>JBCCWC010000085.1:0-52967 GCA_039194325.1 Myxococcota bacterium
GCCCCTTGTTCGATCGCGCTCGGGCGAACATCACCGACGACCCTTGGACCCGCGAGCCGAGCTCTTGCGCAGCTCACTTGCGCAAATGCTCGTACCGCGGGTCCCAGCCTCCGTGAACGTGGACAATACGACCGAGGCCACGGCCTCGGCGATATCGATAGGGTCGGTAGGGTGGTGGCTCCTCGCTGCCGCGGTCGTGATCTCGGCGCTGCTCATCGTCCGCCGCGACGGTTGGCGCCGGTTCTGGCTGGGCGTAGAGGACCCGCGCGCGATCGGCCTGTTTCGGATCGTGTTCGGGCTGCTGGTGATCTGCAACATCAACGGCCTGTGGGAGCACTTCGTGTTCCTGTTCACCGACGAAGGCCTGTTTCCGGCCGAGGTCGCGCGCCAGGTCTTCGCCAGCCACCAGTTCGCGGGCTTCGGCGACGGGGCTATGGCGGGCGAGCCGTGGGGTTTCTTCGACGCGGAGGCACTCGGGCGCTTCTTGAGCGGACCGCGGTACTCGCTGCTCTACTTGTGGGACTCTCCCACCGCGCTGTGGATCCACCTGGTCGCCTTCTGGCTGGTGGCGCTGGCGTTCGTGGTGGGCGCGTGGACCCGGGTGACCGGGATCTTGACGTTCCTGCTGATGAACAGCCTGATGCACCGCAACCTCCTGTTTTGGGAGGGCACCGACGTGGTGGTCCGGGTGTTCTTGGCCTACCTGGTGCTAGCCCGCAGCGGGCACGCCTACTCGGTCGACAACTGGTGGCGCTGTCGCCGGCTACGACGTGCCGGCCGATTGAGCGAGCCGGGCGGCCCCGGCGAAGGGGCAGGGGTCGCCCCCTGCGATGCGCACCCCGAGGGGCTCGAGGCGGTCTACCGCCGGATCCCCGTGTGGCCGCGACGGCTGATGATGCTCCAGCTGGCCACTGTCTACTTCACCACCGGTGCCCTCAAGAGCGGCAGCGTGTGGGCCAGCGGCGACGCGATCTACTACGCGCTCAACCTCGACCACTTCTACCGGATCCCCCCGCAGGCGCTGAGCGCCGCGCTGGGCACCAACGTGATGCGGCTGGCGACCTGGGTGGTGCGCTTCGGCGAGATCGGCTTTGCCCTGGTGTTCGTGGGCGCAGTGCTCCGAGCCAACGCCCGGCCCCCCTCGGAGGCGCCGTCCCGCACCGCCCGCCTGCGCGCATGGCTGGTCCGCTGGCCGCTGAGTCGTCGCGTCTGGATCACGTGGGCCGTGCTGGTCATGGGAGGGATCCTCGTGGCCATGAACATCGGGCAGTTCCAGACGGTGATGCTCTCGCTGTGCCTGGTGTACTTCCGCGGCGAAGAGCTGGCCGGGGCCCTGGCTCGACTGCGACGGAGCCCGGCGGCGATACCCGTGGAGGACGAAGATCTCCCCCACCTTCAGCGAGCAGATCGTGCCCTGCCAGGTTGGGCCCTGTGGATCACGCTCGTCGCTGGGCTCACCGCGGGGTGGGTGCAAGCCGTGGGCGGACCCTCGGCGTGGATCGCCCTGGGCATGCTGGGTTTCTTGGCCGGCGTGACCTGGGCCCGCCTTCGCCGCGACCGAGCCGGCCAGGCAACCCGAGCGTGGGCTTATGGCCCGTGGGGTCGCCTGCTCGTGAGCGCGGGGCTACTGTGGCACATCGGCGCGGTCGCGGTCTGGCTGCTGCCCAACGTGGAGTCCATTCGCTCGGTCCGCACGCCGGCCCGAGCGGTGGTGCGACCATGGCTGCGCACCACCCAGACCGACCAGGGCTGGAGCATGTTCGCCCCCAACCCTCCGCGCGCCAACGTGTTGTTGCAAGTGCTGGTGACCGACGCTCACGGCGAGATCTGGGATCTTCGTACCGACGTGTATGCACCGGAGCAACGCCCGATCCCCTTCATCTGGAACGATCGCATACGAAAGATGAACCGCCGACTGATCGGCGGCGAGAGGAACAACGCAACCTGGTACCGCAAGTGGTACGCCCGCTATCACTGCCGCCAGTGGGCGATGGAGCACGACGGTGTAGGACCGCGCTCGGTGCAGCTCGTGCGACGCTCGTACCGGATCCCGAGCCCCGAGCAGACACGAGCGCAGGGCTGGTACGAGCCGATGGAGCTGCTGGAACGACAAGGCACATCCAAGGTCGTGCACACTGAGCAATGTGCGACAGCGGTGCTGGGTCAGCCCAGCCCGCAGATCCGCCAGCGCCATGGGCTTCCCGAAGGGGAGCATCGACCGTGGGTCAAACGCCGGCGCGCACAGTGGGAGACCCGCGCTCGCTGATCCGAAGGCACGCGGGTCAGCACGTTCCCCGAGTACCAGAGCGTGGTCGAGGGTCGGCAGGTGCTCTACAACGCTCTATTGTGGTCTGCGTTCGCGCCCTGAGGGGCGAGCACCGCGAACATCCACGAGCGCGGGTGGGTCCTCCCGACGCCGCATGCCCGCTACGGACGTGCGCGCCCGTGACCCGAATGAATGGCCTGATTGCTCGACGCGGGTCGCCTGTCGGTCGCTCGACTATTGAACAGGCAGCAGGCGAAGTGATCAGACGCGGGAACAACTAGAGCCATGTCGTCCTGCGAACTACGCCCGACAACAACGGTAAAATGCACTGCACTAGCTGCAAGACGCGACCAGCACGCTAGACGACACCATACTGAAGTAGCTGATACTGAAAGACCACGATCGAGGCATACCACGGGCTCGACCGGGGCGCACAGCCTCGATGGCGCTGCTGAACGGGACCACCGCTCGATGGTGCGAGCGCGCGAATCTTCGCAGATCCGTCGTCACCGACCACGACTTGTCACCAACAAATGTCCAACGAGTTCAAAAAGATCGAGGAAAATTATCCCTGAATAGCTCTCGAACCATGGACGTGTTCCCTTCAAACTCGATCAAGCGGCCGACCCCGAGGCCACTCGCGCAGACACCCGGTATCCGTGTGTCCTTAGCAAGCGGCGCTCACTCGGGCGACGATTTCACCCGCATATTGGTGAGGAGCAATCATGGCAAACGCATACTCTTGGGAAGGTGTCCTCGGGCACCTTGGTTATGTCCACAACCTCAGCGGCCAGAACGGCCTGGGAACCTGGGAGATCAAGGACGCTCGGGTCCCGATCCCCTTCTTGAGCCAGCTCAACCGTCAATACGGCGACTCGGTCGACGACACCAACGATCGCGTCTCGTACGACCACCAGATCGCGTCGGTCGGCGTGGCCGGCGTGAGCGCCGAAGTGTACGCGCTCATCGGCCGCTGGGACGTAGGAGTGGACTTCAAGATCGCGGTCGAAATCACGCTCGAGGCGCTCGTTCGCAATGCGGGCGCCGCGTTCCTTCGATACACGAGGGGTCAGAACCGCTCCCTGGCTCAACAGATCAAGAAGCTGGTCGACCAAGTGGTACAGATCTTCCCCAAGCTGGAGATCGAGGGGCGACTGGGGGTCAGCATCGGGATCGCCCAGAACAACCGCGCCTACCTGCGCCTTGCAACCCTGGCCTCCGCCTCGTTGACGATCACGATGCCCTCGGGCTCGGGACTGGATCCGATCGACGTCAAGTCGTCGGACGGCAAGGGGCGTAGCTGGCAGATCACGCTCAGCAACATGCGAGGCCACGTCCCCAGGAACTGGAAGTGACCAGCGCCCGATCCGCTGCTGCCCGCGAGGCAGCAGCGGGTACGGCTTGCCTACCGCAGCGGCAACACCAGCCGCTCGCGACGCTCGACGAACATCTCGCTGCCCACGAAGTCGCCAGCGTCGAACTGCGAGACCTGCAGCCGGCTGGCCGTGACCCGTAGCGAGTCGGCGTTGGGCGCCAGCCCCAGGGTGCGCAGGTTGTCGAGCACGAGGCGGGTCTCCCCGACGTCGGAGACCACACAGGTCAACTCGCCGCCAACGGGCTCACCCCGGCGCTGACCGACCAGACGCAGCGTGACGAGCTCGTCGGACTCGGTGCCCGACTCGGCGCCGATCCAATGCAACACCAGCGCGCCCCGGCCGAGCTCTCGAAGATCGGCCTCGGTCACGACCATCTGCATGGCCAAAGGCACCACCCCCTCGGCGTGGAACGGAGGCAGCTCTTCGGTCTGGGAGCCGCGCGCCTCGACGACCACCGCGGTCGAGCCATCGTCGGAGAGCGCCGACGGCAGCTGATCGCCATAGTAGAGGTACTCGAACCCGGTCATGTAGGGCAGCAGATCGGGCACCAGCGACACCGGAACCTCGAAGGAATCCTCGGGCTCGTCGCCGATCTGCAGCCGAAGCTCACCGGCATCGACCAGGTGAAGCTCTTGCGGCTCGGTGCCCGGCGCTCCGAGCACATCGACGGTGGCCAGCGTGTCGGAGGCGACACAGTGCGACGGCTCGATGACCTCGGTGGGCAGCACGGGCATGTCGATGCGCGCGCGCACGAAGTCCTCGTCGAGCCCGCGGACAAAGGCGAAGCGCGCGGTGATCTCCAGCGCGTCCACATAGTCGACGTCGGCCTGGTCGGCCTGGTCGGCCTCCGGCTCGAGCAGCACATGCACGCGCCCCAGCCGAAGCGGCTCGGCCTCGGACTCCGTCGCGTGTGCCGGATCGAGGTCTTCGCCCGTGCAGCCGCCCACGCCCGTCGCCATGACGAGCGCAAGCACGGCCAGTCGGTGCGCTGGCGACCTCACGTCTCGAACCGTACCCCGTGGCGGACAAGCTGTCACGGAACCAAGGGTTGCAAGGGCGGAAGCTCCCCTGGGTCGAGGATCCCGGCGGGGATCTCGCACGTGCGCAAACAGCGAAGGTCCGCAACGGGTCTGCTAGCCTCGCGGTCGACCATGGTCTCGCGGCAGGAATGTCACCAGTTGGCGTCGCTGGCTCGGCTGTCCCTCGACGATGCAGAAGCGGAGCGCTTCGCGGGTCAGCTGGGCACGATCCTCGGGTACATCGAGCAGCTGCGCGCGATCGATACCGAGGGGGTGGCGGAGTACCTGCCTCCGTCGCGACCGGGCAGCGCGCTGCGAGACGACACCAACGCACCCGGCCTGGAGCGCGAGCAAGCGCTGGCGGCCACACCCGACGTCCGCGAGCACCAAGTCGCGGTCCCCAAGTTCAAGGAAGATTGAGAGGTCGCCCCAGGTGAGCCCGGAGTCGATCATCGACCTGTCGCTTCGATCCATCGCCGCCGGCGTGCGCGAGGGCTCGCTGCGAGCCACCGACGTGCTGGCGGCCTTCGAGGCCCAAGCCGACGTGACCGAGCCGACGGTGCATGCGTACCTGCTGCGCGCCCGCGAGCAGGCGGTGGCCACGGCGGAGGCGGTCGACCGCGCCCGAGACGAGGGTCGCTCGCTCGGTCCGCTGGCGGGGGTACCCCTGGGCCTCAAGGATCTGTTCGTGACCGAGGGGATCGAGACCCGCTGCGGCTCGCGGATCCTCGAGGGCTGGGTGCCCCCCTACCAAGGGACCCACGCGGCCGCGGTGCTCACCGCCGACGCGGTGATCACGGGCAAGCTGGCGATGGACGAGTTCGCGATGGGCTCGTCCAACGAGAACACCCCCTACGAGGCAACCCGCAACCCGTGGCACCCAGACTACGTGCCCGGGGGCTCGTCGGGAGGCTCGGCGGCCGCGGTGGCAGCGGGTTCCTGCGCGGCCGCGCTGGGCTCGGACACGGGCGGCTCGGTGCGTCAGCCGGCGAGCTTTTGCGGGGTGGTGGGCCTCAAGCCGAGCTACGGGCGGGTGAGCCGGCACGGGATGATCGCGTTCGCCTCGAGCCTCGATCAGGCGGGCACGCTGACCCGCGACGTGCGAGACGCGGCGATCCTGCTGTCGGTGCTGGCGGGCCCCGACCCGCACGACGCGACCTGCGTGGATGCGCCGGTGCCCGACTACCTGGCGGCTTGCGATCGAGGCGCGGCCGGGCTGAGGGTGGGCGTCCATCGTGAGGCCCTCGAGCACGAGGGACTCGACCCCGAGGTGGGCGCGATCTTCGAACGCTCGCTGGCCGTGCTCGCGGACGCCGGCGCGACCCTGGTCGACGTGGCCCTGCCCCATGCCCGCCACGCGGTGGCCACGTACTACGTGCTGTGCACGGCGGAAGCGGCGAGCAACCTGGCCCGCTACGACGGCGTCCGCTATGGCCCACGGCACGCTCGCCCCACGCTGGGGCAGACCTACGAGGCCACCCGCAAGGCCGGCTTCGGCGCCGAAGTCCAGCGCCGGATCCTGCTGGGCACCTACGTGCTGCGCAAGGACAGCTACGCGGCCTACTACGGCCAGGCCCAAAAGGTCCGCCGCCTCATCGCCCAGGACTACGCGGCCGCCTTCGAGCACTGTGACGTGATCGCCTCGCCCACGTCGCCGGTGCCCGGGGTCCGTCGCGGCGCCCACGATCAAGATCCGCTGGCGATGTACCTCGGCGACGTATTCACGATCGGCGCCAACCTGGCCGGACTGGCGGCGATCTCGGTGCCGGCGGGGCTGTCGACGGCCACCGACTCCCAGCCCGCGCTCCCGATCGGCCTGCAGCTGATGGCGCCCGCGCTGGGCGAGCCCACGCTGCTGACGGCGGCCGCCGCCCACGAGGACGCGACCGAGCACCACCGGCGACGGCCACCGCCCCCCTCCCCTTCGTCGCCCGATCCGGGCGAGGCCCGCTCTGGGAGCACCACCTGATGCCCGCCGCCCACTACGAGCCCGTGATCGGACTCGAGGTCCACTGCCAGCTCGAGACTCGTAGCAAGATGTTCTCCACTTGCGCGGTGGGGATCGGCGAGCCGCCCAACACCTTGGTGGACGCCTACACCCTGGGCCTGCCCGGGACCCTGCCCGTCCCCAACACCGCGGCGGTACGCCACGGCATCGCGCTGGCGCTGGCCTGTGGGTGCACGATCCACGCCCAGAGCCGCTTCGCTCGCAAGCACTACTTCTATCCGGATCTGCCCAAGGGCTACCAGATCACCCAGTCCGACCAGCCCTACGCGACGGGCGGCGGGCTGGAGGTCCCCGGCTTCACGGGCCCCGACGGCGAGCCCAAGCGCGTGCCGTTGGTGCGGATCCACTTCGAGGAAGACGCGGGCAAGAACACCCACGTGCACGGCGAGGACCACAGCCTGGTCGACTACAACCGGGCCGGAGCTCCCCTGCTGGAGATCGTCTCCGAGCCGGCGATAGGCTCCGCCGAGGAGGCGGCGGCCTACATGCGAGAGCTGCGGACGCTGGTGCGCACGCTGGGGATAAGCCAGGCCAACATGGAAGAGGGCACGCTGCGCTGCGACGCCAACGTGTCGATCCGCCCCCGGGGTAGCACCACGCTGGGCACCCGCTGCGAGATCAAGAACCTCAACTCCTTTCGCTTCTTGGCTCAGGCGATCACGGCCGAGATCCGGCGACAAATCGACGTGCTCGACAGCGGCGGCACCCTGCAGATGGCCACGCTCAGCTACGACCCGGACCGCGATCGCACTCGGGTCATGCGCACCAAAGAGGACGCGGCCGACTACCGCTACATGCCCGAGCCCGATCTGCCGCCGCTGCAGATCCCGGCGGCGTGGATCGAACAAGTCCGCGACAGGTTGCCCCCGCTGCCCGCCGCTCGCCGGGCCCGCTATCGCGAGCAGGGATTGTCGGAGGACGACGCGGTGCTGCTGGCCGGCGAGCCCGCGCTCGGTGATTACCTCGACGAGGTCCTCCGCACCGGGGTGCCGGCCAAGAAGGCCGGCAGCTGGGTCACGGTGGAGCTGCTGGGCAAGCTGCGCGCGGACGGGCGCGGGATCGAGGACAGCCCGGTGAGGCCGCAGGCGCTGGGCGAGCTGGTGGAGATGATCGAGGCGGGCGAGATCTCGGGACGCAGCGCCAAGGCGATCTTCACCACCCTCTACACCCAGACCGATCCTGCCATGGGCCCGCGGGCGATCGCACAGCGGGATGGCCACCGACAAGTCAGCGACACCGCGGTGATCGAGGCCGCGGTACGCGAGATCCTCGACGCCAACCCCAAGCAGGTCGCGCAGTTCCGGGCGGGTAAGACCAAGGTGCGCGGGTTCTTCGTGGGGCAGGTGATGAACAAGACCCGCGGGCAAGCAAACCCACAGGTGGTCAATGCGCTGCTCGACCGACTCCTGGCCGACCCGACCAGTGACGAAGCCGGCAACAACGCCAGTAAGAACACCGACGAAGGGAGCGAACAATGAGCTTCCCCAAGCCATACTTCCGCTGGCGTCCTCACCCCTGGCACGGCCTCGAGGCGGGGCCCCGCCCGCCGGAGCTGGTGCACGCCTTCGTCGAGATCACCCCCTTCGACCACGTCAAGTACGAGGTCGACAAGGAGACGGGGTACCTGCGGGTGGATCGCCCCCAGCGCACGAGCTCCCAGCCCCCCACGATCTACGGCTTCGTCCCCCGCACCTACTGCGGACGGCGGGTCAACGAGCTGTCGCCAAAGGCGACCCGGGGCGACGGGGACCCGCTCGACATCTGCGTGATCTCCGAGCGAGCGATCGATCGAGCGGAGATCATCCTCAACGCTCGGGTGATCGGCGGGCTCCAGATGATCGACGGCGGGGAGGCCGACGACAAGATCATCGCAGTGCTGGAGAACGATACGATCTGGGCGGAGGTCGACGACATCGGGCTACTGCCCGACATCATGGTCGAGCGACTGCGGCACTATTTCTCCACGTACAAGCTGGTACCCGGTGAGGAGTCCTCCGTGTCGATCGACACCGTCTATGGGGCCGATCACGCCAAGGAAGTCATCATGGGAGCGATCGAGGACTATAACGAGCGCTTCGGGGAGTGACGAGCGAAGGCGTCCGTCACCTGGGCATTGCCCTTTGTACTCATGGGCGCTCGTGGTGCGCTGCCAAAAACTGTCGTCTCTGTCCCCCAGACAGGCCCCCAGACAGGCCCCCAGACAGGCCCCCAACAGACCTCCAGATAGGCCCCACGATAGGCCCCCACGACTCCCCTCTTGCGGCCATTCGGCCGAAACACCTACATGGTGCACGACCACGACATGATAGTTCGGGGAATCCGTGTGAGTGCTCGCGAAAGCGCTCACGCCTCGACGCGCGCGAACTTCGAACGCTGCGATAACCCGGTTCTGCCATCGCGACACCGGCACTTTCGAATGTCATTGGTCTCTTTGGACCTCTGTCAGAATTACGTGGTCCATTCGGTCCAGATGTCAGAATGGCGCTTTCGAAAGTGACACTCGTCTCGGTGCGTTTTGCCCCAAAGTACAATCTAGCCCCTAGTTTCGGTGACTCCTACATTTCGTGCATTTGCCTGTTTACGAGCACCTACGACCACGAAATTCGATGTTTCGAATCGAAACCTGTACTCGGCATTGATTTCCATTGGCAGAACCCATTATATTGATGTCGCCGGCGCTGGGGTTGAGCGCGTCGGGGTCTCCCAACGAAAAAGGTAAGTGATGATGAAGGGGACGATGGCCCGGGGGCTGGGGTGTATCCTGCTGACAGGAGCTTGTGCTTGTGCAGCATACGATGACTTCGACGACGAACTCTATCCCGATGATATTTCGCTCCGTCAGACCGAGTTTTCGGTACGAGCCGACGCCGACCACCCGGGCGGTGATCTGTGGATCGGCAATGGCCTCCACACACCGAATGTAAGCGGTATTGATCCAGATCACGCCCTCGACACACCCGAGGGACTCTCGGAGAGCCAGGGCTTGTTGGTAGATCCCGCCCACTGGGCCACGGCACAGTACCTGGTGGAGTGCGCGCTCTCACCGGAGCAGAGCATCACCAAGACGGTCGACGGGGAGACGGTGATCCTGGAGGGCATGCTGGGCTTGGCCCCCGAGTGGGAGACCGAGACCTGCGACGAGGATTGTCAGCAATGGGTCACGGCTTGCCTGCTGGCCCGCACCAACGTGACCAGCAAGACGGTATGGCTGGGGCTTTCGGCCCACCACCCCGCGATCGGGACCAACAACAACCCGAGCTTCTCGCTCTACGAGGCGAGCTGGTACGGCAACCTCTTTGCGAAGACTCCAGAGCAGTACTTTTGCCAGGGCAACCCCGCGGGGCTTACCTCGGCCCATCGGGCAGGGCGCACCTGCTCCACCGGTCAGCACGAAGACTGCGGGTTCACCGAGCTCGGCCGCTGCCGAGAGAACAACCGCTGCGACTTCCATGAGGGCATGGCGCTCGACTGTGTAGCCGGCGGGAAGACATACAACACCATTTCGACCTACGTAGACGTACCCGGCCAATGATCGGACGGCCCAAGCCGTCCGATGGGCTGCCCGATCGACTCTCCAACGAACGACTCGACGCACTGCGCCCGGGCCGCTTGGTTCACCCCGGGTACCGACGACGTCATCTTCACGCTCGACCCCTCCACTCACTATGTCTCCCTACGATCGATCGACACGAGAGTGCCCCAGCGAGGAACTGCGTGACCTCGCACTCGACGACGACAAGGTCTCTGCCGACGCCGATACCCTGCCGCCCGGCTGCTCCGTGGGGCGCTACGCGGTGCTCCGCCCGCTGGGCCGAGGCGGCATGGGCGTGGTCTACGAGGCCCACGATCCCCAGCTCGCTCGCAACGTGGCGCTCAAGGTGCTGCGCAAGGATCGCGGCCACGACCCCGCGATCTACGAGATGAAGCTGCTGCGCGAGGCCCAGACACTCGCCCGACTGCAGCACCCCAACATCGTGACCGTGTACGACGCGGGCCTGAGCGCGCAGGGGGTGTTCCTGGCGATGGAGCTCATCGACGGGCGCACCCTCGGGCAGTGGCTCGACGAGCGGCCCCGCCGCCCCAAGGAGATCGTGGCCACGCTATGCGAGGCGGGGCGCGGCCTGGCCGCGGCTCACCGGGCGGGGATCGTGCACCGCGACTTCAAGCCCTCCAACATCCTGGTCGGCCGGGACGGCACGGTACGGGTGCTGGACTTCGGCCTGGCCCACCTGCTCGACCCGGGGCGAGTTCCGCCGCGTCGCCTCCCCGACCCCACCGAGTGGATGCAGACCGCGAAGACCACCACCCGGACCACCCTGGAGTTCCCCTCGTGCGAGTCGGGCACGCTGGTGGGGACCCCCGCCTACATGGCCCCCGAGCAATTGCTGCGGGAATCGGTCGACGAGCGCAGCGACCAGTACTCGTTTTGCTTGTGCCTCCAGCTCGCCCTGGGCGGCCCGGCACCCGAGCGCGGACCGGCGTTCGAGGCCCTGGGATCGCTGCGCATCATGCCTCGGCCACGACCACCGGCGGGGCCGATCCCGATCCGGGTCCAGCGGGTCATCGAGCGCGGCCTGGCCACCGATCCTGCCCAGCGCTTCGCGTCGATGGACGCGCTGCTCACCGAGCTCAGCGAGCGACCCAAGCGCTGGGTGGGCCTGGGCGCGAGCATGCTGATGGTCGGCTTCGGGCTGGGCGCCCTGATGTTCGACTCCATGCCGCCCCGAGCCTGCAGAAACCCCGAGCGAGGCCTCCAGGGGATCTGGGGCGTAGACGATCAACACCGGGTGCGCTTGGCCTTCCTCGGCACCAGCCACCCCGACGCGCCCGAGCTGCTCGAGCGCGTCAGCCAGCAGCTCGACGGCTACGCGGGAGGGCTGGTGCGAACCTACGGCGCGGCCTGCCAGGCGACCCACGTCGACCACCAGCAATCGGAGCAGCTGTTCGACGAGCAAATGGTGTGCCTACGACGACACCGGGGCCAGCTGCACGAGGTCGTCGAAGCCCTGGCTCGGGTCGACAGCCCCAAAGCGATGCTCGACCGCATGACGCTGGCGTTCAAGCTGCCCACGATCCAGGACTGCACCGATCCGCTCCGCCTGCTGGCCCGGCTGCCGCTGCCCCACGACCGCGCCGAGCGAAAGACGGTCGAGCGGCTGCAGCAGCGCCTCGACCACGCCCAGACCTTGGCCGCAACGGGGAGTACCGCGGGAGCGCTGGCGATCACCCAAGAGGTCCTCGAACAGGCCCGCACGATCGACTACCCCCCGGTGCTGGCCGAGGCGCTCGGATCAATGGGCAGCCTGCAGGCCTCGGGCTCGTCGGCCCGTGACGCCGAGGCCACCTTGATCGAGGCGATCCGGGTGGCGACCGCCACCGGGGCCGATGAGATCGCCGCGCGGGCCTGGACATGGCTGCTCTACGCACTGACCGTGCAAGACCGGCTGGAGCAGGGGTTCACCCTCCAGTTCGCCGCCGAGGCGGCGGTCGAGCGAGCGGGGGATCCTATCGCCCGAGGCTGGCTGCTCAACAACCTCGGGGCGCTGTACAGCAAGGGCGACCGACCCGAGCGCGGGGTCGAGTACGTCGAACAAGCGCTGGCGATAAAGCAACAGAGTCTAGGAGCCGATCACTTCGACGTCGCGATCTCGTGGTTCAACCTCGGCACGGCCCAGCTCGCTCGCGAGCGATTCGAAGACGCCCGCGAAGCTTACGAGCGAGCCCTCGAAGGATTCGAACGAACCCTGGGCCAGGCCCACCCGCTCACCCACCACGCGATGGCCGGCCTGTGCGAGGTGGAGGCGGCCCGTGGCAACCCCCGGGCCGCCGTCGCCCTGTGCGAACAAGTTCTCGAGCACCTACACCTGTCCCCCTGGTCGACGGTGTCGATGGGCGTGGTGCGCTTTTTCGCCGCCAAGGCCCTGTGGGAGGCGGGACAAGACGAACGAGCACGACGTATGGCCCTGCGAGCCCGAGCGGAGCTCGAGACCGAGAACCCCGAGCTCACCAACAAGATCGAGCATTGGCTAGACAACCACCGCCCGCTGGCCCTTCGACGAGGGGAGTGACGGGCCATCTCATCCACCTCATCCGCCTCTCTCGCCTCCCTTTGGTCCGTTGCCTCACGGTGTAAGGGATCCTCTTTGAGGTGCAGGGTGTACCATCGCCACCATGGTCGGCTGGAAATTCCGACTTCCTCGTGGAGACAAGCAGTGGGTCGCCTACGGCGATCTCAACTGCCCGTTTTGCTTTGCGCTCGAACAGCGCCTGGCCAAGCGAGAGATCGCGTCGATCATCGAGTGGCGCCTGGTCGAGCACGCCCCGGATCTGCCGTTCAACGGCAGCTTCGCCACTCCCGCCCAGCTCGAAGAGCTCGGGGTCGAGATCGAGTCCCTCCAGCAGCGGGCGCCCGACGTAAGCATCGCGCTACCCCGGTTCCGATCCAACAGCCGTCGCGCGATCGAGGCGGTGGCCGAGGCGAGCCTGGTGGATCCCGACAAAGCCGACGGGTTACGGCGCTCGCTGTTCACCGCGATGTGGCGGGAGCAAAAGGACATCGCCAGCGTCGAGCTGCTGCAAGCGCTGGCCAAGGAGGCGGGGCTGCCGGTCCTCAAGGGCACCGCCAAAGCCCGGGAAGAAAAGCTGCGATGGACCAACGAGTGGCGCGCGGGAGGGTTTCGGCGGATCCCGGTGCTCGTCTCCGGACGTAACGCCGTGCTCGAGGGGTTGCCCACGATGAGGCGGCTCGACGTGTTCCTGCGCAACGGGCTGTTCAGCTCAAGCACCGAGGATGCGTGTGAACCACAACCCCCCGCCGAGCCCACGAGCACGCTCGATCCTGCGGAATCAGCGTGAGGCAAGGCCCGGCCCTCGGCACCAGGGACTACTGAACGTCGGTCTCGTCCATGGCGATGGGGGCGATCGGGGCGATCGGGGCGATCGGGGCGATCGGGTGAGCCATCGGGTGGGGCTGCGACTCGCTGTTTTGCAGGTCGCGGGCGACCCGGGAAAACCCAGGATAGCGCCCCGCATCGACCTGACGGCGAGCCACCGAGGGATCGGATCCCCAGCGCTCCGTGCGTCGCAAGAAATCCTCGAATGAGCCGTGAGCCTGGGACGGCGTGGTCACCGTGGGCAACATGCTCGACCACCGCGCCCATACGTCGCTCCACGTTGGCGCATCGAGCCCCATCAGCAGGCGGATCACCAGATCCGCGGCGTAGGCCACCGAAGAATACGGCATGAACACATACGACGGATCGTGGCGCCGACCGGCCCCATCCGATGTGGCCAAGGCCACGATCGGCGGCAGGCCAAACCAACCCCCCAAAAGCGACCAGCGATCCTCGAGCCGCGGGCCTCGCTCGTGCTCGTCTTCGCCCGGCCACCACGGGTTGGCGCGAAAGTACAGCTGATAGGACTCGTCCCGTTGATGCCGCCGGAAGGTCTCGGCCCCCAGCTCCCCCTCGTAGATCGCCGTGGGCACGCCATCACTCGCCTGCTTGCCCTTGGCCAGCAAAAAGGAGGTAAGACCGGTGAGACCGGAGGTCCGCTCCGCCCGACGTGCTAGCCGCAAGAGCCAGCTCCACTCGGGAAGATCCATGGTGGGCGGAAGGTCGAGCCCGGGGTCGACTGCCTGTCGCTCGCGAATGAGAAGTCCCTCTTGTAGCCTAGCCTGATCCATCCGCCGATGGTTGTCAGGTGGTCCCGTAAGCCGGTCCGCGTAACCCCCCCCGCGATTGATGAAATTCGGGCATTGGGGTGGCCAAGCCGAGCGTGCGCTCGAAGACGTGCGAAACTCGCGCTGGCCTTGTCGACGATCCCGCACGACTCATCACCCCTCCGCGGAGTAACCGCCTTCTCCCTCGCAACGTCGAACGCAATGCTATGAGTGCCTACGCCATCACCGTTTGGGGGGCTTACATCACCCTGGTGCTGGGGGCATCGGTCCGCAGCCGGATGTTTGGGGTGTTTGCAGGCATCCTCTTGCTGTTTCCCGCCGGGGTGGGGGTCGCGTTACGGACCCATCTTGGGCCACTAGCACCACTCGTTCCCTATCTCCAGGTGGCGACCGCTGTCCACATCGCCATGCTGATGTGGCGGCCAAAAATGAAACCATGGCCGGTGCGGGTGGCGGTCAGCTGGCCCGCGTCGTGGTTTTTGGCGGCGACCTTGCTCGCGTTCCCCTGGGCGATCGTGGCCGCAGTAGGCTGGACCCCGTACGGGGCCTGGATCCCCTTCGTGCTGGCCGCCGGCGGGCTCGTGCAGTCGCTGTGGACCCGCGAGGAGACCGTCGACCTGACCCTCCATCGCGACCACAATGCAGGAGCGCTAGGCCGCTTTGGGCAAGGGCTGGGCACTCCGAGCGAGACCGAAGCGCAAGAGCGACGACCGCTGACGATCGTACAGATCTCCGATCCCCACCTCGGCCCGTTCATGTCGGTCGAGCGGCTGCAGCGGATCTGCCGGCGCGCCGTAGAGCGCAAGCCCGACTTGATCCTCATCACCGGAGATCTGATGACGATGGAGTCCCACGACGTGGAGACGGTGACCCGCGCCCTGGAGCCGCTGCGCGCCTACGCCGGTCGGGTCTTCGCCTGCCACGGCAACCACGACCACGAAGCCCGCGAGGTGGTGCGCAGAGCCTACGCGCGCACCGGAGTGCGGCTTTTGGTCGATGAGGCCGAGATCGTGCAGACGCCCGCCGGGGCGGTGCAGGTGGTCGGGCTGGACTTCGTGTGGCGACATCGTGCCGCCCACATGCGCATGGTGTGCGAAGACCACCCGCGACAGCCGGGAGCACTGCGGCTGCTGTTGCTGCACGACCCCGGGGCATTCGTGCACCTGCCCGAGGGCGAAGGGGATCTGGTGCTCTCGGGGCACACTCACGGGGGCCAGCTGGGGCTGCTGTCGCTGGGGGGCACCGGGACCTTCGTCTCGCTGTTCACGTCGATCCCCGACCATGGACCGTGGGCGCGCGGGTACGACCGACTGTACGTACACCGGGCGCAAGGGCACTACGGCTTTCCGATCCGGCTGGGCGTGCCCGCCGAGCAGAGCTTGCTGCGTGTGTGGACCTGAGCACCTGCGGGGGGAGTAGAGCTGGCGCAGCAGCGGGCTTTAGCGAGCGCTTGCGAGGGCTAGAGTGAGTCGATGCAGTCGATGGCGGTCTGAGGAGGGGTGAGGGTCTGGCAACCGCCGGTCAGGGCTAGGGCGGCGCTTACTTGGGTCATCAGGCCCGTGGCGGGATCGATCGTGTAGAGGGTGTTGGCGTCGCAGGCGTAGAGGATGCTGTCGTTGGGGTGTATGGCGAGGCCCGGAGCGGTGAGATCGGCCGACAGCATCGGACCGTCGGTCGCCGCCCCGGTGACCGGATCGATCGTGAAGAGGAAATCGTTGTCGGCCTCGATGGCGTAGGGCTGACCCAGCGCCTCCGACCAGGCAATGGCCGATGGGCCAAAGAAGAAACCCAGCGGGCCGATGACCGTGCCCAAGCCGGTCTGCTGATCGACCCGGACGAGAGCGTCGAGCGCGGGATCGATGCCGAGAAATTCTTCATCTTCGGCAGAGAGGCCCAGGGACAAGGGGCCCACAGATGTCGCACCCACGAACTGAAAGCTGCAATTGCACGGGTTGATCCGGTCGATCCGCCCCTCGACGATGTTGAGCCCATAAAGAGTACCGTCACGGGCAAAGGCGATGCTGGCATAGTCGACGACGCTCGCGAGCGCACAAACCTCGAGGGTGGCTCCGGTGAGATCGATCCGCACCAGGCGAGGCGGACTGCTGCCACGATCAACGGTGAGCAGCCAGTCGCCCGGATCGCCAGCCCCAGCCGTGGTGGTGTCGGAATCCTCGCTGGTGTCGTCGGGCACCATGGTGGTCGACGGGTCAGTGGGCGACATCGTGGTGTCACCCGGCAGCCCCGTGGTGGCCTCGGCCGACGACCCCGGCACCCCCGAGCCGCTGCTGGGACTCGAGGTGACCGGAGTCATCGTCCCCGCGTCGCTGGAGTCGTCGTCGGAACCACCGCCGTTACAACCAAGACACAATGAGCAGACCAGGACGCAAGAGCACGCAAGAGCACGCATTGATGCGGAATTGTCGAAGAGGATGCGACGCATCGCAAGCGCGGTGCGGTGCGAGGCCCCCGGTGACCGCCCAGGCCACGGCTGCACTATGCTCGGGCTCCCATGCCCCTGCGCTCAGGCTCGCTCACCCTGCTCGCCTTGTTGACCGCCCTCGGGTCGTGTAAGCCGCGGCCCGCTTCGCCCGCGGCTCCCACCGATGCGGAGGCTCAGCCAGCCGCCTCGGCCAACCCCCAGACCGGACCCCAGACCGAGTCACCGACCGGGCCCGATCTCGAATTCCTCGACCACCTCGACACCTCGCACACCACCATCGTCCACGTCGGCGATCCGGTGCCCCACCTGCAGCGGTTGCTGGGCTCCGAGTTGCTCGAGCGGATCACGCGTGACCCCGCGATCTTGGCCGTGCAGAGCGGCGAACCCTTTGGCCTGGATAAAGCTCGCGATGGCCTCTCGAAGATCGAACGCTGGATCCCGGCGAGCTTCGTAGTCGGCGCGGACGACTCGGCGTATGCGATGTTCATACGACTCTCGCGCGTCGCCCTGCTGCTCGAGCTTTGCGAAGGGGCGTTCACAGCGGGCGGCAAGAGCATCCGCGAAGAACTACCCGGGCTCCAGGCGCAGCTGGTCACCGATCTCGAGGCCACCCAGGTGCCCTCGATGGTGCTATGGGCCCGGATGCGCGGCCCACAAGAAGCCGCCCAGGCGTTCGACACCTTCGCGAAGGTGACCGAGACCATGCCCCCGTCCATGGGCGTCGAGCGAACGAGCTCCGCGGTCACGTTCTCGTTTGCGCTCGACAGCGTGGTCGACCCCGACCTGCTCGTGCCCATTCTCGTCGGCACTCATGTACTCACCAGCCCCGACGATCCCATGGCGGGTCCGATCGTCGACGCCCTGCTCCGCCCCAGGGGCATGGTCAGCCTCGCTCGACACGGATCCGCCCTGGTGCTCGAGCTCGGGCCCACGCTCCCCGCCCAACATTCGCCTCCAACGCGAGAAGCCTTGGGCTCGCTCTTCGACCCCGAAGCCCCCCAGATGGCTCTGTGGGCCCACTGGGACGTGACCTCGAGCCGGGAGCTCGCAGCCGAGACCACCGCCCTGCTCGAGCAATGGCACGACACCCCGGCCGGGCGAGCCATGCAGGCCGCCGACGACAACGACTTCACCGGGTCCATCTTCGACCTGGAGGACGTCGTGGCCTCGTCGATGCTGCGGGGCCAAGCTCGAATGGACGTGGGCACGAGCGTGGAGATCGAAACGATCGGCGAGGCACCGACCGCTGCGACTCGGATCGACCAGACCCCAGTACCCGACTTCATCCCTGCCGATCCCGCCTGGGCTGGAATCAATGGGACCCTCGGGTTGGGCGCCGCGCTGGCCGCGTACATGGGGAGCATCGAAGATCGCCTCGATCGAGAGGAGCTCAAGGCGCTGTTCAAGGGCGAGGACAAAGACAAGAACCTCCGCGACTCGGTCCGCGAGGCGATCACTCGCGCCTATTACACCAAGCTCACCCGCATACGGGAGCTGGTGCTCGACGAAGGCCCCGCGCTCTTCGCTCCGCCGGTCGCCTACGTGATCCCGCGATCGGCCTCGGTCCCCACGATGACCCTGCGCCGAACCAAGACCAAGAACCAGTCGGCCAAGAACCAGTCGGCCAAGAACCAGAGCATCCCGATCCCCACCTTGGAGCTCGCCTTCATCGGCAAGCCTGTGCAAATGGCCAAGGCAAAGGCCTGGCTCGAGACCCTCTACCAAGAGATCGTTCGAGCCTCGTTCGCGCTGAGCGACCGGCGGGCTCCTCGAAAGCTTCGGCTGAGCTCAAAGCAGGATCTGGGCCTGGGCGTGCCGACCCGGGGATTCAACCTCGGCTGGCTCGGGCGGCTCGTGCCGGGGGTGCGCATCGAGTCCAAACCCGGCTTCGGCTTCCACTACTTCGAGCACGGCGAGTACCTGGTGCTCTCGACCTCGGCCCGACTCAGCCGGGAGATCCTGCGATCCGATGATCCCGCCATGGCCCTACCCCGGGCCTCGCTGTCGAGCTACGGACGACTCGACGCCGATGCAACCGCCGAGCTGCTCGTCGCGTTCTTGACTGCGTTCCAGCCGAACAACAAAGAGTTCGTCGCCCGCATCGAGGCCATCGGCGTGGTGATCCGAGGCATTCGCGAGATGGCCTGGGAATCATGGGACGAGGGCTCGATCCGACACAGCTCGTTTACGATGCACTTTGCCGAGCCCTAGACCGGGCACTAGCCTGGCCTCGTTGGCTGCGCCAGCCGACCCGGCTACGATGGCGCCCATGCGGAGCCACCCGTGACGCTCACGCCCGCCGTGCTGCGCGAGCTGGCCGCCCGGGCGGCCGAGCTGGGCCTGCTGCGGCTGGGCGCGGTGCGGCTCGATCATCCCGCCTTCACCCTCGCCCACGCCGAGCTCGACCGCCACCTCGACGAGGGACGACACGGCGAGATGGAGTTCATGGCCCGAACCCGGGCGCTACGCAAGGATCCCTGCGGCATGCTCCCCGGCGCCCGCTCGGTGCTGGTGGCCGCCGTGCCCTATCGCGGGCAGGCCAGCCCCGTGGCTCGCTATGCCCAGAGTGCCGACTACCACACGGTGATCTTTCGCCGCCTCGAGCAGCTCGCCGAGTACGTCGGCGAGCGACTACCCGACACGCAATGCTTGATCTGCGTGGACACCAAGCCGCTGCTCGAGCGAGCCGCCGCCGCACTGGCCGGGCTGGGCTTTTTGGGCAAGCACGGCTGCGTGATCGTCCCAGGGCTAGGCTCGTACGTCCTTTTGGGGGCGCTGCTATGCACCGCTGAGCTCACCGGCCCCGACGCGGTCCAAGAGCTCTCGCGCGCCAGCTGGGACGCCTGCGGCCAGTGCACCCGCTGCCTCGATGCGTGCCCCACCCAGGCCTTCCTCGGCCCCGGCCGGCTCGACCCCCGCCGCTGCATCTCGTACCTGACAATAGAGCACCGCGGGCCGATCGAGCCCGCCCTGGCCGATACGATGGGCGAGCGGGTCGCCGGCTGTGACGTGTGCCAGGAGGTCTGCCCCTACAACGCCGGGCGCGAGCGCGACGCCCGAGTCCCCGACGCGGCGTGGATCGAGCCCCCTTCCGGTCCCCCCCGCGACCCGGACCCCGCAGTGCTGGCCAACATCCGCAGCGGACGCTACCGCGCGTTCGTCAAGGACACCGCGCTACGACGGATCCCCCGGCGAGCGCTGCGACGCAACGCCTTGCTGGCGCTGGGCAACCGGGCTGGGCCCCTGAGCGCCGAGGAACAGCAAGCCGTGGAGTTGGCGAGCGACGACGTCGATCCGCAGATCCGCGAGGCGGCCGCACGCGCTCGCCTGCGCCGCGCCAATCGAGAAACTGGCTGAGAAACTGGCTGAGAAACTGGCGGGGAAGCTAGCCGCAAGGGCAAAAGAGCGCCCGCAGGGGCACCGCCCAAAGGTCGCATGACATCGATGGGCGCGCCCATCGTCCGCATGGGCGCACATCGGTGCGCACATCGGCCAAGCGCACATCCTCGAGCGCTCACGCGCCCGTCGGAACCCCGAAGCTCCGAACTCATTGGGGTTTGTGCCCGACTCGGTTCGGCCGTGGGCTTGCATTGCTGGTGCAGCGACACAAGGGCGCCAGACCACCCGCCGCACGCCGGAGCCATCGGGCCCGCCATAGATCGAGAGCAATCAGCATGAGCATCTACGACCAAGAGGGAACCGTCATCGACAGCATCTCGGGCGCCGGTCTGGCCGGCGTACGGGTGGAGCTGTGGGATGTGGAGCAGATGGCCGCCAACGCGCTCGGCGAGGCCACCACCGACCAAGACGGCCGGTTCTCCATGTCGGTAGACGAAGCGGTGATCGACGGAATACTGGGGTTCGTTCCGGCGGGATTCTACTTCCGAGTGTTCGATGGCGAAGTCGAGATCGCCAACACCGACAACGAGGTCACCTGGCTGCTGACACACTCGATCGACTCGGCCAAGATCGTCGTGGAGCGCCCGCTCGCCATCGTGGTGGACGGTATGGTGGCGGACGCGACCGGCGGACCGATCGCCAACGCCGACGTGCAGGTCCACGGCCGCCGGACCGAGGCCGCCGGGGTGGTGGATACGCTGCTCGCTCAAACCCCATCCAACGCGGACGGTCGGTTTCGACTTCGGCATACGGTCTCCGACGGACGCCCGATCAACCTGATCGTGCAGGCCTACGACGGGACCGGCATGCTGCTCGCGGAGTCGAGCGAAATTTCCCGCGCGTCGGGCTCGGTGAGCGTCGAGCTGGTCGTTGGAGGCGACCGCTGGGAGGGGCCGTCGGAGCTCGAGCAGATCGACGTCGCGCTGGCGCGAGAGCTCACCGCCTCGGGAGCCACCGTAGTCGGGATGGCCGAAGATGCGGCGCGCACCCTGGCCCGCACGACCTCGATCGAACAAGAGCGGGTCGTCGAGCTGGCGGCCGCCGCGACGCTGGCCGACGCGACCACCGTCCCACGGGAGGTTTTCTTTGGGCTCGCGCGAGACGGGCTGGCGCCCGATCTTCACGATCTGATGGTCGTGGGTGCCGATCTCCGCCAGACCGCGTTCGAAAACGCCGTAGCCCGGGGAGCGGTCCCGGCCCTCCCCGGGATCACCACCAACGATCTGATGCAGCAGCTATCGGACGCGCTGGTGGTGTTTGCCATGGGCGAGGTCTCGACCCCCGACCGTCCGGCGATCAAGGACATCGTGGCGAGCTCGCAAGTCGATCCCAGTCGGCACCAAGACTTCATACGACTCTTTGTGGAGCGCACGGGGACCGACGAGGATTTTTGGCAGGCCGTCTCCAGTGCGGAGTCCGAGGGTACGCCGGTGTTCTCGGCCGAGGATGTAGAGGAGCTCCAGACCATCATCCGCTGTACACAGGCGCTTCAGGGGTGGGTCGCGCCGCTTCAGCAGCTCACGCTCGAGCGGGCAGGCGGGCAGTACCCGACCTTCCGTAGCATCGCGGCGATCGAGCGCTCGAGCTGGGTGAGCATGGTGCAGGCCACCGGCCCATCGATCGAGTTCCCGTCCCATGTGCCGGGGCAGACCGAGCAGGAGCGGCTCGATCACTATGTCGACGCGGTCATCGAGGCCCTCGACGCCGCCTTTCCCAACGACGCGCTGCGCCGAGAGCTCACCGGCTCCAGCGCCCTGAGCGCTCACGCCAAGACGCTGCTGGACAACACGCCCGACGTCGACCTGCGCACGGCGGATCTGGCCAAGTACACCGCGAACAACCCGGGGAGCGCCTTCGCCGGCATCGCGCCTGGGGATCAGGCATCGGCGCTGGCCGAGGTGCAGACCGTCCAGCGCCTGTTCACCCTGACCTCCAAGTCGTCCTACGTACGGGCCCTGGTCGAGGCGGGGTTTCACTCCGCGCTTCAGATCGCCCACGCGAGCAAGGACGAGCTGGAGCAGGCGCTGGCCTCCGTGTCCAGCGGAGTCGACGATGCCCAGGCGATCCAGGCAACGGCCAAGTCGAAGGTCAACACGGTACAGCTCGCGACCCTCACCGCCGGTCAGATGCAGTACAAGCTCGTCTCGCTGACGGAGTCGGACGAGGAACCCTCGGAGCAGGCCCAGAGCCTACAGCAGCTGACGGGGAGCACCTCGTACTGCCGATGCGCGCAATGCCAGTCGGTGCACGGTCCGGCCGCCTACCTGGTCGATCTAATGGGGATGCTCGACCAAGGGGGCGAGGCCGAGCCCAACAACCCGCTCAACGTGCTGCTACGACGCCGCCCCGATCTCGCCGAGCTGGAGCTGACCTGCGCCAACGTAGACACCGCCTTGCCCTACGTGGATCTGGTCAACGAGATCCTCGAGAGCGTCGTGGATCACGTGAGCGACGGAGACCCGGGTGCATCGAGCGACCCCACCGGCGAGCTGACCGCGAGCACCACCGGGGACCTCGACTCCGAGGTCCTGCTGGCGACGCCGCAGAATATCATCCCGGCGGCCTACGACGCGCTCGCCCAAGCCCATCATCCGCTGTCGCTGCCGTTCGCGGAGCCGTGGGAGGTCGTGCGCGCCACCCTGGACCACGGGGGGCTCAGCCGCCTGCAGGTGATGACGACGCTGCGTGGCCCGACGACCCCGACTGCACGCGAGATCGCCTATGAGCGGCTCGGGCTGGCCTTCGAGCAAGGGGAGATCATCACCGACCCAGCTCCCGAGACCTGGTCGTACTACGGCCTGCCCAACGCCGCCGAGTGGGACACGACGCTGCTCGCGGTCCCCGATCTGCTGACCCGCGCGAGCCTCGAGTTCGACGATCTGCAAGCGCTGCTCGCGACCCGGTTCATCCCCGGAGACAACCCCATCAGCATCGACACTCCAGGAGGGGAGTGCGACCTGTCCCAGATGCTCCTGTCGGGGGCGAACGCGGGCACCTTCGATCGCCTGCACCGCTTCGTCCGCCTACAGCGTGCCTGCGGCTGGAGCACGGCCGAGCTCGACCTGGCCCTCCACTCGCTGGAATCCGCCGATCTCGGCGGCTTGGCCCTCGAACGCCTGGCGGTGATCGAGGGACTACGCCAGCGGCTCGACGCCTCCGTCGAGCAGCTCTGTGCCCTTTGGGCCCCCATCGACACTTGGGGCGAGCCCTCTCACTACGCCGCGCTGTTCATGAACCCAACCGTGCTGCCCACCGTGGCCACCGCGTTCACCCTCGATGGTTCACGCGAAGAGCTGCTCGATACCAGCCAACCGCTCGACACGCACGCCACTGCCGTCGCGTCGGCCCTCGGCGCGACCATGGAAGAGCTGGACACGCTGCGGACGGCTCTGGGCTACACCGGCCCGGTCACCATGACCTTGGCGATGCTCTCGGAGCTCTATCGTCACGTGACCCTGGCGCGACTGATGCAGATCTCCGTGACGGACCTGCTGGCGCTGATGACCATGACGGGCGCCGACCCGTTCTACCCCGGAGATCCCACGGCCACGGGCGACTTCGTCACGCGCGCCATGGAGCTCACGCAGTCGCCGATCTCCTTCCCAGAGCTACGGTACCTGGTGCTGCACGAGGCCGAGCCGAGCCAAAGCCCGGCCCCATCCGACGATTCCATCGAGCATGCGCTCGAGACCATGCTCGAGGATCTAACGCAGGTCTCGGAGATCTACGCCCCGCCGGCCGAGATGAGCGAGGCCGAGCTCGCCCGACGGCTCTCCGTATTCATCGACGACGACGCGCTCGTCCGCGAGCTCGTCGCCGCGCTCGACCTGCGCGTGCCCACGGACGGCGACGGGGGCTTGCCCATCGCCGACCGCGCGAGCCTCTACGCGACGCATGTCGAGGCGGTCGACGCTTCCGATCACCCAACATTGTTCGACAACGTACCGACCGGCGAGGTGCCGCTCGCCGAGCGCCATGCGGCCAACCTCACCCTGGTCATCGAGGCGCTCAACTCGTGGCTCCGGGACAAGCTGGCCCCCGCGACCGTCGCGTCCTCGCTGGGCGCTGCCTTGGAGATCGAGCCCGCGATCATCACCGCCCTGCTCGAGCGACACCTCCAAGGGATCACCCACCCCGCCGCGCCGCTGATGGAGGACTTCGTGCAGATGACCGCCCCTGCACAGGCGCAGCAGAGCTACCTGCGCCTGCACAAGGCGGTCCGCATCGTGCAAACGCTTCGGCTCAGCGAACCCGAGCTCGCGCCCGTGTTCGCGACGCTCGATGACCCCGCACCCGCTCAGCCCGCTGATCTTCGAACGTGGCCGGTCCAGTCCCCCGTCGCCACGCCCGAGGCGCTGCTCGAGCAATGGCGCCAGCTGAGCGCCCTGGCCAGCCTCGGGCCATCGATGGACCGGACCGTGGCCACCCCCGGCGACCTTGCGAGCGCACCGCAGACGGGCACCCCGGTCGAGCGGCTCGCGAACGCCACCGGCTGGAACGTCGACGATCTGGCCGCGCTGCAGGCCGGCTTCGGCTGGAGTGACGACGATCTAACCGTCGGCACCCACCTGGTGCGTCTTCGTGAGGCCGTGACCCTGGTGCGAGGCCTGGGCGTCTCGGCCGAGGTCGCGCTCGAATGGGCCAGCCAGGCACCCACCACAGCCCAAGCCCAGCAGGTCGTGCGGGCCATCAAGGCCCGTCACGAGGGCGACGACTGGCTGGCGGTCGCCAAGGCGCTCAACGATCCGCTGCGGGACGCACGGCGAGAGGCCCTGGTGGACTACCTCGTGCATCGACTGCAGCCCGCGGGGGTACACACCGTGGCCGATCTATCGGCGTACCTGCTGCTGGACATCGAGATGACCTCGTGCATGCAGACCTCGCGGATCAAGCAGGCGATCTCCACGGTGCAGCGCTTCGTCCAGCGGATCTTGCTCAACTTGGAGCGAGGCCCCGAGCCCATCGACCCCACCCACGAAGACAACATTTCGCCCGACGTGTTCGACCGGGAGCAGTGGGCGTGGCGCAAGAGCTACCGGCAGTGGGAAGCCAACCGCAAGACATTCCTCTACCCCGAGAACTGGCTCGAGCCCGAGCTACGGATGGATCGTACCCCGCTGTTCCGCGAGCTCGAAGGGGCGCTGATGCAGCAGGATCTCACCGACGAGGTCGTGCACGAGGCGGTGACCAACTACCTGCAGGGGCTTCACGCCATCGCGCGCATGGAGGTCGTGGGCCTCAGCCGCACGGAGGCCTCCGCGAGCGAAGACGAGGTCCTCCACGTGGTCGGACGGACCACGGTGGTGCCGCGCCACTACTATCACCGCACGCTCAGCCGCGGACGCTGGTCACCCTGGGAGAAGCTCGACGTCGACATCCAGTCCGAGCACCACCTGCTGACCACCGAAGGAGGGCGCGTTCGCCTGTTCTGGCTGGCGCTACAGGATGTGACCGAGCCGGAGGATCCACCGACGGACTCCCTCGACTACGATCTGCGGGTCCACGTGATGGACTACCGCGCGGGTCGATGGCACCCGCCGGCCGCGCTCCCCGGTGTAGTACGGCTCAACCTGCACGCGCCCGATGGCGACGACCCGACACGATTTCGGCTCGGCCAACGCGAGCGGCTCGAGGGCACGACCGTCGGCGTGCAAGCCCTCTCCAGCCAATGGAGGCACTGTGCCTGGGTACGAGGATCGTGCGGCAATGAGCAGCTGGTGCCTGATTCCGGCCCGGTCAATCCCCAACCGAGGCCCCCGGCCAACATGGAGTGGTCGCGGCAGATCGCCACTTCCCGCCCGGCCGCGGACGAACACGGCGAACTCAGCCTAAAGACCATATATTTCGTAGGCCAGATCATACCCAATGAGGTGAGGATGGACGTCTGGTGGCCGATCTTGACCGCGGCGACCCAGCCGAGCGCGCTGCTCCCAAGCACGCTCGGGCAAAAGAACATGGTCACGCGCTACTACGACTTCGCCTACATGGACGATCACGGGGTCTACATCGTGCTGGCCCGCGACCACGGGCAGCCGATCCCGCCGTACCCCCTTGAATCTACGAGCCCACCGACCGACGGCGGGTGGACGCTGGCGGCCGAGCTCCAAGTCGGGGTGTTCGATCCGTCATCGCCGCCCAGCGAGCTAGCGCCAGTGTCCTCCAACCATGTACCCGGCGCGCTGACCTTCCATACCTTCCACCACCCGCATGTCTGTGACCTGATGGAGGGATGGACACGACGGGGCCCCGACGGGCTCTTCGCGGACGCTGGCCTCGCCATCATCGACCAGGCCCAAGTCGACGGCAACGATCACTTCCACGACACCTACGCGCCCACGAACGCGGTGGCCCAGCCCTACCCCCGACGAGATGTCGACTTCGACTACGGAGGCGCCTACGCGCAGTACAACTGCGAGCTGTTCTTCCACGTGCCGCTGCTCATCGCGATGCGCCTGCAGCAGGCCCAGCGCCACGCCGAGGCGCAGCGCTGGTTCCACTACGTGTTCGACCCCACGACCACGGCCGACCCCGACGCAGGCACGGCCCGCTACTGGAAGTACAAGCCGCTGCGCGACACCAACGCCGTAGCGCAGGTCAACACCCTGCTGGCCGCACTGACGGCCCCCGACGCGGATCCTGCCCTGGTCAACAGCGTGCGAGCGCAGCTGGTGGCGCTCGAGCGTTTTCCCTTCGAGCCCCATCGCATCGCCCAGCTGCGGCCGGTCGCGTACCAGCTGTACGTCGTCATGCGCTACCTCGACACCCTGATCGAGTGGGGCGATCGGCTGTTTCGGCGCGACACGATCGAGTCGATCAACGAGGCGACGCAGCTCTACGAGCTCGCCGCCCACGTCCTGGGGCCCAAGCCCACCGCTCTGCCCGCCGCGACCCCAGAGACGACCCAGAGCTACGGGAGCCTGCGAACCTCGCTGCTCGCGGCGTCGGCCTCGGACACATCGTTCGGCAACGTCCTCATCGAGGCGGAGAACCTCGTGCTCGGCTCGGCCACGTCGGCCCAGGACGGCGGGGGCCTGGTCCACGCGGGGATCGGCGCAGCGATGTTCTGCTTGTCGCCCAACGAGCACCTGCTCGGGTACTGGGATCTCCTCGCCGATCGCCTGTTCAAGATCCGACACTGCCAGAACATCGAGGGGCAGCAGCGCACGCTGGCCCTCTTCGCGCCGCCCATCGATCCGTCGCTGCTGATCCGGGCGCAGGCCGCGGGGCTCGACCTGGGCGCAGTGCTCGACGACCGGAGCGCCGGCCCCGGCAACTACCGATTCAGCGTGCTGCTGGCCAAAGCGCAGCAATTGGCGGCCGAGGCTCGCTCGCTGGGGGCGTCGCTGTTGTCGGCCGTCGAGAAGCGGGACGCGGAGGCGCTCGCGGCCCTGCGCGCCAAGCACGAGGTCGACGTGCTCGACGTGCTGCGGCAGGTCAAGCTCGAGCAGCAGCAAGAGGTCGCGGTACAGCGCAAGGCGCTCGAGTACTCGCGGGAGCATGCCAACCAGCGCAACACCTTCTACCGCCAGATGCTCAGCGGTGACGGGCGCATCGCCCAAGAGCGCGAGCAGCTCTCCAAGCTCGGCCGTGCCCACTTCATCCAACAGAGCGTCTCGCACATGCAGCTGATGGCGTCGGTGCAGGCGCTCATCCCAGACATCACCGTGGGGCTCGGCGCGGGCAGCACGTTCGGCGGCTCGTTCATCGCCCGCGCCAGCCAGGCCATCGCCAACGCCTACTCCATAGACGCCGCGCAGCACACCTACGAGGCCAACCGGGCCGCCATCGTCGGCGGCTGGGAGCGCCGGCGGCAAGAATGGCAGCTCCAGCTCGACCAGAGCGCCAAGGAAATGGAGCGCATCGATCAAGAGCTGCTGGCCGCAGAGATCCGCGAGCAGGTGCTAGCGGCAGAGCTCGCTACACACGACGAGCAAACCCGCACGGCCCAAGATGTCGCCAACTTCCTCAGCGACAAGCTCACCAACGCCGAGCTCTACGGGTGGCTGGAGCGTCGGCTCTCGCAGCTATACTTCAGCACCTACAACCTGGCGTACGACATCGCCAAGCGCGCCGAGCGAGCCTATCGCTACGAGCTGGGCGTCGAGGGATCCACGATCGTACGAGCCGGCCACTGGAACGACCTGCGCAAGGGCTTGCTGGCGGCCGAGCACCTCACGCTCGACCTACAGCGTCTCGACGTGGCCTACATCGACGCCGACCGGAGGGAGTACGAGCTCACCAAGAGCGTGTCGCTGGCCCAGCTCGCCCCCGAAGCGCTGATGGAGCTACGTGCCGGCAACGCCGCGGTGGTGGAGCTGGGTGAGGGCCTGTTCGATCTCGACCACCCAGGGCACTACATGCGCCGGCTCAAGGCCGTGCGCATGACCTTGCCCGTGGTAGCCGGGCCGTACAGCGGCGTGCACGCCAAGCTGACGCTGCTCGGCAGCCAGGTCCGCAAGGACGCCATCGATGAAAACTACACCGACGCCAGCCACTTCGACTACCGCTACGGACCGCTGGAATCGATCTGCACCAGCAGCGGCCAGTCGGATCCAGGAGTGTTCGAGCTGAGCTTCCAGGACCCGCGGTACCTGCCGTTCGAGGGCGCCGGAGCGATCAGCCGCTGGCGGATCGAGCTACCGCCCGCGTCCAATCGCTTCGATCTCCGGACGCTGTCGGACGTGGTGCTCCACCTGAGCTACACCGCCCGCGAGGGCGGAGCCCAGCTCGCCGAGCAAGCCTCCATCGCACTGGCCCACGCGCCGCGTCGCGCCATGCGGATGTTCAGCCTGCGCCACGAGTTCCCGGTGGAGTGGAACGCGTTCCTGACTCAGCTCGAGGAGGTCTCGGGGGGCAACCCGGATCCTTCGTTCGATCAAGTGCTCCAAGTGTCGCTGGCCGGGCGACTGCCCTACCTGTCTGGCTCTGGGGCCGTGATGGCCACCAAGGCATCGCTGGCGGTTCGGTGGGCCAGCAGCTCACAGAGCGCGACACCCAACGTCACGGTGACCCCGGCCAACGGAGCCGTGAGCGCGATCGCCCTCGCGGTGGCTCCGGACACGAGCGAGCTTCCCCCCGCGCCCGCGAACCCGCCCCCGTCCGTGGTGGCTACGGTCGCTCCAGATGCGGAGGCTAGCCCGTGGACGATCCGGATCACCCACGGTGAGCTGGCGAACCTGACCGAGCTCACCGAGAGCTACGGCGACGGGACTCGCATCATCCCGGACCAGATCGAGGACATCATCCTCATCGTGGAAGCCGGACGAGCGCCCTAGCTCGCCCCCAACAATCGACGAGGCGACGGCTCGGCAAAAGAGCCGTCGCCGCCTCGCGCCCGATCGCCAACGAACGCAGCAAGGTGGCAGGACGATGACCAATTTCAACGATGGCAACGGCAACCCCGGTGGTCCACGACCGGGCAACCCAGGGGGCTGGCCTGGCAGCAGCACATCCGCAAACCCGCCCATGGGAGGGCAATCGCGGACGGCTGGCCGTCTCCCCGAAGGATCCGCCCGCCCACGCTCGGGCCGAACGGATCCCCCGGGCGCAGGTCGGGGCGCCGGGCTCGATGCCGGGCTCGATACTGGGCTCAATGTCGGGCAAGGAGCGGCAGCAACGCCCTTTGCCAGCGTCGCGCCCAACCTAGGGACCGGTCCGGACAGTCGTCGTCCGGCATCGCAGGGGCCGACCCCGGTGGAGATCCCCGAGGTCGCCCTCCCCAAGGGCGGCGGCGCAATGCAGGCCATCGCGGAGAAGTTCAGCGTCAACCCGGCCACGGGCGCGGGCTCGATGAGCGTGGGCGTGGCGGTCCCCCCCGGCCGAGGCCTGAGCCCCGAGATCACCGTGGGCTACAGCACCGGGGCCGGCAACGGTCCGTTCGGGCTGGGCTGGTCGGCCGCCGTCCCCAGCGTCGCCCGCAAGACCGACAAGGGCTTGCCGCGCTACCGCGACGCCTACGATGCGAGCTCGGACGACAGCGACACCTTCGTCCTGGGCGGGGCCGAAGACCTCGTGCCCGTGATGGAGCCGCAGCCCGACGGCAGCTGGGCGCGCAAGCCCCCGCTATGGTCACCCGGCGAGCTGCGGTTTCACTACCGTCCACGCACCGAGGGGAACTTCTCGCGGATCGAGCGGGTCGTCATCGAAGGGATCAGCCACTGGGAGGTCACCACCAAGGACAACGTGACCCACGTGTACGGGCGCAGCGAGCTCGCCCGGGTCAGCGATCCCGCCGACGACCACCGAGTGTTCGAGTGGTTGCTCGAACAGACCCGCGACGATCTCGGCAACGTGGTTCGCTACGAGTACAAGGCCGAAGATCTCGACGGCGTACCGCAGGAGATCTGGGAGGCCCACCGCCGCGCGCTACGGTCCCCGATCGGAGCACGCCGCTATCTCAAGCGGATCCGGTACGGCAACGTCCACGGGCTCGACCCCGCCGCCGCCGTCGATCCCGACCACTTTCACTTCGAGGTGGTCTTCGATTACGGCGAGCACGATCTGCTGACGCCGACGCCCGCCGAGATCAACCCGTGGCCGTCGCGCCTCGACGCATTCTCGAGCTACCGGGCTGGCTTCGAGCTGCGCACCTACCGACTGTGCCGCCGGATCCTCGTGTTCCATCGCTTCCCCGAGCTGGTGGCCGACGCCCCGGACAACGAGGCGTTGCTCGTGAGCTCGACCGACTTCACCTACGAGCAGCGCGGCGACGTCACCTACCTCGTCCGCACGACCCAGCGAGGCTACGCGCCCGACGGCACGGGGGGCTACACCTCCGAGGAGCTGCCGCCCGCCGACTTCACCTACAGCCGCGCGGACACCCTGTCGGGCCGGGTGCAGGACCTCGATCCTCGGAGCACGCGGCAGCTGGCATCAACGCCCGGGGGGCGTAGCTACCAGTGGGTCGACCTCGATGGCGAGGGGATCGCCGGCGCGCTCACCCAGCAAGGCGATGCCCTGTACTACGGGCGCAACCTCGGCGGCGGGCGGATCGGCCCCGCCCGAGCGCTCGATCTTCGCCCCAGCGGAGTCCGGCTGGAGGCTGGCGAAGCCCCGACCGGCTCGGGAGGGGTCCAGCAGCTCGTCGACGTCACCGGGGACGGCCGACCCGATCTGGTCGCGCTCGACGGGCCCAGCCCGGGGTTTTGCGCCCGGACCCCCGACGGCGGCTTCGAGCCTCTGCGCCGCTTCGATCGCCTGCCCCAGCTCGCCTTTCGAGATCCTTCGCTGCGCTTCATCGACCTGACCGGCGACGGCACGCCAGACGTCGTGATGAGCGAGGACCACGTCTATCGCTGGTATGGCTCACGGCGAACCCAGGGGTTCGACGACTCCGCGGTCGCCAGTCGATTCGGCGATGAGCGAGAGGGCCCGACCGTAGTCTTTGCCGAGGCCGAGCAGACGGTCTTCATCGCCGACATGACCGGCGACGGGCTGTCGGATCTGGTGCGCGTGCGCAACGGCAGCGTGGTCTACTGGCCCAACCTGGGCTACGGCCACTTTGGCGCCCAGGTCGTGATGGGGGCCGACCCGGATCTCGGCGGCCTCCATATGGCTCCGAGCGAGCACTACGATCCGTCGCGGGTGCGGCTGGCCGACATCGACGGCACGGGCGCCGCCGATCTGATCTACGTGGGCGCCGACGGGGTGTCGGTGTGGCGTAACCAGGCCGGCAATCGATTCGCCGCCCGCGAGACGCTCGCGGTGTTTCCTGGCCACACCAGCCTGCACACCGTCGATCTCGTCGACCTGCTGGGCAGCGGAACCGCGTGCCTGGTGTGGTCGACACCGCTCGAGGGCCAGTGTCCCCAGGTGCGCTACGTCGACCTGCTGGACTCGACCAAGCCGCACCTTTTGGTGGGCACCGAGAACAACCTCGGCCTGCAGACCACCCTGCGCTACACGACCTCGACCCGCATGTACCTCGAGGACATGCAGCAGGGGATCGCGTGGTTTGGTCGGGTGCCGTTCCCGGTGCACGTGGTGGATCGCGTGGAGCACTACGATCACGTCACCCGGCACCGCTTCGTCAGCACCTATCGCTACCGCCACGGGCACTACGACGGCCAGGAGCGCGAGTTTCGGGGGTTCGGTTATGTCGAGCAGCGCGACACCGAAGCCACCGGGGCGAGCCTGGGCGTGGGCATGTTGCCGAGCTATCCGGTCTCCAACGACCAGATGCCCCTGCCGCCGGTGGTCAGCAAGAGCTGGTTTCACACCGGAGCGTGGTTCGATGAACACACGCTGCTCGAGCGCTACCAGACCGAGTGGTTCGATCGCGCCAGCCACTCCGCGACCGACAAGTCCGAGCCCCGACTCGACGCACCGCGGGTGCCCGGCGGGCTGACGGCCCACGAGCAGCACCAGGCCCACCGTGCGCTGGCGGGTGCGCTGATCCGCCAGGAGATCTACGCCGAGGACGGCTCGGAGCACGCCGACAAGCCCTACGTGGTGTCGCAGCAGCGCCACTTCGTTCGACGGGAGCAGCCGCGAGCGGTCCCCACGACCGAGGGAGCCGCGCCGGCCTACGGCGTGTTCACCCGGCACCCCCTCGAGTCGCTGTCGATCGAGTACGAGCGGGACCCCGAGGATCCGCGGATCGGACACGAGCTGGTGCTCGAGGTCGACGCGCTCGGGTACCCGGTCAAGACCGCTTCGGCGGTGTATCCACGGGAGGCGCCGGTCGAGCACCCCAGCCAGGCCAAGCCCTGGATCCACGCCAGCGTGGAGACGCTCCGGCACCAGCGATCCGACCAGGGACGCTACCGCCACGGGACCCCGATCGCGACCCAGTCTTACGAGCTGCACGATGAGGTGTTCGGCGTTGGACTCTTGGCCCCCAACGCGGTGCTCGCCGCCCTCGATGCTGCGGTCGAGGTTGCCTACGACGAGCCGCTCGTGCCGGGGACCAAGCGCTTGCTCGGTGACACCCGCGTTCGGTACTACGACCACGGCGTCCCCGTGCCGCCCGGGGCAGACCCCGCAGCGCTCGCCTTCGGCGAAGTGCCCGAGCAGGGCCCGCTGTTGGTCTACGCGAGATACGCCAAGGCGCTCACCCCCGCCATGCTCAGCGGGATCTTGCAGGGACGGGTGGACGGCGCTGATCTGTCCGCGGGCGGCTATCTCTCCGCGGCCGATCTCGCGCTGCACAATGCTCCGAACCCGGCTACGCCCGGGGGCACCATCGCGGACGATGGGTCGTACTGGGTCTGGAATGGCACCGCCCAGTTCGACGAGGCTGCGTTCTACCAGGTCGTGCGCGTGACCGATCCGCACGGCAACGAGGCGACGGTCGGCTACGACCCGCATCGGCTGCTCGCCGTGACCAGCACCGACCCGCTGGGCAATACCATCAGCGCCAGCCAGATCGACTACCGGGTGCTCGCGCCCGGGCGCGTCACCGACATCAATGGTCACCACGCCGAGGCCATGTACGACTCGCTGGGTCGCGTGATCCGGACCGCGGTGATCGGCAAGAACGGCGAGGGGGACTCGCTGGCCGACGCCGCCACGGCCACCAGCACCATCGAGTACGAGCTCCACCGCTGGCAGCAGACGCAGCGGCCCAACCGGATCACCACCCGCGTACGGGAGACCCACCAAAGCGCGCTCGCGGCCGAGCAGACCACCCGCTGGCTGACCCAGATCGCCTACGCCGGGGGCGGCGGCCAGACGGTGATGAACAAGGCGAGCGCCGCCCCGGGGCCTGCAATCGCGCTCGCGCCAGACGGCACCCCGGCGCTGGTCGACGACGGCACTGGCGCCATGGTCGTGCAAGTCGTGCACAGCAACCCGCGCTGGCTCGCGAGCGGCCGCACTGTCGTCGACAACAAGGGCAACCCGATCAAGCAATACGAGCCTTACTTCTCGCAGACCGACGAGTACGAGGACGACCCGACGCTCGTGCAGTGGGGCGTGACCCCCGTGATGCACTACGACCCGCTAGGCCGGCTCGTGCGCGTCGACATGCCCGACGGGACCCACGCTGCGACCGTCTTCTCGCCGTGGAGCCAGGCCGTTTGGGACGCCAACGACACCGCGAAGGCGGGGCAGCTTTGGTACGACGCCCAGTACGCCCAAGACCCCGGCATCGAGGGCGCGATGGCCAACTTCGTCGACACGCCCACGGTGACGCGGCTGGACACCTTGGGGCGACCGGTCAGCAGCGTCACGCACACCCGCGAGGGAGGCGTCGACCGGTTCGACGAGACCGTGATGACGCTGGACATCGGCGGGAGCGTGCTGGCGGTGACCGACGCGATGGGTCGCGACTGCATGCTCTACGCGTACGACATGCTCGGACAGCCGCTGATGCAGCGCAGCATCGACAGCGGCCAACGCTGGATGCTGGCCACCGCCGATGGCCAGCCTCTTAAAGGTTGGGGGGAGCGACTGGGGACCGCGCTGACCCCCATCACCCATCGCGCCGAGTACGACGCCCTGCGACGACTCACCCATAGCTGGCTCGATCGAGCAGACGGAGGCGCCGAGCTCTTGGTCGAGCGCCTCGTCTACGGCGAGGCGCACCCCAGCGTGCCCGGAGCGGCGGCCGAAGATCCACTGGATCCCGACTTCCCCAACGCCCGCAGCCTGCGGGGGCAGCTGGTGGCCCACTACGATCAATCGGGGGCCACCTTCGTCGACGCCTTCGACTTCGCGGGGCGGGCCACCGGGTCTACTCGTCGCCTTGCGCAGAGCTACGACAGCGACGTCGACTGGGCCGCGCTCGCGCTGGTGGACGACTTCGACGGAAGCTCGCCCGCCGCGACCGCGCTGTTGGAGAGTGAGGTCTTCCACCAGCAGTTCGAGTACGACGCCCTGGGTCGGACCACGGCCATCACCGCCCATGACGGCACCGTCACCCAGCCCGAGTACGACCAGGGGGGGCAGCTGTCACGCGTGGAGGCCCTGGTGCAGGGCAGCACGCCGGTCATAGTCGTGCCGTTCATCGAGTACGACGCGCACGGGCGCCGCACGTACATCTCGCGCAGCGACACGGGCGGCGGCGCGAGCCTGGCCACGACCTACACCTATGATCCGCTGAGCTTTCGGCTCACTCGGATCGTGACCACGCGATCGGGGGCCAACGCCGCCACACTGCAGGACCTGCGCTACACCTACGATCCGGTCGGCAACATCACGGTGGTTCGGGACTACGCCCAGTCCGCCGTCTACTACGACAACGCAGTCGTCAGCGCCCACCAGACCTTCGAGTATGACTCGCTGAATCGGCTCGTTCAGGCCATCGGCCGCGAGCACGTGACCACCCTGCCTCCCGCGGGGACCGAGCCGCCACAGCACGCCCACCGCAGCGACGGCCAGCAGATGCAGCTGTACACCGAGTCGTTCACCTACGACGAGGTGGGCAACCTGCTCGAGCTCCAGCACAGCGTGCCGAGCAACGCCGCCGCCAGCTGGACGCGCACGTACACCTACGACACCACCAGCAACGGCGGGGTGGGGAGCAACCGCTTGGTCTCCACCGAGGTGGGCGCCACCGTGATCGGCTACACCCACGACGCCCACGGCAACCTCACCCAGCTGCCGCACCTACCGGCGATGGACTGGGATCACGCCGACCAGCTCCGCCACGTCGACAAGGGCGGCGGCGGTGACGCGTGGTTCCAGTACGACGCCGGGGGACAGCGCGTGCGGAAGGTGTGGGAGCACGGCGCGTACCGAGACGAGCGGATCTACCTCGGCGGCTTCGAGATCTTGCGCCGTCGAGACGCGGCGACCGGCGACATCATCGAGGAGCGACAGACCGTGCACCTGGCCGACGACACCGGTCGGGTGTGCATGGTCGAGACCAAGATGGTCGAGTCTGGCGCGCCCGTTGGGGTGGTCGTGCCGCGGTATCGGTACCAGCTGGACAACCACCTCGGGACCGCCGCGGTCGAGGTGGACGAGGCGGGGGAGGTGATCTCCTACGAGGAGTATCACCCGTACGGTACGACCGCGTGCCGGGCCGCCAACGCGGCGGTGGACGTGAGCCCGAAGCGGTACCGGTATACCGGCAAGGAGAAGGACGAAGAGACCGGGCTCTACTACCACGGCGCGCGGTACTACGCGCCGTGGCTGGCGCGGTGGACCGCGGCCGATCCGAGCGGGCTGGTGGATGGGGTGAACCTCTATCAGTACGTGCGGGGGAATCCTGTCGGGTTGAGCGATCCGGACGGGCGAGACTCGCAGAACTCGGCCATCGTTTCACCTGGTGAGAGGCGGGCCGTGTTCAAGAGTTACCGAGCACGTCTCAACGCTCTGTCGAGCGATCTACGGCGAGCACGCGAAATGGCTCCGCGCAAAGACGGCCAGATGCTGGACGGGCCTCTCGAATCCACAGAAAAGAGCACGAGGGCGCTCAGGGGACAGCTCTATGATCTATCCAAGACTACGGAGCGCAATACATTCAATGACCGCAAGTGGGCTCTACGCGGCACGATCGAGCAGCTCGAAGGATCGCTCCAGCCTTACCAAGAGGCGATCGAGTTACATAGACGCAACGAGGCGCGCCAGGCCAAACATATCCACAACTCGACGATCAATGCGTTCACCAAGGCTCTCATCGCTCGGAACCGTCTAACACGCAGCGCACAGCGATTGCGTCATCTCAAGAAGGCCATCACGAGCAAGAAAATCCAGTCAATCTACGACCAATTCGCTCAGGCGGTCGGCATCTTCATGTCATACACATTCCCCTACGGACTCTCGTCTGTGCACAGCATGGCGTTTGAAGAGGATATCAACTCGGGCACACTGAAGACCAAATCCGCCGAATGGCTCGCCAAGAGACTGTATAAGGCAGCTTCTCCCACAAGCTATGAATTTTACAAATTTGGCAGCGCCGTCTATAAAATGTCCGTCAAAATGCTCTACAAAGCGTACCTTGATCGCGAGATCATTTTGGATACATACGCAAAACACAGAGCGCAGCTCATCGACTTGAAGCTCAAGCTTGATCAGTATAACGCTGCCATGCAACAACTGACGACAGAGGCCCACCAGGCAACCGTTCAGGCAAAGAAACTCTATCCCACAACGTGGACTCCGGCCACGCCGTGGCCTCAGAGGATGCCTCAGCGCTGAGCACTCGTCATCTAGACCTCAACGCCGCGGCTGAGCAGCAACACTCGCCAGCCACTGCTCGAGCTCTTCGCGCTGCCTGTCCCCCCCCGCGCCAACCTCCCCCAGCACCTCCAGCCCTCGCCGCGCCGTCTGCCTTGCATCCTCCCGCGCCGCCTCATTCTCCCCCGCCAGCGCCCACCGCACCTTCGCCAGCCGCATCATCAGCGTCGCCCGACCTTGCGGATAGTGCTCCACGGTCCGCTCCCGAACTGCCAGCGCCTCCTCGAGCAACTCCCGCGCCGCCCCATGCTCCCCCCGCGCCAGCGCCACGCCGCCGCGCCCAGACAGTAGATCCGCCCGGTCCAGTGGGTGTCGCTGGTCCCCGGCGTCGAAGATCTCCTCCGCCTCCTGGTACAGCGCCTGCGCCCGATCGAGCCGCCCCGTCGCGAGCTCGACGTCCGCGAGGTAGCGGAGCGACGGGATGAGCTGCTCATCGGGCGTCTTTAGCATCGCTCGCTTCAGCTTGAGCGAGGCCTCCAGGTGCACGCGCGCGGCCTCGAGCTCCCCGAGCTCCATCAACGTGATCCCCTGCGCCAAGTAGGCCACCTGCGCATGCTGGCCATCGGCGCCGACGTGCTCGACGATCTCCGCCAGGGTTCGTGCCCCGAGCTCGCGGGCCTCGTGGAGCCGACCGATGGCCCGCAGCGCTCGCGCGTAGGCTTGCTTGGCCGCGAGGGTGTTGGGATGCACGGGGCTCACCGACGCCTCGTGGATCTCGACCGCGCGTTGCAGCAACTGGACCGCGCGCTCGGGACGACGCGTTGCCAGCAAGACGACCCCCGCGCGGTAGCAGTTGAGTCCATACGTAGGATGATGCTGACCATAGATCTGCTCGGTCTGCTCCAGCGCCTGCTCGGCGTAGTACACCGCGTCTTCGTGCTTGCCCAGCTCCATCAACGCGTACGCCAGACTCCCCAAGGCGGTGCTCATCAGACGAGCCCGAGCGGTCGGCTCGAAATCGTCGGCATAAAGGGCAGCGACCGCCGCAACCAGGCGATCTCGTGCCTCGGAGATCCGCCCCTGGGTCGCGTCGAGATCCGCGAGCACGAGCTCGAGGTGGATCGAGTCGAGAGGATCGCCGTTTCGGCGGGCTAGCGCCTGAGCATGAGGGACCCAGCGCATGGCCTCGTCCAAGCGGCCCAGAACCGCCAAGATCGAGAGGCGGTCACGAGCGGCCCGCACCGCGAGCTCGGCGTCTCCTACGGCCTCGGCCATCCACAACGCCTTGGATTGGCTCACCAGCGCCTCCTGGGCCCGGCCCATGGGCGCGAGGGTCGAGCCCAGGGCGTACTCCACCTTCGCGGCGGTAGGCTCGTGGGCCAGCCCGGGATCGTCGGCCAGCGCCTCGGTGGCGTGCATGGCCTCGGCAAAGAGGCCCGCCGCTTGTAGCGCGTCGACGCGGGCGAGCTGCTCGTCGATCTCGGCCACCCGAGGGGCAAGGGCCGCGCTGGGGGGCTCGACGCGCTCGGCGTCGAGGGCCAGCCGTGGGTCATCACTGCACTGGTCGATCGATCCGAGCACGGCCAAGACATCGGGGACCTCGGCAAGACGATCAGACCGAAGATCCGTGAGCACATCCACGACCGCGACCAGCTCGGACCGCCGCCGCGCCAGGCACTGCGTGCGCCGATCGTAGGCGATGTCCGCCAGGGAGCCGCGTCGCTGCCCGACGCAGCTGTCCTCGTGAGCACGCTGCCACGCCCGGGCGTAGTCCTCCAGCTGCTCGTCGGTCCGCCCCCGCAGCGACTCGGCCCACGCGGGACCGCGGTCGAACGCCGCCATGAGCCGCTCGCGCGCCTCGGGGCCCCACACCTGCTCGAGCTCGAGGGCTCCTCCCGTGCAAGCCAACACCGGGTCGTCGGCTCCGTGCTCGGCGACCACCCAGCCGCTCCCCGCCGCCAGCACCGCCACGGACACGACGCCGCCGAGCCTCCACGCACGACGTCGACGCGAGCGGTCGCGATGGCGCTCAGACTCGAGGGCTTCGATGAGGCTCGTCATCGAGGGCCAGCGTCGCCGAGGGTCGAGCCGCAGACCTCGGGCGAGCGCTCGGGCTAGCCGGCGAGCGGCCGGGCCGAACGTGGCCGCCCCCGAGATCGGAGCGGGACCCGTCTCGATCGAGATCGCCCGATGCTCGATGTGGTCGACCTCGAACGGTCGCCGACCGAATAGCGCCTCCCAAGCGGTCACACAATACGCGAACTGATCGGAGGCCGGGCTGACCTCCTGCCCGTCGCGCTGCTCGGGCGCCATGTAGGCCGGAGAACCAACTCTCGCGCCCTGCTGAGTGAGCCGACCACGATCCGAGCCCACCTCGATGGGCACACTGTGACCCAACGAGTCGAGCTGCGCCTCATCGAGCACTCGGGCCAAGCCAAAGTCGATCAACAATGGGCGATCGCTCTGGTCGAGCAGGATGTTCTCGGGCTTGATATCGCGATGGACGAGCCCCGCCTCGTGGACGACCGTGAGCCCGCGGCCGAGCGCGACGAGGATCTCGACGATGCGCGCCCACGAGGGCCGCTCATCTTCGATCCAACGACGCAGGGTGCGCCCCCGGACGAGCGCCATCGCAACGAAGGCCTGGTCGGCCACGATGCCGCTGTCGTAGACCGGGAGCACATTGGGATGCGAGATCCGGGCTAGCGCCTTGGCCTCGCACAAGAGACGCGCTCGCAATCGATCCCGACGACCATCGGCGCGGATCAGCTTGAGCGCGACCCGGCGGTCGAGCCGCGGGTCATGGGCTTCGTAGACCACCCCCATACCCCCGCGACCGATCCGCTCCAGCACCGTGTAGCGGTCGATCGTCTCGGGAGTGCGATCGACCGCGAAGGAGTCGCTCAACGCGGTGCTCGGATCACTGTCGTCAGTGAGTCCCGTACCGTTGGTTGTCGGTGCCGTCATCGGCTCGGGGGTGCCGTGATCCATGAACAGACCTCCACCATGGAAGATGACTCTCCCGTTGTATGTGACAACGTCGATCGAGCCCGTAGAACTCGATGAGCGTCGCCGCGCAACGAGCCGTGGCACCATCGACGAGGTGACGGTCGAGACCATCGCTCCCAGCGCGAGCGCGGACGCGCGAGCCGAGTCCGCCAGGCCGTCGTCCCACCTGGCCCTGGCCCTCGTCTGGTCTCGCGACGAGCCATCCCGTGTCGGAGAGATCGCTGTGTTCGCGCCAGGACGATCGTGGATGCTCGGCCGGGGGCGCGGAGCGGAGCGCGGAGCGGGGCATGGAGCGGAGCACGGCAAGGCCCGGGTCGAATTCGGGCGACAGCGGCCGGGCGAGCTGCGGATCACGGGGCCACTGAGCTCCACGAGGATCTCGCGCACCCAGCTGTCGATCGTCAGCGACGGTACGCGCCTGCTCGTGCGCAACCATGGCCGATGCCGGCTGCGACACGAGGGGCGAGCGGTGATGGAGGCCAGCGTCGTGCCTGGGGACTTGATCGAGCTCGATCGGGCGGCGTCGCTGTTGTGCATCCGACGGGAGGCCGACGAGACCGGCGCGATGCCACCGAGGAGCGAGGAGCTGGTATCCGCCCCGGTCGAGCACGAATTCGGTCGGCCCGACGCGCAGGCGATCGTCGGCGAGAGCCCGGCGGTGTGGCACCTGAGGGCGCTACTGCACTTCGTGGCCCTACGCCGCGTGCACGTGTTGGTGCACGGTCCCAGCGGCACCGGCAAGGAGCTGGCGGCCGCCGCCATTCATCGGCTCTCTGCGCGGGCGAGTCGCCCACTGGTCTCCCGCAACGCGGCCACCCTGCCCCCCGGGCTCATCGACGCGGAGCTGTTCGGCAACGCCCGCAACTATCCCAACCCGGGGATGGCGGCCCGGCCGGGCCTCATCGGGGAAGCCGACGGATCGACCCTGTTCCTCGACGAGGTCGCCGAGCTCCCCGAGGCCTCGCAGGTGCACCTGCTGCGGGTCCTCGACGACGGCGAGTACTCGCGCCTGGGAGAGGCGGGCTCTCGGCGGGCCGATCTGCGCCTGGTCGCGGCCACCAACCGGCCGCTTTGCCGACTCAAGCACGACCTGCGGGCCCGCTTCGTGGTCACCGTGGAGATGCCGGGCCTCGATCAGCGTCGCGAGGACATCCCCTTGCTCGCCGAGCACCTGCTGCGCGGGATCTGTGCCGAGGATCCCGATCTGGCCGCGCGCTGGTTCGACAGCGGCGATCCACGGGGCCCGGCTCGGCTCTCGGCGGAGCTGGTCGCCCGACTGGTCGGGCACGAATACGCGACCAACATGCGGGAGCTCGAGGCCTTGCTGTGGCAAGAGCTCATCGGGCGTCGTGACGATGGGGTGGAGACATCCGTCCCGGCACCGGCGTCGAGCCCGACCGGAGCGCCGACCGACCCCGCGGACGAGCCGGAGCGCTCGGACGCAACGATCCCTCGCGCCCGAGCGTCGGAGCTCTCGCCCGAGGAGATCCAGCGATCTCTCGATCGCCACGGCGGGCGCCAGGAGCCGGCGTGGCGCGAGCTGGGCCTGAGCAGCCGCTATGCGCTCGCCCGGCTCGTGCGCAAGTATGGCCTGCGGGTGCGTGGTCGCGGGCGGTGAGGGCCAGCGGCTCGGCTCGGGATCTCGTCGTCTGCTCGATGCCGTACCGGTCGCAGGCCAGCCGCGCCGATCCTTGGAATCGCTCACGGAGGCCGCAGCGCTCGTCGCATGCGCTCCACGAAGCTGCGCACGATCTTCGTACCCCGCGCCTGGGTTCGATATACGGCGAACACCTTGATCGGATCCATCTCGTAGGCCGCGAGCACCTGCGTCAGGCGGCCGCACTCGAGGTCGTCCACCACGAAGCGCCGGGGCAGCATCGTGATCCCCGCGCCCTCGACGGCCGCATCGCGCAGCGCCAGCAAGGTGCCGCACCGCAGCCGTCCCCGCACCCCCACCACGTGCTCGCGGCCCCCCCGGTGCATCCGCCAAAGGGGCGCAGTGCCCGACGAGCCGAGGGTCGTGACCAGATCGTGCTCGGCGAGATCGGCCGGTCGCTTCGGAGTCGTTCGGCATCGCAGGTAGGTCGGGCTCGCGACCAGCACGCGGGGCGAGTCGGCGAGGTGCCGAGCGATGAACGCCGTGGAGCTGGTCGCCACCTGCCCCGCGCGGATCGCCACGTCGACCCCATCGCGGATGAAATCGGACCGCCGCTCCTCGAGGCGCAGATCGATCCGTAGCCGCACGAATTGCTCGAGCATCTCACGGACCACGGGCGCCACGTAGGTCAGCCCCAGGGTGACCGGAGCCGACACCACCAACGAGGCCTGGGCCGCCTCGTCGGGCACGACCGACACCCGAGCGCGCTCGACGGCCTCGGCAATACCGACGCAGTGCTCGTAGTAGCGACGACCCGCCTCGGTGGCCACGGCCCGACGCGTGCTGCGACGCACCAGCTCCACCCCCAGTTCTTCCTCGAGGTTCGCCAGCGCCCGGCTCGCGGTGGGCAGCGACACCCCCAACGTGCGCGCGGCCGCGGTCAGCGAGCCTGCCTCCACGACCCGGACGAAGATCTCCATGCGCTCGAGACGATCCATTCGCGATCTCTGAAGATTCTTTCATAATTTGAAAGAATCTGTTGTCGTCCCCAGCGGTACCGCCGCACCGCTCGTAGCTCATGCTCCGAGTCATGACGCGCACACCGAGCATCGTTGCTTCCCCGCTGGCCCTGCTGCTCGCCTTGGTGGCCTGTAGTGCATCGGATCCCGAGGGCGAAGACCCATTCGCGGAGGACTCGCCGCCCTACACGCTCACCGAGATCACGCTGCCTGGCGACCAGCTCTTTCCCGAGGGGATCGCGGTCGACGACGAGGGAAACTTCTACGTGGGTAGCCTGACCGACGGCCAGATCCTTCGTCTGGTCGCCGGCGAGCAACAGCCGCAGCCGCTGGTCATAAGCGGCGATCTAGCAACACGCGCGATCGGTTCTGCCGTAGGGCTGCTGGTCGATGCCTCGCAGGAGATCTTGTGGGTCTGCGACGGCGGCAGCGCCATGAACGAGCGCCCGGCTGCCATCGTGGGGATCTCCACGGCCGACGGCGCCGTGGTGGTCGAGCACCCTCTGCCCGGCGGCACGGGGCTGTGCAACGACCTGACTCAAGATCCCGAGGGCAACCTCTACGCCACCGACTCGACGAGCCCCCGCATCCTCCGGGTGCCCGCGGACACCCGACAGACCGATCGCTCGGCCGAGGACTGGGCGACCGACGAAGACTGGGCCGTCGAGCCGGGACAATTCGGGCTCAACGGCCTCGATCTTCGCGGCGACCAGCTCTACGTGGCCCATACCCAGAACAACGCGGTGTACCGCGTGGAGATCGGCGACGACGGCTCCGCGAGGCCGGCCGTCCCGCTCGGGCTCGACCGTACACCCAACGGCCTCGACGGCATGAAGTTCGCCGCCGACGGCAGCATCGTGTTCGTGGAGGGTTACGCCGACCAGCTCACCCGCATCGAGCTGGGCGAGGGCGACACGGGCCGGCTCAGCGTGCTGGCCGACGACCTCGACGGCCCCACGACCTTCGCGTTCTTCGCCGGTAGCGCGTGGGTCGTAGAGGGGCAACTGCCGCACCTATTCGATCCCATGGCCGGACCACCATCGCTTCCGTTTCGGGTGGTGCGGCAAGATCTCGATCCATCGCTGCTCCCGTGAACATGACGCTAGCCGCCGGCCCAGCGGGGCCGACAACCATGCGGTTGCACACACGGGAGTACGGAACCACCGAGGATTTGTTCACCGGATGGACCGAAAAGATCGTCCCTGGTAGCCGACGACGGTAGACTGCGGGGTGCGCGGCCCATGGGCGAGTCGCTGCCCCACGACCTTCCTCCCCTCATCACGAAGTACCGGCGGCGCAAGACCGTCGGTACCGTGCTGGCGATCGTGGTGATCGGTACGACCCTGGGCACCGGGTGGTTCTATTTCGTGCGCGCCCCCGGACCGCGCAGCGTCTGCGACCACGTCGAGATGCTGCGCCGACGCTTCCCGCAGAGCTCCGCGGGGCTCGAGGACGCCTTCGTCCCCCGGGGGGTGAGCGGCTCGACGCGGCCGGTCGATCACGGCACGGACCAGCAGTGCATGTGGTTTTTCACCACCGAGCAGCGGCGGATGAGCTTCTTCGACTACGGGCGTCGGGCTCGCTGCGTAACCTTCGCCGAGTCGCCCCAGGAACTGTACCCGTGCCTCTACTGATCCGCGCGCCGCGAGCCCTTGCTCGAAGGTCGCCGCGGATCTAAGGTCCACGGGGCCATCGCGCGCCATGATGGAGCCACGTCGAATTGGCGTTATTGGTGCAGGACCCAAGGCCGCCGCGCTGGCGGTATGGACCGCGGCTTTCGCAGGCTGGCGCCGAGAATCGAAGGCAGCCATGGCTGCTCGACTACGACCGCCACCTCGATTGACGATCTTCGAGCGCGCGAAGGCCCCGGCCGCTCACTGGAACGGCGACCCTCTTCATGGGTTGGGCTACACCGATGGCGTACAGGAGCTATGCTCCGAGCCAACCCGCGATCTGGCCCATGGCATGGGCGATTGGCTCGGACGCGAGCTCGCTGATTTTGCCCGGCCCTATCGCTGGGAGCGATTCGCAAAGAGCAACGGGCTCCCCACCAAGCCCGACTTTCGGCCGAAACACGAGCAGTTTGCGAGCTACGTGCGCTGGGCGCTCGAAACGATCGAACAAGAACACGAGGCGCTGATCGAGCTTCGCCTGGGCGAAACGGTCACCCGGTTGATACCGCATCGGGCTCACTGGTCGCTCACCACCGACTCGGGCAATACAGCCGAGTCCTTCGATGCGGTCGTCGTGACGTCCCCGGGACCATCGAACGGTCGTATCGCACGCTGTGCCGATCCCGTCGCGCGGGCGAGCTGCTACGACGCTCAGAACTACTGGTCCAAAGGACGACGCACCATCGCCAATGAATCACGGGTCATCATCGTTGGGGGCGGAGGGGCCGCGGCCGCCATCGCCCTGGACATCCTCGAGGGCGCATCGGAATCGAACGGGCGAAGCGTAGTGCTCGTGGCTCCCTCGCCGACGATGTTCACACGGGGAGAGAGCCGATTCGAACACGAGCTGCTCACCTCGGTTCGGCGATGGACCGACCTGACGGCTCATCAGCGATCCGAGGGTCTCGAGCGACTGGTATCCGGCGTCGTCTTCCGCAGGATCCTCGAGCGCCTGGAAGAGGTCCCGAGCCCCGAGCACGTCATTGGACACGTACGGGCCGTAGTCGCCGGGCTCACTCGCATCGATGACGGCGCAGGAGAGATGCCGCTGGAAGTTCATTGCCAATGCGAGACGGCCGAGGGCCCTCGCCTCCGCATCGTCCACGGAACCCATGTCGTCGACGCGACCGGATTCGACGCGACCTGGTTCCGATCCCTGCTAGACGATCGCCTCGCGCGCGCCCTGATGTCACTGGGTACAGCCGGGCTGGCCAGCCACGTGGATGAGCACCTCCGTTTATGCGTCAGTGCTCAACTCGTCGACTTTGACGACCTACAAGCGATACCCTTACTCCGGGCGAGCCCGGCGCTCCACACTCCGATGCTGGCCGGAGGTCGACAGCCACCAGGATTCGCGAGCCTCCTGTGCCTGGGCAGGATGGCCGAAACGCTGTTCTGGCCGCATATTATTCGGTGAGCCGGTCGTATATATGTTAATATATATGTTCGATGGCCAGCAAAAAAATCCTCCGGAGCATCTACCTCGATCCTGAGACGATCGAGGCCCTCGACGCTCGATCCACGCTCGAAGGAGAGACCAAAGCTGACCTCATACGACGCTATATCGAAGCGGGCCTGCAGCAACCCGCTCGCACGGCACATGACGCAGTAATGAAATCCCCGAAGACTGAGCGATTGGCATCACTCGTCGACCAGCTGAGCATACGGCTCAAGGAACTGACCCACGAGATCGCGATCCTTCGCGCGGAAAACCACCGCGAGTCTTCCCATCGCCCGCAGAGCATTCAATCCTCGACGAACAACCTTACCGGAATGATCGAATCAGCCGCGGCGAAGAACGAGCACGAGCTCTTGATAGACACCACGAACACGGAACCGCTCGAGGAGCTTTCTGACCACGGATCAGGACCGAGCAATCAGGACTCGATTCACATAGAGAAACACTCGGCTGACGCCGAACGCCCGCAAGTCGAGATCGAGCGACGAAGCTCGATTTCATGGCTCGAAAACCCACTGCGGCGATTGTCGCTCAGCAGCTAGTAGCCCGCCCCCGCCAGCGGCTGGACGGACACCGCGGTCCCGTACACGAGGATCTCGGCGGCCCCCTGCATCACGGTGGAGGTGGTGAAGCGGATCGCGACGATCGCATTGGCCCCCAGCTGGAGTGCCTCGGCGCGCATTCGATCGATCGACTGCTCGCGGCTCTGCGCGAGCATCTTGGTGTAATCGCGGATCTCGCCGCCCACGAGCGCTTTGAGGCCGGCCACGAAGTCCACGCCCAAGTTGCGGGCGCGCACCGTGTTGCCCCGCACCAGGCCCAGAACTCGCACGATCTGGTAGCCCGGGAGCTCGTCGGAAGAAGACATCAGCATGGCCCCTCCAGGGCGATGCGCGAGATCGGCGGCCGCAGCCACAGCGGGAACGTTCATCGGATCACGTCCTTGTAGGGATCGGTGGAGTGCGTCAGCAGCCGCACCCGCACCAACGAGTACAGCAGCACCAAGGTGCCGATCCCCACCACCGGCACCCCAGCCACCGGCGATAGGAACCACAACACCATGCCCACGCCGGCCAGGCCCAGGCCCAGACCCCGCTCGAGACGAGCCCGAGAGGATTGCTCGACGAGCTCCACCTGGTGGTCCCGCTCGACGCGCTCAAGCCAGCCCTGGCCCAGCTCACCATCGCGTACGGCCTGCTCGACGCGATGGCGCAATCGGGGCTGCTGATGCACATAGAGCGCCAGCTCCTCGGTCTCGGCTTCGCTCGCAGTGCCCCGTGTCTGCGCGGCGAGCAATTGCTCGATCCGCTCCTCTTCGACATCCCGAGGCGTAGCGCCGGCCACCCGCGCACTGTAGCAGGTCACCGCGATCGGGTTGTTCCGACCCCAACCGACCCCAACCGACCCCAACCGGCCCCAACCGACCCCAACCGGGGGGGAGGCGCCGCCACGCCCCTCATGGCTGCCGTTGGCGAGCCGAGGCGCCCGATCTACCCTAGCTGCGATGTTGCTCCGCACGATCGCGCTCACCAGCTTGATCCTGCTGACCGCGTGCGACAAGCCGGCCCCGGCCGACGCGGCCGCGGCACCACCCGCCAAGGCGGCCAAGCCCCCGGGCAGCCTACCCACCAAGCGCTTGCCGCCCGATGATCCCCATGCCGCCCCGCCACCCGGCGAGACCACCGAGGTTCCCCTCCTGTCGGCTCCGGGCACCTTCGATGTCACCGTTGAGGGCCGGCTGTCCCACTATGCGAGGATCCCCCGCGGCCAAAACCGGGCCTTGGTGATCCCCGACAAGAAGGTCGCTCGGGTCAGCATCGCCGGGGCCCTGAGCGACGATGGCTGGCCCAACGTCCGGATCATCCTGGAAAACTTCCGTCCCGATGAGGCCAAGTACCCGGTGACTCTCTCGAGCACCGCCAAAAAAGGACCCCGGGCCAGCGTGCGCTACTACCTCAGCGAAAAGCAGGTCTACCGGGTCGACCACGAAAAGAACGCCAAGGCCGAGGTCACGCTGGAGGCCTACGAGGGCAAGACGCTCCGCGGCTCGTTCACCAGCACGCTGGCCCCCACGGCGGCCGGGCTCGGCAAGCCGCTCCCGGTCTCTGGAAAATTCTCGGTGGAGTTGGTGCTCAGCGGCGTCGAGCCCGGGCCCACCCCGGCGGAGGGAGCTCCACCGAAGGGCGACCCCGCACCCGCCAAGCGCGACCCCGCACCCGCCAAGCGCGACCCCGCACCCGCCAAGCGCGACCCTGCCAAGGCCGACGCCAACGTCAAGAAATAGCACCGCGTCACCGGGCGCGCCGTCTAGGCGACGGGGGAGGGAGAGTGGGGGGCTCAAGTCGAAGACCCTGGCGGTGCTGCAGCGCCGGTCGCCTGCTTGTCCAGCACCCGGTCGAGTTCAGCCCCCAGACCAGCGCCACACTCGCAGCTACGGCCACCCCCACCGCCACCACGGTCACCACGGGCCGGAGGCGACGCACGGTCGCCGGGTCCCGAGAACGTGGCGGTTCATCCGCTCGAAGCTCGCCAACGATCTCGGCCACCAGATCGTGCACGGGATACCGAGCGAGCACCTCGGCATTGCTTCGCTCGATCGGCCCCGAGGCGACCAACAGATCGCGGGTGCGCCGGTGTTATTCCTCCCGACCATGCGCGGGCAATCGGTTGCGAAATTCACACACATCTCGCGCCGAGCCATTGCGCCAACGAGCATCGCGCTAGGATTGATCGGCAGCCTCGTCTGTTGCTGGCCTGGTCGATCCCTGCAAGAACAATTCGAGCAGGATGCTCGTGCCCCTGAGGAAAGTGATCTTTGCATCTCTTGGCTCCTTATCGAACTTCATCAGCCAGTGAGAGGCCCCTTCGGTGCTGTCTTCACGAGACGTGCGCGAAAACTTCAGGTCGATCGGTCCATTATCCGTGACAATGCTGACCATGATGTCCGTGGGCTCGAGTGAGGTCACGAGAGCATCGAGACTTGCTTCTATGCGCCAGTGCCCGATCACGAATCCAATCTCGCCCCAACATTGCGGACATACGCCGCCATGGATGAGTTTCATCGTCTAATCCTCCAGTCGTGAGGGGAAACGATCGCTGACATGACGAGCATCTCGCTGTCGTAGGATGATCGACCCCTCTGCGGGAGGGTTGTGGGCGAGAGGCGCTAAACTGACATCGATATTTGGATTATTGTCGCCCTATCCGCTGGGACTGCGGGACGCACGCTCACGGGACCCACACGTGGTACTCGGCCCACTGCCGGTCACCTCGAGCGCGGAGGCGTCGCTGTACCTGCCGCAGCGCGGCGGCGATCTCTGCGGCACTCGCGGTCATCACATCGTGCTCGAGCAGGGCACCGACCATATTCACCGCTGACTTCTCCTCGACCAACGTCGTGGCTCCCACCGCCCACAATGAGCCGTTGATGACGAAGCTCTGCGCCAGACCGCTCGTCCCCGCGGCCCCCAATTCATCGGTTCGCGCAGTGTTGCAAGCAGCCAGGACTATACGCTGTGGAGCCTTCTTCTTCGCATGGAGCACGTCATCCGGCATGAGCCCGACGCCCTCTAGCTCGAACCCGAACTCGTCGGGCTCGATGTCGTCGATCGGAGGTACTTCCGGGCTCACGCTCCTTATGAGCTTGTCGTAGATCGATGCTCCGTGACGACCGGTCCCGAAGAGAACCGCAAGGCCGGCATTTTCCACGTGGGCGAAGACCATCTGCGGCGAAGAAATAGGCTTGGTCTCCAGACCTCGTTGCTCGAGTATATCGACCTGTGCACCTTGCTGCGCCAGCAGGCTCATCCAATACTCGACCTCGCGCAGGTACTTCTCAAGCCGCAGCTGAACGGCCGCGAACACCAGCCGAGCACGACGATTGGCGGCAGGTGGAGGAGGGCGGATATCGATCGCATAGGTGACCGCCATCGAGTCGATGAGTGACTGTCCGCGCCACTTCAGCGCTTCGAAAGATACCGAGGTGAGCGGACCCGCGAGCAACAGCCGCAGCCGGGTGACATCGGACAGAACACTCTCGAAAGGCAGCAGCAACTGCTCTCCGAGGCGATCGTAGTCGGCGTCCTTGGTGGGATTCCATGCGCCTAGCTCACGGACAACAGGGGTCTCGCCACGACGCCAGGCAAAGCCCGTTAGATGGCCACCGTCGTAGTGGTAGAGGATCGCGGCTTCGCCGTCGTCAGGCTCCTCGAGCGGTGTACATTGGGTATCCTCGGACGGCCGCGCGAAGTCGATGACGCTTTGGGCACGTGCGAGTCGGGCCGCGCAGCGTGCAGCCTTGAGGTCGCCTCGCGCGAGGAGCAGACGGACCCGAGCAGATCCACTCGCACGGTGCATCGCGGAGTAACGATCCCGCTCGAGCAGAGCACCGGAGATCCCTCGCTGCACCCGCAACAGCACCTCGTCAGCGCGGTCGAGAGCGCTGAGGGCTTGCTCGAATCCTCCTCGACGCTCGAAGACCCTCGACCGAAGCAAGTGATACCGCCAACGCTGATCGTCGAGCCAGGACTCGTTGTGCGGAGCACTGAGACGTCTCCCGATATCTTCGAGTCTGCGATCGACACCATCGCGATGGTCCGCAGCGAGCGCACTCTCGACCATGGCCAGCTGATATCTGACCCATATCTCGGTATCCTTCGAATCAGAGATCTCGTCGATCTGCCGCTCTGCTTGCTGCAGATGTACCCTCGCGTAGTCATGTTGACCTCGCTCGAGGGCGACACGAGCCAGGTCGAGGTAGAGCTCGGCCACGTGCGTGCGGTTCTTCGAGTCACTACAACGCTCGCGATCTGCATAGACCTCGATGGCTTGGCCCCACTCGTCTTCCGGCATCCACGGAAAGTCGTCATTTCCCGCCAAGAGCGCGCGGAATGCCAGCTCGCCGCGTTTTTCGTGGGAGCGAGCGTCTACCTCGCAGCGCCCGGCGCTCGACCACGACCCGCCCGATTGCCGGAGCACGGCGATACGCTCGAGCAAGCGCTTCGCGGCGAGAAAACGGCCTTGTGTCGCGAAGACGTCGACCAACGGCTGCAGGATGAGGAGCTCACCTTTGTCCCATCGAAGGCGTTGCGCAACCGAGATCGCCTCGTTGAACCGAGTGATGGCACGCCGAAGATGACCCTGATTGAGCGCCAACAGACCGCGATAGTAGGCTATGGACCACCGATTCTCTGCGGGTACCCACGCCGAAGCTAGACAATAGTCTCCATCCAGCAACTCAGACTCGCGCTCCGGCTCGCCGAGTTCCTCGCCGAGCAGATGCGCGGCCACGAAGACCCCTCGGCAAGCGCGTCGATACCAGCCTCGCTCGCGAGCCAGCTCGGCTTGCTCGCGGGCACGCTCGTGCGCCTCTGCGTAGCGCCCCATGCGGTAGAGCGTGATCCATAGCTGCTCGAGAATGTAGATCTTATCTTCGACAGAGGAAGACCCGAGCCGCTCGGTCAGCTCGGTGATGAGTTGCTGCTGTTTGTCATCATCGTTGGCTCTTTGCTGATCTTTGACAAATTTAGGAAGAGGAATAGGGCGGATCTGCACCGAGAGCTCGAGGAGATGCTCGGGCTGATCGCGATCATCCTGGCCCCCCTCAATTCGCAGTCGACCATCGTGACGGACACTCAATTGGATGAAGGTACCGTCTTTGAGCCTCTCCGATTCGAGTACATCGACCTTCTGGCCATCGAGCAAAACAGAGACTTTGTCGGGTTCTTCGGGCAACCACGCCCACAGATATGCGGCCCCGCCACCCGGGCCGGTCCGAAGGATACATATCGGTGCCCTGTCGGTGACCTGAGGAAGTTCGACCTCATCGCAGCCTCTCCACAGTAACTGGTCGGAGTTGGCCAACGGCTGCGAGCTATCTGCGGAGTAACGAATGAGAAGAGTGCACGCTAGGAGAAATAATAAGCCCAGCGCTCTTGGCGCAAGTCGCTCATTCGGTCGCTTTACATTGATCATTCGGCGCCACCCGGATGGTTACCGTAGGGAGCTTTCGACAGCTCGGCTGCGGGTCGGGACCGCACGCCCCACGCGGCCCTACGTGGAAATCCAGCGTCCAGTCACCGGGCCACAGCGGGGCAAGGGAAGAGAGCGGACCCTCGAAGAATAACGTGCTGTTGTCGAGGAAGCGCCACGACTTGCCGTTGATTTTATGCAACACCCAGTGCGCCGGGCCCGTCTCGGGCTTGATGTGTACCAGCACATCGAGGGCCACCGAGGGCTCGGGGGGAGTGTCGGCTCGAGACTCGATCCGAACCTGTGCGTCACCGTGCAGACATGAGCTCGTCTCGGGATCTTGGGCCAGATGGGTGACGGGCGTAGAGCCGCGGTACGAGATTGTCTCGAACGTGGGCGCATGACTGGCGGCCGTGAACAAGGGCACGTCTAGGTAGCCGACGAGCACGGCGGCCGCCGCCGCAGACAGAACGGCGGTGAGGCCATACGATACGCCTCGCGGCACGCGGCTGCGTGCGCGGCTGGAGCCGTGCTCTTCCAGCAGAGTCTGCGGCAGAGGTGGACCCTGTATCTGCTCGATCCGGGCGAGAATTTCCCCCTGGTTGCTCGCCGATAGTGGAGCGAAGGTGTCGCGATCCTCGTCGGCAAGAACGTCGAGGGCCTCCTGTTCTCCACGCCGGAGACCGAGATCCTCGAGAACTTCGAGATCAACAGCGGGTTGGTGCTCGTCGTGCTCGTTCATTCGTCCCCTTGAACTTTGTGATGGGGGCAGAAGTTTTTCCAGCTGCGCAAGCGACGCAGCAGTAAAATGCATCATGCCTACCTATAGAAGGGGAGCTAGTATAGTGTTTACATGCCATCGATTGATAGTATCGGATTTTTCCCAACAGTGACAGGTTTTTAGGACTGTCGACGACGGCGACGGCTTGCTGCGTTGAGAATCTCGATGACATCAGGGAGATCTCGGGCGAGACGAGTACGAAA
>JBCCWC010000086.1:0-52964 GCA_039194325.1 Myxococcota bacterium
CGGATGATAATATGATCATTGGCCTACGTACCAAGGGGACAAGCCGTACTACGAGCACGAGTGTCGGTCAGGGGCTGGAGGTGATCGGAGCCGCTGCATTGATAATCCCCAGCTGGATAAGTCGCAATGGAGAAAAATGGTCGGAGTTCTCCAAGAAGGCGAAGACGATACAGAGGGAGATGCGATCGTTGCCCAGCTTGCTCAATCAGCAGACCCTGGTCGCGGCCGATCAGCTTGGCGTCATCCGAGCCCAGATCGAGGCTTTGACGGGCTATGATCCGAGAGCGGGCTTCAACGAGAAGGCTAAGGAGTTTCTTGGTGACCTAGAAAAGATCCGTAAGATTTTTGATGAATTCAAAATGTCCAAAGGTACTGCTCAGGAGGTTCGCGATGGGATCGTAAAAAAATTGATCGAAGCGAAAGTCGATGAACAATTGCTGGCTTTCGGCGAAGCTCCCTCCTTCGAACAGCCGGGTCGCTGGTCAAGTTATCAGAATCAATTAATCGAGAAACTATACAAGAATGCCAGTGAAAATGGTACATTCATACAAGCGATCGATTTCAACGGAGCGGACCGTACCGCCATGATGGTCGAGATCGCGACCTACTTCCCCTACATCAAGGACTCAGATCTCGAACGCGTTGTCCAGGGTGTGATGTTCCTGCGCGATATGCTGCCGCAGGGTGTGGGCAGCAAGATGGTCGAGCAACTCAACAACTACCTTTTACAGATCAGCAGTCCGAGCGCTACCCGATAGCCGAGTCGGTATGCTCGTAGACGTCAGTCTGCCGAAAATGCCTCCCAGGTCATCTCAGCACGGCGTCTATCTCAGCTCAGGTCTGCGCGGCGCATCGCTCGGAGATCACCTCCGGGCCGGGGGGAGCGCTCGCCGCTCTCGACCCTGAGTTCGTCAGCGTCCACGTCTCCATCCTCCATCGTCGACGCGGTCCGGGACGATCCGCGGTCCAGGTTGATTACCGCTGTCCGGGGCCATTGCACCAATGGGTCGACTACGGCACGGGTGTGGGCGAGTTCGGCCCGGAGACGACGAGCGCCGCGGCCGAGGGGTCGTTACGAGAAGCACGGGGCGACCGGGAGCCGGGATGTTGGTCGGCTCGTGCGGCGACATCGACGCGGTCGAGGACGTGAGCTCGATGCCTCTGCCGTCTGTGCAGCTGGGGTCGGTTTTCCTAGGAGGGCGGGTGGAGGGGAGTCTGGGCTCATTGGGCCAGTTGAGCGTGGTTCGAGCGAGTCATCGCAGCGTGAGCTTGGGGGGGACCGCTGCTTGGATCGTGAACCGATGGTGTAGTCCTTGGCTCGTTCGGGGCATTGGGCGCTGGAATTCGGCGAGCCGCAATCAGCCGCGTCGAGATGCGTACAGCAGTGGACGGGGAGCGGCTCGGAGTTGGCAGCCGCACATGGGTGAGTGTGATGCCGCAGGCAGACCCCTTGGTGTCGACCAGGCGCAGCGACGTTGGCCATGAGCTCACTGGTCGGGATCCCGACACGGTGAATCGGCACATGGATCGGTTCCTTCGTGAACTGCCCGGCGAGGAGCGGCGGCACGCGGTGACGTCGGCGCCCACCGTCGAGGAGCCGCCGGTTGGACTTGAGGAGCGAGGCCCCGAGGAGCGAGAGTGGGACACTGTAGACCGCAGGATCGTGCGGCTGTTTCGGGGCTCGAATGAGCAGACGTCGAGCGATGCGTCTGCCGCGTCCTGCGTGCGTGGTTTGACCTTTGGTCGCTATGTCGTACTCGGCGAGCTGGGCAGCGGCGGCATGGGCATGGTGCTCAAGGCCTACGACGAGTCACTTGAGCGACCAGTGGCCATCAAGCTGCTGCACGTGGAGATCGCCCAGCGCCATACGGATCGATTGAGGCGTGAGGCCCAGGCTCTGGCCAAGCTCTCGCATCCCAATGTCGTGCAGGTATACGAGGTGGGGCAGCACGACGGGCAGTGGTTCATCGCTATGGAGCTGGTCGGTGGACAGACGCTGCGGGATTGGCAACAGACACCGCGCAGATGGCGGGAGAGTGTGGGGGTCTATCTGCATGCGGGCGCCGGGCTGGCTGCGGCGCATGCCGTGGGTCTGGTGCATCGCGACTTCAAGCCGGACAACTGCATTCTCGACCGAGCCGGGCGCCCGCGGGTATTGGACTTCGGGCTGGTCGGTGGAGACGTGGTGCCGTCACTCGACGTGACCGCAACGGAGATCGAGGCCATTGGGATCGGCGGAGGTGCGATTGAGTCGTCGCTGACAGAACCGGGCACGGTACTGGGCACGCCCGCGTACATGCCCTTGGAGCAGATGCGGGGCGAAGGGACCGATGCACGGGGGGATCAGTTTAGCTTTTGCGTGTCGCTCTACGAGGCCGTCTACGGCGAGCGGCCCTTCGAGGGAGACACGATGACGGCATTGCAGGAAGCGGTGTCGAGTGGGGCGGTTCGGCCGGCTTCGAAAGGGGCGGGGGTTCCAGGGAGCTTGCGGCAGATCTTGCTGCGGGGGCTGGCGGCGGATCCGATGAAGCGGTGGCCGTCGATGGAGCAGTTGCTGGCGGAGCTGCAGCGGCTGGTGGTGCCGCGCCGGGGGCGATGGCTGGCTCTGAGCGCTGGGTTGGCGCTCGGGCTGGGGCTCATCGGGGTTGGGCTGGCTGCCGACGTGAGGCAGCGCTGCACGGGCGCTCGGGAACAGATGGATGGGATCTGGGACGAAGTTCGTCGGCACGAGGTCGAGGCCGCGATCCTAGGTGCCGAGGTGTTCTATGCTCCGGACACCTGGGAGCGCGTGGAGCAACGGCTCGACGCCTACGCTGACGCCTGGGTGGGCAAGCATACCGAGGTTTGCGAGGCCACCAGCGTGCGCGGTGAGCAGTCCGAAGATGCCATGCGCTTACGTATGCGGTGCCTGGGCAAGCGGCGTACCTCGCTCCGCGCGTCAGTCGATGTGCTGTCCACTGGTAACGCCGAGGTGGCGAAGAACGCCATCAATCTCGTCACCGACCTGCCCCTGCTGACCCGCTGTGACGACCTAGATTGGCTGGAGCAGCAAGACCAGCGCATAGCCCCACCCGAGGACCCCGACATGGCCGCCGAGGTCGAAACGCTGCGGGAACGTCTGGCCGATATCGTAGCGATGGAACGGGCCGGTCGATACCCCGAGGCCCTCGCGAAGGTCGAGGTGGTGGTACAGCAGGCCGAGATATTGCGCTACCCGCCGTTGCTCGCCGAGGCCCAGTACTGGCAGGGAGCGCTACGAGACCGCAACGGCCAGTACGCCGAAGCGGAGCAAGACCTAAAGCAGGCCCATACGTTGGCCGTAGAGCACCAACACGATGAGATTGCCCTCGATACGGCTCAGGCTTTGACCGGCGTGGTGGGCAGTCGGCTTGCGCGTCATGTAGAAGCCCGACAATGGGGCCAAATGGTGGCTCTACCCCTGGCTCTGCGCTGCGGTGAGCCCGTTGAATTGGCCATGAGCCTGAACAACCTGGGGCTGGTATATTGGAGTCAGGGGCAGTTCGACGAAGCGAAGGAGTATCATGAGCGAGCACTGACGATATGGGAGCAGGCGCTGGGTATCGATCATCCTCATGTGGCCATGGGCCTGAACAACCTAGGGAGTGTGTATTGGAGTCGGGGGGAGTACGGGGATGCGGAGGTGTGCTACGAGCGGGCGCTGGCGATAAAGGAGAAGCTGTTGGGTGCCGAACATCCCAATATGGCCTATGGCCTAAGCAATCTAGGAGCCGTGCACGCTAGTCAGGGGGAGTACGAGGAGGCGGAGCATCATCATGAACGAGCGTTGAAGATATTGGAGAAAGTGCTGGGGACCGAGCATCCCCATGTTGCTTCTAGCCTGAATAACCTCGGAACGGTGTACTTCGGTCAAGGGAGGTACGAAGAAGCGCAATGGTGTCATGAGCGAGCGCTGAGGATACAGGAGCAGGCGCTAGGCACCGAGCATCCCCATGTGGCCATTAGCCTGAGCAACTTGGGAAATGTTTATTTGGGTCGAAGAACGCACGAGGAGGCGAAGGAACACTATGAGCGAGCGCTGAGAATACGGGAGAAGGTGCTGGGTGTCGATCATCCCCGGGTGGCCTACTCGCTGGTGGGACTGGCTATCGCGGTGCTGGAGATGAACGACCCCGAATCCGCCCGCGCGCATGCGGAGCGAGCTGTCTCGATCTGCGAGGAGGCCGGCGTGGCGCCCGAGGTGACCGCCAAGGCCCGCTTTGTGCTCGCTCAATCTCTATGGAACAACGAACGTGAGCGGGCGCGCTCCCGTGCGCTGGCCGAACAGGCCCGGGATGCGTTGGATGCAACCAAGGGCGCCGGTGAATCCAGCGTCGATCTCGCTGATGTCGAAGTCTGGTTGGCTACGCACCACGTCGGTTAGATGTCGACCTCATCACGCGGGACGCTGGTGCTTGTGCCGACTCTGCCCCCCCGCCGTTACTGCCCCGACGACCGCCGCGCCACCCCGCCTTGCGCCGGCGATCTCGCCGTCATCGGCACCTCATCCCACTCGAGGTACGCCTGCGCCATGTCGTACTCGAAAAACCCCATCAGCTGCGTCGCCACCACCTGCTCGAGCAGCTTGCGGCCCGCCGTGGGATCCCCCGAGCGCCAGCGCCGCAGCCCCTCGTAGAAGAACGCCTCGGCCCGCTCGCCCTCGTCGGTGGCTCCATGGAGCAGCTTGTCGTAGCTCAGCTGTCCGCGGGCATGCTTGGCGAGCTTTTGCCCCCAGTGCCCGCCCTGGTACTGCGCGAGCACCCGCGTGGCCGCCGGATCGGGCGACATGCCCTGGCGCAGCGCCAGATCATTGAGCCACAGCGAGAAGTAGAGCTTGAGATCCTCGGCCACCTCTTCGCGATCGACCGCCCGGCGGAACACCGACTGGGCCTCGGCGTAGAACCCGTGGGAGACCAGCTGGAGCATCGGCTCGGAGTACGCCTTGATGTGATCGGGCGCCAGATCGGCCGCGTGCTCGTAGTCGTCGACGGCCAAGGAGATCTCCCCCATCAAGAACAGCAGCTGCCCGCGGTCGAGGTAGCGGTCGGCCTGCTGGCGCGCGCTGACGGCCGGCTGGGTGAGCAGCTCGTTGGTCTGGCGCAGCGCCTGCCGGAGGTGCTGGGTGGAGGCCTTGGGGTCGCCGCGGTGCAGGGCGATCTCCCCCAGGCGCCCGCGGGCGCGGGCTTCCCAGCGGAGCTTGGCCTCGGGGTCGTCGTGGGGCAGCCGGGTGAGATCTTCGTAGTGAGCCTGGGCCACGCCAAACCGGGTCCGCTTGAGCGCGATCGTGCCCAGCAGATCGAGGGTGTGGGGTAGGGCTTCGATCTCCAGGCTCTTGTCGAGCAGGCGCTCGGCGTCGTCGACCAGGCCCGACTGGTAGAGGGCCTCGGCCACCGTAAAGTAAGCCTCGGGCAACGCGGGGCGGATCGGCCGGTCGCTCCACAGCTTCATCGCGCGCTCGTGGAGCGTCTCCACCTCGGACAGGTGGGCAAGCGCAGCCCGGGCGTCGCTTCGCGCCAGGCGGATGAGCTCCACTTGCTCGAGCTCGGCCAGCATCTGCCAGGTCTCGAACACGTCGTCCTTGAGGTCGACGCTGCGGTGCAGGTGGTGTAGCGCGGCGTTGTGCAGGCCCTCGTTGCGCAAGACCCTCGCGCGCAGCAGGTGGACGTAGGGATCCTTGGGGAAGCGCTGAAGCACGCGTTGGCTGATGTTGTCGATGATCCCCCACGATTGCTCGATGTAGGGCAGCGAGGCCTCGACGTCGCTTTCGGGGACGAACTGCTCGGCCAGCGACAGCAGCGGTCGGGCGCTGCGGCGGGCCTTGAAGGCGTCGGCGAGGATCGAGCGCAGCCGCTGCACGGGCGGGGAGTCTTCGACCTTGGCCAGCGCGGCCTGGGCCCCCGGGGGATCGTCGGCCCGCAGGTGCAGGCGCATCAGCAGGTACCCGGTGATCTCGATCCGGCGAGCGGCGGTGGTGCCCAGCCCCCCGCCTTTGGTCTGGGCGCGCCGGGCGGACTCGTAGCGGGACAGGTAGAGATCGTCGAGGCGCTCGACCACGAAGGGGGAGGGGAACCGGGCGGCGACCGCCTCCAGGGCCTGCTCGAGCTCTTCGTGGGCCAGCAGGGGCTCGCTGGCGAAGGGGCCGTTGTCGACCAGCCAGCGCTCCAGCGCTTGCCAGTCCTCGATTGCTCGCTTGCGGGTTGCCGGGCTGCCGAAGTGCTGCTCGACGGCCAGGGCCAGCAGCGAGGGCCGCTCGTTGCCGCGACGGGCGGTATAGCGGTAGAGCTCGTGGGCGGCACTGGCCAGGCTCGGGACCGGCGGGGTCGCCTCGAGTTCGTGGGGAGAGTAGAGGGCCAGCGCGTGCTGCAGCGCAGACTGGGCCTCGTCGGCCCGCCCGTCGTCGAGCGCCTCGGCGAGGTAGCGCATCAAGAAGCGCCGCAGAGACGCACGGTGCTCGTCGCGGTTGACGTGACCGGGGGGCAGCAACGCATAGTGATTGCGGGCGGCCACCAGATCCTCGAGGGTCTCGACCACCGGGGGCGCGCTGGGCACCTGGGTCGTCGGAGTCTTGCGGTGAGCGCAGCCCGGCGCCGGGAAGGCGAGGATCGCGGCGATGAGCAGCGCAGGCGTAGATCGCACCCACCCAGTGTACCAACCGCCAGCCCCACGACCAGCCAGCCGGCCTCGGCATCAACCGCCTAGTCCAAGACGGCTCGCTCGCCCCACATCAGCGCGAACGAGAGCGAGTGGACCATCCCGAAGTAGCGGCCCGCGTTGCTCGGGCGGCCTCGTCCCTGCAGCACCCCGTCGGCTCCGGGCGCATTGATGTCGCCGTTGCCGTTCTCGAACGCGGTCGCGGCGGCGGGGGACAGCAGCGCCTCGTCGGGGCCGATCCGTCGGGGCAGCGACAGATCAAGGCCATACCCGGGGACCATCACCAGATCGACCCGGGGCAGCCGCAGTCGCACCCCGAAGCTGGTGCCCACGCGCCACGACTCGTCGTCGTATGCATTGGTCGCGCCGCGTCGCACCGTGGGCGACGCCATGTGCCCGGCCGCGAGCAAGAAGGTGTTGCTGCCCAGCCGGTAGCGGGCGAACGCGTCGATTCCGTAGAGATCGGCCGCGCCCCGGTAGCGGGAAAACTCGGGCAGCACGAAGCTCTGGCGATCCAGTCCGATCAGCCGAATGGTCTGGGCGCCCTGGGTGGGGCACTGGGTCGCGCGAAGGCCTCCGGGGCACAGATCCATCCAGTAGAGGTTCAGATCCAGCCGCCACTGCCGGCTGCGCCCGAGGAGGAACGAGCCGCCCACCGCCAGCTGCTGGGGCAGGCGCAGCCGCAAGGTCGCGCCCACCGGCTCGGCGATCTCGCAGGGCGGCACCTGATCGGGCTGTGCGCCCTCGGTCCCCGCCTCGGCCTCGGGCCGGCACACCAGGCCGACACCGCCCAGCTGGATCTCCCCGCCGTTTCGCAGGGGCGGGGTGCGGTAGCGGGCGCCCAGCGTGATCGTGTCGTTGCGCAGTCCGACAGCGCCACCCACCGTGATCACGACATCGAAGCCCGAGGGGGCCCCGTCGCGGGGAAACCACTGCGTCCACCCCTTGAACCCCACCCGCTCGGCGCAGGCGGGGTCTTCTTTGTCGGGGCACTCGATCGTGACGACCTGGTCGTTGCCTGCCAGGGTCAGCTCGGTGTCGTTGTCGAACGCGAAGCGCTCGCGCAGCCGCGGCAGGTGCAGGCCGGCCCCCAGCTTGACGCGGCCTCCGTTCCACGCCAGCGCCAGCGTCATGTCTTGGCGATGGGTCACCGCGCCGCCGTTGGGCGGGCAGGTGTCGAGCCCGGCCAGCACGCAGTTGCTGTCGGGGTCGGGCGCCAGGTGGTAGCGCAGCGGGGTGGCGGAGGTCAGTCGATACCGGCTACCCAGATCGTAGATCCCCACGCCGACCGCGATCGGATCGAAGTAGATGCTCGCCCCGGCGAAGTAGCCCATGCCCAGGTGAGCCAGCGAGGTCGGCTCGCCCAGCGCATCGAGGGGCTCTCCGGTGGACGGATCGATCTGGTGGCGGCGGATTCGCTGTTGCTCGATGTGCAGGCCGATCGAGGCGTGGACCGCCGTGCCCGGGATCGCCGCGAGCATGGCCGGGTTGTGATGCAGAGCCGTGACCGCGCGACTCGCGGGGCCCTGGGGCTCGATCCCGCCCAGGCGCAGACCCTGCCCGGGCGCGGCGTGGGCCGTGATGGACATAAGGCCCGCGAGGGTCGTGCTCACCGCGGCTGCCCCGGGCGCAAGACGCCGCAATCGTGGTCGTGGGGGCAAGCGGGGGTGCATCGGGCCAAGGCTGCGGGGCAGCGATGCGCGGAGGATATCGCGGGGGGATGGGACGCGCTGGTCGGGATGGTGCGCGACCCCTGCTCGGACGGGCAGGGAAGATCTGCGGGCGGTGCAGGCCGGCTCGGCCAGGATATTGACCGCCCTCACGCTTGCTTCTAGGATGCGGACCGACCGCACTTTGCGTGACCCCTCCCCGTGGAGGCGAGCCGCAACGGCCTGATTCGTCCCCGACGAGCGCATATGGGCAGGACACTCCGACAGTTCACGTGCAGAGACGACCTGTGGGCCAGGGTCGAAGCGCTCGCGCAGCGTCGGGATATCAGCACCGACGATGTCGTCCAGGCGGCGCTGGTCCAGCTGTTCACCAAGAAGCGTTCGACCGCCAACGGTGAGTCGAAGCGTCCGGGTCCGCCGCCGGGTCCGTCCTCGGGGGGCTCAAGTCCGGTCCCCCGTCCGCCCGCCCCGCGCCCCAACCTCGGGTCTCGCCCCGCGTCCGCACCCGCGCCCACGGGTCTTCCCCGACCGCCGGCACCGGGCCGGTTGCCTCCGCCCGGGGCGCCCACGCCGGTGCCCCCGCCCGCGGTCGCCGTGGATAAGAAGCCGCGGACGCTGTATCTGTATTTCGAGGGGCAGTGCTACGCGATCGATCAGGAGCAGTTCGTGATCGGTCGGGGCAGCAAGTACTCCGATCTGCCGATCAAGGACGCCAACATCTCGCGCCGGCACTGCGCGATCGTGCGGCGAGACGGGGGCTACTTCGTCAAGGATCTGGGCAGCACCAACGGCGTGGAGTTCAACGGCGAGCGCGTGGACAACCACAAGATCGAAGAGGGCACCCTCTATCGGCTGTGTGACCACGAGCTGCGCTTCTCGTTCATCCCGCCCGCCTAGCAGCGGCGGTGGTCGCGGTGGTCGCGGTGGTCGCGGTGGTCACGGTGGTCACGGTGGTCACGACGGGTCGAGTCGGACCGGCTCGGGTGTCGGTCGACCGACGACCGTGAGGGACCGATGGGGACGAGCGGCCGTGGACGCAGGCGTCGTGGAACGGGTGGGTCCGCCGCGAGCGAACCGACACCAGGCTCGTCGCGCGCACCGGTGCGAAGGGGCCCCGGCTCGGGTCGGCTGCTAGCCTGCGGGCGTCGTGGAGCGCTCACCCCAATCGGCGCCCAAGCCCAGTGCCGCCACGCGCCGTGCCTTCGAGGCGCTGCGCCAGCAATTGCGTGAGGCCTCGGCCGAGGGGTTTGCTCGGATCGAGGCGCCCGAGGTCGGTGAGCGATTGCGCCAAGCGCTGGCCCGGTTCGTCGAGACGGGGGGGCGGCTGGGTCAGCGTCCTGCCGAGCAGTCGACGTTCGCCGACGGGCTCGCGCGCTTCGAGGGCATGGGTCGCCACGATCGCAGCGTGGTCGTCGCCCACGGGATGCGGCTGTGCATGGGGTGGTCCGACCCAGCGGCGCCCGAGGGGGTCTCGGGACGGAAGCGTTCGGGCAAGCGGGTGGCGCGGCATCGAGCCTCGTCGGCCGCTGCGGTCGCTCGCGGGGCAACCGGCGGATCGGCGGGCGACCCGAGCTCCAACGCCGAGGCGGTTAAGAGCAAGGCCACCAAGAGCAAGGCCACCAAGAGCAAGGCTACCAAGAGCAAGGCCACCACGAGCAAGACCACCAAGAGCAAGACCACCACGAACAAGGCGGCCAAGAGCACTTCGGTCGACGACGAGCCGCCGCTGGCCCATGCTCCGGTGACCGTGCTGCCGCGGGTGGGTCCGTCCACCGCCACCAAGCTGGCGGGCCGTGGCCTGGAGACCCTCGAGGATCTCGTGTTCTTCCTGCCCTCGGGCTATCGCGATCACCGGGAGCATCGCCGGCCGCACGAGGCGGACGAGGGCGAGGTGATCTCGATCGAGGCGACGGTAGAGCGCTTCCGCCAGGGGTTTGCTCGGGGTCGCGCGTTCGCCAGCGCCGAGGTCGTCGACGACGAGGGCACCCCGGTGTCCCTGCGCTGGTTTCATCGCGTGGGGGGCCTGGGGCAGCGGATGACGGAGGGGGCCCGGGTGGTCGTGGTGGGGGCGATCCGTCCGTATCGCAACCAGCTGAGCATCGTGCACCCCGAGGTCTACCCGGCCGACGATCCTCCCCCACCGATCACCGTGCGCTACCCAGTGGTCGAGGGGGTGGGGGCCCGCACGATCTCGAACCTGTGCCGGCGGGCGCTCGAGCACTTATTGCAGGCCGACGCGCTCGAGGACGTGCTGCCCGCGGCCCTGATTCGGCAGCATCACCTGCCGCCCCTGACCCAGGCGTTGCGTCTGCTTCATGACCCGCCGCCCTCGCTGTCCCCCGACGAGGTGCGGGCGCTGGCGGCCGGTCGCTCGCCGGCTCATCGTCGGCTGGCGTTTGGCGAGCTGTTGCTGTTGCAGCTGCTGCTCTTGCGTCGGCGCGGGCAGTGGTGCACCGACGCGGCCGCGTTCGTCACCCCCGAGCACGCCTTCGATCCCGAGGTATTGCGGGCCTGCTTGCCCTTCGAGCCCACCGCGGCCCAGTGGCGGGTGATCGACGAGCTCGAGCAGGACATGGCCAGCGGTCGGCCGATGCTGCGGCTGCTTCAGGGCGACGTGGGATCGGGCAAGACCGCGGTCGCCTTCGCGGCGATCCGTGCGGTGACCGCCGCGGGGGGGCAGGCGGCCCTGATGGCGCCGACGGAATTACTCGCCGAGCAGCACCTACGCACGCTCACCCCCTGGTGCGAGGCGGCCGGCCTGCGGGTGTCGCTGCTGACCGGGGCCATGCCCAAGGGGCAGCGCAGCAGCCTGCTGGCGCTGCTGGCCGCAGGTGAGATCGATCTGCTCGTGGGCACCCATGCGCTGCTGGTCGGCGACGTGCACTTCGCGGGCCTGGGCCTGGTGGTGGTGGACGAGCAGCATCGCTTCGGCGTCGAGCAGCGGGCGCTGTTGCGGGCCAAGGGGGAGCGGCCGCACTTGCTGGTGATGACCGCCACACCGATCCCTCGCACCCTGGCCCTGACCGCCTACGGGGAGCTCGAGGTCTCGCTCATCGACGAGCTACCGCCGGGGCGGCAGCCTCCGGTCACTCGGTTGCTCGCGGGGCGGCCGGCGCTCACGCGGGCGCGCACCACCCTGGCCAAGGCGGTGCGTCGCGGGGCGCAGGCGTTCGTAGTCTGCCCCTTGGTCGAGGCCAGCGAGGCGATCGATGCCAGCCACGTGGAGGCCAGCGCGGCCGCGATCCGGGCGCTGTTGCCCGACGTGGAGGTGGGGGTGGTGCACGGGCGGATGCCTCCCGAAGACAAAGACGCGGTGATGGAGGCGTTTCGATCCGGGCGCAGCCAGGTGCTGGTGGCCACCACCGTCATCGAGGTCGGCGTCGACGTGCCCGCCGCCCGGGCGATCCTGGTCGAGCACGCCGAGCGCTTCGGGTTGGCCCAGCTGCACCAGCTGCGGGGGCGGATCGGCCGAGGCGGCGGGGCGTCGCTGTGCCTCGTCCACACCGCCGGAGGTCCCAAGTCCGAGAGCGCCCAGCGGCTCGGTATACTCACCGAGACCGCCGATGGCTTTGCGGTGGCCGAGCACGATCTGGCCCAGCGCGGGCCCGGGGAGATCTTCGGCACCCGGCAGGCCGGCGTGCCGCGGCTGCGCTTCTTGGGCTTTGCCGGCGACGGGACCCGGATGCTCGTGCAGGCGCGGGCCGCCGCCCAGGCCCTGCTCGACGAGGACCCGGAGCTCTCGGCGCACCCGCGCCTGCGCTACGCCCTCGAGCAGCGCGAGCGGGATGCTCCGGTCTACTCGGCCGACGCGGGGTGATGGAGCACCGTCGCGCAGCCCTCATTGATCGATCGTGCAGCCTCGCCCCTCGTGAAAGCTGGCCACCGATCGATAAAAAGCCAGGGCGGTGGCGGTGACTCGCTTGCGCCCGTAGTCCACCTCGGGCTTGGCCACGTCGGGGGTGACCTTGGTCCAGCTGCGGCAGTAGGCCTCGTCGCGCCGCTGAACGAAGACGCACGAGCACATCTCCTTGGCCCGCTGGCGCACCGCGAGCTCGCCGTCGTTGTTGTCGTAGCCCTCGCCGCATGCGGCCGAGAGTCCTGCCGCGGTCGCGAGCCCGAGCACGAGCCCGAGCGCCAGCCTGCGCCTGCGCTTGCGTCTGCGGGGGGAACCGGTCATCACTCTGCCTCCTGGGCGATCGCGATCGCCAGCGACAAGAAGCGGTTGCGGTCGAGCACCCGGTACTCGCGATCGTCGGCGGTCCGCACCACGACCAGCTCCTCGGAGGGAATGACGGTGATCGACTGCCCCCAGTGGCCCGAGGCCGCGTAGGCATCGGCCGGGACGTCCGGCCACACCGAGGTGATCCCGAGATCCGGGATCGCATGGTTGGTCCACCAGTGCGATCCGGGCACGGCATCGCCGTCGCGCGACCACTCGAACGACGCCTCGACCAGGAACACCGGGTTGACCGCGCGGCTCTGCTCGACCCAGCCCTCGGGCAGCAGGCGCTCGCCCGCCCAGCATCCGTCGTGCAGATAGAGGTAGCCAAAGCGGGCCATGTCGCGGGGGGTGGCGTAGGCGTAAGAACTGCCCACGACGGTACCGGCGCGATCCCGTTCGAAGATCGCACTTTGCATGCCGATCGGCCCGAAGATGAAGTCGTGCGGATAGGTCGACCGCAGGTCCGGCGGCAGCGAGCCGGCGACCACGGCGGCCAGCAGCACCGAGTCGCCCGAGGAGTAGCGATAGAGCGTACCCGGCGGGGCTTCGGAGCGGTGGCGACCCACGAAGGCGGCCATGTCCAGGGCCCCGTAGCCGTAGAGCATGGCGATCACCGAGCTGAGGTGATAGGGCTCGTCCTCGTAGCCCTCGTTCCAGTCGAGCCCCGAGCCCATGGCGCGCAGGTCGGTCGGGGTCATGGCGCACTCGTTGACCGCGTCGTAGTGGTCGCAGACCGAGTCCAGCGGGTCGAGGTAGCCCTGGTACACCGCGGCGCCAAACATGGCGTCGAGCATCGACTTGGAGACCGACCAGGTCAGGTGCGGGTTGTCGGGACCAAACCCTCGGCCGTAGCGCTCGTAGATAATCTGCCCCCGATGGACGACGACGACTCCGTCGGTGCGGATCCCCCGGCGCTCGTCGTCGCGGCCCACCAGGGTAAAGGCGTAGTCGTCCATGGCCTCCACCGAGGGTCCGCTCGCCTGCCGCTCGGTCCACGTGGGATCGGGCCAAAAGATCGCCGGAGGGCACGGCGCGGCCTCGGCCAGGCCTGGGGCGAGCCCCGTCACGATGGCGGTGGCCATCGTGGCCGCGATCGGGGTCCGTGGGTCCAGTCGGTACACCAGGCGTCTCATGGCAGCGCGACCTCCACTACGGGAACGATGACCTCGAAGCGGGCGGGGATCCACGGTCGGGCCGCGACCGAGCCGGAGGGGTCGGCCGGTGGAGGTGGCGGCGGCGGGCGGCGGGTGGCCTCGGCGGTCACCGTGCCCAGGCCGGTGACCACCAGAGCGTCGGTCAGGACCACGGGAGCCACGTCGGCGAATACCCGGAAGTCGGCTCCCCCGAGCACCGCTCCGACGAACACGCCGAGGTGAGCCACTTGATGCACCAGGTAGCCCGGCCAGTAGCGCTCGCGCCGAGGGGCGAGCCGACGCCCCACCGCCCACTGCGTGGTGTAGGTGAGCACCGGAGGCAAGAACGCCCCGATGATCATGGCCCCCACCACCGGTCCCAGACCGCGACCCCGGTGGCCGATCCAGCCGGCAAGGCCGTAGCTGCCGGGGAGCACGAACAGGCTCGCCATGACCCCGGTGCCGTAGTGGGCTCCGACGAACCGCCAGCTCCACGGACCGCGATCGGGGCGAGGTCGACGACGCCGGCGGGTCGAGGACGAAGACGCGTCGCGCTCGGACGGCGAGCCGGCCGCGCTTGGAGCCGAAGCCTCGGGCTCTACTGATCCACCGCCAGGCTCGAAGGATGGCGCGCTGCGTTCGGCCGACCCACCGCCGGCGTCGACGGACGACCCCCCCCGTGGATGGTCCAGAGCCACCGGCGAGATCTCGCTCGTCGCCGCGTTGGCTGGCACCGCGTCGGGTAGGGCCCAAGCGGTCAGTGACCATGCAGTCAGGCCGGCCAATGGGATCGCGAGTATCGCCATTTGTTTTTTGCAACGTAACCGCGCGCCCGCGACCCTCGCAAGCCGACCGTGGGTCTCGATCGCGGTCCGATCGGGGGCGGTCCGATCGGGGGCGGATCGCTGTCGGGTCACGCGCCGACCGATCGGTCGCGGTCGTCGACGATCTTTTCCATCACGATGATGGATCCAACGGGCGCGGTGGCGCGACAATCACATCGGGCCGCGACGTGCGCGGATCCGTGGGGCCGCCCTAACCTTGAACGCGGCCAGATTGGCTTTGGATATGGTTGGATTGCGAAGGAGCAGGTGCGTCCTGGCGATCATGGCGTTGATCGTCGGTGCGTGCGGGGACGAGGGTCACGGGACGGCTTCGAACGCGGAGCTTGGTGTGCTGGGCTATGCTCAGTTCCAGTGGCGGTGCACGGGGAACGGCGATCTCGCCTGTGAACCCGAGTTCGAGTCGACGTTGCCGCGGCATGTGGCCCTGGGCGCTCGTTTCGACCTGGATTTCGAGCTGGCCGAGCGCGTGCCCGACTCACTGCGCGAGGGCTCGCTGGTCCTGGCCAGCCCCGTGGGCATGCGGGCGTCGTCGTTCGACTACGAGACCACCGCCCCGGGGCTCGTCACGCTGATAGCGCTGACCGCGGACGGTGCCGTGGTCGACTTTGCCCGGTTCGAGATCCGCGAGGTGGTCGAGCTCGAGATCGTCCACGATTGCGAGCGCCTCTACGAGACGGACGACGACGGGCGCGAGGTCTCGTTATGCGGGCAGGCGGTGGAGGCGACCCAGCCCATGGGGGCCATGCTGTCCGTGCGGGTGGAGCCCTTTGGGGGAGACGACCCGCTGATGGGCGACCTGGACTACACCTGGGAGTCGCGCACGCCCGACCGGGTCTCGGTCTCGGTCGAGGGTCGTGGCGGCAACGAAGCCCAGCTCGAGCTGTTGCGCCCCGGAGCGGCGGAGATCGTCGTGCGCACGGGCTCGGTCGAGCAGGTGCTGTCGCTCGAGATCGAGGCGGGACCGGTCGACGCGAGCGGGCCCCGGCGTACCCGGCCGGGGTCCGAGACGGACGGGGATCCGAGCGACTCGAGCGATACCGAGACCACGACCGAAACGGATGCGGGGAGTGAGGGCAGCGGCTCGACCGGAGGGATCCAATGAACATTCGAATGCACATCCGAATGCACATCCGAACGTGGATGGCGGCCTGGCTCACGGTCGCCGCAGCGGGGTGCCAAGAGGCCCAGTACCAGGCGGTGAAGCTGCGCATGATCGCGGGCGATGTGGAGGCCCAGGTGGAGCGCGGGGCGGTCTTCGTGCCGCGCGGCGGCGTGCTGATGGTCGACGTGGTGCCGGAGTCCACCTCGGATTCGCCCGATTACAAGGGGTGGGAGATGCTCGAGCTCGATTCCACCCAGCCCGGTGTTGCACAGGTTCGCCCGGCGATCGTGCGCGACGCATGGGTGGTCAACGGCGTGCAGGTCGGCTCGGCCCGGCTCGATGTCACGATCGATGGGCAGCACGTCGACTCGATCGACGTCGACGTGGAGGAGGTGGACCGATGAGCCGCATGATGCTCTCGATCCTCGTCTCGGTGGGACTGGCGATCACCCCGGCGATGGCTCGCGCGACCGCGTCGTCCCGGGAATCTGGGTCTACTGTGGCCGAGTCGACCGCGGCCGCCGATCCGGGTCGTGCGACCGAGCCGACGACCGATCCCCGGGTGGTTCGCCTGCAGAGGATCTACGCCGACGCGCAGGCCCGGGTGCAGCGCTACGACCAGCAGGGGGCGCCGTCCGATCTCCAGGCGGCGCGCGATGGGCTGGCGACCTGGCTGGCCGATCATCACACGCTCTACGGGGACACCCCGGCGGCCCGGCAGGTGCGGGCGTCGGTGCAGCAGCAACTCGACTCGATCGACGCTCGGATCGCCGCCCGGTCGGCCCCGCCGCCCCCTCGAACGGTCGCCCCCCCGTCGCCGGCCGGCGATGTGGCCCATCACGCCGGCTCAGGGCTGATCCACGGCGGGACGGCCCTGCTCGTTGTCGGTGGCGCGAGCGTGCTGGGCGTGGCGTTGCCGCTGGTGGCGGTTCGCGATCGAGCCCTCGATCGTGCGGCCTCGGCACAGTTCCGGGTGGAGCAGCAGGCCGATCTCGATCGCGCCCGGCGGCGTCACACGGGCGCGATGGCGATGTTCGTGGTTGGAGGCAGCCTGGCCGCGGCGGGGCTGTCGATGCTGGTGGTCGGCGGCACCCAGCGGGCCCGCGCCCGGCGGCTGTCGATGACGCCCCAGCTCGGCCCGGGGTTCGCAGGCGCCAGCGCCACGCTGCGCTTTTAGCGGCGTTGCGGCGTCGCGCCGAGCCCCGCGATACGAACAAGGCGCGACCTTTGGGGGGTCGCGCCTTGGGTGGGGGCGGGCAAGGCCGGGCAGGGGGCCCGACCCGGCCTACTCTTGCGGCACGGGGAACAAGCTCATGGCCGACTCTTGGAACGTGGGCTTGAGCAGCTTGAACTCCTCGGGCGTCGTCTCCAGGACGACCACGAAGTCCTTGTCGGCTCGCCGGGCGACCGCCAGGTACAGCACAGCCGCTGCGCCGCCGCCGCCGCCACCGTACTCTACCGACAGATGATAGTCGGTAGCGGTATCGACGTAGGCCGACGACTTGGTGCCGCCGGTGTACCCCTGGGGCTCCAGGGAGCTCTTCATGAACTCCTCGACCAGCTTGGTGGGCTTACGCTTCTTGTCCTTCTCGTAGACGACCACCAGCATTCGTTTGATCAAGGCGTCACAGGCGGACATGAATCCGCCGGACATGATCGCCTGCTGGACCATGGGGTTGTCGTCCTCGACGAACTCGACGCCGACCGGCGGACGAATGATCACCTGTCCGGAGAACAGCAGGGTGGGGGTGTCTGCGACCTTGGCATCGCAGGTGGTGGGAGCACCGCCGCCGCCTCCGTCGCCGCCTCCCTCAGAGGCTGCGCCGCCGTCGCCGCCGTCGGAGACGCTACCGCCCCCGCCGTCGCTGCCGGCATCGCCACCTCCCCCGTCACCGCTGCCGCCGGACTCGCCGGGTGGGTTGGTGCCGGGGGGCTTCTTGGGTCCGCAGGCACCGGCGAGGCCGACGCACAGACCGAGGACAATCGCAGGGGCGATGGAGTATCGAGTGAGCTTCACTTGAGTTGGTGCTCCTTGAATCGGGCGGAAGGTATCAGGACGGGCGGCCCGGAAAAAGGGCTCATCGCAGGCCGCGGATCGGCCTGCAGATGCCATCGGGCCTTTGGGATGCCCCCCGAACGCTTCGAGCGGTCGAGGTCTTTCAGCGGCGCCGATCCGGTAAAATTAAGTAAGGGCATCCGGGACTTCATCGCACAACGCGCCGCTCGTTCAGTCGGGGGGGTTCCACTCCGCCGCACCGCCCGGCAGGAAGTACAGCGTGAGCATGCGAGGGCCGGTCACCGTTGGCGTGTGGACCGAGCCGGCCGGCATGACGATCCAGCCCGATGGGTGGTCGTCGAAGCGACCGTCATCCCGTTCGGGATCGGCCGCAAAGGCCAGGGTGACCTCCCCCCGCGGATGCCGATGCCGTAGCCCGGCGCCCTCCAAAGACACCAGATCGATCGAGAGATCGCGGGTCTTGGCCGTGGGCTTGGCGATCCGCCCGAAGCGAGCATGGGGCTTTCCGCGATCGCACAGCCACCCCTGGTCGATCCCGGCGCGTAGCGCCTGGGCGAGGGCCTGCACCGGCGGGCTCTTGGCGGGGTGCGTACGTTCGAGCTGGGCGGCGATCCGCGAGGCGGCCTCGTGGTCGCGGCAATCGTCGAGGGGAAGCTCGGCCACCGTCTCGAGCAGCGGGCTCAATCGTTCGACCAGTGGCTCGATCTGGGCGTGGTGTGGGGCGCTCATACCGGTCCGTCCACGCTAGCATCGTCCGGAGCGGTGGCGGGAGCGGTGACGGGAGCGGTGGACGTGCCGGTCGGATCCGCGGGTACGACGCCCTGGGCCGTAATCCGCAGCGTATGCACGTCTCCGGCCGTGGTCGCGGCCGCGTCGACCAGCGCGAGCCCCTGCACCACCAGCCGCACCGGGGCCGGGGCGAGCTCGTCGAGGCGACGGCCGGCCGTCTTTACGGTCCCCCCCACGCTGGGGGCTGGGGCGGGGCGGGTCCACCGGGTAAGCACGGTGGAGCCTCGACCGGCCGGGACCAGCGCCAGACGCTCCCCCGGGAGCACGAGCACGTCGTAGGGGAAGGCGGGGCCATCGGGGGGCGCCGCCGGCGTGCCGATCACCGCCAGGGTCGTGCGCCGTGTCCGAACGGCCCAGGCCGACTCGATCCGCGCCAGGATCTCGTCGAGATCGCAGGTACTGCGCCAGACCCACGCATGGGCCGCGTCGTCGCTGGCCACGAAGGTCAGCTCGCCCGGCGCAAAGCCGGCCGCGTCCAGGGTGGAGGCGAGCAGCGGTACCTGCCACGACCACTGGCCCAGCGAAAGGGCCAGGGGGATCGGCAGGCCGTGACCGGGGGCGCGCACATGAGCACCGAGCGTGGTGAGGGTGGCGGCGAGATCGGTGGCATCGAGTCGGATCGACGCCACCGCGGGTGCATCGGGCGGGGCCCAGGCGTGATCGGCGAAGTCCTCGCCCGGCGATCCACATGATGCGGGCGTCGGGGCGTCGGCGGGCCCCGGTGGAGCTGCCGACGGAGCTGTCGATGGAGCTGTCGACGGATCGGGCGTGGTCGTGGTCGTGCGTGGTCCACAAGCCAGCAAGACCCCCAACCCGAGCCCGAGCAATCGCGCCCAACAGCACTCCAGGCCACGACCCCGCGGCCTCAAGGCGTACCGCTCCGAGGGGCCACCAGCAGCTTGGCATCGGCGGCCGAAAGCTGCAGGCGCCCCGCGACCACCTCTGCATCAACCACGTACGCGGCGCGCTCGACCAGCTGCTGGATCCGATCACTCTGCTCCGGAGCGGTGCGATCCTCGAGCGCCTTGGCTGCGGCGGCCGGGTCCCCCTCGATCTGCAGGGCGAGCTGTCCGTCGAGGCTCCCGTCGCTGGCCCGTCGCAGCTCGAAGCGAACCGCGAGCACGTCGTCGGACAGGTCGAAGTGCAGCATGGGTCCGGCCGCGAACAGGGCCAGCGTCGGGGCGTCGGGCCCCGAGAGCAACGCGCCCAGCTGGGTCTCCACGTCCGAGGGGGGTTGGTCGCGGGCAGCGGCCAGGGGGGACAGCCCCGAGCCCGGCTCGGCGGCGGGGATGAACGCGGCCACCTCCCCCTCGAGCATGACCACCTTGTACGGGAACACGCGCTGGGGGGCCCAGATCTCGAAGACCTCGTCCTCCTCGCGCACCAGGCCCAGCGCCTCCAGGCGGGCGATCGCCTCCGCTTTGGGGACGCGCAAGGGGTGCAGCACCGTGGGTCGCCGGGCCAGTCGTCCCACAGTGACCAGCCCCCGCGGGCTCAGCCAGGTGTCCGTGGCCGGGGAATCGGTGGGTCGGATCGCGTCGAGGGCGTGATCGAGATCCGTCACCGCCTGCAGCAGATCTTCGGCCCGGGGAGGAAGCCCATAGACCACCGCCACCGCGTCGCTACGCAGGTGCTGCGGCAGGTCGAGGTAGGCCACCGAGACCGCATCGGGATCGAGCCAGGCCAAAAGCGGGCCGGCCGTGCTCGGATCCGACGCTGCGTTGGCGCTCGGTGTGTTCGCCCCGGGGGAGGGCTCGGGCGCCGGGGGGTTGGGCGGGGCCTGTCGGGCGGGCGGGTCGTCTTGGGCGCCCTTGCCCGGGCACCCCGTCAGGCCCAGGGCCAGGCCCAGCGCGATCATCCCGGCGATCCTTTGCATGTGCATGGCCGTCCTGGCTCTTGTGCGAGCCGCCGTTCGAGCCGCCGTTCGGACGATGGCCGGGCCGTCGGATCCTCTCATCAGCACGGTACCCATCGCACCCCCTGACGAACGAACCCCGTCGGTAGGTCATGGACTCGGGCCGGTGCGGGAGCGGCCTGCCCCGGGGCATCGGTGTAGTCGGGATGGTGAGGCAGCAAGAGCGTGGGCGATCCGTCGCGCGGGACGAACTTGGGGAGGATCGGTGCGCGTGGATCCACGTCGAGCAGGGCGTCCAATCCCGTCGACTCGGCTCCGCGCAAGCGCAGCAGCACCGAGACGGTCGGCGGCGGCAGATCGACGGTCGCCGCCGACCAGGCCTCGAGGTGCGCGGCGGCGGTGGCCCAGCGACCTTCGTGGGTCTCGATGCCGTCGGCCTGGGCTTCGTCGCCCTCCCCGGCCGATAGCGCTGTCAGGTAAAAGCGGGCCAGGTAGCGGCGCCGGGGCTCCGCCGACGGGGTCAGCCAGGTGTCGAACCAGCGTAGCGGTCGGCCTTCGAGACGCAGGGCGGCCTCTTCGGCGACCTCCCTTCGGGCCGCGCGCTCCCAGCTGCCGTCGTCGTCGGGTGGGCCGTCCTCGGGGTCGAGGCGGCCGCCGGGAAAGACCAGGGTGGACGGCATGAACGGGCTCTTGGCGCTGCGTCGGACCATATAGATCTCGCGACCGGCCGCACTGGGGCGTAGCACCACCACCGTGGCCGCGTGACGGATCGCGGCCCCGCCCGCCGTCGATGTCCCGTCGCCGGACGGCGTGGCCGGCTCGGCAGGAGGAGGCGGGGAGCGATCATCGTGCATGGCGGACCCGCCGTCGTTCGTATCACGGGGTCGGCGACCGGCGCAGTTCGCTCGAGTCGGACGGTTCGGGCCGAGCGTGGGGGACTCGAGGGCTCGTGGGTGGAGGTTCTTCGAGCGAGAGGTTTGGGTGGATTGCGTGAATCACGCTTCTTCGAGGGTCGGGGTCCCCGTGCGGGGCTTTTGCAGTTACGCTACGTTCGTTGGCCAGCATGCGCCGCGCGTGGACCCAGGATCCTTGTCGCGTCGGTCGCCTCGTGGTGATCGAGCGCGGGAGCCCCGCCTTTGGACCCGTCATCGGGCCGGTGGGTGGGCCGGTGGGTGGGTCGGTGGGTGGGTCTGTTGGTGAGCCGGTCGTGGAGAGGGCGGCGTGAATCGCGGCGTTCCGACGGCGGCGGTGGCGACGTCCCGGGCGGACGACGCCCTGTTTCGCGAAGTGCTGCAGGTGGCGCCGGTGCCCACAGCGGTCCTCGATCGGGCCGGCTTGGTGGTCGCGTGCAGCCGGGCCTTCGTCGATCTGGTGCAGGTTCCGGTCGGCAGCGTGGAGGGCGAGCCCTTCTTGGGATGGTTGGCCCGGGCCAACGAGCGCGAGGGTTTTGGCCGGGCCTTCATGGGCCTGCGCAACAAAGAGGCGGGTCGCGGGTTCGTGCTCGAGGTGGGCCTGGTGCCCAAGCTCGGGCCGCGTGTCGAGTGTGTGGTGCGGGTCCATCGGCTGGCCGATGGCCACGTCACCGTGACGTGCCATCCCGCCACCGGTCCTTCGCCCTCACCCGAGGCCGAGCTGGGCCTGGCGGTGACCCGCAGCCTCGACGCGCTGGACCAGGGCATGCTGCTGGTCGATCTCGAGAGCAAGGTCGTTCACGCCAACCCGGCGGCGATCAAGCTGCTGGGCGAAGGGATCGTGGGTCGTAGTTTCCTCGAGCTGGCCGATCCCGAGTCGGTCTCCACCCTCACGCGGGCGCTTTCTGTCGCGCGGGCTGGCAGCTGGCAGGGGGAGGTCGACTTGCGGCGTCTGGATGGCGAGCCCTTGCCCGTGGAGATGTCGCTGGCGGCGGGCACCGGCCCGGCTGTGGTGCTCGTCCGCGACATCCGCGAGCGCCGGCGCCGGGCCTTCGAGGAGCGCCTGGTCTCCCAGGTCGATCGCTGCCTGGTCTCCAGCCCCGATCCTCGCCAGAGCGTGCTGGCCGCGTGCGCTGCCCTGGGTGGAGGCCTGGGCTGCGAGCAGATCGTGGTGCTCGTGCGCGTCGGTGGGGCTTGGGTGCGATGGCCCTGGGAGGACGGGGGGGCGCGTCGCTCGGTGCCCGTGGCCCACGTCGAGCCTCCGGTGCATTGGGACGCGTCGACCGCGATCGAGCGGATCGATCCCGCCGATCCGGTCGTGCGTGGCTGCTTTGGTGGGCTCGATCCCCAGCGGGTGGCGTTTCGCGTGCCCTTGCGGGCGCCCAGCCGCGTGGTGGGTCACCTGCTGCTCGTGCCGGGTCGCGACCGTTGGGACGGCCGTGACCGGGCGCTCATCGGGGTGCTGGCCGGCCAGATCGCGCTGGGCCTGGCCAACGGTCTGCTCACGATCGAGACCCGGGAGCTGGCCGCCTATCAGGCGATGGTGCTCGACCAGACCACCGTGCTGCTCAACACTGTCGACGCCGACGGGCGGGTCGTCACCTGGAATCGCGCCAGCGAGCGTTGCCTGGGGATCGCCGGCGGCGCGGCCGTGGGCCAGCGACTGGGTCGTGAGGTGGCCCCCGCGGTCGAGCCCGAGCAGTGGGAGGCGCTATGGACCGCGCTGCTGCACGAAGGAGGGGTCGCGCGCGAGGTCACCTTGCTGGGCGCCGACACCCTGCCCGCCGACAAGCGTGAGATCCCCCTCCACGTGGAGGCCCGGCTGCTGCGCGATGACGACGAGATCCGGGGGGCAGTCATCGTGGGCCTGGATCTGCGCGAGCGCCGGGGCCTGGAGCGACAGATCCTGCGCAGCCAGAAGCTGGCCGCGGTGGGCCTGTTGGCCGCGGGCATTGCTCACGAGATCAACAACCCGCTGTCCGGAGTGGTGGGATATAGCAAGCTGCTGCTCGAACGTTCGCTGCCCGAGGGGGTTCGCGAAAAGGTCGAAAAGATCGCCCAGAGCGGCGAGCGCTGCCGCAAGATCGTCGAGGGCGTACTGCTGTTCTCGCGGCAGCAGGACGGCGGGGAGCGGCGTTTGGTCGATCTGCGCCGTCTGCTCGATCGCGTGCTGTCGATAGGCGAGTACCAGTGGCGCATGCACAACATCCGGATCATCCGTGAGTTCGAGCAATCGGTGGAGATCCAGGCCGACGCCGACCAGATCGAGCAGGTCATGCTCAACCTGCTGTCCAACGCCGCCGACGCGATGCCCCATGGAGGGGCCGTGCACGTCAGCCTTCGGCGCGATCCCGACGGGGGCGCGCGCCTTTGCGTGGCCGACCAGGGCCACGGAATTCCCGAGGAGATCCAGGCGCGGATCTTCGATCCCTTCTTTAGCACCAAGGAGATCGGCAAGGGCACGGGGCTCGGCCTTGCGATCTCCTACGGAATCGTCCAAGACCACGGCGGCGACATCGTCGTGCAATCGACCCCGGGACACGGGGCCACCTTCATCGTGACCTTGCCCGCGTGCGGCAAGCCACCGCCCGTCGTCCCGACCGACCCCCCCTCGACCCCGGCCCCGAACAATCCATGAAATGATCCCTGGACTCGCCTTGGGCGGGTCCGTCCTTCGACGGCCGGTGCCGTCGCCTCCGTCCCCCCCCGAAGACACGCCATGGCTCGCGGCCGAACACCCGTCAAAGACACCTACTCCACGCACGACGTCGCCAAGATCTGCTGCGTCACGCCCACCACCGTGATCCGCTGGATCGAAGACGGTCTGATCCCCGCCTTCAAGACCGTCGGGGGTCACCGTCGCGTGCGGCGCGAGGACCTCGAGAAGGTCTGCCGCGAGCGGAACATCCCCTTCAACGTGCCCACCGGCACCGAGGTGGGGCGGATCCTCGTGGTCGACGACGAGCCGGTCGTGCTCGATCTCGTCCGTGACGTGGTCAAGGAACTCGACCACAAGTTCGAGGTCGAGGTGGCCAAGGACGCCTTCGACGCGGGGCGGCTGGTGGTCTCCTTTCGGCCTCAGCTGATCTTCTTGGATCTGATGATGCCCGGGGTCGACGGCTTCGAGGTGTGCACCCGGCTCAAGAAGGACGCCGCCACCACCAACACCGAGGTCATCGCGATCACCGGCTACTACACCGAGGCCAACATGGATCGGATCCTCTCGGCGGGGGCGGCCGCGTGCCTCAAGAAGCCGCTGGACGTGACCGAGGTGCGGGCGCAGGTCACCGACGCCTTCAACCTCAAGCCGGCGGGGGCCGACAAGGGCAAGGCCCACAGCGACGCCGCCAAGGTCCTCATCGTCACCCAGAACGCCGACTTCCGGTCGCGGGTCAAGGATGAGCTTTCGTCCGCCGATCCTCCGGTGGAGGTGCTCACCGCCCAGACGGGCGCCGACGCGGTGCTCGTGGGTCAGGCCGCGCCGCCGCGGCATGTGATCCTCAGCCTTAGCGTGCCCGACGTCGAGCAGAGCAAGGCGATCGAGAAGCTCGTGGCCGCGGCCGGCGGCACCGGGGTTCAGATCCTCGCGGTCCATGACGCGCCCACCGAGGACATGAAGGCGAAAGCCCGGGCCGCGGGGGCGCGCATGTGCTTGCCCACCGCGGCGGTCACCGGCAGCGTGCGCGAGCTTTTGGGCGTGTAGCGCCCGATCGGAGCCGAGCCGAGCCCTAGGTGAGCGGACGCGGGTCGCGTGGGGGCGGGAAGCGTCGGGCCGTCCGGCACGTTGGGGGCGGTCGATAGGGGTTGAGTCTGTAGCGTTGCTCACCGTGGGCTCGTCGAGCGTCCCTCGGTGGTTCATGGTGCGTTGAATAGAAACGTGATTGTAACTCACACCAGGGTCGGTATCGGCCGATCGGCTCTATGTGGCACTTTGTGGGTGTGAAAATGAGGATAGGGGGGACTTCATGGTCTGGATCTGGGCTGGTCGCGCTCGCGTGCGCCACCGCGTGTGGTGGGCAGAGCCGGGGAGACAAAGATCCCGTAGGCGTGCCTCCCGACACCAGTGAGTTCGGGACGATGAGCGGATCGACCTCGATGGGCTCGGTGCCCGACGATGCCGATGGTTCGGGTGACGGCGGCCCCAAGCTCGATGTGATGTTGGGCTCCGACGGCATGATGACCGCCGGGGATGCCGGCGATCAGGACGGCTGCGACAAGGTCGACTTCTTGTTCATCATCGACAACTCCGGGTCGATGAGCGACGAGCAGGAAAACCTCATCGCCAGCTTCCCGCTGTTCATCGACACGATCCAGAGCACCCTGGACGAGGCGCAGGACTACCACATCATGGTGCTGGATACCGACGCGTGGACCTACGAAGGGTGCCAGCTGGCGTGCGAGCCACCGCCGCAGTGCATCAACGACATGGGAGGGTGCCAGATCTTCGGCGGGGAGGAGTGCATCGCGGCGTGTACGTTCGGGTTCCCCTGCGCATTCGATGGTGGCTTTGAGTGTGGTGTCACCACGCCGCTCGAGTGCGAAGACGTGCTCGGGGCCGGCATCACCTATCCCCGAGGTCAAGGCAGCAGCAACACGGATTGCGGATTTGCGTCCGGGGCTCGCTACATCGACTCGAACGAGCCGGATCTCTCGTCGGCGTTCGAGTGTGCGGCTCAGGTGGGGGTCAGCTCCTATGCGCTGACCGAGCGACCCATGGAGGCGATGGTGCACGCGGTAACCCCTGGACTGGAGGCCGAGTCGTGCAACGAGGGGTTCCTTCGTGATGATGCGATCTTGGTGGTCACCTTCATCACCGACGAGAACGACGGGGTGGGCGACTCGGCGGGGACGGCGGCCGGGTGGCAGCAGGCCCTCATCGCGGCCAAGAACGGCAACGAGGATGCGATCGTGGTGCTCGGCCTGTTCGGCGACAACGATCTCCCCGTGGGGATCTGCGAGGACATGAGCGAGGACGACAACGACGGGGCCGAGGCCGCGCCGCGCCTGCGAGAGTTCGTCGACTCCTTCGGCGACAAGGGCTTTTACGGCAGCGTGTGTGCGCCGAGCTACGACTCGTTCTTCCAGGACGCCGTGGCGCTGATCGATGTGACCTGTGAGGAGTTCATCCCGCCCGCGGGATGAACGAGCGAACCGGGGGCCCGACCACACCCGCGCTGGACGAAACAGACGAGGTGAGCGGATGGGGCCAACAGTGATCGACGAGCGCAACGGCGCTCACTGGGCCCGGGTCCTCGGGGGAGCGCACGGTCGAGGTGAGCGCAGGGCGTTGCGCGACCGGGGGCAGGGCGAACGGAGGCCCGTCTTCAGGGGGGCCACGCTCGTTCAAGCGGGGACCATCGCCCTGGTGGCGGCGGTCGTGGGGGGCAGCACCATCGCGTGCAGCCCTCGGATCAGCGCCGTCTACTACGAGGCGCCCTACGCCGCGATGGTCGCCGAGCCGGTGCGCTCTGCGGTGGAGCCGCTCGCTCGCGACGTGCACTGGATCTACGACAGCGACGGCTCGCCCGATCCGCTTCGGTGCGCCGAAGGGCCGCCGGCCCCCGCTGCCCGTATCACCGATCCCTCACGCCAGCGTGCACAGGCGCTGTCGTCCCTGCGGGCGGAGCTGACCTCGCGGGCCACGAGGGCCACCATGTCCAGGGAGCGGACCGAGGAGCTCGGCCCGATGCTGACCGCCCTGTGTGCGGCCGAGGTCGACGATCTGGTCCGGGTGACCCTGGTCGAGCCGGGCTATGTCGGCCCCGATGCGCCACCGGGCAGCGCCCTTTTCCTCGAGTTATTCGCCGTGGACGCCAAGTCTCGGGAGTTTCGCGGGGACGAGTCCGTCGTGGGGATCACGATGACCCTGGTGCAGGACGGGGACACGCCGGCGCTCGCGGCTTGGCGGGGCTGGCGGATCCACGGCTACCGCCGCCGGCCCAAGGCGGTGCCCGAGGGGTTCGTCGATCCCAAGGCGAGTCCCCGACCGGTGGAGTATGACCAGCTGAGCTGGTGGAGCTTCGCCCTGATGGTGCGCTCGGCGGTCGGCGAGCTCGGGCGGGCCCGGGCGGCCGGTGGGGGGTGGGGCATGACCGGGGATTCCGGGGTCGAAGGAACGCCCTGAGCCCGACGTGGTCGCCGACCGGTCGATGGGCGACCCGGTCGAATCTGGGATCCATGAGCGAGAGCAACGGCTCGATTCGTCGTTTGTGCGCGGTTTTTCGGCATCGGCGCCGTATCGATCCGCGGTAGGCTCTAATCGCTTGGTGGTCGTGTGCCCCAGGGCATCATCGCGTGACCGCGATGTCATTGGACGCATTGGCGATGGCGTGGCCTGGGCGATCCGCGGCGAGACAAGAGAGTACGAAGGGGCTGAGTCAATGGGCTGGAGGCATGGATCCCTCGGATTCCCAGGCGTCATGCCGTTGTGGAAGCGCGGGATGACTCGAGAGCGTCCAAGATCGACCGTGGTCGAGGTACACCGGCCGCGGGGAGAGTCATGGCCATCGATATCGTCGCCAGCGGTCGTGCAGTGCATGCCGATTCGCCGGCGGGTGCGATTGATCTGGCTCGTTCCGGCGGACCTGGGCGTGTACCGAAGCTCCACGCGGTCGACGGCTGCCGAGCGAGCACACAAGCTGCCCTCGAGAGCGGAGCAGCCCATCCGGACCCCGGTGGTCTCGACCACTGCGGCCACTGCGGCCACTGCGGCCACTGCGGCCACTGCGGCCACTGCGGCCACTCCGCCGTCGACAGCGACTCCTCCGTCGACAGCGACCCCGTGCTCTACGAGTGGATCTGGGCGCGACGGGGCCCGCTCGCACCTGCGGATGGGCGCCGGTCAGAGCCTCGGCCGCTCGGGCCCACGCTCGCCCTTGCGGCGCGGACACTCGTGGTGAGGGCGCCTTGGGTGCTATGGCCTGGCCGACAAACTCTGGCGATATTCGCTGGGGCACATGTGGACGAATCGCCGAAACGTCTTTTCAAAGTGGCTCAGGTCCCCAAACCCAGACTCCGCGGCAACGTCCGTGATGCGACGCTGACGGCCGTTGGGCGTGAGCAGGGTCTTGGCCTTCTCGATCCGCAGGCGAGCCAGCAATGTCTTGAAGTTCGTACCAACGGAAGATTTGAATAGGTACGAGAGGTGCGAAGTGCTCAGGTGCGCTCGTCGAGAGAGCTCCCGCAGCGAGAGGCGTTGCTGGTAGTGTTTGCTCATGTAGACCAGCGCACGGTGTAGTCCTTCGTGGACCGAGTCGAATCGTTCGAAATCTTCGTTGGATATTGCCTCGACCCACTCCTCGAGGCTCTGGGGTCGCCGGGGAGCCAGGAGTGCCTGCGACTTTGCGTCGTGGGGGTGGGCGGGGGGGCCGCGGAGAAGCTGCGGGGCATGGAGGAGCACATCGCGGCGTTGAATGGTGTCCCCCTTGCTCATGATGGCAAGCTGGAGCAGCACGCGCTTGAACTCCACGAGGTTGCCGGGCCACGGATATTGGCTCATGATCTCGATGACGTCGCCGTGGCACGTCTTGGTGCCACGACCAGGAGCGTCGCTGTCACCTCGCAGCTGCCGTAGTATGTGACGAGTGAGCACGGGGATGTCCTCTGTGCGTTCCCGCAGGGGAGGAATGGCGAGCGAGAGAACATCGAGCTCGGCCAGCAGTGTCCGGGAGAATAGGCCTTCGCTGGAATAGCGGGCGAGGTCACGGGCTGTCGAGGCAATCAGCCGGGGCCCTGCCTTGGCCACCGCGACCGGCGAGCTCATCGCCAGCGGTATGTTGTCGAGTACCTCGCGCTGCGCCGTCGCCGAGAGATCGTCGATTCCATAGAGGAACACGGTCCCCGTCTTTTCGCTCTGAAGGGCATTTCCGAGCTGCTTCGCGATTGTCGCGGCGTCTGCCGTCGCGCAGTGAATGGCAACGAAATCCGCCAAGCGTTGCGGGCCTCCGCAGTGAAGGGCGACGGCCGCGGTGAGCGACTCCGTGCCACACTCTCCGCGGATCATCACAGGGAGTCGTGTATGGCTCATTCGCTCGACCTGCTGCTCGACCAGCCGCAACGACGAGCTGAGCCCTACGAACGCATGCTCTTCACCAAAGGTCTCGTGTGACCACCGCTGGGCACGATCACGGGAGACGAGCAGAGCCAGGTCTTGGGTGAAGTGGCGGCCTCGCGTGGATCGGTGAGAGTCGTCGCTTGCTTGCTTCCAGTGCACATGCAATGCGCCGAGATCCTCGCCGGCATACTCAATGGTCAATCGGTCCTCTCGCATCGAGCGGCGAGGCCGCGGTTGGTGGCCACGAGTGGGGAGATTGCCAGACCAGTCGGCCGCATGGACGGCTGCGTCGACGGCATTGATCGAATCGACGGAGGCGAGGTGACACCACTTGGGCGAAGGCGGATGAGCGGATCCATTACCCCTGCATTCGAGTTGCCCGTGGTCGTGTATCCACAACTCCGCGGAGTGGACACCAGCGTTCATGGTAAACTCGTGAAGCGCCGCCGCTACGGTCGACTCGAAGTCGGTGTGTTTGTCGTATGTATCGCGTGTGATCAGCCACTTTGAAGTTAGGGGAGATGTCTCGTCCATGACCTTGCTCCGATTCCGTTATGCGCGATTATGGGCATCATGGTTGCTGTTGCGTCGGTCGCGAGCATTCATTCGAAAGTGTATGTCGTAGCCTTGGCCCAAAGTACGCAGGTATGATGGTACGTCAGTTTCTGGCAGGGGGTGGCTCGGGATGTTGCTAGCTCTTCACTCGGCTGTACGCTTGGAGGGCGAACTGATTGCGCAGCAAGGGAGATAATTCGATTTGCCGAGAAAAGACGATAATTTGGGGCGATCACCTGCCCGGAGTCTGGAGGGCGCGGAATCGAGCAGCGTTTCGAAATGAACACGTAGGCGGAGATGGAAAAAGGGGGGCGGGGTGTCGTGTCGATCTCGTGCACCGGAAGCTCGGGCGGCGCGGGGGCGACCAATGCCGCACCGGCCATTGCCCATGCGGCCGAGGCTTCGGGGGCGTCGATTGTTCGAGCGGTGGTTATGCGAAGGAGTCGAGCCGGGTCGAGCATTGGCCGGCGACGCTCACGAACATCGCGACAATTCCCGTGATGACCTGCGCCGGTTGGGCGTCGCGCCGGTGACTCGGTCGCGCTCGCGGTTGGCCTCAGCTCGCCGGGGACGCCGGGGGTTGGATCTTGGCGAACATGATCCGGCCGTGTCCTGGCGCCGAGCGATCGAAGATGGTGAAGTAATTGTTGAGCAGGGGGAGGCCGAGGATCGAGTTCGGCCCCCCCTGGTCGTTGATGCCGAACGAGGCGAAGCTCTTCTTGCCGATGATCGCTGTGTCGGTCTGCCAATACGTCTGAGGAGACACTTCGAGGGTCACGTTTTCGCTCGGGCCCGCGAGGACGAACGAGATCGTCGGCCAGCCGCTGAGATCGAGCGCGTCGCCCGGCACGAGGGTCAAGGCGCCTGGCGCAGGGGTGTGGGCTTGGATCAATCGCTGTTGCTCCGCGGAGAATTCGGCGAAGATTGCGTCGTAGACGGCCTTGGTCAGCGCCAGGGAGTTGGTGCCGCTGTCTACGATGGAGTTCGACACCACGAAGCGATTGGGTGGTGGGGCTACAGAAACCGGTTTGCCGGCGCCCACGGTGACCTCGAGCAAATTGGTGTTGTAGTATGCGGGGTGGACAATCGAGGCTGCGCTGAAGTGGCCCTGATAGAGGTCGGTGAACTCCTCACCCCCACCAAGGATGAGGTAGCCTTGATTGGCTGGGTCTTGGGCTGGGTCGCCTCCTGCATGGCGGACCATCGAGCGTAAGGTATAGAGCGCGAATTGATTGGCAACGACGCCGGCTTGTTCCAGGGCGCTGAAGAAGGGGTCGATCTGGGACGGGATCCTTTGGGCGCCCTCGAGCATGGCGGGATCGTAGGGCCAGGTGGCTACCGGATGGTCGTTGCTCTGCTCGAAGTAGCGGGTGGCGTTGTCGAGCGGGCGAAAGGCGAGCCCGAGGATGCCGCTGGCTTCGCCGAAGTTGTGGGGATTTTCCGGGGTCGGATAGGCGATGGCTACGTTCACGTCGAGGGCTTGGCCCTTTTGATCCTCTCCGGCAAAGGTTACCGTCGTCTTGAGTACTGGGCCATCCCACCCTCCGGTGCCATAGAGCATCTGTTGACCGATATTGGTGATTGTCTTGGCCGTGTCCTTGTTGGGGTCGTAGAAGCTAGGCTTGATCCCCAGTGCGCTGCTGCCGGTGTCGAGCAGGAGGTGGACTGCCTGTGGTGGAGAGCCAACCATGAACGTACCGGTGTAGTCGCCTCCGGCGAGGATGTTGCGAATCGAGAGCTTGATGGGTTGTGTCATGCGTGGTGTCCTGTGTGGTTTCGGTGCACCGAAGTCGTCACCATTCGCGCAAAATCGCGCCAGATGGGCCGGAGCACGGACGATGGGTCGACGACCTTGGCACGCGATGGGAGCGGCGCGATGGGGGCGGACTCTGATCTCTGAGGGGGGATCTCTTGTCATCGTTCGGTGTTTGGGCGAGATCTTTCGTTGGTTAGACCAATCGGGTACTCGGCGCGGTGGAGTAGTGTCGGGAGAGACTTTGGCAAGAGGCAGGACAGACGCTGTTCTGCGCGATCGTGAGTCGTGGATGGTCCCGATATGGCACAAAAGATGAACAAGAGATCGAGTGTGGCACGGATCGATGGCGGAGGTTCGACGCGGCCACCGAGGCCGGCGGTGTCGGTCTCGGCTCTCGCCATGGGCTTTGCGCTGACGTTCGAGCGAGGTGGTCGATGATCATGGCGAGAGCCCAACCCCGAGTCGTGCAGCTCTCACCCGCGGTCGATCCGGCCCGCCCCTTCAGCCACGTCTATGCGATCGGGCGGATCCGGCCGTTCTTCCCCGCCATTGACATCGAGAAGGAGTATCAGCAGTTGTTGCCCAGCTCGCTACCCGGCGACGTAACGACGGAGGATCAGCGGCTGCATTACGTACTCGAGAAGCACCCGTTCCTGGCTCGCGAGATGGGCTGGATGTTCTACGTGGCTGATGTGAGCACCTACTACTTGATCCCGAGCACGCCGCTCGATCTCGATGCGCTCGTGGATTCGATCGTGCCCAAGGATCCGACCGCGACCCCCTATGATGTCATCATTGGGGCGCATCAGCCGACCGTCGCGAGCTCCTTGCCCGGCGTGGGCCTGACCTGGACCTTTCAGTTCAGCCTCCCAGAGCTGGTCAGCACGGTGTCGAGCAGGCTGCGGGGGCAGGGGGTCCAGGGGATCCCCTCGACGGCGCAGGTTACCGAGATCTTCACGGGTATGCTGCAGTTGGCCAATAATACCGGTGATCTCGACGAGCATCGGGCGCTCAACTACGTGAGCGTCAATTATCCCGATGTTTACATTGCACAGTCTACGTCTTTGGGTCCAGTCTCGATGAACAATGGGTACTTCTCCGGTGTCGAAGCTCGTCGCTCGACATTGGGGGGGCAGCGGTCGATCGTCGACGTCATCTTGAACTATAAGGATCCGAGCAACGGCCTGACGTCTAGCTACTATGTGTCGGTCGATGTGGAGGGAGAGTTTCCCTTCTTGGTCACGAAGCTACAGCCGTATCTCGAGCGCTGAGGCGGAGTCCGATGCCTCGGTGGATGAACGCGGCTGCGGCCTTGCGCGCGTCCACGGAGTCAGGCGAGGCGCGGGGCCAGCGCTCGCCTCCGCCGTTCTTGCCGCCGACCTCGTCGCCGGTCGAACATCCGCCGTCGCCTCGGAAATCGAGACCTCCAACGCCATCACCGAGCCCGTCGGCGGTCGTCGTGTCCTCGGCGTCGCGGTCACGCGGGTCATTGAGGATGGCTGCCGGTCGAGGTCTGGGGGGCGGCGTGGTCGGTGGTTGGCGCGGCGCACCGGGAGCCGAGCATGCACGCGCGGGTCTCGGAGTGCGTGGTCCGGTGGGTCTGCCCGGCGGCTCGTATCGGTTCACGATCGAGGGTCTGGGCGGAGAGGTCGGCGAGGTTCGTGTACGACTCGACCCGGTCGGGATCTACATCCATGACCTCGAGGTGGCGCGGTCGGCTCGTGGTCGCGGCTTGGGTCGGGTGTTGCTACACGCGGCCGTGCTCTTTGGTGCTCGTTTGGGCAAGGGCGTGGCGCACCTCGAGGCGGATGACGACGGCTCGGGTCGATTGTTGCGCTGGTACCGAGGGCTGGGATTCCATGGCGTCGGCCTCGGCGCGCAGGGCAAGCCGGCGCTTGCCATGAACATCGGCCACGGATCGAGGTGAGTACGTGGTCGATGTTCATGGCATGGAGGCCGTGACCGGCGACTGGGCTAGAGCGCAGAGTGCAGAGCGATGCCTCGAGATTCATCGAATAGCCTCACTTATTCAGAGGTCCGACCGACGACTTCGCCCCTGGCCGGTGCTATACAACAAATCAGACAGGAGATCGCAGATGGCATTTCCCACCTCAGTCAACGACCAAGTCACCGATTCGATCACTCAGGCCAATACCGAGGTGTTGGGGGATGCCCCGGCCGTCGCCATGGGCAACCTCTATCAGGCGACCGCTCAGGCCCTGTCCAACGCGGCTCACAACGCTGCCAATAGTCAGCAGCAGAGCTACGTCACTACGCAGACGGCGACCACGATGGGGGTGGCGACGATGCTCTGCATCGACACTGCGACCACCGGGGTGGCGACCCGCAAGATCTTCGCTCCGCCGCCGGTCAAGGGGCTGTGACGCTCCTCGGTATCCTTCACGAACGAACGAACGAACAAACCACAGCTCCCGAAAGGATGATGCACAATGGCCTTCCCAACCTCAGTCAATAGCCAGATTACCGACTCGGTCACCCAGGCCAATACCAAGGTCCTCGGTGACGCACCGGCGGTGGCGATGGGCAACCTGTATCAGGCGACCGCGCAGGCCCTGGCCAATGCGGCCCACAACGCGACCAATAGCCAGCAGCAGAGCTACGTGACGGCCCAGACGGCCACGACCATGGGGGTCACCACGTTGCTGTCCATCGACACCGCGACCACCGGCGTGGCCACCACCAAGATCTTGGGCAGCTAGCCTGGCGCGACCACGAAACGAGTGGTCGCTCGACGAGGATGAGCCATGGCGTCACCGACCTCAGTCAACAGCCAGATCACCGACTCGGTCACTCAGGCCAACGTCGAGGTCGTGGGGGCGTCGCCGGCGGTGGCGATGGGCAACCTGTATCAGGCGACTGCACAGGCCCTGGCCAACGCGGCCCACAACGCGACCATGGCCCAACAACAACTTTATATGCTGGCCCAGGCGGCCACCACCATGGGGGTCTCGCTGCTATACTCGCTCGACACGTCGGCGACCGGGGGGGCGGCCAGCAAGGCGCTCGACAAGTAGCCGCGCCGAGGCGCCGCCGCGTCGACACGAGCGTCGAGACACCCGATTGAATTGAGATAGTGAGCCGAACGGCAATGCGCGAAAGAAAGCGCGACAACGTAGTACCACACAGGAGAACAAGCAATGGCATTCCCCACCGCAGTCAATAGTCAGGTCACCGACTCGATCACGCAGGTCAACACCAAGGTCTTGGGCGACGCGCCAGCGGTCGCGCTGGGCAACTTGTTCGTGGCGACCAGCCAGGCGCTGTCCAATGCGGCGCACAACGCAACCAACAATCAGCAGCAATCGTACGTCACCATGCAGGCGGCCACCACCCAGTCGGTGACCACCATGCTCTCGGTCGATACCGCGTCCACCGGAGTGGCTACGCAGAAGATCTTCCAGTAGCACCAGCGCGCGGGTCCACCCTCGGGTTGGTTCGGTGATGACGTCCCCAAAATCTCCTGTACATTGGCGTTATGGGGACGTCGTCGAGGCCTCGGACTGGCTCGGTTGAGTTTGCGGCGGTCAACGACGCGCCAACGACGGCTATGGCGATGACATACGTTGCATCGGCCGACAGCATGGGCCTGGCTATGCACAACGCGGTGGCGAATCAACAGCGTGGGCAGGTCCTGGCGACCGTGGCCACGACGGTCGTCACCGGGCTCATCATCCGCGGAGGAACCTCGTCATGAGTCAGCCTACTACCTTGAACGATCAGATCGTCGACTCTGTCACTGAGACGGGAGCGCTGACCACGGGCCAGGGCCCCACGGCGTCGATGAGCATGCTCAACCTGGTCTTGTCGGAGACCTTGGGCATGGCCATGCACAACGCCGTGGTGCGTCAGCAGAACAATCAGATGTCGAGTTCGGCGGCGATTACGGCCGCGTGCGCGAAGATGCTGAGCGTCCCGCCGCCGTCGCCGCCGCCATCGCCGTCGCCGCCGCCGCCCCCGACGTCGCCACCGCCGAGTTCGGGCGATGACGCCAGCGCCAAGATCGCCGACGCCTACGCGAGCGCTCAGGCGGCGATCGCTGACCTTCAGCGTGAACAAGCGATGGCCAGATCCAACGCGAAGATCGCCAATACCGATCTCGGCAGCTTGAGCCAACAAGCGCAGGGGAAGGGGGCGTCGAGCCCGTCGGCGAGTACCACGAGTCCATCGTCGGGTGCGGGGGGGTCGACCACTACGACCACATCGGGCAACGCGGGGGACTCGGGCAAGATCCATCGCTCGGGTAAGACGGGCAAGGCCGGTGGCGCGGGCAAGGCCCAGGATGCGGGCAAGGCCGATGGCGCGGGTAAGGCCGATGGCGCGAGTAAGGCCCATGGCGCGGGCAAGGCCGATGACGGGGGCAAGGCCCATGGCGCGGGCAAGGCGACGACTAAGCCAACTACTCCATCATCGTGACCTCGCGACAGACTCCAGCTACATCTTGACTTTGCCCAGGCCGATGGCCTCCCGATGCAGGAACCACCATGAACGACACGACCAAGATCAATCCTCAGGTAGTCGATGCCCTCAATGCAACCGCGACGGCCACGATGAGCACGCCCGTAGTTCGTACCAGCGGGGCGGGCAAGGCGTACCAGTCGGTCGCGCAGTCGACCGCGCTGGCGATTCAAGACGCGACGGACAACCTGCGGAACATGAGCCTGGTGAGCTCGACCGCGACCGGTGTTGCCCTTTCGCAGATCCTCGCGACGGGCGAGCTGTCCCCCTACACCGAGGTGCTCTTGCAGGCTCAGGCGCTGATGGAGAGCGCAGTCAAGAACTTCGGCGACATCGGTCAGTCGGCGGCTCAGATCTTGCGCGAATTTCCCACGAGCTAACCAAAGCCGGTTGACGGAAGGCTCGGGCATGATGACCCCGTATGATCAATTCGTGTATACGCTCGGCGATGGGATCCGTGACAAAGCAGAGTGGTTCTTCGGCGAGCGGCTCGGCGATGTACGGTTGACGGTCGATTCCCTACCCGGGCGGGTCGGGGTCGTCGCGCTGGCCCGAGGACGGACCATTCACCTCGGGCCGAGAGTCTTGTGCCTACCCCGGCTGGCCTTTGAGGAGGTCATCGGCCACGAACTGGCCCACGTAGTTCGTACACGGCAAAGCTCTCGTGCGTCCGCTGGTGACGAACAAGGGCTTCACGTTGTCGACGACCCGGCCCAAGAGCGGGAGGCGGTGGCTCTGGGTCGCGAGTTTGCCCTGTCTGCGGGGCAAGGCTCCGTTTCGAAGGGCGACGCCGCGCTGCGCCCGGTCGCGGTCGAGCCAGGATGGTGCGAGCGTGCCCGGGGGATGCGCACGATGGTGGCCATCGGAGGGGAGCCGCTCGCGCAGCTGACCACGTTGTCGAACAAGGCCAAGCAGGTGTTGGCCATGATCGACGATGGGGAGCGGTGGTTGCGGTGGAGCATGGCGAGCTCGTCGAGCCGCTTCGATTTTCGCGACGAGTCGGCCATGCTCAGCGGGATCCAGGTCGGCCTGCACGGATCGCCGCTGCTCAACGCTCGTCGCCTCGAGCTTCGAGTTGCCCCCGACCGACTGATGGAGCTGCCCCCGGATGCGGTTGCCGCCTTGAGCATGTACGAGCGAGGCGATCCGACGCTCACGGTTGAGCAGCGGGTCAAGAAGATCCTGAAGGAGCAGCGTCTATGCACCGCCAAGGAGCTCGCGCTCGGGCCCAAGTTCCTCGAGGAACTCGGGGTCGCCGACGCGCCGGTCTTTCATCCGATGACTCTCGAGCAGCAGATCATGATCCTGGAGCTGATGGAGAGCATGCGCCCGGGCTCGACGACTGCGTCGTCGCTGGGCAAGGAGGCCGCGAGCTATGCAGCCGAGGCCGCCGTCAACGCCTACGAGTTCGTGGATCTGTACCAGTCTTATGTCGCGCTTGCGGCCAAGCGCGGGCTGCTCGGCGGATCCTCGGAGCAGCGGCTCGACGCGCTCAATGCCCTCGGGAGCACGCTTCAGTCACCCTTGTACGGGTTGCTCGATGGTCTGAGCGTGGGCGGGGTGACCGAGCCCGAGCGTGTCGTGCACCAGTTGCGCACATTCATCGCCGGGGGAGGGCAGCTGGGGTTTGCTCGGATGACGGCGGGATTGCGGGTGGTCATCCAGCACATGGATCCAAACGACGACCAGGGCGGCGACAAGTTGCTCGCCGATTGTGTCGAGCGCATCGACTCGGTGCTGGCCAAGGGGTCGCTCGTCGGTGTCAACAACGGGCAGGATGGCCTCACCGCGGTCTATTCCATGCAAAGCGAAGATGGGCGGGTCGACCTGAGCCTCGACGCGCTCGGCTCGCTGACGGTCGCCACCCTCGCCGAGCCGTCCGCTGGCGGTGAGCAGTCGGCCTCGAAGACGACCTCGTCCGAGTCGGACTCGAGCGGAGCATCGGCCGCGTCGGGGTCGGGCGGGGCTTTGCCGGTGTCGGGGTCTAGTGGGGCATCGCCCGCGGCTACCGGCACCCACGCGGGGACATGAGGGATAGGCGATGGGTGGTGAAGAGCAAGACCAAGAGCACGCACCGGGGACTCGCGAGTCGAGCGAGGTCGTGACCGTCGAGGATGCGATGGCGGTGGCCGATGCGGCCATTGCTGCCGCGGTGCAGGCCACCGAGAGGTCGACGAGCGGTGGCTTGCAGGCGGTGGCGGATTCCGTGCGGAACGTGCGGGAGATCCTCGCCCGCCATGCGGAGGCGGCGGGGACCACGAGTCGCTCGACCCCAGAAGGGCGGACGCCGGCGAGCGACGCCACCACAGCGGCGGCCGATGGGTCGATGGGGGACGCGTCCGCGGGGCTGAGCGGGGCCGTGGCCGCCGCGGTGGAGGATACGGCCAAGGCGATCCGCAACGGCCTGGATTCCAACGCCCAGGCCATGCGTCAGGCCAACACTAGCGTGGCCGAGGCGTTGGCCAAGACACACAACGCCGTGGCGGCGATCCAGACGCAAATGATCGGGAACAAGCCCGTGTGACCTTGAGCATGTCCGCATACTCGCGGATTCGATTGGAGATCCTCATGATACGAAGACGACTCTGCCCCACGTTCTTGATTGGCCTCGTACATGTCGCTGCCTGCGGCGGCAAGAGTGAAGCCCCTAGCGCACCGGACAACGCGCCCGGCGCGAAGGCATCGTCCGACGATGAGCTCGAGGCATCGACCGCCAAGAAGGCCTCGACGGCGACCAACGACGCGCCGACCAACAGCGACGCGTCGTCCGCTAACCCGAGCGCCGAACCAGGCGCCGAACCAGGCGCCGAACCAGGCGCCGAACCAGGCGCCGCGGGGATGCTCCCGGGCCAAGTCCGCCGGGCGCCGCCGGGCATCAAGGGGCTCGACAGCTTTCAGCCCATCGGTGGCCGGGCTAAGGATTTTGCGGCGAGCGGCTACGGCTTTGCCGTCCGCTACGTACCCCTCGACTCCAATCGGCCCGATCTGACCCGGCAGGAGGCGGAGGCGATCCTCACCGCCGGCCTCGCGCTGATGATCGTGCAGCAAGGCGCCGGGTTCAAGGACCAGCAGCCGAGCACGAAGCTCGGCTCGCTCAATGGCCACAACGCGACCAAGTATGCCCAGGCGCTCGGCTACCCGCCCAAGGCGATGCTGTGGGTCGACGTCGAGGCGGTGGAGGATGGCAATGCCCAGGATGTGATCGACTACATCACCGCCTGGGCTGCGGCGGTTGCTCCTGTCTACACACCCGGCCTCTACGTGGGAGAAGACATCAAGCTCAGCGACGAACAACTAGGTCGCCTGCCGCTCGAGCACTACTGGAAATCGGGCGCCGATCACCATCGAGTCCCTACCGGGCGCGGCTTTCAGATGATCCAAGGGGGGCACAGCACGATCGCCGGGATGACCGTGGACGATGATCGCACCCAGAACGACGAGCAAGGGGGGGCGGCCTTGTGGCTCCAGCCTGCGGGCTGGATGGCGCCGGGCGCCGGGGCCGGGGGGGGCTGAGGGCCTCATCGAGGCAGGGCTTGAGCGACTATGGTGTGCAATTCGGATCGGAGAGTTGTCTGCATGATTCGGAGACTTCGCCTATCGATTCTAATCCGCCCGATGATAGGAAGAATCCATGACAATTCCCGGCACAGTCTCTCTTGCCCCCGTTGGGCTTGGTTTCGACACCGATACGGTCGTTACGGCCGAGGTCGCGCGTCAGATGGCGAGCCTCGGGTATCGGTTCTGCATGCGCTATCTGAGTCTTGGCGAGGAATCCTCGGGAGATCTGACGGTCGACGAGGCCCAGGGGATACTGGCCGCGGGCCTGGCCTTGGGCCTCGTTCAGCATGCGACGACATCGAGCCTCAATGCGTCGCTCGGGCAGGAAAACGGCGCAAATGCGGCCAAGAATGCGTCAGGGCTGGGGATTCCATCAGGAGTCACCGTCTGGTGTGACCTGGAGAGCGTCCACTCGAGCAGCTCTGCGGACACAATCGCCTACGTCAACGCCTGGGCGAGCCAGGTCGACAGCGGCGGCTACGAGCCGGGGCTCTACGTCGGTCCTGACACCGGGTTGAACTCAACACAGCTCTACGAGAGCTTGAGCGTAGCCCACTACTGGAAGTCCGGCTCGGAGGTGCCATGGGTCGAGACGCGAGGGTTCCAGATGATCCAAGGGCTGCACAACGAGAACCTGCCGATCTCGGTCGACCCCGACATCGCGTGTTATGACAACATGAGGGATCGGTTCAACCTGTTGATGCCGCAATGAGTGCAGCCGAGTGACTTCATGGGCTGACTCCGAGCGAAGGAGGAGATCGTGACATTGAAGATGAACGCGGTGTCGAGCATGGGAGGGCGGCGTTACCCGCAGGTTCCGCCGATCCTGTCCCGAGGTCAGCCGCTACCACCGTCGCTGCGGCAGTGTGCCGAGCGCGTGCTGGGCGAGGATCTCTCGAGTGTTCGTGTCTTCGTCTCGAATGCCGCGCCGCGCATCGGCGCCGTCGCGTTCACCATGGGGTCGCAGATCCACGTCGCGCCTGGCGCCTATGACCCGGATTCGGCCGAGGGGGTGGAACTGCTCGGGCACGAGCTCGCGCACGTCGTGCAGCAACGGCGGGGGCGGGTGCGCAACCCGAGAGGGTACGGCATCGCGGTGGTCGAGGACGCGGCGCTCGAGAGAGAGGCCGACGAGGTTGGCGTGAGGCTCAGGAAGGCTTGTCTGCAGGCCAAGGTCCGCGGGTCGTCGTGCGCTTGTGGTAGCGGCGATGTTCGATCGAAACGCGGGTCGGGTGCTCGGGTGCTCGGGGGTTGCAGGTGTGAGCATTGAGCATTCCGTCGGGCCGGTATAGTAACCGTCGTAATACGGTGAAAACGACGATATATACGGTTGAGCCTCCCAAATACGCAGCATATTTTCGTCAGTTCGACCGCGCGCCATCTCGTCTCTTTGTTAAGAAACAGGCGAAGATCTTCGAGCGAGCGTGGGGCAACAAGGTTGAGGGTAATCAGCGCGTGTTCAATGTGAGTTGGACAGACCTGTGTCTCGGAAGTGCGGGAAACGCGAATCAAGATATCGAGATTCGGCTAAATAGCAATATATGCGTATGCAAGAAACAAGCGTAGTTCTCTTGAATTACGCGAGCCAGAGGGCGACAAGATAATCGTGCGGCTCGAAACTCAAGTGGAGTCGAGAGCCGCGTTGCTCGTCCCGCTCACCCCTGCGTCATGATCTCGTAGTACTCCTCAAAGCTCACCTTCCCGTCCTCGTTCTTGTCGGCCATCTCGATCATCTCTTTGGCTTGCTCTTCGGTGAGCGGTGCACCCTCGGCTTTGCTAATCCGCTGAAAGTCCGCCACGGTCAGGTAGCCGTCCTTGTCGAGGTCGACCTCGTCGAATGCCCGGCGAAAGTCCGCCCGGGCGTCCTGCTCGGCCTGCGGGCCGTGCATGAGGGCCAGGAATCCGTCGAAGTCGACCTTGCCGTCGCCGTCGGAATCGACGGCCGCGAACGAGTCGAGCACCCGCTGGCGTCCGTCCTCGCCGAGGTGAGCGTATGCGTCTCGCTTCAGCACCTCGGTGAGCTCTTGCAGGGAGATCTTCGTGTCGCCATCGCTGTCGAGCAGATCGAACTGCACCTTGAGAGCATCGCGTTGGTCTTGGGTCAGGGTCGAGGTCGAAGCTGGATCGGTGGTCATCGTGCCGTTCGTTTCTCGCGGTTTCGGGCGTGGTGGTCGTGGCGTTGGCGGGGTAAGCGGAGTTGGCGGGTCGGCGGTGACGGGTCGGCAGCCGCGGATCGAGGCCGGGCACGCCCGAACCCCGGATCTTCCGTGGCCCTACGGCGTAGCTACTGCGCCGCGTCGGCGTCCTCGTGCTCATCGGGCGTTGGCACGGGTTCCAGCAGGCACAGCTTCAGCACGTCGTCCACGTGATCGACGTAGTGCAGCCGAAGATCCCCCCGCACGCTCTTGGGGATGTCCGGCTCGTCCTTGGCGTTGCGCCGGGGCAGCACCACGTCGCGGATCCCGGCCCGATGGGCGGCCAGCACCTTCTCGCGTACCCCCCCGATCGCCAGCACGTGGCCGTGCAGGGTCACCTCCCCGGTCATCGCGACGTCGGTGCGGGCCGGGCGGCGCGTCAGCGCCGAGACCAGCGCGGTGGTCAGGGTGATCCCCGCGCTGGGGCCGTCCTTGGGCACGGCCCCCGCCGGCACGTGCACGTGCACGTCCTGGCTGGCGATGAACTTGGGATCGAGCCCGTAGCGGTCGCTCTCGCTGCGCACCAGCGACAGCGCCGTCTGGGCCGACTCGCGCATCACGTCGCCCAGGCGCCCGGTCAGTCGCAGCTTGCCCTCGTCGCCCACTCCCGAGGCCAGCGAGACCTCCACGAACAAAAGCCGCCCCCCGGTCGGCGTCCATCCCAAGCCGGTGACCACCCCCGGCGAGGGCGGGTGGTCGACCAACTCGGGGTGGAACTTGGGGGGCCCCAGCACACGCAACAGATCCTCGCGGTCGAGGTGGGGTGGGGGGGTGTGGCCCTGGGCCAGCTCCATGGCGGTGTCACGCAGCAGCGCTTCGAGCTCGCGCTGGAGGTTCCGGACGCCGGACTCCCGGGTGTATTCGGTGGCCAGCGACAAGAGGACCTCGTCGGGGACCTGCGGCGCGGCGTCGTGCAAGCCGTGCTCGTCGAGGGTGCGCGGCAGCAGGTAGTCGCGGCCGATCGCTACCTTCTCTTCCACCGTGTAGCCGCCCAGCTCGATGATCTCGAGGCGGTCGCGCAGCACCGGCGGGATCTTGTGCAGATCGTTGGCCGTGCACACGAAGATCACCTGCGACAGATCGAACGCGGTGGCCAGGTAGTGGTCCTCGAACGCGTCGTTCTGCTCCGGGTCGAGCGCCTCGAGCAGCGCTCCGGCCGGGTCGCCCCGTAGCTCGGGGCCGCCGAGCTTGTCGATCTCGTCGAGCAGGAACACGGGATTCTTGGCCCCGGCCCGCTTCATCCCCTGGATCACCCGGCCGGGTAGGGCGCCCACGTACGTGCGGCGGTGGCCGCGGATCTCCGAGTCGTCGCGCACGCCCCCCAGCGAGACCCGCACGAACTTCCGGCCCAGGGTCTGAGCGATCGAGCGGGCCAGCGAGGTCTTGCCCACGCCCGGCGGGCCGGCCAGGCACAGGATCGGGCCGCGCTTTTGCGGGGCCAGCTTGCGCACGCACAGGTACTCGATGATCCGCCGCTTGACCTTGTCGAGCCCATAGTGCTCGCGCTCCAGCAATCGCCGGGCCGCTTCGATGTCCAGCGAGTCGGGGGTCGCCGTGTGGTCGCCCCAGGGCAGATCGGCGATGAGCTCCAGGTAGGTACGAACGATCGTCGCCTCGCCGCTTTGGGGGTTCATCCGCTTGAGCCGGCCCAGCTCGCGGTCGACCACGGCCCGCGCCTCCGCGGACAGGCCCGCCTCCTCTAGCCGGTGCTCCAGCTCCCCCAAGCCTTGGTCGTCGTCGCCCAGCTCGGACTGGATCGCCCGCAGCTTGTGGCGCAGCAGGGCCTCTTGCTCGTGCCGAGACAAGTGGTCGCGCACGTGGCGATCCAGATCGCGCTTGACCTGGAGCACGTGGATCCGATGGCTGACAAACTCCACCACCTTGCGCAGCCGCTCGGTCACCGTCAGCTCGTGCAGCAACTCGGCCAGCTCGGTGGGCTCCAGGCTTACATGAGTGGCGCACAGGTCAGCGATCCGGGCCGGGGCCCGCTCGGCGTTGATCACCGCCAAGGTCTGGGTCCGCTGCTTGTTTTGGGCGTTGGTGGGCAGCAGGCCGTCGTGCTGGCGGACCAGATCCTGAAGTGTGCCCGCCATGGCATACGCCAGCGTCGGATCGCCCATGGGCTCGTGAGCCCGCTGGTATCGGACGATCGAGGGAGTTTGCGCTCGATCGAGCTCGAGCAGGTGGACGCGTTCGATCCCCCGGACGATCGCCGTCATGCGCGAGCCGACCCCCAGCAGGGCCTGGGTCACCTCGGCGAGCACCCCCACCGGGTAGAGATCTTCGAGATCGGGACGCTCGGTCAGCTCCTCGCGCTGGGTGGCCACCACGATCAGACGATGTCGGGGATCATCCTTGGGCTGCTCCCGAGCCATCCGGATCGCGTCGACCGAGGCATGACGGCCCAGTTCGACCGGCTGCCCGATCCCTGGCAAGAGGGTCATGCTTCGCAGGGGAAGCAGGGGGAGATTTCCCGAGGCGGGGCGACGACTGGGGCCCGACATCGGGCTGCACGCTAGCACGGCCGACCGGAGTCGGTCGGGGGGATGGGCGGTACTCGTCGGGTCGCGCTGTCGGCGGCCCTGCCGTCCATCGTCAGTGGGGCGGCCGCATGCCGGGGAACGATATGGTACGAAGCGTGCCGGTGTCCGACTCCGCGCCTTCGCCACGCTCTGCGGACGGCTCGCGCGCGACCGGCGAACCGGCCGCGAGCCCCTGGGCCATGACTCCTGGGGCGTTCGTGGTCGGGCCCCTGTGTCTGGTGCTGCTGGCTGGGCTGACCATGCCCCCCCATCAGGGCGTGCTCGGGCCCGTGGTGCTGGTCTTGGGGATGGCCGTCATCGGCACGCGTCGCCTGGGGATGATGCCCCGCGCCTTCGCGGCGCTCGCCTGGGGGGCCGGTGGGGCGTGGTCCCGATGGTTGCTGCTCGGGGTCGTGATGGTGGCGACCGCCGTGCTGCTGACCGTGTTGGCGCGAGGGATCGGGGTCTTGCTGGTCGAGATTCCGGCCTCGCTTTTTGGGGCCGGGGCGGCGCTCGGGGTCGCGCTGCTGGGTGCGGCCTTGGGGTCGCGCTTGCCCGAGCGGGCCCGACCCGTACTGTGGCTGGGGCTCGCCCTGGCGATCCCCGCAGCCGGGGTGCTCGGCACCCGCTACGAGCAGGCGGGCCCCGATGCTCGGGGATCGGCGCATGGCGGTGCGATCCTGGGGATCCATCCCTTCCAGACCACCGCGATCCTCGTCGATGGACACGGTCCCTTCGATCTGCCGATCAACGACTACGTGGAGCCCAACGGCGATCGCGGCTATGGGCCGCAGGCCCTGGCCGATGCCCTCGATCGCGCGCTGGTCTCGATCGCCGAGCGCGTCTATCCCGAAGGCCCGCACCGGATCCGACGGGCCCTCATCGATGCCGATGTCGAGGCGGTATGGACCCCGGCGGTCTGGGAGCGGCTCGACCGGGAGCCGACTGAGGCCACCCAGCCCCGCCTGCGGATCCACTCGGGATCCTTTGGACGGGGCAGCCGGGTGGAGTTCGTCTGCCCCGGTCGCCGGATCGCCCCTCGCGACCCGCCGGGCGACTCGGTGATGAACCGAATGTGCCCCGACAAGTACGCCTCGGAGGCCAGCGCCGGCCTGGGCGTCACCGGGCGGTGGTCGGGGTACTCCGAGCAGCGGGGCAACGATCGCCTGGGCCTGTTTCGCCTGTGGGGGTGGACGCGATCCGACGATGGCCCGGGACGCCAGGTGCAAGAGCGCGAGACTCGGCTATGGGCATGGCTCGTCCTTGTGCTGGTCGCGGGCTCGTGGCTGGGGCGACCCGGGGCGACGCGGGACGGGCGACCCGCAAGCGCGATCGTGTCCGTGGCTCGCGCGCTGGGAGACGGGCTTCGCGGGGTGGGCGGAGTGCTGGGGGTGCTGGCGGTGGTCGCGGTGGTCGTGATCGGGCTGGGTGGAGCGGGTGGAGCGGGTGGAGTGGGTGAGTTGGCGGTGGGCCTGGGACCGTCCGGACCTTCCTGGTCGACGTGGCCATCGCTCACCGTCTGGGCGCCGGCGCTGGCCCTAGGGGCGCTCGTCTTGTTCGGGTTCGAGGGCCCCCCCCCGTCCGCTCTACGGGCGATCACCGTGCCCGCGGTCTTCGTGGTCGTGGGCACCGTCAGCCTCGCCGCTGCCCTGCCCGCGCTTTTGTGGGCCTTGCCGATGCATCCGGTCTACGGCGCCCGCCTGCCCGCCCTGGTCCGGGGCGTGGCCGAGGCTCTCGGCGAGCCCCTGGGTCTGACGATCTTCGAGGTCGAGGGCAGCGTCGCCAGCGTCGTGGTCGTCGTGCTGCTGGGCGGGGCGATCGCCACCGGGGCCGCCGCAAAGGCGGCCATCGACCGCCTGGCCCCGCGCCCGCGGCCGTGGGGGGTCGGCGCGCTGCTCGGGGTGCTCGTGCTGGCGGCCGCCGCGGCCCTGGTGATCTCGCGTAAGACCGCCGGGGCCGTCGCGTTGGTGCCCGGTGTGATCGGGCTGACCCTCGTGCTCGGCAGCAGCATGCAGCAGATCGCCGACGCCGGGGCCCGGTCGTGGCCGGGGCGCCTGGTCCACCTGGGGTGGGTGGCCCTCGGCGTCGCGCTCGTCGTGGCCAGCGTGGAGCCCCTGGTCACCAACACCTTCGTCATTGCCTACGCGGTGGTGGGCCTCGGTGGGGTGGTCTTGGTGGGAGGGATCGGCCTTCTCGTCTCCCGCCGGATCTCCGACGATCCCGACCCGCTTGAGCGCCAAGGCACTGGCCGTTTATGATGCCGCCGCTCGCGCGCTGCGAGCGCACCTTCGCCTTTCTCACCTGGGCTCGGGCCGCCGACGCTTCCGAACCGACCAAGACCTCGACGCGATGATCGCTTCCCCCATGACCCGCGTGTCCAGCCTGCTCGTCGCCGCCACCCTGTGCGCGGCTCCGCTCCCCTCCATGGCCGCACCCGCGCGGGGCAAGCGGGGCAAGACGGCCAAGCCCGCCGCCACCGCGCCCGCCACCGACGGTCGTACGATCGCCCTGATGCGCTTCGGCGGCGGCGCCGAGGCGGTCGAGCTGCGCGCGTCCCTGCAAGCTTCGCTCACCGACGGGGGCTACTCGGTCAAGGGGGTCGCGCTCGACGAGAGCGAGGCCAGCAAGAAGGTCAAGTGCAAGGGGGACGCCGACGGCGACGACTGCCTGGGGGCGGTGGGCAAGTGGCTCAATGCCAACCCCAAGACCGCAGCCGATTTCATCCTCTTTGGCGAGGTGACCGACGCTCCTGCCAAGCAGGTGACCCTGGTCGTCTACGACATCGCCAAGGGCGCCCGCGTCAAGACCTTCCAGACCTCGTTCAACGAGGGGGACCTCATCATGCCGATCGTGCTGCCGCAGCAGCTGGTCACCTCGCTCGACGAGCACCGCGAGCCGCCGCCGCCCGCGACCGAGGAGGAACAAGCGCTCATCGCCGCCCTCGACGAGCCCGAGAAGACCCCCGAGGAAATCGCCGCCGAGAAGCAAGCCATCGCCGACGCCGAGAAGCAGGCCGAGTCCCTGTTGCAGGACCAGGTGATCGACACCGGGTCGATCGAGGCCGACCTCAAGGGAGATTTCGAGGCGTTTTGCCGCAACGAGCCCCGTCGCAAGCGCAAGTCCAAAGAAGATCCCAAGGATCTACGTCCCGCGTGCAAGCGGGGGCCCTTTTGGGGCTACTGGCAGCCGCGGGCTTGGGTCGCGCTGGGCCTGACCGTGGGAGCCGGGCTGGGCACGATCGCCCTCTATTCGGCCGCGCTGGCCGGGCGGGGGCCCTATGGAGACGCCGTGGACGCGCTCGACGCCTACAACGCCGGGGTCAGCAACGATCCACGCACCGATCCCTACGCTGCCACCGACGGGGATGCAGCGTATGACGCCCTGGCGACCGAGGTCAGCCGTACCGGCTCGATCGTGCAGCGGCGGGCCATCGTGGGCGACGTGCTGCTGGGCACCACCGTGCTGCTGACCGGCGTCTTGGCCATCATCATCTATCAGGATCGGACCGACGCGAAGCGCTTCATCAAGGAGGAGAAATCGCTACGGGCGATCTCCGATCTGCGGGTGGGTCCGATGGTTGGCCGGCAGTCCAAGGGGCTGGGGCTGAGTTTCCGCTTCTAGTCCGATCCCGAGATCCTACCCAGCGGCCACCGACCACCGCGCCATCCTTGTCCTCGAGCTCCGTCCTTCGCCCGGACGGTCATCTTCATCGCCAACCCGGGCGTCAACCCGGGCGTCAACCCGGGCGTCAACCCGAGGGTTGGCTCGGCGGGACCACTCGAGACTGGACGCCGTACGCGCCCAGGGGTTAGAACACCCGGCGACCATGCCGCGAATCTTCGTCGCCCAGGCCCTCGTGGATCGATGGCTCAACGATGGTCGGGTTCAGCTGGACGGTGAGCTGATGCGGCTGTCCGCCGGTGGGGCTCCGACCTCGCTGTTCATCAACCCGGCGGTCTACTTCGAGCACGTCGACGCGGGCGGTCAGGATCCCTATCAGGTGGTGGGGTGCGTCAAGAGTGCGCAAGAGCTCGCGCAGATGGGCGGCGAGCACTTCGATACCTCGGTGGTGCTCGGCGACCATGCCTACACCGTCATCCCTGGCTTCGTCGCCGTGCCCGTGGGTCCCGATGGCACCGAGACCCTGATGGATGGCGTTAGCTGGGGCCGGCTGCAGGGTGCGCTGGTCCAGCTGGCCAGCGGGTGAGGCTCGGCGGGCGGGGCCGGCGCGCGGACCGGAAGAGCGAAGATCGCGCGACATGGATGCTCGACCCGTGGGGATCGGGCACACTAAGCCCACCGCCACGATGCTGATCCTGTTCATCCTGGCCGCCCTGGCCTATGGCGCGGCGACCTTTGCCTACGGCAGTCGCACGGCCGAGCGCGAGCACGACGACGACTCCGGTCCCTTTCGCTACGCGCGATTGCTGCTCGCCCTGGGAGCGGCGCTGCACTTCTTCGCGATCGGGGCCCAGTGCATCGAGGGCGATCATCCGCTCAAGAATATCTACCTGGCCACCAGCTTTGGCACGCTCATTGCGGTCGGTGGCTACCTGGCCCTGGCTCGGCCCGGCCGGGGTCTGGATGCCCTGGGACCGGTGCTGGCTCCGCTGGGGCTCATCGGCTTGGCGCTGGGCGTGATGTTCAGCGACGTGGTCGGGACCGCGGGAAGCGTGCCCGGGGGCAAGGACGTGGGCAGCGCTCACGTGGGCTTTGCCACCGCGGGGCTCGCCGGCTTCACGCTGGCGTCTGGGGTCGCGGGGCTGTACCTGGGGATGGCTCGCCGGCTGCGGCGCAAGCTCTATCGGCCCGGGCGCGGTGGCCTGTCCCTGCAGGGGCTCGATCGCCTGCACCATCGGCTGGTGCTGCTGGTGACCCCGGTGTTCACCCTGGCCATCGTCACGGGCGTCTTGTGGACGGTGGAGGTGGGAGGGCTCGATCAATTGCGTGGGCGGGTGTTCGAGGTCGCCGCCGCGGGCGTGGCCTGGCTGGCCTCGGTGGTCTTGCTCGTATCGCGTGCGATCTGGGGCACCCGAGGGCGGCGCTCGGCCTGGCTAACCTTGCTGGCGTTCATCATGACGATCCTCATCGTGGTCTCGTACGGGGTGCGCTCGTGAGCGCCGAACTGTTCGCCGTCGGGGTCAACCACAAGAGTGCCCCGGTAGAGCTACGCGAGCGGCTCGCGGTGGCCGACGAGCAACACTCCTCGTTGTTGCGGGCGCTGCGGGAGCACGGGGGCCTGCACGAGGCGATGATCGTCTCCACCTGCAACCGGGTCGAGATCTACGGCGTGGCTCCAGGGGCAGAGGTCGCGTCCGGGGTGCTCGAAGTCTTGGCCTCGCTGCGCTCGCTTGATCCGCGTCTGGTGCACGACCACTGTTTTGCGCGCGACAGCGGTGACGCGGCGCGTCACATCTTCCGCGTCGCCTCGAGCCTCGAGAGCCTGGTCATCGGAGAGCCCCAGATCCTGGGCCAGGTCAAGGGCGCCCTGACCCGCGCTCGCGAGGTTGGCACGGTGGGCCCCGTGCTCGATCGCTGCATGAGTTTGGCCTTCAAGTGCGCCAAGCGGGTGCGCTCCGAGACCGAGATCGCTCGGGGAGGCGCCAGCGTGCCCTCGGTGGCCGTCGATCTGGCGCGCAGCATCTTCGGGGAGCTCGACGGATGCTCAGTGATGGTGGTGGGGGCCGGTGAGATGGCCGAGCAGGCCGCGCTGCACCTCCAGGCGGCGGGCGTGTCCGAGCTGGTGGTCGTCAACCGATCCGCCGAGCGCGGGCAGGCCCTCGCCGACAAGGTGGAAGGGCGCTATGAGCCGTGGGATCGGCTGGTCAACCAGCTTGGCCGAGCCGACATCGTGGTCGCCAGCACCGCCGCGCGTCAGGCGATCATCGATCGCAGCCTGCTCAAGCCGGTCATGAAGTCGCGGCGTCATCGGCCGCTGTTCTTGGTGGACATCGCCGTGCCTCGGGACATCGATGGCGACGTCACCCGCCTCGAGGACGTCTTTTTGTACAACGTCGACGACCTGCAAGGGATCGTCAACGACAACCTCCGCAGTCGACGGGGCGAGGCGGACAAGGCCGATGCCCTGGTCGATCACGAGGTGGGGGCCTTTTGTGCCTGGTTGCGCTCGCGGGCGATCGGTCCCCTGATGGGTCGATTGCAGGCCCATGGGCGCGGGTTGGCCCAGGCCGAGGTCGAGCGCGTGCTGCCCAAGCTCGGGGAGCTGGGCCCCTCGCAGCGCAAGGCCGTCGAGCAGCTGGGCCGGCAGATCGTGCAAAAGCTGTTGCACAAGCCCATGGCCAACCTGCGTCGGGCCTCCTCCGAGGGGCTCGCGGGGTTCGATGGGGCTACGCTGGCCGAGGCGCTCGAGGTGCTCTTCGAGCTAGGGCCGACCCCCATGAAGGACGACGGCGCGAAGGACGACGGCGCAAAGGGTGACGGCTCCATGAGCGAGTCGGCCACCGGCCCCGACGGAGCCAAGGCTCGCCGCAGCGCGTAGGGGTCGTGGACGGTCCGGTATAGGCAGAGCGCGCCCCCGGAGCCCATAGACGGTCGATGAATCTCGCCAAGAGCTCCGTGGGAGCCTTGGACGGTAGGGTGATGGGTGAAGAGCGCTCCTCTTCCGCGTTTTTCGAGACAATCAGTGACCAAGAATGCTTCAGTTTAGCTTTTTTCGGGACAATCAGTGACCAAGAATGCTTCGGTTTAGCTGTTTTCGGGACAAACAACGAGCAAACATGCTCCGGTTTGGCGTCAATTGGGACAATCTCGACGTCCCTGAGCGTGCTGGCACCCTCGCACCCTTCTCATCGCGATCGCTTCGGGCCGCGGGCCGCTAGGAAGGCAGCTCGATGCCCGCCTCGCGGCAGTGGGCAATGACCGCAGGACGGGATTTCTTGGAGATGTGGGGGAGCATACGGCGCGCCTCCGCGGCGTTGCCCAGCGAGCACGCGGTGCGGGCGCGCAGCTGGATCGCCTTATTGCTGCGCGAGACCTTGTTGCTCGCGTGAGCCTTTTCGAACGCGGTTTGCACATCGCCCGCCTCCAGCGCACGCTGGGCCTGGGCTAGCAGCTCGGGGCCCGTGTAGCCCTCGGTCTTGGCGGTAACGTCGATGTCGAGCTCGCGACACTCCACGATTGCCTGGGTTCGCAGGGCGCGACCCTTGAGCTTGCGGAACGCGGCTCGGGCCAGCGGACCCTCGCGGAGCGCACAGCCGGCGATGGTCATCTCCAGCAGGGCGTCCTGGGCTTCGGTCTGAGCGTAACGCTCGGCGGCGCGCCGATAGGCGGGGTCATTGGCGGGATCCTCCCCGGGCGCCAGGGTCGGGGCGGGCGTCGTCCGAGGCGGAGGCTCGGCGGGCGCCGCCTCTTGGTCGGGGGCGTCGTCAGGGGTCCCATCGTCAGGGGTCCCATCGTCAGGGGTCCCATCGTCAGGGGTCCCGTCGTCGAGCGCCGCCTCGCGACCGGTTGGCGCAGACGTCGAGGGCTCGCCGAGGGCCGCATCGGGCGGTGTACCCTCCATGTCCGAGCCCGCCGCGGGCTCGGGATCCGACCAGGCCGATGTGGATGGATCGGCCTTTGCCTCGGCCTCGTGGGGAACCTCGTCGGGTCGTGTGGGCTCGGTCGGCAACTCGGTGGCCTGGGGCGACGGCGGGTCTTTGGGGCTCGGGCCCGGCCCCGAGTGCTCGGTAGCGTCGGGTCGGGTCGTCGAGGATACGGACGCGGTCGTTGGCGGTTCGGCGTCCGATCGGGTCAGCACCCAGGCGCCCACCCCCACCACGACCAGCGCGATGGCGAGCCCGAACCACAAGGCCATCGAGCGCGGGGGCTGGGTGACGAGCGGATCACCGAACGCCCGCACCCGTGCCCGAGGGATCGCCGGCGAGGGGGAGTCCACGATCGGATAGGACTTGGAGACCTCGACCGCGGGCATCGTGTTGTGCACCGGAACCCGCTCGTCGCTGCCATCGAGGTCGACCGGCAGCTCCACACTCTGGGCTGGATCGTAGTCGGTGGAGCCGAAGTCGGTCGGCAGTTCGACCTCCATGCTCTCGTTGGCATCGTCGCCGGCGGCGAGGTCGAGGCTGTCGCCGCCGGAGATCTCGATCTCGAGGTCGTCGACGGGCTCGGCGGTTGGCGTCGCGGCCCGGTTCGCGTCTGGCGGGTCACTGGTCGCGTTGCTCTGCTCTGGGGGAACGGTGTCGAGCCGGACCTGGTTCTCCAGCGGAAGCTCGGCTGACGTCGCGCGAGGGAGGAACTCGGGTGGCGGGGGGAGGGCGCCGCTGGCCTCGGGATCCGCGGTCACGATCCGGTCGGAAATGTCCGCGGCGTCGAGGCGAGGCACCGGCGCGTGCTCTTGCTGCCCCATCGGAACCGCCGTTGAGCCAGGGCGTGCCCGTTCCTCGGAGGTGACGCGGGCCGATGTCGTGGGGTTCGCGGAGGAGGGAGAGGAGGGAGAGGAGGGAGAGGAGGACGCCGAGTGGATGGGCGAGCGGGGCGAAGCCTTGGCCGACGCGCGTGGGGGGAGGCGAGGGGCATCGGCCGAGGGCACCCACGGGCGGGTGCGCTGTCGTGCGCGCACGGGCGGGACATCGGCTCCTCGGGATCCCGACCCGATGTGCGGGTGAGGATCGACC
>JBCCWC010000087.1:0-52848 GCA_039194325.1 Myxococcota bacterium
CGGGGGCGGATTTTTGCGACCCGAGTCGCCACTCGAACACCCACCCGAGGCCGGACTCGAGCACCCACCCGAGGCCGGACTCGAGCACCCACCCGAAGCCGGACTCGAGCGCCCACCCGAGGCCGGACTCGAGCGCCCACCCGAGGTGCGACTTCGAGGGTCAGCGCCAATCCCGCGGCTGAAAACGGGAGGACACTAGGCACGTTTCGTGCCAGATTTGTGCTTTTCGTGTAAGTCCTTGATCTTGGCAACGCCGATGGTGGCCACAAGAGGTTTGGATCCGTCTACGGCCACCATCGACGCTGGCCAAAAGAGGTCTGGATCCGTCTGTGACCACCATCGACGCTGGCCACAAGAGGTTTGGATCCGTCTGCGGCCACCATCGACACTCGCCCCAAAGGGTTCCGAGCCTTCTGCGGCCACCATCGTCGCTCACCCCAACAACTTCCGAGCCTTCTGCCCCCACCATCGACGCTCGCCTCAACAAATTCCGAGCCCTATACCCCCACCGTCGACGCTCGCGGGGATCGGTTACTCTGCATTCGATCTCCATGCGCTCGCACATCGACTCGCTGGTGGCGCGGCTGCGGGAAGACCGGGTGCGGCGGATCATGGCGCCGATGTTCACCGGTGACATGACCCGCGGGGACGTGCTCGACGACGACTTCGCCTATGTAGTGGGTCTGGGGCTCATTCGACTCCACGCAGGACAGTGGAGGATCGCAAACCCGATCTATCGAGAGGTTTTCCCTCGGGCGCTCGCGCATACACAGCAGCGCCAGATCCCCAACCAGCCCGCGGCCTACGTGCGAGACGACGGCACGCTCGACATGCCCAAGCTGATGGCCGACTGGCAGGAGTTCTGGCGCGAAGACGGGCACCTATCCGCGGAGGGCTTTGCCTACCGCGAGGCGGGGCCCCACCTGATGCTGATGGCATTCTTGCAGCGGATCATCAACGGCGGCGGCACTATTGTGCGAGAGTATGGCCTCGGTCGCGGCGCGCTCGACTTGATGGTGGAGTGGCACGGCCAGCGCCACGCGATCGAGGTCAAGCTGCGGCGAGACACCACCACCGAGTCTCGAGCGCTCGACCAGGTCACCGGATACCTCGACCGTCTGGGACTCGACGAAGGCTGGCTGGTGCTCTTCGACCTGCGCCAGGGGCCCAGCTGGAACGAGCGCCTGACCACGCGGCCGGTCGAGCACCACGGCAAACGGGTGGTCGTGGTGGGTTGCTGAGGCCAACGTCAGTCACACGGTCGCGACCGGATGATCCTCACGGGCAACGGATAGCGGTACCGGCCCACCGCAAGCGAGAGCCTCATCGAGGCACTGCTCGGGCCCTCCCCCTCACTCGTTGAGCTCAAGCTCGCGCATCCGCCTCCACAGCCATGGTGCGGCTGATCCCCAAAAGCTCCGCCGCCTGGCTCTTCTGCCCGCCGGCCAGCCGCAGCGCCTCGCAGACGGTGGCCCGAGATAGCCTCCAATTCGCGCTCTCGGCTCTCAATGCGCTGAGCGCGCTCGTCGGCTGGGCGAAACGACACTGCGCTCGAGCCCGACGAGACAAGGACTCACCGAGCGAGCCCCGCTTCCAAAGAGCAAACCTCCGAGCAACTCGACAGCACGGCCTATCTCCCGCGGCTAGCCTGAGTATGATAAACGGCCGTCCAGAGGGCCATCGTGACCTACACGGCGAGGTTTGAGCAGATCAGTGCCCGCTCGTATAAAGCGTTCGCCGAGGATGAGCTACTCCCTCTGAGGCCACTCACCGTCGTCTTTGGCGCCAATGGTTCCGGCAAGAGTGCCCTGTGTCGCCTACCCGTAGCGCTGGGCGCTGCACTACGCGTGGATGCTGGTGCTGCCGCCGCGCTGCCGCTCGAAGTCGGAGATCTCTCGTTTGGTAGCTCGTTCTTCGACTTACGACACGGAGATGGCACCCGCGATTTCACGGTCGGCCTACGGGTTCGACGGCCATCGGGAGAGATCACCACCCTCTTGGCGACGATCGGTCAAGACCCGCAGTCTCGCTCGAGCCACCCAAGACAGTGGGTCGAGCGCTGGACCCTATCCACAACCAACGACAGCACTGTCGATCTACGCTGGTCGTCATCCGACAAGAAATACAAGAAGAACGACTCAGGCCTGGTCGACGTCAGTTTTTCGGGCCTCCTGCCACGGGACTCGAGCGGGGCCAGCATCCCCGAAGCCCATCCGTTGCGCGACATACCACCGATCGTTCGACTCGCCCCGACCCGCGACGGTACGAGCGGTGAGCTCGGCGAGCACCGGCCAGAGCCGGGTCTACACGTGGGCTCAGACGGCTCTCAGACCCTGGATATCCTCGGCACCCTCAAGGCTGAGCGCGAAGACGAAGCACTCAATGCCATCATCAGCGACGTTCGCGACGTTCTGGGGGTCGAGCTGCTCGTCGACGAACTTGCGGTGGGAACGCTGACCCGGTTTGCTGTACGGGGCCGACGACAGGGGCGTGAACACCTCGTACCCGTCGACCAGCTCGGCACCGGCCTTGCTCATGCTCTACCCATCATCACCCAGCACGCTCTGGCATCATCGAGTCAGGCGGTGATCACCCTTCCAGGGCTGCTCATCAGCGAAGAGCCCGAGGCACACTTACATCCGGAAGCACAAGCATACCTCGCGGACGTGGTCATCCGCGCGGCCCAGTCGGAACGGACCCAGTGCCTCGTCGAGACCCACTCGGAGACGTTCGTCCTCCGGATCCGACGTCGTGTGGCCGAAGGATCGCTCGATCCCTCGCAGGTTGCCTTCGTCTGGGTCGACGACGACGGGCCGAGTACGCGGACGCAGTACCTCGAGATCAAGGCCGACGGGAGCATCCCCGATTGGCCCGAGAACTGGTTCGATGCTCCGACTGACGAGGTCCGCGCGATCCATCGAGCTCGCTCCTCACGATGAAGGTATTGCCGTATACTCTACACCTGATACTACTCACCGAGTTCTTCCGAAGATGTCCCCAACCGGCACCAGAACAAGAAGATGCCCTGGAACATTGGCTATGGGCCAGTAGCTTCTCGTTGGCCTACAGCGGCGCCACGAACATCGCCGCGAATGCAGTGCAGCGGATCAAAGAGCTCGCCGCAGGCAAGAGCATAGATTTACTCGACCCGCCGGTCATATTCTCGCCGACCCCAGGCACCTATCATCCCAAGTCGGCCCGCGTCCGAACAACTCATCTGTTCCTCAAACAGTGTCGGCCCCGAGATCTCCGCTCGGGGGAGCCTCTTCCCAGTGACATCTTGGTCGGTGGTATGGCCGACGGAGAGTCAATTGCCGGGAAAGCAAAGGTGAGTTGGCGTATCGCGGGACGGATCCTGGTGCCGAGCCGACAGCGCAAGCACGTCAATGATGCAATTCGGACCTTACCGGATCATCCTGAGTGTGACGAGATACTCGCGAGCCACCTCATCCCCCGACCAGCCCTCGATGCTCTCCTCATGGGGAACGAGGATACTTTCTTGCAGCTACGAGAAGACGCCTTGGTCGACGCCGAGCGCGAGTTCGCGAAGCGCTTCGTCGAGCTCCCTGATCTCGTGACGATCGAACCCGAGCCCCTCATCGATGTGGAGGACGAGGAAGCGTCCGACTTCTTCTAGCGTCTAGCCGACGACTCACTCGTTGAGCTTGAGCTCGCGCATCCGCCTCCACAGCGTGGTGCGGCTGATCCCCAAGAGCTCTGCCGCCTGGCTCTTTTGCCCGCCGGCCAACCGCAGCGCCTCGCGGATCTGGTGACGCTCCTGCTCCTCGGGGCTACGCGCGCTCTTCTTGGCGTTGGGCGGCAGCTCCCCGCGCAGCTCGGGCGGCACCTCGTGGGCCCGCAGCACGGGGCCGTCCCCCACCGCAAACGCATACTCGACCACGTTGCGGAGCTCGCGGACGTTGCCGGGCCAGGGGTAGCCCATGAGCATGTCGTAGACGTCGGGAGCGACCGACTCGATATGGCGAGGCCCCCGAGCGTTGAACTCCTCGATGAACGACCACATGAGGGCCTCGACGTCGCCGGTGCGCTCGACCAAGGGCGGGATGAACACGGGCACCACGCGGATCCGGTACATCAGATCCTCGCGAAAGCGCCGCGCCTCCACCTCCTCGCGCAGCGACTTGTGGGTGGCGGTGATCAGCCGAATGTCCACGCTCTTGGCGTCGGTCCCCCCCACCGGCACGAAGCTGTGCTCCTGGAGCACCCGCAGCATGCGGGCCTGCAGGTCGAGGCCGAGCTCGGCGACCTCATCGAGGAACACGCTGCCCCCGTCGGCCAAGGTCAAGAGCCCCCGGCGATCGGAGACCGCCCCGGTGAACGCCCCCCGCACGTGACCAAAGAGGGTGGAGGCGGCCAGCTCCGGAGTGAGGGTGGCGCAATTGACCGCCTTGAAGGGCTTGCTGGCGCGACTGCTAAGATCGTGGATCGCCCGGGCCGCGAGCTCCTTGCCGGTGCCCGTCTCGCCGCGCAGGAGCACCGAGGCCTCGGTCCGGGCCACCCGCCGCAGCAGCTCGAACAGCGCCCGCATCTGCGGCGCCACGGTGAGCATCCCGTGAAAGTCGACCGGGTGCAGGTCGGGACAACGACGATCGGGAGCGCTCATGATCGGACGACGCTCCCTACCACACTAAAGGTCCGCATCGGTCCGCATCCACGTCCGCATCCACGTCCGCATCCAGATCCACCGCCACACGACCCCCACATGCGGTGGCCCCCTACTTGGCCGCCGACTCCAGCAGCGCCTTGGCCATGTTCCACGCGGCCGGGGCCACCGTCTGAGGATCGGGCAGGTGGTCGAACGCGGTGCGGCGGTTGGCGTCGAGCCGCGTGGGCTTGGAGCCGAAGCTCAGCAGCAGCTCGATCATCGGCAGGTTCAGCTGCCGCACCGCGACGCCCAGGGCATTCATGCCGCGAAACCCTCGCGGCAGATCGATCGCCTGATCGGCCCCGCAGTACAGCAGCAGCTTGGCCATCTCCATGTCGCCCCGCTCCACGCACCACCGCAGGGGCACGTCCCCCTCGTCGCCCACCACGTTGGGGTTGGCCCCGGCGGCCAAAAACAGACGCACCGCCTCGTCGCGCTCGCGAAACAAGGCCATCAGCAAGGGGTTGATCGTGTGCCCGGTGTCCCAGGCCTCCACGTCGGCACCGTGGCGCAAGAGCATGACGAGGATCGAGATCGATCCGCCGTGCTCGAGCGCATCGATCCCGGCATGCAGCGGACGCCAGCCGTTCCAATCGGCAAAGGTGGTGTTGGGATCGGCCCCTGCGGCGAGCGCCCCGACCAGGTCGTCGAGATCGTGCTGCCGGATCGCATTGAGCAGCTTGTCGTTCATGAGCGCAAAAAGCCCCGTTTGCGATGGATTGCGCGATGACTATAGGCCATCGAGACGCTCGCGCCCCGCGCTTCCTGCCCCTCGATCGCACGCAATTGCGACGGTAGATCAGGGCCCTCGGGGGACGGGGGCCGGAGCGGGCGCCGGAGCCGGAGCCGGCGCCGGCGAAAGCGACGAACCCGGGCTCGGAGCGGGCGCCGGAGCCGGAGCCGGAGCGGGCGCAGGTCGAGGCTGCGTCGGCTCCGGCTGCGCCGGCTCCGGCTGCGCGGCGGGCCGAGCACCCGGTGTGGGTGTACCCCCCGAGGCCGGTCGCGATCCCAAGGTGCCCGTTCGGGGCAGCGGCCACCACCCCACCGGGCTAGCGTCGCTGCTGAGCAAGAACTCGACGCGACGATCCGACTCACGGCTGCGCGAAGACGACCGCACATAGACCGGTCGCGAGATCCCCTCGCCCCGGATCTCGATCCGGCGAGCATCGAGCCCCTCACCCACCAGCCAGCGGCGCACCCCCTCGGCACGAGCCCGGGCCAGCCCGTCGGGATCGGGCTCGTCCGCAGCCGCGTGCCCGACCAGCGTCAGCCGAGCACTCGGATCCTCGGACAGCCCCGAAGCGAGCATTCGAGCCAGATCGGGATCTGCGTGCACTACCGTCGAGCCAGACTCGAAGATCTGCCAGTCGACGTCCCAGCGCAGCCCGCAGTGGCGACCAAGACGACAGGGCGGATAGTCATGGGGCCGCTGATTGCCCTGTAAGGCGATCTCCAGCCGCCGGAGGATCCACACCCGATACTCCGGAGTGAGCTCGGCGAACAGGCCCGCCTCGAGATCAGGCATCGACGGAGCCACGCACCGGCCCGTACCGAGATCGCACCCCAGCCCCCGCGAGCACTGTGCGTCCTCCGAGCACATCGTGCACAATCCCTCGACGCAGACCCGCGCATCGGCGCAATCGGTCGACGCCACGCAAGGCTCGGTCGAGGCCGGGCCTTCGTCGGTGGGCACGGCGGAGAGCAGCCCCTCCGCTTGGCACCGGAATTGGTCGCAGATCGGCCGCTCGGGATCGGTGCAATCGGTGTCGGTCTTGCACTCTTGGCACACCTCCGACACACAGCGCTCGCCCCCCTCGAGCTTGCAGTGCTTGTCGTGCCGGCACGCCGGATAGGGGGGTGCGCACGAGATCCCGGCGCTCATCGCCAGCGCGAGCGCGAACGCACCGAGCCATGTGCGGCCTGCTGCCGAACCAACCATCGTGTCTCTTCTATCGTCTCGCCCCGGCACCCGGCAACCAGGCCGGGACGAGCCCGTCAGGCTCCAGGATCTAGACACACCCCCAGGCTCTCGTCCGGCGGCGGCGCCGTGCCGCCCCACGCGACGCACGCCTGACCGGGATCGATGCAATCGGCGACCGGATCGGGCGCCGAGAGATCGCAGTAGGGCGTGCAGCAGCCCGCCCGACCCAGATCGCAGGGCGCCCCCACGAGAGCCGAAGATTCGCACGACAGCCCCGGCTGGCAATCGTAGAGGTATTCGCACGGCCCCCCCGCGGCCGAGCCCAGGCCCGAGGTGGTCGCCACACAGGCGAACAGATCGGCGGAAGCGACGCAGACCTGGCCCGCCCCACAGTCGTCGGCCAGCGGGTCACATAGAGGCAAGCACAGGTTGAGCACGCCATCGTTGGCGAGCAAGCACCCGTCGCCCGGGTCGTCGCAGCTCGGGTTGGACTCGTCGCCGGTGCACAAGGCCACGCAGGTCCCTTCGAGCGTGGTGGGGTCGACGTTCCAGCACATCAACCCGAGGTCACAATCGTCCCGACCCGACGCCGCAAAGTCCTCCACGGTACACGGATCCCCCGGCTGGCCCGGCGAGTCGGGCACGGACGAACACCGGGTGCTGTTCCAGTCGTCGTCGCCGTCGTTGGCCCACGCAACGCATTTCTCCCCCTCGGGGCAGTCCTGGGCCCAGGTGTCGCAACACAAGAAACAAAGGGAACCGCCATCGGGATCGATGATGAAGGTGATCCCATCCCCAGAGCTGTCCGGATCGCCGAACGTCGCCGCCGTCGATGTCGTCGAGTCGGCCCCACCGGTCGGCATGGTGGTCAGCACCCCCGTCATCCCCACGGGTCCGGTCGCGGTCGGCGGGGGCATGGACGATGACCCGCCCGGCAGACCCGTTGTGCTCGAGCCCGACGTAGGCTCACCCGTCGGAGGCTCACCCGTCGGAGGCTCCACCGGGATACACGCGGCCAGACTCAGCAGGATCGACAAAGACCAAACGAGACGCATTGTTCACGGTAAACTAACAAATCTAACGGTCACTGTAATCAGGCAAGGCAATCAGGCAAGGTCATCAGGGCAACCCACTGAAGACGGTATGCTCCGCCCGCGTCATGCCCGCTCGGCTTCGCGCCCACTCGATCGCGGTCGCCGACCCGGCCCGCGCCGCGCACCAGGTGGCCACCGCGGCCCTCAGCGACGCCCCTCGCGGCCGTCCACTGCTGGTGGTCGTAGCTCGCTGGGGGGCTCACCCGGGATTGCGCCCCTCCCCCTGGGTCCTCGACGGGGTGGCCTCCGCCATCACCGAGACGAACCTGCGCGCCGAGGCCCTCCACCTGGGTGAGCGGGGGGTCGCCGATCCGATCACGACCCGGCTGACCACCGCCGGAGTGGCCACCACCGAAGCCCGGGGCGACGGGGTCGCGATCCGCACGCCCGGCTCGCGTCGTGGGCCACGGATCCCCCGGGCGTTCATCGGTCGCAGCCTGTGCCTGGTGCTGCCCTGCGTACACCACCACCACGGCCGCGAGCGGGAGTCGGACTGGCGCGGACCGATCGGCACCGCGCTGGTCGATCTGGTCGAGAGCTGGGGCGGCACCTGGACCCGCGATCCAGTGGAGCGAGCCGCCCGCTGCGTGGCCGAGATCTTTGCGCACATCAGCGTAGTGGTCGACGGCAGCTGGTGGGCCCCACTGGCGGTCGGAGACGAGGGAGCCCCGCTGTTGCTGGCGCCCGAGCGCGCGCTGGGGCTAACGCTCAGCTCCCCCATCACCACCGACACAGCCCTCGACGCGCGGCTGGCCGATGCATGGCTGGGGGCCCAGCTGGGCCTGCCCCTGCGCCGCCGGCCGAGCGAGTCTCCGCGCGTGGTCGGACCCGCGGCCCGGACCCCGTGGCCCAAGATCCCCCGGTCGGGCACACCATCCCGCCCGCGAGCCCGAGGGCTGGCCGATCAGGCCCTGGGGGCGCTGTGGCGTCGCAACGACGGGCCCCGTGCGCGCCGGGCCGCGCTGCCGCCCGCCGTGCCCGGCCCGCTGGCGCGGCTGTGGACCGAGTACGAGCGCCCGGCGAGGACGCCGTGAGCACCCTGCTGCGACGCACGCTCTACACCCTCGCCGCCGGGATCCTTCTCTATGTGGCCGGCGTGCTCTACTTCGACGTCGAGCCGCTACGCCAGACCCTGGCCGGATTCCCCTGGGGTCTGATGCTCGCCGCGCTGGCCCTGTCCTCGGGCAACTACCTGCTGCGCTTTGCCAAGTGGGAGCTGTCACTCCACTGGTTGCGCGTCCGCGACGACGCGCCCACGCTCACCCGTGGACGCTCGCTGCTCATCTATCTGGCGGGACTGTCGATGTCGATCACCCCGGGCAAGGTGGGCGAGGTGCTACGCAGCATGCTGCTGCGGGCCAGCGACGGCGTCCCCTTCACCCGCACCGCGCCCGTGGTGGTGGCCGACCGCCTCACCGACCTGGTGGCCCTGGTGCTGCTGGCCGCGATCGGCGTGGCCGAGCGTCCCGAGTATTGGCCCGTGCTCGCGCTCACCGTGGGCCTGGTGAGCGTCGGCGCGGTGGTGCTGGGATCGCCTCGCCTGTTGGGTGGGCTCTTGGACGCGCTGGCCCGGATCTCCCGACTTCGGGGGATCGTGGCCCGGGCCCGCCCCCTGGTCGACAGCAGCGTCACCCTCATGCGCCTGGGCCCCATGGGATGGCTCACCGTGCTCAGCGTGGCCGGCTGGGGCCTGGAGTGCGTCGGCTTTTGGCTGTTGCTCGGCGGCTTTTCCGGGGTCGATCCCTCGCTGCGCACCTGCACCCTGCTGTGGTCGGCAGGCACCCTGGTGGGCGCGCTGAGCTTCTTGCCCGGAGGGCTCGGCGCCACCGAGGGCAGCCTGGTCGTCGCCACCACCCGCCTAGTTGGCGGCGCGACCCAGGCGGTCGCACTGGCCGCCTCGCTGCTCGGCCGGATCGCGACACTATGGTACGGCGAGTTGGTGGGTGGGGTGGCCCTGGCCCTATTCTTGCGCGACCCGGCCGTGCGCGCACGGGCCCTCGAGCGCGACGGTGACGACACGACGACGATGGATACTCCCTCTAGGAGCGACCCTCCTGATTCCTGACTCCTCGGAGATCCAGCGTACAAGTCTGCCTGACAAGAAAGTCCCATGAGAGTACCGAGGCCACGATCCGTCCGCAGTCGTGGGCGGCCGATCGTGGTCCGATCGTGGGCCGATCGTGGTCCGGTCATGGGCCGGTCATCACCGTCGAGGCGAGGATTTTCGCCCCAGCGCCCTTCGAGGTTCGCAATCGTCGACGGGAGGATCTACGCTCAATATTGATGCGGTGGCACGTTGTCGTGGCCTCGATGGCCGTCATGGGGTGCACGGGGAAGAACCCGGACTTTGCAGGCTCCGAGAGCACGAGCACCGGATCGACCGACACCATGAGCTCGACCCGGGGCGATGTCCCCCAGCCCACCGAAGGCCCGACCAGCGCCCCAACCGACACCGAGCCCAACCCAGACACCACCGACACGCTCACCGGGTCCGACTCGGAGAGCTCGGAAACATCGAGCACAGAGACGTCGGACTGCAAGCCCTACGAGATCGAGCTGCTCCCGATCCGAGATAATTTCCTGGTGACCAACGGCAATTGTGGTCTCGGGGAGAACCTGCCCTGCGAAGAGGTCAGCTTCGGGTCGACCAGCACGGGCTTCATCAGCGGCCCCGGAGGGGGGCGCCTGTCCTATCTGTTGATCACGTTCGAGTTGGGGGGGTTCGAGACGTTCGAGGAAGACTCGGGAAGCCTGGTGCTTTGGATCGAGGATACCGAAAGGATGTTCAACCTGCAGGTCACGCCGGTGTTCCCCGGGACCTGGGCCGAGGGTTTTGGCGACAACGGCGTCGCCGTGGAGGATGCCTCCTCCTGGAACTGGAGCCGCTACCCCACCCCGTGGCAACCCGACGACGGGATCGACGGAGACTTCCAAGAGGTCCTCAGCGGGGCCATGCCGCTGCCCGCCATACTCATGATGTCGCAGGGAGGCCTCAGCGAGTACGACTATCCGATCCCGGCCGAGGTCCTGGCCGACCGGGACGACTTCGGGCGCGTCAACTTGGCCGTCACCGTGCTAGACGCCGATCTTGAGGTCCGAGTGCACGCTGCCGACGCGGTATCCCTGACTCCAAGACTGCGCTTCGTCGGCTGCTGAGCTCGCTATCTATGCCGAGGCCGGCTCGGGCGCGGGCGAAATCGACCTCTCGGCTCCGCCAAACCCCGGCCGACTTTGCGTACTTTGTATTCGACATGACGGCCGTGCGCTCTATGTGTGCCTTGGCGGTGTGAACGCACGAACGCATGGATGGACGGATGGACGGATGGACGGATGGACGGATGGACGGATGGACGGATGGACGGATGGACGGATGGACGGTGAGTCCGTGAGCGGCCTGCTTTCGAATCATGGTGGGGCCGAAGTGATCTTTAATCTGCGCAGAGTTGAATAGATCGTGGGTCGGTAGGGAACCTTAGGGCCGGCAAACGGCGAGCGCAAATCGCGATTGATGATTGGATGCCCAAGGGCGCGAGACCTGCGACTCACCGCTAAGCCTCGAACGATGTAATCAACCCTAATAGATCGAACAAGAAGAAAAAGAGAACGACATCATGAACAAATCACTATTTCCTTGCATGCTCTGTGTTTCGCTGCTGGGGTGTCAGGCGAGCATCGACTCTGACGGTCGCGAGGCCGACGGCAACGATCGCGCCGAGATGCCCACCTCCCTCCACGAGCCGGGGCAGTATGGCCTGCACGTCATCGACCTGGTCGAGATTCCGGGCAGCGCGGCGGGTCGCATCGTCGACGCGACCGTATGTGCACCCGCCGACCCCACCGGGGAGATCTCGGATGACGGCCCGTTCCCGCTGGTCATCATGTCCCCGGGAGCCAGGACGTCCCGCGAGCAGTATATGAGCTACTGCGAACACCTGGCCACCTGGGGATTCGTCGTTATTTCCCAGAGTATCATCGGCAACGACGGCTGGTTCCCGCCGGTCAACCACAAGCGGCCGGCCGCGGACGTGAGCGCCATCATCGACTGGGCCACCAGCGAGCAGAACGCGTTCGCCGGGGCGATCGATGCCAACGCCATCGGCGTGGCTGGCCACTCGATGGGCGGCAAGGTCTCATTCTTGGCCGCCGCACAGGATCCGCGCATCGGGGCGATCGTCGGCTGGGATCCCGTGGACGCGAACGGCCCGTTCACGCCGTCCAGCTCTCCGGATTGGAGCAGCGCGACGCCGGAGTTGATGCCCAACTTGACCCTGCCGATCGCGGTCATCGGCGAGACGGTCAACAGCCAGGGTAACTTCTTCAGCCCGGCGTGCGCCCCCTCGGAGCACAACTTCGAGCAGTACTATGAGTTTGCCGAGACCACCTCGTTGTTGGTCGAGGTGTTCGACGCCGATCACATGGACTGGACCGACTCGGGCTCCTGCTGGCCCTGCTCGCCATGCGGGCCCAACGACGTGCAGCCGCTGGCGCAGCAGATCACGCGGAGCCTGACCACCGCCTGGTTCCTGCGCCACCTCGCCGGCGACGAATCGGTCGATCCGCAGAGCGAGCTGCAGCCGCAAATCGACGCCGGGCAGATCTTGGTGCAGGCCAAGTAGTGTAATCCGCCGCCGCGCATCGCCGCGCGTGATGGGGGGGGCCGGATCACGGGCCGTCATACCGTGCCCTGGACCTTTCGGTCCCCCCAGTCGATGCCGCTGTCGTGATAGTGGGCAGACATACATATCTGCCTGACCCGAAGATCTCGCGTGTCTCTCTCGAATGTCTCTATGAGGGTGTTGCGCTCGCGGCTCCACCGGGAATGCAGCGGGTCCGATCACGAACGGGCCATGATGAGGCAAGGCTTCCCGCCCTTCTCGCTTCCGATCATTCGCAATCGTCGACAGGAGAGTCTACGCTCGAGGGATGCGTGGGTTCATTGTCGTGACCATGATGGCCACCATGGCCAGCCTGGGGTGTACAGGTCAGAATCCGGACTTTCAGGACACCGATCGCCCGACCTCGGGTGACACCACCCAGTCCACCGGTATTGAAGAGACCACGTCGGGCACACCGGCCGATGGCGAGTCGAACCCCGACACTGCCACCAACCCGGAGGAGTCGGGCTCACAGACCGCCGGCTCGTCGAGCGAAGGCCCAGCCGACTGCGCCCTCGAAGAGCAGCACCTGGTTCCGATCCGAGACAACTTCTTGGTGGCCAGTGGGATGTGCGGCGACGGCGTCGAGGAGTTTCCCTGCGCAGCGGCCAGCTTCGGCTCGACGAGCCGTGGCTTCATCCGCGGCCCCGAGCAAAGCCGCACGACTTATCTACTGCTGACCTTCAACATGGGCGGGTTCTCCGAGATCGGCGACGGTGAACTGCAGCTGCGGGTCTTCGACCCACAAGTGCCCTTTACACTCGAAATCACCCCGGTGTTTCCCGGCACCTGGATCGAAGGCTATGGCGACAGCGGCGAGGCACAAGCAGATGCGTCGTCGTGGAACTGGAGCATGCGACCCACGCCGTGGGTCCCCGACAAGGGAGACAACGGCACGTTTCAGGCGGTCTTGGACGATGCACCACCACCATTTGAGGAGTCGTTCGATCCGCCCAAGGATGCCTCCACGGATATCATCGACGTGCCGGTCTCGATCGCGTCCGAGATCCTCGCCGACCTCGACGAGTTCGGGCGCCTGAACCTGGCCGTGACGGTCGTCGGAGAGCTCGACGAGCTCGAAGTCAACGCCGCCAACTCGGTCTCCAATACGCCACGACTGTTCTTCAACGGTTGCTGAGACCTCGCGCTCCGCTCAGGGCTCACCAACGAGACCGGCACCGAGGCCGTAGAGCCGCTCGCGCCACTGTCCTCGGACCGTAGCGACCAGCCCGTCGCCGAGGCGCCGCTCAGCGACAAGGACTGGGATCTCCGTCGTCGCTGGCTCTGGACGGGCTTTGGGATCTCCGCCGCCCACGTCGTAGCCGGCGGGTTGAGCATCGGCCTGGGAATCGTGCGCGCCCGCAATGATTGCGCCCAGACCCCATTCTGCGAGGGAGCACCCTATGTGATCGGCATGGGGATCGGCGTGCCGCTGCTCGCGGTGGGCACGATCTCGACCCTCGTCTTCGCCGGAATGCTGGTCGGCCACGCGTCGAAACGACCCGAAACACCAACCACGGCTCGGCTCGGCAAGCGCCGTCGAGTCGCCTTGGCCCCGAGCCTGGGCGGCGTGACGCTGCGCTGGTAGAGGATCCGATTCGTCAGACGCGGCGGCCCGAAGACGGGCGCCGCCCTTGGGTAGGTAGGTGAATCGTGAATCGATAGTATGGCGGCGAAGGCGAGACCACGCACGATCGGGCAACCATGACTGTCTATTCTCTGACAACCTGACCCATAAGAGTCATCTTACCGATCACATCTTCACCATACGAATCTTTGCCATATATTCATAAGCTCATTTCTATAAACACATGGCACCAATGGGACTTGGATCCTATAGACATCTCTTATGTTCACGATGAACCTCGGACAAGACCGAGCCGAGAGTCTTTGTCTCGCTGGTGAACGGCCCTATCATCTCTCGGTGTCCTCATCCCGTAGTCAAGCACTCGACAGATCGACGCCCGGGCCCCGGCGGCTCGCGAAGTTCCCGGCCGGTGCGGCGATCCTGACCGCCCTGTGCCTGTGGGCTGGCCCGGCTCGGGCGCAGTGGGCGATGGCGCCTCGCTGCCCGCCGATCCAGCGGAGCCAAGCCTATCTGGTGGAAGGAGACGAGGCGCGCGACCGCGGAGACTACGAGGAGGCGATCAACAAGTATCGGGCGGCGTACTACGGCCTGCCGCCGAATCAACGGGTGTCCTACGTCGGCTCGCTGTCGGTACGCAACGCCATGGAGGTATTCGGCTCGCAGTTCGACAAGGAGCAAGACCCGGCCGTGCTCGAGCAACAGCTTGGCCTCGTCAACGAGTTCCTCGTGAGCGTCGAAGCGCAGGACGGAGGCAGGGAGCGAGTGGGGGCCGAGATCGTCGAGATCCTCGAAGAGGCGCGGGACAAGGCCGAGCAGACGCTCGCGTCCCTGACCGAGCCAGACGAGCCGGCCGAGCCCGCCACCTCGCCCGACATGGACGCCGTCGACGACGCACAGCAGGCAAACCAAGCCGAGGACAACACGTCCGGCAGTGAGGCCGACGTCGTGACGGCCGGGCCGCGACGCTCGCCCAATTGGCTCGGCATCGGCCTCACCGCCGGCGGTGGCCTGCTCACCGGCGTCGGCGCGGGAGTCCTGGTGGGCTGGTGGACGGTGCGACAGCAGGCCTCGAACTACGTGGACCTGAGGCCGGGGTACGAGGAAGGCACCGAGGACCGCGAGAATTATCTCGATGACCAGCGCAAGAACGCTCAGTCGTTTCGAATTGCCGGCGCCGTGCTGGTCAGCGTGGGCCTGGCGAGCGTGACTGGGGGGGTCGTGTACCTCCTTTTGGGTCGCCAACAAGATCGCCGGGGGTCGGAGACGCTGACCATGCGCCCGAGCGTGCTCCCTCGGGGGGCCGGGCTGCTGGTCGAGCGACGCTTCTAACCCAAGACCCAAGACCCAAGACCCAAGACCCAAGCCCCAGAACAAGAAGGGACGAGAGGGCGTGAACGCGACCAACCCGAACGACGAGCCCGATCTCAGCGGCCAGATCTTCGACCGATATCGCCTGATCCGCCTGCTGGGGATCGGCGGCATGGGGGCGGTCTATGAGGCCGAGCACACCACGCTCGAGAAGCGGGTGGCCGTCAAGCTACTCCGCCAGCAGTTCACGATGCAGGAGGTCGCGCGCAAGCGGTTCTTGCGGGAGGCCAAGGCGGCCACGCGGGTCAAGCACCCCAATGTGGTCGACATCTCCGACTTCGGACAGACCCCCGAGGGTCGGGTCTACTTCGTCATGGAGATGCTCGCGGGGCGGGATCTACGGGAGTTGCTCGACCGCGAGCCTCGGCTACCGTGGCCGAGAGTTCAGCACATCATGATCCAGACCGTGTCCGCCCTCGAGGCAGCGCACGCCAGCGGGATCGTGCATCGAGACATGAAGCCATCCAACTGCTTCCTCGTGGATGCACCCGGGCTCGATGGCCAGGACTTCATCAAGGTGCTCGACTTCGGGATCGCCAAGTACTCGGGCAATATCGGCGAAGAGACCCAAGGGCTCACCTCGACCGACGAGATCTTCGGCACGGTGGGGTACATGGCGCCGGAGATGGCGATGGGGACGACCACCGAGCCCCGCTCCGACATCTACGCCTTGGGCGTGATGATGTATCAGATGCTGGTGGGAGACATGCCCTTCAAGGGCAACACTGCGTTCCAGATCCTCGCCAAGCACGTGAGCGAGCCACCGCCAAGCCCACGAAAAGCGATGCCATCCATCCCCGAGGGCGTCGAGGCGATCATCCTGAAGGCCATGGCCAAAGAGCTCGACGCTCGCTTTGCCACGATGAAGGACTTTCGAGACGCGCTGCGGCGAGGCGGGCTCGTGGCCCCACCACGGCAGGGCCCGCCGCCGATGCCCGCGATACCTGCGGGTGCCCCTCAGGTCGCCGCGACGCTCAATCTCTCAGGGCCGATCGACATCGAGGCGCTAGCGGCACAAGGGTCGCCCCCGGCTCTCGCGCCACCACCGCTCGGTCGCCCCAAGGCGCCGCCGCTCCAACGGCCACCGTCGGTGCGGCAGATCCCGTCCATCGACCAAGACGCCCCACGGTCGCGAGCGGGTGCGCCATCGTCGATGCATCGCAGTGCCGGCCAGCCATCTGCCGTCCATCCGTCTGCGGCCCAACCGTCTGCAGCCCATCCCTCCGCAGCCCAACCCTCCGCAGCGCATCCCTCCGCAGCCCCGTCAAGCCCACCCGGGACCACGCCGAACGACCCCGCAGCAGCCGCTGCCCCCCGCGTAGCTCCGACGGGCACGGCGATCCTCACTCAGGAGCAGATGACCGAGTATGTCAACTCCATGGCCGCTGCGGAAGCAGCGACGGGAGCGCCCGCGAGCCCCACGAGTCCGACAGCCGTACCTGCGGCTCGAGCTCACGAGGCAAGCACGGCGATTGCTTCGGACACTCGAACCCCGCCACAGCCAGGACCGAACATAGCCGCCTCTGAGCTCCTGGCCGGCACCGCAGACGCCGAGCTCGATGCCGACCAGGCGCCCAAGCAAAGATCGATCAAGTCGATCCTCGCGCTGGCGACCCTCGGGGTCATCGTCTTCGGCGTGATGGTGGGGGTGAGTATGTCGCTGGGCGGCTTGTTTGGCGAAGAGGACCAAGGGGATGCAGTTGCGGAGTCGAAGGAATCCCCACCCAAAGAGGCGCCCGAGGGAGCCGCGAGCATTGAGGGCGGCGACGATGACGCGGCGGCGGCCGGTCAGAAAAAGGCCAAGGTCGCCGGGGACTCGGACGGTACGGACGAGCGTGCCGATGTCGACAACGCTGCCGGCAATAACGACGTTGTAGCAATCGATGCCAGCGATGCCGTCGAAGCCGCAGCCGTTGACGAGGCCCCGAACGACACAAGCGATCCATTGCCTACTGCACTCGACGGATCGGGCGAGAGCGCGGGCGTCGAACCAACGAACGCGCCCGATGACCCGTCGTCCGACGACGTCGGAAAACCGCCGGCAGCTCCAGTCTCCGATGAACCCGAGACCACCCCAAGCGAGCCCGAACCCGCCAAGCCCGAACCCGCCAAGCCCGAACCCGCCAAGCCCAAGCCCGCAGCCAAGCCCAAGCCCGCAGCCAAGTCCAAGCCCAAGACAGACGCCTCGGTCGTCGCAGTGATCAAAAAACGGCTCCGCACCAAGTGCAAGGCTGACGGTCAAACAAGCATCCGAATCGAGGGGCTCATCTCGGACAAGGGGCGAGTGCTCAGTCCGCTGGTGAGACCCAGCGGAGGGCAGAGCGACTGCGTCCGACAGGTCGTCAAGAAGGCGAAGTTTCCCACCGGCCCGGGCATGCGCGGGATGCCGATCATCACCATCAAGCTGTGAACGAACACAGGGGTTGAGCTCTGGCCATGGATGCAATACCACCGAGTGCGCAGCGGTCGGGGGCGGCGTGGTCGCGGAGCAGATCGTCGCAGGGTAACTCGCCGACCATGCCCGTGGGGCTCGAGGATCTGCGAGGGCAGGTCTTCGAGGACGCGTATGCGATCGACGAGCTCGTTAGCATGGGTCCACGGCAAGTCGTGTTCGCAGGGAAGGAGGTGAAGACGGATCGCTCGATCGTGCTGCGACTGCTCCGACCGATCGTCCCCAACGACCCGACGATCGTGAAGCGCTTCGAGCAACGCATCAGCGCGAGCGCTGAGCTGAGCCACCCGGTGGTCGGGTGCCCGAAAGACTGGGGCCAACTGGTCGACGGCGTCTTCTATATTGTCAGCGACCGGCCACCTGGAGAGACGCTCGAGCAGCACCTGGCTAGCGTGCCCAAAGGTCGGCTCGACTGGAAGGAGGCACGTCCGCTGCTGCTTGACTTGGTGCGAGGACTCGCGGCGATCCACGATCGGCAGCTCGTCCACGGGAACATCAGCCCGGCCAGCTGCTGGATCCGAGAGGTCGAGTCGGCATCGCCTTCGTTGCGCCTGCTCGATCTAGGGTCGAACCTCGACCCTGGCCGAGGCGACGACCTCGGGATCTCCGGGACGACCACGATCGGAGGTGACGCAATCTTCTCCGCTCCCGAGACCGCCGACGGATACCTCGGCGACGAGCGCACCGACGTATATCTGCTGGGGCTGCTGGCCTACACGATGCTCACCGGACGACCGCCGTTCTTTGGTGCCAACCCGTTCCAGGTGGCCGCGATGCACCTGACGGAGCCGGTACCTCCGATGCGGGAAGCCAAGATCGAGGTACCCGCTGCGGTCGAGGCGATGGTGCTGGAGCTGCTCGCCAAGCAGCCCAAGCAGCGACCGGAGAGCATGACGGAGGTCGAAGAGGCGATCCGCGCGATTGGGGCAGATGAGCCTCTGGGTGCGATGCCTCCTCGTATGGAGATCTCGCCGTCGTCCTCGATGCTGTCGGGGTCCATCGAGATGAGGCGGGAGCATGGTGGTTCGGGCGCCGCGCCGGCGGCCGAGGAGAAACCGGGTGGCGAGCCAAAGCCGGTAAGTGCGGAATCCGTAGACTTGACGGATTCTAGCATCGACGCGCCGACTTCGACCACCGCACCGGATCGCACGGCTGCGTCCGTTTCGAGGGATGAGCTCGGCGGCGATACCCTCGAATCAGGCTCAGGTGATTTCACCTGGGAGCCATCGGACGAGGGCAGCAGCGAGGACTACATGTCCACGCCGTCCCTAGACGATCTCACCGGCTCGGGGCATCACTCCATATCGAGCCATTCTGTAGAGACGAATATATCACACTTATCACTTCCACGCTTGAAGGCATCATCCAGGTCCAGAATCTCTCGACTCAGAATCTGGGTCCTCGTCGTGACCGTGTCGGCCGCGGTCGCGGGGATTAGCGTCGGGCTGATCCTCAGGTAGAGCGTCCTGCCTACAAGGGATTTCCATCACGCCCTATCACCTGGATCGACGACACCTTCTGGATGCCGCCGCCTCGACTCTGCTCAGAACGGGCAGGAACCACCTGCACCCTGGCATGCCGGCTCCTGCGCAGCCGTTGCCGCACAATTTTCCGTCCATGCGTCATCGCAGCATGCAGCGCCCATCTCCCCCATCGCGCAGATCGCTTGCACACAGGCGGCATCACTACAGCCAGGTGTCCCATTGGCCGAACAACAGTCCCCTGCAAAACAACCAGATTCATCAAACCCCTCGCAGTCACTGTCGCATGCAAGCATACCGCCACCATACCCTCGCGTGATGCAATTCTGCCCCGAAAGGTCGGCCCCATCACAGACCTCGCTCCCCTCCGCGACGACACCATCACAATCAGGATTAGGACACGTTCCTATCTGCTTGCTATTACAGGCAGGGGTAATCGTCGCCTCGTCGGCGCAGATCGAATCCCACACAACATCACAACAAAACAAGTCTCCATCCATACCTTCAGAACCAAGACATACCGACTCGGAACACTCCGAGTCATCACACCCTGGCGTGCCGTTGGCCGCACAGCAATCACCAGAATAGCAGCCAGACACATCGAAATCAGAGCATCCCGGAAGACAACCTAGAACACCACCACCTTCAAAGCCTAGCGTCTCACAAGTCTGGTCATCAAGATGCTCCGGACCATCGCAAGTCTCCCCTCTCTGAAGCTCATTATCTTCTCCTCCACATTCCACTGAAGGACAACTGCCGCCTACACCATGACAAGCGAGCGGCGCATCGACGGCCTCACCGACACACGTAGCATTCCACACACCTGTACAACAAGCTGAATTACCTGTAGTCCGACACACATGCTCTGTGCACACTGAATCGCTGCACCCTGGCGTACCATTGCCAATCGCGCTACAGCAATCCCCACTATATCCAGAAACACAGCCCGATGTATCAAAGCCTGAGCAGTCATCCAAGCAAGCGAGCGAATTGCCCCCCTCAGTGCCCAGATTCAGGCTGGAACAAGTAACCTCATTAAGAGCCGTGCCGTCGCAGACCTCATACGGAGCATTGATTACATTATCTCCACAAGTCGTCGGCGGACAATCGGTCGCCCCAGCGCACGCGAGAAGAGCACTTGCCGAAATTGCACAGTCAGCCCCCCACACCGTGTCACAACAAGCTTCGTCGGCGGCACAAACCGCTGCGGCGCAATCAGCATCATCACACCCTGGGGTTTGATTCTCCGAACAGCAAGTCCCAGACAGACACGATGAAGTATCGAAAGTTAGACACCCCTCTTCAATCGGATCCATCACGCATATTAACTGGCCACCGCCGCTAAAACCCTGAGAAACGCAGCCTTGACCATCCAGATCTTGCCCATCACACAATTCCCCGAACTGAGCGACATCGTCACCGCACACTTGCTCCTGAGGACAAGTTCCGGCACCGTAGCAAGCAGCAGCCTCGGCATCAACATCAGTAGCAGCAGCCGCACACATATTATCCCATATTACATTACAACAAAACGGGTCTTCATTGCATACTGCATTCATGCATCTCGGATTCTCACAACCCGGCCCGACATGAGGCGAACAGCAATCTCCGGCAAAATCAGCACAAGCAGACTCGTCAAAACCAGAACAATCATCCAGACAACGAAGCAAACCAGCGTCAAACTCGGTAGAATTAGCACAACTCTGACCCTTCAAGTCATTGCCATCACAAGCCTCGGCAACACTCGCAAATCCATCGCCGCAAACAGAGACAGGACAAGCCCCACCCACATCTTGGCAAGCGGCCAGATTCAATGCAGCGCTGGCGCAGACACCGCTCCAACGATCATTACAGCACGACGGGCGCAAGTCACAGACCGCGGTCGTGCATGCGGAGTTTTCGCAGCCAGGCGACTCATTCGCTTCACAACAATCACCGAGTTCGGGACAGCTCCCCCCTACACCCTGGCAGGAGACTTCGGCATTCGCGAGCTCTACACAAAGAGCATCCCAGGCTTCGTCGCAACAGAATGGATTGACGGAGCAAACAGCTGACGAGCATGCAGGATCTTCACACCCAGGCGTGATACTAGCGGCGCAACAGTCACCTTCATATTCGCTACAATCGGACGCATCGAAGGTGCAGTCGTCGCCACACATCAATGTTCCTGCGATATAATCCTCGTTCTCTACGCTCCCGCAGTCGGCACCGCCGAGATCATCACCATCACACTCCTCGTCGCCATCGATCACCCCGTTGCCGCACTCAGACGAGCACATGCTGGTGTCGAATGTGCAGTCAGCGCCACAAGCCAAGCTTCCGCCACCGACCCCCAAGGAACCGCAGTCTTGTCCGCCCAGCTCGTCGCCATCACACTCCTCACCGGCATCAATGACCCCATCCCCACAGGTGCCATCAGTAGAAGCAGTCTCATCCCCCGGCACGCTCGTCCCGGTACTCGTCGGCCCGCTCGACCCTTCGGTCTCCAAGATCGGGGGAAGATCCGCACAGCCTCCCCAGACCAGCAGCGCGAAACCAAGAACAACAGAACGTGTCAGATCGACACCGAAGACATTCGACGACATCGCGGCAAGCGTGCGTTGAGCAGAAACCCAAGTCAAGATTCCTGTGTGTCACTTACGGGCACTCCTGCCCCGATTCGCATCGCACGTGTCGACGTTCCGATCGCGATTTCTCCTGTGGCCTCGATGCGCCGTGAAAAACTACGGGAACCTCGGTGCTATCGACCCGATTGCTCCACCTTGTGACCCGAAGGAGCCTCATCATCCGGTCCAACGGCGCCCGTACGAACAGCCACGGCTCCACCACCACCCCACCGCCGCACCACCACCTCACTGCCGCACCACCCCACGGCTCCCCCCCCCCCACACAACCCCGACCGCCGCCTCTTTTCACGCCCCACGCGAGGTAACCGAGCCGACGAGCCCACCGCAGCGACAACTCCAACTGACCTCCCTGCGCCACACCAGGCACCAACCTCGATCGAACTTGGCCCTCCTCGCCGAACGCAACACCCCGGCCGTCCCCATCGAACTATGGATCCACTCGGACTCACACTCGCCACTCAACGCCTCCAGACGAACGAGCATGACCGCAGCGACCACCCCAGTGCACCTGCGTCACCACGTACGCCCCCCCAAGAGCACGACCCGCACACGAGCCAAACAAGCACGATAGACTGCAACGATGACCGAGGAATCGAGCGCGAGCTCACCACCGTCCCGGCCTCCTCCCAAGACCAAGCGATTCACCTGGCGGCGGATCGTGCTGGGCGGGTTACTACTCGCTTTGGCCGCGATGACAGTCTACGCGTTGATCCCCGGCCGCACGCCGCAACCGAACCCAGAGCTGGAGCCCTCGCAACACCACACCATCGCGATCTTCGGCGCAAGCGGCACCGCGGGCGACGGTGTCCTCAAGGCGGCCCTTGCCGACCCCAACGTCAAGACGATCCACGTGATCACCCGCCGATCGACCCCTCGGATCGACCAAGGCGTCGCCGCGGGCCGGGTCGAGATGACCACCCACATGGACTACGAGGACTACGGGCCCCTCGCTAAGATCCTCCCGACACTCGACGCGGTGTACTGGGCGCTGGGAACTTCGGCGGCCAACGTCGACGACGAACAGTACAGCGTGATCCACGTCGACTTCCCCGTCGCCTTCGTCCGCACCTGGCTGGAGCACGCCAGGCCAGGGTCGCGCTCGTTCCACCTCATCAGCGGGCAAGGAGCATCCGCGGACGCGTGGAGCCACTGGGCTCGCGAGAAGGCTCGGACCGAGCGAGAGCTCTCGGCGCTGGTCGAGGACACGAACGTCCGTGTGGTCTCCTACCGCCCATCCTACATCGCGCCATCCGAAGAGCGCACCCACTTCGGCCACTCGCTGGCCCACGCGGTGTTCGGCCCATTCAAGCTCGCGATCCGCTCAACGGCAATCGGACGAGCCATGCTCGAGGTGACCGCACGCAGCGACACGGAACTGCCCAATGGCACGATCCTGGAGAACAAGGACATCCTCAACTACGCGGCCGCGTACGAACAGCGACACGCACAAGCGCATCATTAGCCCGTTGGAGTGATTCGCCCATTCGAGCAAGAGGAGCGCTCGCAACCCACGAGCGCCCCCCTCGGCGAAGACCGCCGACCGCCGCCGCCTACTCCTCCCGTCGCCGTCGCGGCCGCCGCAAGGCCATCACGAACAACGGCAGCGCGAGCAACGGCGGCAACAAATACAGCACCTCCTTGACGAACCGCGCCCAGTCGAAGGACTCCCCGGCGTCCGCCTCCTCCTTCTGAACGCTCAGCGGCTCAGCATACACCACCGGCCCCGGCTCGTCGCTGGGGGTGCACGAAAGCCGCGTGGGATCCAGCGGCTGGCCGGTCATCCGACTCGCCCGCTCGACGAGCCCCACCAGCTCCGCCCGACGACAGTGCCGGTCGGCCCCCCGCGCGTCGCGGGCCAGATCCCGCAGCTCGCGGAGCGACCCCGGCTCGCCCTTGGTCGGGACCCCCTGCAAGCCCTGCCCAAACCAGGCGACGGCCGCGGAGAACCGAAAGTCGTCGGAGGTCTGCGAAAGCTCGGCCCCCGCGTCGCTCACCGGCACCTTCACCAGCCGGCTGTCGTGCCCGTCGGGCTCCTTGTAGCGCAGCCGAAGCTCCATCAGCGGCTCGTCCGCCTCGGCGCCTTCCCGGGGCACGACCTCGTAGAGCGCGGTCACCGTGTGCCCGGCCCCGACCTCGCCCGCATCCTTGGTGTCGTCGGCGAAATCACGATCCGCCAGGACCCGGTTGGTGTACCCCACCAGCCGGTAGCGCTCGACCGCGTCGGGCTCGAACTCCACCTGGATCTTCACGTCCTTGGCAATCGTGACCAGCGTGGCGCCAGCCTGCTCGACCAGCACCTTGCGCGCCTCGGCCAGCCCGTCGATGTACGCATAGTTGCCGTTGCCCTTGTCGGCCAGCTGCTCCATCGTCCCATCGCGATAGTTGCCCCCGCCATACCCGAGCACCGACAGGAACACGCCCGAGCGACGCTTTTGCTCGATGAGCTCGACCAGCGCATCCTGCCCGGTGACGCCCACGTTGAAATCCCCGTCGGTGGCCAGGATCACCCGGTTGATCCCCCCCTCGACGAAGTGCTGCTGGGCCAGCTGATAGGCCAGGTGGATCCCCTGGCCCCCGTTGGTCGACCCCCCAGCTTCGAGGCGCGCGAGCGCCCCGAGGATCTGCGCCTTGTCGCTGCCCGCAGTGGGCGGCAGCACCATACCCGCCGCCCCGGCATAAACGACGATGGAGATCCGATCCTGCTCGCCCAGCTGCTCGGTGAGGTACGCCAGCGAAGACACCACCAGCGACAGGTCGTCGGACATGGAGCCGGAGACGTCGATGAGGAACACCAGATTGCGCGGCGGCACCGCCCCCGGCGCCACGTGCTTGCCCTGCAAGCCCACGTGGACCAGGCGATGCTCGTCGTCCCACGGGCAGGGCCCAACCTCGGAGGTGATCGAGATCGGCACCTCCCCGCTGGGCTCGGGATAGGCATAGTCGAAGTAGTTGATCATCTCCTCGACCCGCACCAAGGGCCGAGGAGGCACAGCGCCGTGCTCGACCAAGCTCTGGCGCACGAGGCTATAGCTGCCGGTGTCGACGTCGATCGAGAACGTGGACACCGCATCGTCGGCCGCGGAGGTGAAGGCCATCGCTTGCCACTGGCGATAGCGCTCGGCACCCGAGACCGGCTTTGCCTCCGGGACTGGCCCTGCCTCCGGGATTCGACCACCTTTGGCTCTCGGGGTGACCCCTTCCTTCTCGCGCACGCCCCCCCAGACGTCCGTGTCGTCCTGACCCACGGCAAAGGCCGCCCCATAGGGCGACGCCAAGAATTGGCCCGACTCCTGCTGCATCATCCCGAGGATCCCGGCGTTGCGGGCCGCCATCTGTGGGTCGACGCTGCGAGCCATCTGCGGAGCAGCCATTCGCGGCCCCTTCATCGCATAAAGACCGCTGCGGTTCTTGGAGGAGGGCCGACCCATGCGGCCCTCCTCGCCCTTGTGACGGTAGCCTTGGCCTCCGGCTTCGTCGTCCCCAAAGGACTCACTCTTGGCGGCGGGCCGGTTCATGGCGCGGACGAAGCGGTTGTCGGCCTCGAGCTCGAACATTTCGAGCTCGAGCGGCGCCTCGGCGCCGAGCATATGGCGCTGCACGTTGATCCCGATGCCGATCGCCAAAAGCGTGCATGCAGAAACCAACAGCAAACCACGGCGAGGCGAACGAGATGAGGACACGGACGACGAAGGGGTCGGATCGGCAGGGTGCATGGGCGTGCTCTTTTCCGGGACGTCGTCGGGACACCACCCGCCCCCAGAGGTTCCCGAACCCCAGCAAGTCGTCGGCTCGGGTATGCTGAGCCCCATGCGATTGCCTTTAGGTCCGCTCCTCCTCCTGCTCGGTGTGCTCGTCCCCGCGCTCAGCGCGTGTCCCGGGGACGACAGCGGCAGCGACCCCACCACCACGGGCACCCCCAGCAGCACGGGCGACGACCCCACCACCACGAGCGGCCCGCCCCCCACCACCATGGCCGACAGCTCGACGACAACCGCCGATCCGACCGCCGATCCAACCGCCGATCCGAGCAGCACCGGCCCCGACCCGAGCACAGGCACGACCACCGATGACGGCCCGCCCCAGGTGACCATGGAGACAAACCTCGGAACGATCGTAATCGAGCTCGACCAAGAGGCCGCCCCAGTCACGGTAAGCAACTTCCTGGCCTACGTGGACGCGGGGTTCTACGACGGCACGGACGGCGCCGGCGCAACGATCTTCCACCGCGTGATCGCAGGCTTCGTGGCCCAGGGCGGCGGGCTCACCGAGGCGATGGTCCAAAAACCCACAATGGCGCCGATCGTCAACGAGTCGGGCAACGGCCTGAACAACGTGCGAGGCACGATCGCCATGGCCCGCACCAACGACCCCGACAGTGCCACGGCGCAGTTCTACTTCAACCTCGTCGACAACCCGTTCCTGGACGATCCCCCGGGCTACGCAGTCTTCGGCCAGATCGTCGAGGGGCTCGACGTGATGGACGCAATCGGTGCGGTCCCGGTCGACGGCGCGGACAACCCCGTCGAGCCGGTGGTCATCCTCTCGACCACGGTCCAGTGACCCCGCCAACCAGACCCGCCAACCAGACCCGCCAACCAGCCCCGCCAACCAGACCCGCCAACCAGCCCCGCCAACCAGCCCCGCCAACCAGCCCCGCCAACCAGCCCCGCGCGACGCGTCCCGCGCCGGCGTGGAGCGGTGGCGTGCTCCCGGCATCACGCCACCCCCAAGGGATCGAGCGCGCTTCGTTTGAGCCGCCCGCCTCGCTGGGGTAGACCTCGCATGCGGCCATGGACGCCACAACCCAACCCCCGCCCATCCCCGATCTCCCGACCGAGCACCCCCTGGTGCGAAAGGCCGACGAGGTCTTCGAGCGCACCAGCCCCTACGAGGGCGTAGGCCTGCGCCACCACTGCCAGCGGCTGTACCACCTGACGTCGCTGCTGATGGAGGCGCGTGGAGTCTCGTTCGATCCGGGGCTGGCGTACTTCATCGCAATGGTCCACGACCTCGGCCTGGTGTCGGAGCGAGACGAGGGCCAAAACTACCTGCGCCGCAGCCTGGCCCTTTACCACCGCGAGACGGCGGGGCTGCCGCTGCCCGACGAAGACCCCGAGGTCGTCGAGCAGTGCCTGCTGTACAACCACCGCGTGCTCTCGGTGCCGGGCCTGAGCGATGCGGCCGAGTGCTTCCGCAACGCAGTGATGATCGAGCACAGCCGCGGATACTGGCGCTTCGGCCTGCCCCGCGAGCGGGTCAAGCCGCTGTTCACCCGCTATCCCCGCGGCAACTTCGACCGCGTGCTCCTCGACTTCACCTGGCGCACGCTCCGCTACGAGCCGCTCACTCTGGTCCGCGGCATCTTCTTGTGAACGCCCCTGCCCCGAATCAACCCGAGGTCCCGATGGACGAACAGCAACGCCTGGAGATCGAAGCCGCCACCTTCCGCCGACTGGTCGAGCACCTACAGTCGCGCAACGACGTGCAGAACATCGACCTGATGCACCTGGCTGGGTTTTGCCGCAACTGCCTGAGCAAGTGGTACCGCGCGGCCGCCGAGGAGCGCGGCAAGCCCATGGAGCTCGACGAGGTCCGCGAGATGGTCTACGGGATGCCGTACGCCGACTGGAAGTCCAAGCACCAAACGGGCCCCAAGATCGATCTGCCGCCCAAGCACGGCACCTAGCCGCACGAATCACCAGCCATGTCCCTGCGGCACCACAGCGAGCGCCTGCGGGTGCGCACGCCCGGGCGAGCGACGATCGACATCACCGACCAGGTGCAGGCCGCGGTGGCCCGCGCCCAGATCCAGCAGGGTCAGTGCACTGTGTTCGTGCACCACACCTCCGCCTCGCTCATCATCTGCGAGAACGCCGACCCCGCGGTGCGTCGCGATCTGGAGGCGTTCGCCGCCCGCCTGGTGCCCGACGGTGATCGCCTCTTCACGCACACGGCCGAGGGCCCCGACGACATGCCCGCCCACGTGCGCTCGGTGCTGACGCAGTGCTCGCTGAACATCCCGGTGGCCGAGGGCCGCGCCGATCTGGGCACGTGGCAGGGCGTCTACCTGTGGGAGCACCGCCACGCCGCCCACACGCGCACGGTCACCGTCACCGTGCTGGGGAGCTGAGACCGACCACTGGGGAGCATGCGCCGCGCGGCCTCACTCGCTCATGCCGCAGCCGGCATTGCCGCACATGCACGCGCAGATCGTCCCCAGATCGGCCTCGGTGTCGAGCCACTCAAAGTCGACGTTGTTGACCTCGATGGAGCACATCTCGCAGTTGCAGGTGAACGAGCCCATACCCGCCGGAAACGGACCGCAGGTGTCGGGCGGACCGCCATCGGTGGTGCCCTCGGTCGCGCTCCCGCCGACGGTGGGGCTGGTCGTGCCCGAGCCCCCCAGATCACCGCAGGCCATGACCGAGCAGAGGCACTCTCCATACCCGAACAGGTCGACCCACTCGCCGAGGACCAGGTCGATCGTGCACCCCCCCGTGCACTCGATCCCCTCGTAGTAGACGGGCCCACCGGGGAACGGCTCGACGATCGGCACGCCGCAGTACGCGAGCGCAGCCGCTTGATCGAGGGGCCCTACGGTGTCCCCTCCGGTGTCCTCGCTGCCAACGTACGTCGTGACGGTGCTGACGGTACCAACGGGACCCGCACTGGTGGCGGTGATGCTGTCCGCGCTGGTGGCCGAAGGATCGACGCCGCTCTCCTCCCCGCTGCCACTGGCGACCGTCGAGGCCCCGTCGTCGGACAACGGATCGTTACCGATGTTGCCAGGGATGATGCATCCCCCCAGGACGAACACGGACAGGACGAGCCACGGCATGGATCTACGGACGTCGGACGTACACGGCATGAGGACCTCCGTCGGTGGCATCTCCGGGGACCTTCGGATCCGTCACGAGCCCCAGACCTTTTTGAAGCGGCCAGTGCGCCAAGCACGCAATTCCGCAGCCCCCCGGTCGTCGCCCGCGCAGCTCCTCGTCGGCGGGCATCGACCCGCCCGTCACGCAGCCCCGCTCCGGAGTGTCCTATAAGCCAAGCGGTGCCGTTCGACCGCTCCCCCCTCACCTTCGCCCGCCGGCCGACCGCTCGCCCGCACTGAGCCATGTCTGCGATACGCAAGCGACTGGCCCGGACGATGACCCGGACCATCGCCGCCCACGACCTGGTGGGACCGGGCGATCACGTGATGGTGGCGGTCTCCGGCGGCAAGGACAGCTATACGCTGCTGGACCTGCTTGGGGAGGCCCGGCGCCGTGCACCCTTCGACTTCGATCTGACCGCGGTCCACCTCGACCAGGTCCAGCCGGGCTACGACGGCCGACCCCTTCGACAATGGCTGGAGGCGTTCGGGGTCCCGTTCGAGATCGTGCAGCGCGACACCTACTCGACGGTGGTGCGAGTGACCCCACCGGGCAAGAGCTACTGCGCCGCGTGCTCCCGCATGCGCCGGGGCATCCTCTACACGACCGCCGAGCGACTGGGCTGTAACAAGATCGCACTGGGGCACCATCGCGACGACGCCCTGGAAACGCTGCTGCTCAACCTCTTTTATGCAGGCAAGCTCCAGGCGATGCCCGCCGGCTACACCACCGACGATGGCCGCTTCCGAGTGATCCGCCCCCTCATCGAGTGTGCCGAGCCGGATATCGTCGAGCATGCGGCCGAGCGCAACTACCCGATACTACCCTGTAACCTCTGTGGGTCTCAGGATGGCCTGCGACGCGAGCGGATGGGCGCGCTGCTCGACGAGCTCGAGCGCGACAACCCCAATGTCCGCCAAGTCATGCTCAATGCGCTACGCAACGTACAACCCAGTCACTTGCTCGACCCCGCGGTGCGACGAGTGAGTCCCGAGCCGGCCACCAACGGGCCAATCGCTTCGAGTTTCCGGTCCCCGACCGACGCACGACCCGCTTCGTCACACTTACCGGTCATCGACCCCAACCGGTACGAGGCCGAGCACAAGGCCGAGCATGGGGCCAAGCACGACGCCGAGCACGGGGTCGGGCATCCCACCGAGCGACCACTCGGGCACCGGGCCGACCACCGTCGTACCAGTAAGTAAACACCCGGGGTCGGCGGCCCGATTCTCTACGCTCGTTTTCATCGACGTGCTCGGGCGCGTTGGGTACTCTACGAAACCGTGAAACTCCAGGATCTCAAGGGTGAAAAGCTGGGTATCTGTGTCTCTGGAGGGCTCGACTCCAAGGCGGTGGCAGCTCGGTTGATCGAGGCAGACCTCGACATCTTGTGCTTCACCGCCGATCTGGCTCAGCCCGACGAGACCGACATCAACGACGTCGAAAAGCGCATGGCCACCACCGGCGCCAAGACGATCATCGTGGATCTCAAAGACGAGATGGCCGACGCCTGCTACATGATGATCAAGGCCCAGGCCATGTACGACGGCGGCTACTGGAACACCACCGGCATCGCCCGTGCCGTGACGGTGCAGGGCCTGCTCGGCCCCATGCAGGAGCACGGCTGCACCGTGCTGGTGCACGGCGCCACCGGCCGCGGCAACGATCAGATCCGCTTCGAACGCTACACCAACGCCCTGGCCCCGCACATGAAGGTCTACGCGCCGTGGCGCGACGACGAGCTGCTTCAGCAGTTCCCGGGCCGGCAGCAGATGGCGGCGTACCTCGCCGACAAGGGCATCGAGGCCAAGGCGGAGACGACCAAGCGCTACAGCACCGATGCCAACCTCGCCGGGCTCTCCCACGAGGCCGAGGACCTCGAGTCGCTGTCGACCTCCGAGCTCATCGTCGATCCCGAGATGGGGGTGTGGCCGCACCAAGCCCCCGACGACGTGGAGACGCTCACCCTTCGCTACGAGAAGGGCCGCTGCGTCTCGATCAACGGCGAGGCGGTCACCCCCCTGCAAGCGATGCTCCGGGCCAACGAGATCGGCGGCCGCAACGGAATCGGCATGAAGAACGCGCTGGAGAACCGGGTGATCGGCACCAAGAGCCGCGGAGTCTACGAGGCACCCGGCCTCGAGCTGCTCGGCCATGGCCTGCGCGCCGTGTACCAGACCAGCATGGACCGGCGCTCCACCGGGCTGTTCCACCGCATGTCGCGACTGATCGCCGAGCAGGTCTATGACGCCCGCTTGTTCGATCCGGGCGCCCGCGCAGCCCTGGCCGGCATCGACGTGCTGGCCGAGTACGCCACCGCCACCGTCACGCTGGGGCTCTACCGCGGCAACATCTACTTCAAGGAGCTGACCGACAGCCCCAACAGCCTGTACAACCCGGCCGATGCCTCCATGGAGGCGAGCGACGGGCTCGATCCCCGTAGCGCTCAAGGCTTCGTCGAGGTGCAGGCCTGCGAGGCGCTCAACATCGCCAAGGCGGGACAGATCGCCAACCCGTTCTGGGGCTCCGGCAAAGCGCACTAGAGGGTGCAACCAAGCCGGCCCGCCTGGAGTCATCGGCACCGGAGGAGCGTCACCAACCGCGATCTCGGGCCTCACCATGAAGCACTAGGTCCTAACGCTTCAGCGCCAGCGGCGCGTTGCTTGGTTGGGGCGCGCAAGGCATTGCGCACCATCATCGCCAAGCGGTCCCAAATCGAGAGCTACGGGATGGTCACGTGGCGGACACCAATGCCACGAGGATTTGTGGTGCTACCCTCCGCAGCACGATGCGGGTTTCGTTGATACTGCTGGGTTGGCTCCCGCTAGCGGCTGTCCTGGCCGTCCCGTCCTGCACGGACGATCTACCGTCCGAGGACACCAGCCAGACCCCCGAGGACGACTCGGGCACGACCTTCTTGCCGGCGACCGGCGCTCCATCTCCCACGTCGACCTCCGAGACGGGATCCTTCGACGAAGAAACGGGCAACGGCCAGGGAGGTCAATGCGACTACTTCACCCAGGACTGCGCCGAGGGCGACAAGTGCTCGCCATGGTCCGAGCTGGCCGACCTCATCCCCGACGAGTCCCGCTGCTGTCCGATCCAGGAGCCCGTCGCCCAGACCGGCGACACTTGCGTCGTCGACGGCCACCTCGGCAGCTGCGTGGACAACTGCGCCGCGGGCAACATCTGCCTCGACATCGACGGCGACGGTGAGGGGGTCTGCCAGGATCTGTGCGGAGGTACGGCCGAAGATCCCGAGTGTCCCGACGCCGACGAGGAGTGCTTCGTGTACTTCGGCGGCGTTCCGCTGTGCTTCAACACGTGCGATCCGCTGGTGCAAGACTGCCCCTCCGACAAGGGCTGCTACCCCGACGCCATCGCCGAGGGCGGCACCGGCTGGCTGTGCATGCCCACGATCGACGACAACACGCTGGGCGACTACTGCTGGCTCTTGTCGGGCTGCAACCCGGGCCTCATCTGCGCCACCCCCACGCTGCTCCCCGACTGCTACGGCGATGCCGACGACGCCGGGTGCTGCACCGACGTCTGCGACATCACCGAGCAGCCCGATCCCTGCAAGGACGTCCATCCCGATCTCGAGTGCACCGCGTGGTACTTCGACGGCGAGGTCCCGCCCATGGCCGGGCTGGACAAGGTGGGCGCCTGTGTGCTGCCCACGGTCGGCGGCGGCGCATGATCGCTGGGCACCCATCCATGCCTCAGTCCTCGAGCGCGAGCGGCTCGACCGCGTCGCCTTCGATCTGCAGCACCTGAACCGATCCTCCATAGTGCGCGGCCATGCCCACGTCGATCCGCCAGATCCGCCCCTCGCAGCCCGAGGTGATCCCCGATCGTTGCACGGTGTGACCGACGATCATGCGCTTGGCTCCAAGACGGGACAGGGCCTGCCCCAGGCGCGCACAGGTCGTGGGATCGTCGCTGGCGTAGAGCCGGGTCCAGACCACGGAATCGGGAGAGACCACGGAGTCCGCGATCTCCGAGAGTGCGAGTTGGCCCGCCAGCCACCGGCGCACGTCGGCATTGAGGCGCTCGAGATCGGCGAGCCCCCCGCGCACATGCTCGGGCAGCACCCCACCGTGGACGAAGACACTATCGCCCACGATCACCACCGTGTTGCGCTGGGCCAGGATCCGGGCGTAGGGACCTCCGGGCATGAAGGCAGCCCGCCGCGCGCGCTCGTACGGTCGAGCACCCGACAACGACGGGTCGTCGAGCGCCAAGCCGTCGATCCCTTCGAAGTCGGCAAACCCTCCTGGGGTCACATAGCGCAGATCACCGGCCACGTTCATCATCTCGTGGTTACCGAGTAAGGCATGGAAGGCTCCACCCGCCGCCGCCGCCTCCCGGCTTAATCGCTCGAACAGATCGAGGATCGCCTGTTCGTCGTCCCCACGATCGAGCTGGTCGCCGGTCTGGACCACCACCAGGGAATCCCCGATCCAGCGATCCTCGGCGTCGATCGCTCCGGCCAGGCGCAGGGCCCGACGCGTCGCCGTCAGATCGCCGTGAACGTCGCCGATCGCCACCACACGGGGCACTGCGGGAAACCGCGTGGGGATCGACGCGATCTCGACCGGGGGTGCAATCCGGGTCTTCGAGCGGTCGACGGTCGGCGTGGCTGCGGCTGGTTCAGGATCGCCCAGCGGCACCTGAGCAGAAGGTGCCTTTCCCTGGTCGGCGCCCGCCGGCGGGGGTTCCATGCGGCACGCGATGACGAAGGTGAGTAGGGTCGCACCGACACCGCGCATGAGCCCCAAGGAGATCACGGGACGGATGGTACCAGTCTGACCCCCCGTCGGTTTCGTTCCGGAGTGCGCGATCCCCCATCCGCGGAGTAGCGTCCGATCGGCCGGCAAACACGGTATCCTTGCGATCGATTCATGGGCGCGCCGACTCACGAAGGGATCTCGGCTCGGATCTTGGTCGTCGACGACGAGGCCGGGGTTCGTCGCGTACTCAATCGCCTACTCAGCAGCGAAGGGTATGAAGTCCTCGAGGCCGCGAGCGGGCAAGAAGCCCTGGAGCTTCTGTGGACCCATGGGGCCGACACGGTGCTGCTCGACGTCATGATGCCCCGCATGGACGGGCTGGAGGTCTGTCGGCGGATCCGAAAGAACAGTCGTACAGCCCACACTCCTGTCGTGTTCATTACGGCTGCCGTCGATCGCCAGTTCCGCCGCCAGGCCCGCAAGGCGGGGGCCGACGACTTCTTGCCCAAGCCCTTCGACGAGGTGGAGCTGCTGGCTCGGGTCAACAACACCGTCCGCATGAAGCTCTACTACGACGGGCTCACCCGCGAGCGGAACCGGCTGCGCAACGAGGTTGACGGCCGCACTCGAGCGCTCGACGAGGCGACCGATCGGCTCGAGCGAGTGACCGAGGAATTGCGCGTGGCTCGGGAAGAAACGATCGCTCGCCTGGCGCGGGCGGCCGAGTTCCGCGACGACGAGACCGCAGCTCACCTGCAGCGGATGAGTCACTACTGCTACCTCATCGCCCAGAAGAAGCGGCTCGACCCGTACACCTGCGAGATGCTCCGCATCGCCAGCCCCATGCACGACGTGGGCAAGATCGGCATCCCCGATCACATCCTGCTCAAGCCGGGCCGGCTCACCCCCGACGAGTACGCGGTGATGAAGAAGCACGCGGAGATCGGGTATCAGATCCTCTCGGGCTCCGAGTCACCGCTGGTCAAGCTCGCCGCCAATATTGCCCATACGCACCACGAGAAGTGGGACGGCTCGGGATATCCGCGAGGGCTGAAGGACGACAGCATTCCCATCGAAGGGCGGATCGCGGCGGTGGCCGACGTCTTCGACGCGTTGACCTCCGAGCGACCCTACAAGAAGGCGTGGCCGATCGAAGATGCGGTGGCGTTGCTCGAGCGCGGCCGTGGGGCACACTTCGATCCCGAGCTGGTCGATCTGTTCCTGGGGTCGATGGACGAGGTGCTGGAGATCAAGGACGAGTTCAGGGACCAGGTGCCCGAGACGCCGCGTCGCCCGAACTAGTTTTGCCCCCCGCGGCCGGCCAGCGGCTTGGAGGTGCACCCTGCTTCCCCCCGCAAGCGGGGGGATTGGTTTTGCCCCCCGCGGCCGGCCAGCGGCTTGGAGTTGCATCCTGCTTCCCCCCGCAAGCGGGGGGATTGGTTGGCGCCTGGCGCTCTCCTTCCGTGGATCGGGTGCTCCCGTCGAACGCCTTCGGGTTGGCGCCTGGCGCTCTAGATACTCAGTAGGCGTCGGTCTCGTCGAAGGCGTGCTCGTTGACCTGGCCGCGGGCGCGCTCCTCCTCAAGTAGCTCGAGCGCTTCTACTGTGTAGCGGGTGGTGGGCTGGGCCCGTAGGCGCGCAAAGGGGATCGGCTCATCGGTCTCCTCGCACAGGCCGTAGCTGCCGTCGTCCATGCGCTGCAACGCGGCCTCCACCTCGCGCAGTCGGGCGTCGTGGTGCTGGCGACGACGGAGCGCCGTGGTGCGACGCGCCTCCTCCGAGGCCTTGTCCTGAAGATCGCCGAGCTCCTCCTCGGGGACCGCCTCCGCGTCTTCGCTGACCTGCCGCTGTCGCAGCTGATCGCGCTCGGTCTGCAGCCGCTCGCGGAGCTCGGCTCGCTGCGCCTCGCTGAGGTGCTCCATGCCCCGAGGATCTCCACCCAGACCCGGTAGAAGCAAGGGCGAACACACCGACGGGCGGTTGATGTCGAGCACCGGCCCCGAACTCCCTGTGCTCGCCGGTCCACGCCGGTCCACGCCACGAGTTGAACGCCCACGGCGGGTCGCCATCCTCGACCACGCGGGGGCCCCGAGGCCTCGCCTTGATGCACCCGGCCAGTTGAACCCCTACGGTCGCGTACATCGCCGCCCCACGCCGCGGACGGACCGGCGCACGAACGGCACGGCTACGGTAGGATCGTCGCGCGTCGATCCACCCGATCGACCGCCCTGGGTCACCATGCCAGACGGCTTCGATTACGACGTCATCATCGTGGGCTCGGGCTTCGGCGGCAGCCCCACCGCGCTGCGCCTGGTCGAGAAGGGCTACTCGGTGCTCATACTCGAGAAGGGCTCCGAGCTCGGCCCCGAGCAGTTCCCCAAGTCCAACTGGAACATCTTCCGCTGGCTGTGGATGCCGTGGCTGGGCGCCCGCGGCCTGTTCAAGATGACCTTCTTCCGCCACGTGACCGTGCTGTCGGGCGTGGGCGTAGGCGGCGGCTCGCTGGTCTACGCCAGCACCCACCCCGTGCCGAAGACCTCGTTCTTCGAGACGGGCAGCTGGGCCGGCCTGGCTCAGTGGAAGGACGAGCTCGCCCCCTTCTACGATCGAGTCAAACACATGCTGGGGGTCACCCCCACGCCCATGCTCACCGCCCCCGACCGGATCCTCCAGGCGGTGGCCGAAGACCGCGGCCAAGGCGACGACTTTCACTCCACCAATGTGGCGATCTACTTCGGCCAACCGGGAAAGACGGTCGATGATCCCTACTTCGATGGACAAGGCCCGCCACGCACCGGATGTATCCGCTGCGGGGGCTGCATGCTCGGCTGCCAGCACGGGGCCAAGAACACGCTCGACAAGAACTACCTGTGGCTGGCACGCAAGCTGGGCCTGACGCTCGAGGCCGACACCGAGGTCACCGCCGTCCGCCCGCTCCCCAACGGCGGCTACCGTGTCGAGGCCAAGCACGGCCGCCACCCGCTCTGGCGACGCCGCCGAGTGTTCACCGCGCAGCGAGTCGTGCTCGCCGGCGGCGTGCTGGGCACGGTCGACCTGCTGCACAAGATGAAGCAAGACCCCCGCGGGCTGCCCAAGCTCTCGGGCCGCCTGGGCGACGCGATCCGCACCAACTCGGAATCGCTCATCGGGGTGATCACCCCCAAGCGCGAGACCGACTACTCCAAGGGCGTGGCGATCGGCTCGATCTTCCAGCTCGACGAGCAGGCCCACCTCGAGCCGGTACGCTACCCCGCCGGCTCGGGGGCGTTTCGCACCATGCTCGCCCCCCACGTCGCGGGTGAAAACGGGCTGGTCCGGCTGGCGCGGATGGTCGGCACCGTCTTCCGGCACCCGCTGCGCCTGCTACGGACGCTGCTGGTCCCCGACCTGGCCAAGCAAAGCGCAATCTTGCTGTACATGCGCACGGCCGAAGGCACGCTGCGCTTCACCCGACGGTGGTGGGGCGGGCTGGGCTCCCAGCGCGAAGCTGGCCCCGCCCCCACCGCGTCGATCCCCGAAGCCACCGAGCTCGCCCACGAGTTCAGCCACAAGATGGGCGGCACGCCCTTCTCGCTCATCACCGAGACGGCGCTGAACATCCCCACCACCGCTCATATCCTCGGAGGCTGCTGCATGGGAGACAGCATCGAGACCGGGGTGATCGACGCCGAGCACCGCGTCTACGGCTACGACGGGCTCTACGTGATCGACGGCTCGGCGATCTCCTCCAACCCCGGGGTCAACCCGTCGCTCACGATCGCCGCGCTGGCCGAGCGCGCCGCGTCCCGCTGGCCCACCAAGGCACAGCAGCCCGAGCCCTCGGCCCTGCCGGCCGCCGAGTAGGCGAGCACCCCCTGCTCTGCTGCTTCCCTGCTCTGCCCGATCATGGATCCGATCACACAGGGACTCCTAGGCGCCGCCGCCACCCAGGCGGTGCTCGGCAAGCGGCTCGGCCGACGGGCGTGGCTCTACGGCGCGATCGGGGGCATGGCCGCCGATCTCGACGTGCTGATCCGCAGCCCAAGCGACCCGCTGGTGGGCTGGCGCTTCCACCGACACTTCACCCACAGCCTGTCGTTCATCCCCATCGGTGGGGTGGTCAGCGCTCTGCCCTGGATCCTGCGCAAGCGCTTCGCGTCGCAGCGCCGCGAGATCGTGATGGCCACGACCTGCGGCTACGCCACCCACGCCCTGCTCGACGCCTTCACCTCGTACGGCACCATGCTGCTGTGGCCCTTGTCCGACGCCCGGATCGCCTGGAGCTGGGTGGCGATCGTCGATCCGATCTACACGGGGATCCTGGGCGTGGGCGTCTTGCTGGCCGCGCGCCGGATCAGCATGCGCCCCGCTCGCCTCGCGCTGCTGCTGTCGTCGCTATACCTGGGGCTGGGGTTCGTACAACGCAGCCGAGCCCTGAGCGCCGCCCGGGCCCTGGCCGAGGCCCGCGACCACTCGATCGAACGGATCGACGCGTTCCCCTCGCCGCCCACCAACCTGGTGTGGCGAACCACCTACCTCAGCCAGGGGCAGGTGTGGGTCGACGGAGTGCGCCTGCCGTGGTGGGGACCGGCGACGACAAAGGTCGGCCGCTCGACAGCGCTGGCGACCGAGGCGGATCTCCCGTCCGCGGTGCGACAGGACCCACGAACCCTGGAGGGATTTCGATTGTTCCGGTGGTTTGCCCGGGGGTGGGTCGCGTGGGAGCCCGAGCACCCCGACGTGGTGGGCGATCTCCGATACGGACACCAAGAGACCTCCACCGCCAGCATGTGGGGCGTGCGGCTACGCCCAAGTGACCCCGAACCGGTGGGCGCGTATCGGGCCCCCATGGGCGACGCAATGGCCGAACGCTGGGACACGCTGCTCGGACGAGACTGACCCAGACCAGCCGAGACTGACCGAGCCCCAATGGGACCCACCAGCCTCGATGAGAACGACCCGCCGGCTACGGATAGGTCTTGGCGCTGAACCGGAAGCGGCGACCGGTCTCGTAGATGCTGTTGCCCCAGTCGGGGATGTAGTACTGGAACACCGATCCGCTCCCGAGCGCCCGGTTGGCCAGGCACTGGCCCACCGCGGCATCCACGGGGATGTCGACCACGAACTCGGCGATCTCCTGGCGGTAGCTCAGCGTGGGGTTGGGCTCGACCTGCGCCAGCCGCCACAGGGTCTCGGCAAACCGGTAGGGCTTGGTGCCCGAGTAGGCCCCGGTCGCCTCGCGGGCGTCCTCCTCGCTAAAGAAGAAGTTGCTGTGGCCTCCCACGCCCTGCCACAGCTTGAGCATGGGCTCGAGCCTCATGGTGATCCACACATCGACCGCGTACCCGGTGCTGTTCTGGGCCTGGGCGGCCAAGGATGCGACGTTCATCGGCAAGATCCTCCTCAGGGGCTACGGGGGCCGGCCCCCATGGGATCGGTCCTACCACAGGTCCGCGCCCACCATGGACGCAATCGTCTCCAGGTCCCCGGACCCACCGCCTTGCGATCGGAACGCACGCTCAGGGAGCCTCGATCCGGGCCAAGCGCTGCTGCACCCAGCTCGCTTCAGCCTCGACGCTGAACTCCGTGTACCAGTCGGCCAGCGCCCGGTAGCGCGCCTCGGGATCGATGTCGAGCACGTGGAGCAGCTTGCGCAGGCACACCGGGCACAGGTGCAGCGGCGTGCGATCGAGCTCGAGCGGGTCGGCCATGCCGTTCATGATGCACGCGTAGTGATCGCAGTGGCGCAGGCCGAAGGTGTGGGCCACCTCGTGGGCGAGCAGCTTGTAGGCCCGCTCGCGGATGCGCTCCTCGGCCTCGATCCCGTGCAGGGTCCCGTCGACCAAAGGATCGAGCCGGGCGAAGCTCATCACCGCGAGCCGCTCGTAGTGCGTGGCATAGCCGAAGCCAAAGGCCCGCTCGGGGGCCGCGAAGAGATCACGGTTGATGAGCACGGTCATCGAGTAGGCGTGCTCGGGCAGCACCGGCACGAAGGCGTCAACCAGGGCCGCCGCGTCGTATTGCGTACGCCCCGACCGCGCGCGGGTGGGCAGATCCAGATCGTCGATGGGCATGGGAGTGACCACATCGACGGGCAGACCGAAGTAGGTGCGCAAGAAACCCCGCATCTCGTAGAGCTCCGGGGTACGCACGCCAAAGACGTGCTCCCCGTCGATCACCATCTCGGTGGGGAAGCTCCCTAGCGGCAAGAGCACCAGCGTCTGGCGACCCGGCTCGACAGGATTACGGCGCGCGACGACGAAGTCGTCATAGCCCTGGGACGACTCGTGCACGCGAGCCCGCCAGGATCCGGGCAGGGGCGGGCCCAGCGGCTCGAATGCCCCGGGATCGAAGACGCGACGCATCCGCTCGTCGAGCCCGACCCAAGGACCCAGTGCGGCCTCCCGACGCTCGAAGGCAAGATCGGACGGGTTCAGGAGAGGTAGGGCCGCGCGGGGCGTAGCGCCGCGGTCCTCGGGAGCCACCGGTTGGGCGGGATTCACCGGGGCTTGCCCCCCACAGCCCCCGACGAAGACGCCGAGGACGGCGATCCCCACCCGCACGACGCGCCGTGCTGTCGAGTCCCGCGAAACCATGACCACCGACCTTGGACACCGCACCCGGGCCCCGAGTTCCCGAGGCCACGACCGGGCGCGTGGGCTCATGGAGCCACTGATAGACTGCGATCATGGCCGAGCCCGTGCTGCGTCACCTGTCGCTGGTCGCCGCGTTCGTGTTGGGAGCTTGCGCTGCCACCGCGGCCCAGTCCAACGCATCCTCACCCCCGACGCCGACCGCGAGCTCGGAGCCCGCGAGCACGCCGGCGGACGCTCCCGGGGTATCGGCCCCCGTCACCCCGATCGAGCAGGCCGAGCGACGAGTCGCCCCCAACGGCAAGGCTCGGGTCACGCTGCTCGCCCAAGGGCTCAACGCATTCGTCGCCCGGCTGGAGATGGATCCCGGCGCGGCGGTCCCCGAGCACCGTGATGCCACCGAAGAATACATCCACGTGCTGGAGGGCTCGGGGACGATCACCATCGACGACACCGAATTTCCGCTGGCCGCGGGGGGCACGGTGTACATGCCGGCCAACGCCAAGGTGAGCTTCCAAAACGGCGACGCTCCGCTGGTGGGGCTCCAGGTGTTCGCGGGCCCCGAGCCGGCCGCCAAGTACGACGCCTGGACCCCGGCGCGCTAACCCTCTCCATCGACGGCGAGCAGACCGCGGGGAAGTCGGGCAACGCGCTGCGCTCCGTACAAGAGCAGCCCGCCGCCCACGACCACCGGCACGACCATCAACCCAACCGCCAGATCCAGGCTCCACTGCTCGCTCACCAGACCCATCAGAGGCGGCGAGATCGCGTCGCCCAGGGCATGGATCACGAATACATTGACCGCGACCGCCTGGGACCGGATCGAAGCCGGCACACAAGCGACCAGGGCAGCATTGAGCGGACCGGTGTTGAAGAACAGCAGCATCTCGGCCACGAACGCGACCATGAAGACCAACGTGGCGGTGGGCATCAGCGGCACCATCGCCAGGAAGGGCCCCCCCAACAACAAGCCCAGCCCGCTCACGCGGAAGTAGCCCCCCGCGCTCTTGGCCTGAGCCCGATCGCCGAGCGCTCCCCCCAGCAGCGTTCCGATGAGCCCGGCCACCACCGTAACACCACCGAAGCCGGTGCCCGCTTCGCCCACGCTCAGCCCGTGGGCACGCTGCAAGAAGGTGGGCATCCAGGCGGCCAGGCCCCCCAGCGCAAAGGTCATCAAGGTGGTCGCCGCGGTGTTGAGCCGCCACGCGGGGCTGCGCGCCAGCCGACGCAAGACGGCGCCCAAAGGCCGACGATCCATGTCCGTACCAGGCTGCTCGGCAGGCTCCTCGTCCATACCGCCTCGCCGAGGCTCGGGGAGCAGCACGGCAAGCCCGGCCAGGACCAGGCCCGGGCCCCCCGCCACGAAGAACGCCGCCCGCCAGCCGTAATCCTCCGCGATCACGCCGCCAAGCAGATAGCCCAAGGCACTACCCATCGGCGTCGCCAGGTAGAAATAGGCGAGCATGCGGCCGCGACGGGCGGGGCGGAACAGGTCGGCGATCACGGTGGGCGCGACCGCAGCGAAGCCCGCCTCACCGATCCCCACCACCACCCGGGTGCCAAAGAGCGTGGCGTAGTCCGGGGCCAGACCCGAGCCCACCGTGCCCAGGCTCCATACCGCGACCGACGCCGCGATGATGTGCTTGCGCGGAAGCCGGTCGCCCAGCGGCCCGACCAGCGGAGATGCAACCATGTAGGCCACCAAGAAGACGGTAGCGAGCAGGCCAGACTGGGCATCGCTCGCCCCCAGCTCCTGGCCCATGGGCTCGAGCACCGCATAGACCACCTGGCGATCGAGGTAGTTGACGAAGTTGATCGCGGTGAGGACCAGCAAGATCGACGACGCGCGACGCCGTATCGACTCGGGGCCCTCCACCATCGCCGCGATGCTAGTACCCCGTACTAGCCCGTGCACCACGAGCGCGGGGTCGCTCCTGCGCTCCTGCGCTCCTGGTCCGCTCCTGGTCCCCCGGTGTTCGGTACCGCCAACACCAGCCGTCGGTCGAGCTGACACGACCGTGACCTCGAGTTCGCGTAGGCTTCGGGGTACGACACCGAGGCTCCGTTCGCGACCGACGGCGGTTCGTCGCCGGCGGCCACACCGCCACCCGCCCGGCTCGATTCGTCCAAAAATCGGCCTCGATCCCTGGGAAAAGCCGAGGAACCTGCGTATATGTCCAGTATCAGGAAATTCCGGGACGGACCACACTCTCGCGACCGATCCACCGGAACGCGAAGCGCGTAACTCCCGGGGCGAACGGACGAATACATTCCCGTCACCACCGGATACGGAACGACAATCAGGAGAAGAACACCAATGAACTTCAAGGACATTGCAGCCACTCTCGCGATCCTCGGCTCCGGCGCGCTCGTCATGAGCGGCTGCGGCAAGGACAAGCCCGCATCCGAGGTACCCGGCGAGGCCGCCGGCGCCGAGGCCGAGGGCTCCTGCTCTGGCGACAAGGCCGAGGGCTCCTGCTCTGGCGACAAGGCCGAGGGCTCCTGCTCTGGTGACAAGGCCGAGGGCTCCTGCTCCGCCGAGGGCGGCGAGGGCTCCTGCTCCGGCGAGAAGGCCGAGGGCTCCTGCTCCGCCGCGGAGTAGGTAGCAACACTTCGACGATCGACATGCCGATCGCCCCCGGGTGATCGGGTGGAGCCTCCGGCTTCATCAGGCCCGCGACGGACTCTCCGCCGCGGGTCCTGCAATTGATACGCACAGTAGCGCGCCCCCAGACCGCTATACTCGTCCCCGAGATCACGCCCGATGAGCATGCTCCACCAGATCCAGAGAACCCGGGCCGTGCCCACCGGGATCGGCCTCGGCCTGCGAGCGCGCTTCATCGCCCAGGTCACCCGGGGTGACGCCGATGGAGTCCCCGCCTTCCTCGAGCTGTCGCCCGAGAACTACATGCACCGGGGCGGTCGACAGCCCGCCCGGCTCGAGCAGCTCGCCGAGCGCTTCCCGATCATCTGCCATGGCCTGATGATGTCGCTGGGCAGCACCGATCCCTTCGAGGACGACTACTTCGCCAACCTCAAGGCTTTCCTCGACCGCTACGATCCCCCCTGGCACTCGGACCACCTGTGCTGGAGCGGGCTGCACGGAGCCATGCTGCACGACCTGCTGCCCCTCCCCTTCACCACCGGGGTGGCGCAGCGGATCGCCCGCCGGGTGCGTGAGGCCCGAGATCGCCTGCAGCGGCCCATGGCGGTGGAGAACATCAGCTGGTACATGCGCGTCGGACACTCGACGATGGACGAGCCCGAGTTCATCACCGAGATCCTCGAGCGCGCCGACTGTGGGCTGCTGCTCGACGTCAACAACGTGTTCGTCAACGCTCAAAACCACGGATTCAACCCCTACGACTGGCTGCGCCGGATCCCCCTGGAGCGCGTGCTCCAGCTGCACGTGGCCGGCCACGAGTCATGGGACGAGACCCTGCTGGTCGACACCCACGGGGCGACGGTCAAGGACGAGGTCTACGACATGATGGCCTGGGTCATCGAGCGGGTCGGCCCGCGCCCGGTGCTGCTCGAGCGCGACACCAATATCCCTCCGCTGCCCGAGATCCTCGACGAGATCCGCCGGCTCGACGGCGTGTACCAGCAGGCGGTAGCGCGCTGGCAGGCCGCCGACCCTCGCGAGGTCACCACTCCCGGTGAGGTCACCACCCATGACTGAGCCCGAGACCGAGACCAAGCCCGAGACCAAGCCCGAGCCCGAGTCCATCGAGGCCTCTATAGCCGCCCTCAACGCGGTGATCCGGGCAGTGCGTGCCCCCGGTGCCCTCCAAGAGGATCTGGCCGGTTATCTGCGCGAGCACGGGGTGCAAGGCGACGACCTGCGCGCGATGATCGAAGTGGGGGCCGAGCGCATGCTCGTGTACCGGCAGCTGGTGCACAACCGCATGCGCAACGCTACACGCGACTTCATCCCGCGAACGATCGCTCGCCTGGGCATGGCCCGCTACCGGGCAGACATGGCCACCTTCGTGGAAGATCGGGCCGCGGTGTCGCCCTACCTACGCGACGTCCCCACCGAGTTCGTGCAGTGGGTGGCACCGCGCTGGGCCAAGGATCCTCAGGTCCCCGACTACCTCCCCGATCTGGCCCGCCACGAGCTACTCGACGCCGACGTGCGCAATGATCCCCGCGGTGGCGAACAACCTACCGGCTTACCGCTGGCGCTGGATCGGCCCCTGCGCTTCGACGGCGCCGTGCGACTGTGCGAGTACGGCTACGCCGTCCATCGGCTGCCCAAGGACCAAAGCGATCGCACCGAGCCCGACGCCGAGCCCACCCGGCTGCTGGTGTACCGGGACGCCAACCACAAGCCGCGCTACCTGGCGCTCATCCCCTTCGCCGCCGCGCTGCTGCACGCGCTCATCGAGACCCGCCGCCCGGTGCAGGCGGCCCTACAGGCGGCCGCGCAGTCGCAAGGCGAGCCGCTCGACGACGACAAGCTGGCCTCGGCCGCTCAGCTGCTGGCCGATCTGGCCGAGCGCGGAGTGTGCCTCGGGGCCGAGCCCGGCTGACCGGTCCCGCAACCGACGAGCCCCCTACGGTACGACTTGGCCGACCTCGGCATGGCCGGCTTGATCGGGAGTATAGCCGCCGTTTATCAAGTCATCGAGATCACAGTGCACCCAGGTCATCCCGCCGTCCCCGGAGATCCGCGCCGCGTAGTCGTAGACCCCCGCCATGGGGATCGACAGATCTCCCTGATATTCGTCGTTGTCGGGACTGTAGCCGGGAGCCCCCGGACCCCAGCCCATGTTGGGGCCTCCCGGTAGGTAGGTCCAGGCCGCGCCCATCGAGGGATCGCTGCCGTCCTCCCCGTAGCCGAACTCCACCAACAGTTGGGGCGAAGGATCGTTGTTTCCGGTCTGATCGGTCAGGCCCCCGGCGTAGAAGCGCACATAGACGGTGAAGGACTCGTCAACGTCGACCGTCACGTCGGGCGGATACTGCAAGATGCACCAGGTGACCTCGTAGAAGGCCGGGCCGGTGCTGCTCTCCTTAGCCGCAGCGGTGGTGCCGGTGGTGTCGTCGGGACCCGTGGTGGTGGTCGCCGTCGTGTCCGCACCGGTCGAGCTGACTCCGTCACCGCTAGAGCCAACGGTGCTCGAGCTGCTCCCGCCACTGTCGATCCCCGAAGTCAGCTGGATCGTGGTGATGGTGACCGAGGAGCTCTCCCCCGGGCCACTGGTCGTTGGATCGGTGGTCTCGTTGGTATCTGACGGCGTCGTGCAGGCGCTCGACAGCGCGATGACGAATCCGCCCATCCAGCTCGTCTTGCAGTCCATGTAGAGAAGCTCTACCCGAAAACAAGCCGTCGGGGCAATGATCCATCCCATCGCGCCACCGGTCGAGTCTGCCCGCGCTACGCTGAGTCCAGATGCGACCCCACAGACTCACTCTTGGCTTGATCGGCGGACTACTCATGGGCTGCCCCGGAGGCGGCGGCCAGAGCAGCACGACCGAGATGACGGAGGGCACCACCGGGATGACGTCGACGACGAACCCGACGCCCAACCCCATGTCGTCCACCACCATGGAGGGGACCTCCTCCACCACCGTGAGCGCGGACTCCACCTCCACCGGGGGGACCTCCTCCACCGGAGGCTCGTCCTCCTCCGGAAGCTCGTCCTCCTCCGGAGGCTCGTCCTCCTCCGAAGGAGGCCTTCCCACGCCCGCGTGCGCGGACGCGGATCTCGGGACCATGGTCGGCAACAACCTGCTCAGCGGGATGAACGCGGGCGCCGGCGATGACGTCCCCCTCGAGTGCTTCGGCGGCGGATTCATCGCGAGCTCTGGCGACAGCTTCATCGACCCCTCCGCCACCACCGCCGTGTTCATCGACCCCGGGACCACCACCGGTGGCTTCATCGAACCCCCTCCCACCAGCACCGGTGGCTTCATCGATCCCACCACCACCGGTGGCTTCATCGACCCCACCACCGGCGGCTTCGAAGCTGAGGACTACCTCGTGGCCTGGACGGCCCCCAACGCCGGCATGTACTCGATCTCCCTGGAGGGCTCCAGCTACGACACCGTCTTGGGGATCCTCAGCGAGTGCGAGGGTCGACAGCTCGATTGCAACGACGACTGTTTCGACCTTCAATCCGGGATCACCGTCACGATGGAAGCCGGCCAGCAGATCATCCTCGTGATCGAGGGCTTCGCCGGCAAGACCGGGATGTTCAACATCAACATCAACCCCGGCATGGCCAACTGCATCTTCTAGCGGCCCGGTCCACCTCGGCCCGCCTTCGATGCAGGGGGGCCGAGGACTCCGTCCACCGAGCCCCCGCAGCGCACCGCGAGTCCCGGCCCCTTACGAGGCCACTTCGATCTCACACAGCAGATCCCCGGCCTTGACCTCGGATCCAGACTCCACGGCGAGCCGCTTGACCACCCCGGACACCGGCGAAGCGACCACCGTCTCCATCTTCATCGCCGAGAGCACCACCAGGGCCTGGCCGGCTTCGACCCGCGCGGTCTCCTTGGTGCGCAGATCGATCACCGTGCCCGGCATGGGCGCACCGATCGACCCGGGCTGCATCGCGTCGGCCCGCTCGCGGACCACCACCTCGGTGCCGGCTGACTTGTCCCGCACCCGGATCGCACGCATCCGCCCGTTGAGCATGAAGAACACCTCGCGGACCCCCTCCTTGTTGGCCTCGCCCACCGTGTTGAGCTGGACGATGAGGGTCTTGCCTCGCTCGATGGTGACCAGGATCTCCTGGCCCTTCTTGAGCGGGGCAAAGCAGGCGTGGGTGGGCAGCACCGAGATGTCGCTATGCTCGATGCGGAAGTGCATGTAGTCGTCGAAGACCTTCGGATAGAGCGCCGCGCTCAGCACGTCGACATCGCGGATCCGCGGGCCGTGCTTGTCGCGGAGCTCGGTCTCGAGCACCCGCAAGTCGAGCGGGGGTAACGAAGCGCCCGGCCGCCCCTGCACGTGCTCGCGCCCCCGGAGCACCCGCTCGCGCAGCAGCTCGGGGAACCCGCCGTGGGGCTGGCCGAGGTTCCCCTGCAAAAAACCGATCACCGAGGAGGGAAAGCTCAGCGTCTCCGCTTGCTCGACCACGTCGACCTCGCTCAGATCGTTCTGGACCATGAACTGCGCCAGGTCGCCCACCACCTTGGACGAGGGCGTCACCTTGATCACGTCGCCCAGGACCCGGTTGGCCGCGGCGTAGGCCCGCTTGATCGCCGGCCACCGCTCGGCCAGGCCCAGCTGGCGCGCCTGGAACTGGAGGTTGGTGTACTGCCCGCCCGGCATCTCGTGAAAGTACACGTCGGCGCTGCCGCTCTTGAGGCCCGACTCGAAGGGCGCGTAGAGCTGCCGCGCTTGCTCCCAGTAGGTCTCCAGGCCCTCGAGCACCTCGAGGGTGAGCCCGGTGTCGCAGGGCGTCCCCCGCAACGCGGCCACCACCGCCCCCATCGCCGGCTGCGAGGTCATGCCCGACATGGGCGCCAGCGCCAAGTCGACCACGTCGGCGCCCGCATCGGCACACGTCAGCATCGACGCCACCCCGGTCGACGCCGTGTCGTGGGTGTGCACGTGGATCGGAACCTCGGGGAATGCCTCGCGCAGCGCCTGCACCAGCATCCGCCCCGCGCGTGGCTTGAGCAGCCCGGCCATGTCCTTGATGGCCAGCACGTGGGTGCCCCGCTCGACCAACGCCCCCGCGAGATCCACGTAGTATTGCAGGGAGTACTTGGTGCGGCTGGGATCGGAGACATCACCGGTGTAGCAGAGCGCCGCCTCGATCACGCCCCCCGCCTCGCCCACCGCGTCCATCCCTAGCTTCAGGTTCTCGATGTAGTTGAGGCAGTCGAACACGCGAAAGATATCGACCCCGTGCTCGCACGCGGCCCGCACGAAGCTCTTGACCACGTTGTCGGGATAGTTGGTGTATCCGACCGCGTTCGCCCCGCGCAGCAGCATCTGGAAGGGAATGTTGGGCACCAGCTCGCGCAGGCGATCGAGGCGATCCCAAGGGCACTCCCGCAAGAAGCGCAAGCAGACATCGAAGGTGGCGCCCCCCCACATCTCCAGGCTGTAGGCGGGGACCAGGGCGTGGGCGGTGGCCGGCGCGATCGCGGCCAGCTCGCGGGTACGCACCCGCGTGGCCAGCAACGACTGGTGAGCGTCACGCCAGGTGGTGTCGGTGACCAGCAGCCCCTCGTGCCGACGCACGGCCCGAGCAAAGCCCTTGGGGCCCTGAGTCTCCAGGATCTGCCGCCACCCCGGCGGCGGCGGCTCGGCCGGCACCTCGGGCACCTCGGGCACGATCTCCGCCGGCGGCTCGTTGGTCCCCAGCGGGGTCATGGGGCCGTTGACCACCAGCTCGCCCAAGAAACGGAGCAGCCGCATCCCGCGATTGCGACGCCGCGGAAAGCGGAACAGCTTGGGGGTCTGGGCGATGAACTGGGTGTCGACCTTGCCCTCTAAAAAGCGCGGGTGCTCCAGCACATTCTGCAAGAAGGGGATGTTGGTCTTGACCCCACGAATGCGGAACTCGGCCAGCGCCCGCGAGACCTTGCGGACCGCGGCCTCGAAGGTCAGCGCCCGCCCGATCACCTTGATGAGCAGCGAGTCGTAGTGGGGCAGGATCGTCGAGCCGCGGTAGCCCGGGCCCCCGTCGAGGCGAATGCCAAAGCCGTGGCCGGTGCGAAACTCCTCGATCCGCCCCGTGTCGGGCTGAAACCCCATCAGCGGATCCTCGGTCGTCACCCGGCACTGGAGCGCATAGCCGCGGATCTCGATCTTGTCCTGGCGCAGGCCCAAGTCGGCCAGGCTCTGCCCCCCGGCGATGAGGATCTGCGACTGCACCAGATCGACCCCGGTGATCTCCTCGGTCACCGTGTGCTCCACCTGGATCCGCGGGTTGGCCTCGATGAAGTAGTGCTGGCCCTCGGGATCGACCAAGAACTCGAACGTGCCCGCGTTGCGGTAGCCCACCGCCCGGGCCAGGCGCACCGCGTCGTCGGTCAGGGCCGCGCGGACCTCCTGGGGCAGGTTGAGCGACGGGGCGATCTCCACCACCTTTTGGTGGCGACGCTGCACCGAGCAATCACGCTCGAACAGGTGGATCACGTCGCCGGTGGCATCGGCGAGGATCTGCACCTCGATGTGACGCGGTTGCTCCACGAAGCGCTCGATGAACACGGTGCCATCGCCGAACGCCGCGGCCGCCTCGGAGGTGGCCCGCTCGAAGGAATCCTCGAGCTCGGCCGCCTGCCGCACCACCCGCATCCCTCGGCCCCCGCCGCCCTTGGCCGCCTTGATCATCAGCGGATAGCCGGCCTGCTCGGCAAACGCACGCGCCGTGTCCAGGTCGGCCACCGCATCGGGGGTGCCGGGGATCACCGGCACCCCCGCCTCTACCGCGAGCCGCCGACCCTCGGTCTTGTCACCCAGCGCTCGCAGCACCGCCGGGGGCGGGCCTACGAAGGCGATCCCGTTGTCTTCGCACGCCTGCGCGAGCTCGGCCCGCTCCGAGAGGAAACCGTAGCCGGGATGGACAGCGTCGACCCCGTTGTCGAGCGCGACCCCGATGATCTCCGCGATGTCGAGGTACGCGGCGACCGGACCCTTGCCCCGCCCGACCAGGTAGGACTCGTCGGCCTTGTAGCGGTGCAGGTGGAGGCGATCTTCGTGGCTGAAGATCGCGACCGTTCGGATCCCGAGCTCGGTCGCGGCTCGAAACACGCGGATCGCGATCTCACCGCGGTTGGCACAGAGGAGCTTGCGGATGGGCCGGGACGCGAGTGCGGGCATGAGGCACGAGGGACGCCCAGTGTACACCGGGCCGGGCTCGAGCGAGCCCCCTAAGCCCCCGGGTCGCCTACCCGCAGCTCGATCGCCGCGCTTTGGTGCCCGGCCACGTCGCGAAACGCCCCCGCCTCGACCCGCACCGAGACGACCGGCGCGGCTTCGGCGAGACACAGATCCAGCACGTTGTCCTGCCCCGCCTCGCCGTGCTCAGTCTGGTGATCGTCGAATCGCACCGGCGGCGCGGGCTCGGCCGCGCTCGTACGGACCCGCACCCGGGCCAGATCCTCGGGCCCGACCCCCCGCAGCTCGTCGCTCCAGTAGGTCCGCACCACCTGCGCCGCGCCCTCACACCGCCCTGGCCCCCCCGGCAGGATCTCGAAGGCCACCACCTGCGGCGGCGCAGCAAAGGGAACAACCGGCGCCCCCAGCCCCGACAAGGGCACGCCGCTCTCGCTGTAGAGCGACCCGCTCACCGCCACGTGGGTGGGCGGATGCTCGGCCGCGCCGAAGTCACCCACCAGCAGGATGCTGCGGTTCTCGTCGTCCTCGCTCGCCGGGGCGAAGATCGCCCGCTTCGGCCACACCGGGCCCGCGTCGTGGCGGCTGACCACGAAGCCTCGCGGGTGCATCGCGGCCGCGTCGAGCTCCACGCTGAACACCACCAGCAGCCCATCCTGACCGTCGAGCTCGGGATCGTCGGAGCGCGAGAAATGGGCCGAGACGATCGCCGGGGCCTCGGACGAGGCCGCGACCGGCTCGCGTCCGGCCGATGGCGATTCCGATGACGGTGCTTGTGGCGGTGGAGGTCGGGAAGACGCCACGGGAGGACCGCACGCGAGCACGCCCAGGCCGAGCCCCCCGACCCAGCCACCAAAATGACAGCGCGAGGACACGCCAGAGCGTAGCAGGCCGTCGACGACCGTCGCACGAACGCGGCTACGCCCCGAACGCACTCGCGCCCGCCGCACCACGCGTCAACTCACACAGATCTTATATCGATGTCCGCCCGCGCCCGGGAAGTCGCGGCTACAGCCAAACCCGGGGATCCAGAGCGCATCGCGTCGTTCGTCCCCGCTCGACGACGAGCATCGCGCATTCGATCACGTTCCGTCGATCACGAGGGTACCGATGCTCGCGACGATATCGACACCGGCCCGGGCACCACAGTCGACCACCACGGCGTTCGGCGCTCGTTCATTCGCCCTTGTTATTTCTAGCACATTCTTGATACTTAACAATCATTCACCGACAGACCGACAGACAATTGTCCGGTACGCATGCATGCCAGTACGCGCTCTTGATATTTTCTTGATATTTTATAGGCATTTCTGATATTGAGTAATCTAGGTGCGTAGGCCGTGGTCCAGGCGGCCGTATCGAGCAATGGCGTCCGAACGCCAACAGTGGCGCGTAGCGAGCAGTCACCACCGCACGCCGTAGTCTTCGCGGCCGGCCCGTGCCGGCCGCGGTCGTGACGAACGACCCCTTCGCGACCGCGACTTGCTTCGACGCGATCATCATGCTAGTTTGTAGAGCGTCGGCGACGTTTGGTCGGGTGACGAGGCGGGATGCAGCTGCATCTTCGCCGCTCGTCGTTCCCGGCCACTTCGACGTCTGCCGCGCCTCCCGCTGGAATAAACGCTGAATCTGCCACCGTGCTGGCGGCAGATTCGCCGACGATCGGCATGTACGTACGACGTCGGCGATGGATCCCAACAAAGGAAATGCCCAATGCTCGAAGCACCCAGTACCCCGAGCCTCCAACAATCTTCTCCCGAGACGGCGCGCCCGCTCGTACGCCACACCCGGCGTGAGTCCTGGGGGCGAGCGCTGATGCTCTGGGAACGCGAGAACAAGCGAGGATACCAGTTCGAGGACGGTGAGATACGGGTGTTCGCCAAGCCCTACTTCGAGCTGCTGCAGCCGGCCAAGAAGCCCGATCCCGTCTTGCGGCACAAGCTCCGCGAGCAAGCGGTGGCCAGCGGCGAGCTCGAGCCGGTCAAGAAGCGAAAGGTCGGCATCGGTCGTCGAGCCTCGGCCCCGGTGCCCAACATGGACGACCAGATCACCGTGTTCGAGTCGCTCTTCCCCGACGCGTTTCACGGCACCGCATGGACCGAGACCTACCGCAGCCGAGCGGAAGGGCGGCGGCTCAAGCGGCACCGCGACCCGGCCATCGCCGAAGCGGCCGAGCGCCTCGGCACCGAGGCTCTGCACGCGTGCATCGACCGAGGGGACTACGCCGAGGTCTACCAGCGCATGGTGGATGTGGTGGCCAACACCGACCTGGCCACGCGCCAGCAGCTCGAAGGATTCCGGAGGCTGAAGGTCGACGCCGAGCTCGCACGGTCGATGGTCGGTTTCCTGCACGACGTCCGCTCGGGTGAGCTCGACGCGATGGCCCGCCTGCGACGCGCCTTGGCCCGCCAAGACTTCCGCAAGGTGCCGTGGACGGCGTTGACCGCTCCCCGTGCCCTGCTCCACCCCAACGATCACATGTGCGTTCGCCCCTCCGTCTTGCGTGCCCAGGCCCGGCTCATCGCCCCGCGCTACAAGCCCTCGCAGGTCCCCTCCGCCAGCGATTACTCGCAGTGCCTCGAGCTGGCGATGGCCGTGCGCGAGCACCTGACCAAGGCTGGATTCGCGCCTCGTGACCTGTTCGACGTCGCACTCTTCATGCAGCTGACGCTCGGGGCTTCGGTCAAGGAGAAGCTCCTCGCGGCGATGGTCGAGCGGCGAGCGGCGCTGACGGAAGACGACAAGGGCGAGAACGAAACACTGAAAACAGCGTTGGTTTGATTGCATCGCGTAGTTAAGCTGCGCAGTTACGTAACAACTACGCTGCGTGACATTGAATAATACTGTTGCGTAGCATAGTTACACCATCGCAGTATAGCTAAGTAGTACAGCGATGATATAGCACAGCTGCATAGTGCAACAACATAGTGTAGTACAGCAATATAGCACAGCCGCATAGTCACAAACAGGCGGCTATAGCTTGAATACACAACCAAATTCTTCCAA
>JBCCWC010000088.1:0-52445 GCA_039194325.1 Myxococcota bacterium
CATCTGAGCCGCATGGATTCGCCCAACGGCGTTCCACACGCAGTCGTTGGGTGCTTTGAGGCAGAGCTAGCGGGTGATTCCGACGATTCTGGCTCAGAACGCCGATTCACACGGCACCTCTGTAGGATTTTCGAATTTCAGCCTTTCCCTTAGAGAAAAGGATTGACACGACCGGGCTTTCTCCGTATCCATTTGTGGAAACGTTTCCATGTCCCACCGCCGCTCCCACGTCCCTGGGAGTCAAGGCACGCATGGTGCGTTTTCGCGCAGTCTTCGTCGCTCACCGTTCAATCCCGTAGCTGGCAGTGCCTTGGTCTTGCACCGGGTTCCGGCTCGCGTAGCTGTCTCGTCGTTCGTACCTGCCGACTGTCTCCTCGGTTTCCCTGGTCTGAACCGGTCGCCTCGTGCGGTGCGGTTGAGGCCACCACGTGTCCGTATTCGCCACTCGCGAGGGTCGATTCCGATGATCCCGATTTGGCCATCGGGCGCGGCCCTTGTCATCAAAAACTGCTCACAAAGAAGGATAGGATCCATGCGTAATACAAAGATCTCGAAGTCGACCCTCTCGAAGTCGACCCTCTCACTTGTGGCCCTGTTATCTGCGGGTTGTCTGGTCGGAGGTTGCCTCGGTGACGCGGCCTCCGACGATATGGACCGTATCATGGCCAACGCAGAGCTCGCGATCGATGGGCAATTTACGCCGGCGGCCAACGAGGTGCTGGTGTTCTTTGGTCAGTCCTCGCCCGATCTGTCTCAGTTCAAGTCACAGGTCCTCGACGCGGACCCGAGCTTCCCGAAGCCAAGCGGGATTACGCTCTACACGAACATCGTCCCCGGGACCTGCAGCGGGCTCGACGGCTCGTGCAACCTCGGCGGCAACATCAACGACTTTGGCCAGAGCCTGTCGGAGTACCCGGGCGCGGCCTTGTCGGTGGGGCTCTATCTCTCCGATAACTACGCCGGCTGCACCAACCAGCCCCTGCGCGCGCTCGTCGGAACGGGTGACGCTGACCTCGCCGGGGGTCTCGGCCAGCAGTACCGGGACGAGATGGATTACCTCATCAACTACCTCCAGAACACCGGGCGCGAGGTATTCTTGCGAATCGGCTACGAGTTCGACGGGCCGTGGAACTGCTACAACAAGGATTTCTACATCGACGCGTTCCGGTACGTCAAAGGCCGCATCGACGCCCTCGGTGCCGCCAACATCGCGACGGTCTGGCAGTCGGCCACCTTTCCGCAGGATGGAGACCCGACCTACCATCAGGATTTCAGCAACCCCAACCACTATAATGTGTGGTATCCGGGCGATCAGTACGTCGACTGGGTCGGGATCAGCACGTTCTACTGGGATAACAGCTACAACAAGTATCAGTGGTCGTGCGGCGCGACGACGGTCAACCCGCAGTCTAACTACGACCGGGCACTGGACTTCGCGCGTTCCCATGGCAAGCCCGTGATGATCGCCGAGTCTACACCGGTGGGATATCGTACCGCGAACCTCGATGCGGGCTGTATACTCGGAAACTTCGGTTCGTCGGGGGTTAGCGCCAACGAGATCTGGAGTGACTGGTTTCAGCCATTCTTTCAGTATATCAACGCGAACAATGATGTGATCCGAGCGGTGGCCTACATCAACTCGGACTGGGAGGCGATCGGCCAGTTTAGCTGTGCGCCCGGCTCGAGCGCGGGTGACCCGGACTGCACGGACGGTTACTGGGGCAACTCGCGGATCCAAGATAGCGCCCTCATCGAGGCCCAGTTCGCCAACGAGATGGCCAGCTTGCTCGATGGCAGCGGTGGTGGCGGCGGCGACGGTGGCGGTGGCGGCGGCGACGGTGGTGGCGGCGACGGTGGTGGCGGCGACGGTGGCGGCGGCGGCGACGGTGGCGGCGGCGACGGTGGCGGCGGCGACGGTGGCGGCGGCGACGGTGGTGGCGGCGACGGTGGTGGCGGCGGCGGGGGGAACTGTCCGCCGAGTCACCCGGTGTGGTCCGCCCAGTGCAACCAGTGCTTCACCGACGCCGGCCAGGCTGGATCCGCGGGGTGCTCGGTCTGAGTAGCGCCTTCGCCGAGTCGAGCTGCGCGAGAGACAACTGATTCTCTTGTGCAGCTCCCGGCATGGTCCTCGTAGTTCGGCTCTTCATCGGTCGATTCCGTCACCTCGATCCCTATTCTGCCTATTGATTGGCTCGATGATCTTCTGTCTCGTATTTTCTCTTATTCACTTGGTCTTTCAAGACTTGGCTTTCATAGTCATGTTCCCCCCCCACAACGAGGTCGAAGACCTCCATCCATAGAGCTGTACCCCACAGACACTTCGGAGCATTCAATGACCATCAAGTCGATCGATCGCGGTGTAGTGCCGCAACGAAGCCTTCGTACCGCCCTGAGCATGTGCCTGCTCGCCATTGGAGGATGTGCTGGCGTCGAAGGAGATGATGAGCTTTCGATGAGCTTCCGGGAGGCTAGCCCCGGGCTGGTGCTGGAGGCCGGTGCTGGTAACCAGATCAACTATGTCTTCACCGCCTCCGAGCCGCTCAACGCGGCGTGGGAGGAGACCATCATCAACGGGGCGCCACAGGGCTTCAACAGCATCTCGCTGCCGTCACCTACCGACAACGGCAACGGAACCTATACCTACGTGTTCCAGAGCCCCTACGCGTTCAGCGACGGCTCGACCTTGTGCGCCCGGGTTCAGGCCAACGGCGCTTCGCTGCACATGCTGCCCGGTCCCGGTGGCGGTGATCATACCTGCATCACCGAGATGCCTTCGGGCGGTGACGCGGGTGGCAGCGACGCGGGTGGCGAGACCGGCGGCGGTAGCACGGGTGGTGACCCCGGCGGTGACATGGGCGGCACGACCGGTGGCGGTGGCACGGGTGGCGATACCGGCGGTGACGCTGGCGGCACGACCGGTGGTGGTGATTCGCCCGTCGGAGACCCGCCCCCCGTCGGCAACGACGAGTGGGGCGTGGATGTCATCGACTCTGACTCCGGCGTGCTCTGGGTCGCCGACCAGGGGTGGACGGCCGGCTACGCGTATATGTGCCTGGGGGACAACTGCGTCCCGGGTAACCTGAACGGCGGACGCTACGAGCGACCCCTCGATGGCCTCTCCTCGGGCCAGACCTATTCGGTGCAGTTCAAGATCCAGGACAACACCATCGGCGAGTACAACGCCACCGACTCCTTCACCTGGGGTGGTGGCGGCGGCGGCGATGGTGGCGGTGACGGCGGTGGCGATGGAGGTGGCGATGGCGGTGGTGATGGCGGCGGCGACGGCGGTGGCGAGCCCCCGATCCCCCCTGGCTTCGACCACCTCGACTGGACGTCCAATGCGTACTCCGCTGGCGCGGTGGGACCGGCTCCTCGCGCCAATCCGCCCGATGCCCTGGCCACGCCACACAACGGCGCCGATCCGACCGAGTACGGCTTTGCCTTCGACATCGACGGCAATCAGCTCACCTGGCGCTGGGGTCCCAGCATCAACAAGGGGGCCGGCGATAGTGGCCTTGAGATGCACTGCTCGGAGGACGACAACGCTACCTTCCAGAGCGTGGCGGTGACCAACGGCACCGCGACCATCCCGTGCTCGGGCGACTACAACTACTTCTTCCGCTACCAGCACGTGACCCACGCGCTCAACAACAACCCGGCCACGCGGTGGATCTGGACCGGCCTGTTCACCACCGAGGGCCCGCGGGTCAACGTGAACAGCTACACCCCGTTCACCGATGGCTCGGCCAACTGGATGCGCTTCCGTCACCCCGTGAGTCACGATGGGGTCACCGCGGCGGTGCTCGATGCTCAGCACAACAACGACAGGTTGCGTAACCTCGATCGCTACACGATCTGGGTCAACGACTCGCCGGGCAACCTCGACATGCAGGGCAACATCCAGGGCAGCGTGCTCCGCAACGAAGCGATGCGGAACACCGCCGGGGGCCCCAACGGCCAGCAGTTCTTCTCGGTCGTCACCGGTGGCACGCTAGGCTTTGGCAACCTGTTCAGCTACGGGCAGACGGTCAGCTTCGAGTTCACCGCCATCGCGGGCAACACCGGGGCGCAGACCTACAACGACTTCACGCACTATGTGGTCGGCTGTGGCTGGTGCGGCAAGTATGGCGACCCGCGGCTCAACCCCGCGGGCAAGGCGAGCACCAGCCAGGTGTTCTCCGACTCGGGCGCGTACTCGGACCTCGAGTACAACGCGATCTTCACCCAGCCCATGGTAACGATCCACACCGAGGACATGATCGACGACTTCATCGTCGGCCATCACCTGTTCCACGGGATCGACCCCAACAAGCTGGGATCGACCTACTTTGACGACCCCGACGTGGACATCGGCAGCACCAGCTGTGGGTCGTGCCACTTCCGGGATGGTCGTGGCTCCGAGCCGGTCAACGTGCCGGGCAAGGGCCTGCGGCTGCCGCCGCCGGTCTACGGCATCGCGCTGCTCGACGCCATGGAGGGGCGGCAGACGGGCTTTACCTGGGACGGTCAGACGCCGACGATCGGGCAGCAGGTGCGCAACGCCCTGGTCGCCGACCACGGGGTCGACCCCGACCAGATGCCGGCTCCGGTCCTCGATCTGCTCACCGCCTATGTGGAGACGCTGACGGTGCCTGCCCGCGACCCAGGGACCTACGACCAGCCGGGTATCGCCGAGGGCGATATCCTGTTCAACGACATCGGCTGCGCTGATTGTCACACGCCGGTGGCTCGCACGCGCAGCGACGCGCCCACGCACCTGCGAGATCTGACGATCCGCCCGTACTCCGACATGAGCACCTGGGATCTGGGCGAGGGTGAGTTCCGCACCACGCCGCTCTGGGGGCTGGGGAACAACATCGATCTGCTCCAGCGCAACGGTCGAGCGCTGCTATTTTGGCACGACGGCTCGGCGGGTAGCGTCGAGGCGGCGATCCAGAAGCACGGGGGAACTGGCGCGGAGGCTCGCGCCAGCTACAACGCGCTCAGTGGCAGCGAGCGTCAAGCGGTGCGCGACTTCGTGCGCTCGCTCTGAGGCTCACGGTCATCCGTGACGTACGGGCGCGACGGTGGCCCTCCCGTCCCAGGGGGTCATCGTCGCGCTCGACGTTTGGTTCGAACGGGCAGTGCCGGCCTACGACGCGGCGAGGAACGGGGATCGATAGATCCGGGTCTTCGCGTCGGGGTCGTACTCGTCTTGTTTTGCGTCTTTGTTCGCGTTGTCGAACCGCTCGTTGGCCCGAGCATTCCGCGGGATGGGTGGCGGCTCGGGTCTGGTCGGGATCACGGCTTGCTTGCTCCTCCACGCCCCCATCGAGCGCACGAGATCGGTCTTGCGGAGGATGTCGCGCTCTGGCAGGGCCGTGAGTATCTTGCTGACGAGGCGGAACACTTCGGCGCGGTGGAGATCGAACCGGAGTATCGACGTCGGGCTGGTCAGTGCGTCGTGCAGGCAAGTCGCCGCGACGATCGGCTCACCGCTCTCGAGGTGCGAGCGGACCCAGTCCAGCAAGTACTCGCCCGATCTGGGGTCGGATGACGAGATCGCCGCGCTCTTTTGGTGGCTCGCGGCCGGTCGCTGGTGATGCTGGGGCCGCTGGGGCCGCTGGGGCTGGGGCCGCTGGGGTGGCTGGGTTCGCTGGGGTGGCTGGGTTCGCTGGGGCCGCCGGTGATGCGGACGGCTGCGTCGGTTCACCGTCGAGGGCGAACTCATCGCCCAGTGCGGGAGGGCTGGCGGGCGCTCGACGATAGTGGCTGACGCGAAGCGGTCGGTCATCACATGGGGTAAGTCACAATCCAGCCCGAAGAGTATTCAGCGCGGAGCAAGTCGGGCTGGCAATTCTAACTCGAGGTGATTTCAGTGTTCCATACGCTGTTCATGTCGGTTGCCGATGGTCCAGACCGTCTGCCCTCGCCTGCGCGAGGTCCTCGAAGAGGGCTGACCACGAAGGCCGGCCGGGGTGACTGCGGTCTGCGCTGACTGCGTCGCGATCCCGTCAACGGTTCGCCGCGGGCGGCTCATCGGCGGCGTTGCTCGAGCTCGCGCTCGATCTGCTCTAGCAGCGTCGTCTGCAGCGGATAGCCCCGGCGGGTCACGAATGCAGCGGCCGCAAACGCGCCGGCCGGCAGTGCGGTGAACAACAAGAGGATCCCGAGCTTGGCGTCGGCGGACTGACTGATGCCCGCTGCGTACCCGGTGAACGCGAGGACCCAGCCGGTGGCCAAGCCTCCCAGCGCGCCGCCGAGCTTGATAGCGAACATCGAGGCCGAGAAGACAAGCCCCGCCCGACGCTCGCCATCGACCCATTCCCCGTAGTCGACCGTGTCTGCGAACATCGACCACAGGATCGGCGGCGTGGGGCCCAGCAGCAGGTTGGCCAGGGCGTTGAGGACGAACACCAGCATGACCGCCCCAGGCGGTACCCACAGCATGGCGAGGTAGGTCAATGCCACCCCGAGCAGCGAGCCGGCCAGGAGGTTCCGCTTGCCGAGCCGGCGCGCGAGCGGGCTGGTGGCGGCGATCCCTCCGGCGCTGGCGAGGCTCCCGACCACGAGGAACGATGCGGCCAGCGAAGCATCGCCCACGAGGTACTCGAAGTAGTAGATCGTGGCCGCGCCGCGCATCCAGAACGCGGCGAGGATCAGCACCGAGGCCACCATCAGCACCAGCCACGGGCGATTGCGCCGTAGCGCTCGTAGAGCGGGGCGGAGCCCCCGGGACGAGGTCGACAGCAGGAGCACGGCGACCCGCTCGCGGGTGCTGCGAAAACAGGCCCAGAACATGGCCACCGCCACCACGCCAAACAGCACCATGGTGCGCTGCCAGCCGGCGGCAGCGTCGTCTTGGCCCAGTATGGTCACCAGCTCGAGGGTCGACAGCTGGACGGCTAAGGTGCCCACGAAGGCCCCGGCGAAGCGATACGAGGAGATCCGCGTGCGCTCCTCGGGGTTGGGCGACATCACCCCCATGAGCGCCGAGTAGGGGATGTTGATCGCGGTGTAGACGATCAACATCAGGGTATAGGTGACGTAGGCGTAGACCAGCTTTGCCCCCGGGGCCAGATCGGGGGTGGTGAAGGTGAGCACGCCGGCGACCGCCATGGGCAGGGCAAACCAGCGCAGGTAGGGCCGGAACCGGCCGTCAGCGGTCAGGGTGCGGTCGGCGATGAGGCCCATCACCGGGTCGCTGATGGCGTCGAAGATCCGGGTGACCCCAAACATGGTGCCGGCCTGGGCGGCGGACAGGCCGAACACCTCGGTGTAGAAGAACAGCAAGAAGAGCTCTGCCGACTTCCAGTACAAGTTGCAAGCCGCGTCTCCCAGGGCGTAGCCTACCTTCTCCTTTCGGCTGGTGACGTCCCGGGAGCCCTGCGTCATGCCTGATACTCGAAATCATCGAAGTCGGCGACCAGGCTGTCGCCGGTCATGTCGTGCGCGCACATGCCCACGAATGCCCCGGTAAATCCCATGCCCAGGGTCGTGTGCTCGTCGGAGAGCTGGGTGAGATCGAAGACGGCCGGCAGGGGCTGCCACACCGAGCCGGTGCTCCACTGCCAGCGAAGCTGGCCGCTGCGAGCGCGCACACGCAGGCCGATCCGAGGATCGTCGGGCAGCGGCACCGAAGCGTCGAGCAGCTCGCGGCACGCACCGAGCTCGGCCACCAGCAGGGTCAAGCAGCGGCCGAGGTTCTCGTCGTGGGTGACGGCCAGGTACGCCCAGTTTTGATCGTCGTACCAGCACATCAGCCCCGCGAGCTGTTGAAACGAGCGCGGACGCACCTCGAGTGTGGTGCGGGCCTCGAAGTCGAGCTCGGTGATCCGACGTGCGACGAGGCTGTGACGATGGAGCGATTGCGGTGACTCACGGCCCCGCAGTCGCAGATAGCCGGGGCGATCGACCAGCGAGAGCCACGACGGATCCGAAGGCACGCGTAGCGTCTGGAAGTGTGCCGGGAGCACCGGAGCGTCAAAGGTCTCACATGCCGGCTCGGCGGGAAACGGGTGAGGGGACAGCTTGGGGGCGGACAGCTGCGTGCTCGGCTTGTTGCCGCCGCCCAAGAGCCGAGGCCAGCCCTCGGCATCCCACTCGATCCGTTGCAAGGCAGTCTCACGCCCGAGGACACAACGTCGCGACGGTAGCGCGGGGCGTGCGCACAAGTGGGCCAGGTACCACTCTTCGTTCTGCGTCTGTACAAGTGAGCCATGCCCCGACTTTTGTAGGGCGACGCTGGGTCGGCCTTCGGCGGTGAGCAGTGGGTGGTGCGGGGCGAGTTCGTAGGGGCCCTCGATGTTGGTCGCGCGCGCCACGGTGACCGCGTGCTCCCAGCTCGTGCCTCCCTCGGCGCACACCAGGTACAGCCAGGAGCCGCGACGATAGAGGTGGGGACCCTCGGTCCGGCCCAGCGTGCTGCCTCGGAAGATCGTGCGAGGCTCGCCGACCAGGATGCCGCGCGCGTGGTCGTACTCTTGCAGCAGGATCCCCGCAAAGGGGTGACGCCCGGGGCGGTGGTCCCAGCACATGTTGACCACCCACTTTCGGCCATCCTCGTCGTGGAACATCGAGGGGTCGAAGCCGCTGGAGTTGAGGTAGATCGGATCGGTCCACGGCCCCTCGATGCTCGGCGCGGTGACCAGGTAGTTGTGGGCGTCGACGAAGCCGTGTCCCCAGGCCTTCACGTCGGTGTAGACCAGCCAAAAGCGCTCGCCATCGTGCGACAGGCACGGGGCCCACACGCCGCCCGAGCGGGGGTTGCCCCGCAGGTCGACCTGCGAGGTTCGGGTGAGCACGTGGCCGAGCAGCCTCCAGTGCACGAGATCGCGGCTGTGGTGGATGCGCACCCCGGGAAACCATTCGAAGGTCGACGTGGCGATGTAGTAGTCGTCTCCGACCCGCACGATGCTGGGGTCCGGATTGCTGCCGCGCAAAATGGGATTGTCGATGGTCGTCGAAGGCGCGGGGCACAGTGACTCGGAGTTCGGGATGGAGCTAGCGGCAGAGGAGGTCATGGGATTCGTTGCGGGGATCGATTCCAAGGGCCGGGCCGGGGCCCGAGCACTTCGTCGCACGTCGATGGTCGATGTGAATCGAGTGACCGTTCAGTCCTCCCAGCGCACGTTGTCGATATAGACGACTACGGGGCCGTCTACATCACCGGCAGTGATGCTCCACCCGAACCCTCCCAGGATCTCATCGTATGTGGGGTCCTGTTCGAACTCGATCGCATACGAGGTGGGTTCGGCGTTGAGCATGATGTCGAGATCGGCACGGAAGGTGTCGGTGAAGGGATGGGGCTCGCCGTTCTGGTCGGTGCCCATCATGCCGCCCACGAAGACGCTCATCGGAACCCCAGCCGGCTCGCTCCATGCCCAAAACGAGGTCTGGGCGGCGCCCGGGGCGATAGGGCGGCCGGGCTCGGTTCCCCAGTTGCCCGGGGGGGATTGCCAGTACACACCTCCCCAGCCCATGCCGTCGTCGAGCGGGGAGTACTCGAAGCGGTAGCACGACCCCCGAGCGTCTTTGGGACGTGGACCGCAGCGGTCATCGTCGATGGCTAGGACGATGGCGTCGCGGTCGGCGAAGGATCCATCGCCCATGAAGCCGCTCGGCGCGTAGTAGTCCGAGACCGTGAACGGGAGCGGTAGGACGGATGTCTCGGGCTCTTGGACACATCCACTGACACTGAGCAGCATGACCAACGAGCTCAAACGCGTGGAAAGGCGCGTGGAAAGGCGCATGATGGATCCCTGAATTCGATGTCGGTGACGACCAGGCAAGGGCTGAAGCAATGGGTAAGCATTCATCGCACACAACACTGGGAAAATGTGGTATCGATTCCATACATCTTTTTCGCTGAAATTTCCACTGCCATCGCAACGAATGGGGTCGCGGGGTGCATGCGCGTTTGCCTCGCATCGAGCGCGCCTGTAAGGTGAACAGGTGTCTGAGCCCACACGCCGCCGTTTTGCCCAGCTGAGCGGGGCCGTGCTCGGATCTCTCGCCCTGACGCCCACCGCTTTGGGCTGCACCAAGCCGGCCGCACCCGTCTCTATGCAGACCCGCCCGATCCCGCGCACCGGTGAGCGGCTCCCGGTGATCGGCATGGGGACCTGGCAGACCTTCGACGTCTCGGGTCGGCGAGCGCGGGCCAGTCGCCAGGCGGTGCTCCAGGCGTTCTTCGACGCCGGGGGCCGGGTCATCGATTCTTCGCCCATGTACGGCCGGGCCGAGGCGATGGTGGGCGAGCTGCTGCCGAGGGTCTCGCTGGCCGGGCGGCCTTTCATCGCCACCAAGGTGTGGACCACCGGCCGGGCTGAGGGGATCGCACAGATGAAGGCCTCGATCCGCAAGATGGGCGGACGGGTCGACCTGATGCAGGTGCACAACCTGGTCGACTGGCGCGAGCACCTGCCCACCCTGCGGCGGTGGAAGGACGAGGGCACGATCCGCTACCTCGGGATTACCCACTATCGCCGGTCGTCGTTCGATCAGCTAGAGCAGATCATCAAGGACGAGTCGGTGGACTTCGTGCAGCTGCCCTACTCGCTGGCCATGCGCGACGCGGAATCGCGGCTGCTGCCCTGCGCCGAGCACACGGGCACGGCGGTGCTGGTGATGCGGCCCTTCGAGGGGGGCGACCTGTTCCGGCGCGTGCGAGGGCGTCCGCTGCCCGCGTGGGCGCGCGAGATCGACTGCCATAGCTGGGCGCAGATCTTCCTCAAGTTCGTGCTCGGGCATCCCGCGGTGACCTGCCCGATCCCGGCCACGTCGAAGGTGGAGCACCTGCTCGACAACGTGCAGGCGGGCACCGGAGCCGTGCCCGACGCGGCGCTGCGCGAGCGGATGATCGCGGCGTTGAGTGCCTGAGCCGAGCCGAGCGTAGGCCGCGGGAGCTCAACGCAGCCCGCGGAAGAAGCGGCGGATGTCCTCCACCAGCAGCGTGGGCTCCTCGAGCGCCGCAAAGTGCCCGCCCGATTCATACTCGGTCCACTGGACGATGTTGTAGTTGCGCTCGGCCCACTCGCGCTTGGGCATGACCAGGTCGCGGAACTGCGCGACCCCGGTGGGGGTCTTCACGAAGGTTTGGGGCGCTCCGAAGTGCCCCGCCCGCATGGTCTCCAGGTACAGCCGAATGGCGTGGGGCATCGAGCCAGTGAGCCAGTAGATCATCACATTGGTGAGCAGCTCGTCCTTGGTGAAGCGCTCTTCGGGCGTGTGCTCCACGTCGCCCCACTCGTAGAAGCAGTGCACGATCCAGGCGGCGAGGCCCAGCGGAGAGTCGTTGAGCGCGAACCCGAGCTGGTCGGGCATCTGCCCCTGGATCATGGCGTAGCCGTTTTGGCGGGTGGCGTAGTCGATCGTCAAGGCGAGCGGGCCCGGGATCACGCCGCGAGCGGTCGCTTCCTCCGGGTCGTCACTCGACGAGGCCGGGCACATGTTCTGATGGATCCCCACCACGCGATCGGGATCGAGCAGCGCCATGTGAGGGCTGACCACGGCGCCCCAGTCACCCCCCTGCACGCCGTAGCGCGGGTAGCCCAGCAGTCGCACGAGCTCGACCTGGCGCTCGGCGACCGTTCGCACGTCGCAGCCCGGCGCGGTGAGGGGCTCGGACCAGGCATAGCCGGTCATCGACGGGCAGATCACGTGGAAGGCATCGGCCGCGTCGCCGCCGAAATCCTGCGGCTCGGTCAGTGGGCCGATGATCTTGTAGAACTCGAACACCGAGCCCGGCCAGCCGTGGGTGAGCACCAGAGGCAGCGCGTCGGCGTGGCTCGAGCGCACGTGCAAGAAGTGGAGGTCACGCCCCTGCACCGCGACCTTGAACTGCGGGAACTCGTTGAGCCGGTGCTGCTGTGCATACCAGTCGAAGTCTTCGCGCCAGTACTGAACGAGAGAGCGCAAGTAGGCCTCGTCGGGTCCCCACTGCCAGCCCGGTTGATGGGGGTAGCGCGGGAATCGGCTCAGGGCCAGGCGCTCGCGGAGTGCGTCGATCTCGGCCGAAGGGACGTCGATGGTGAAGGGTCGGGGGTCCGTCATGGGCGTGGGGCCAAGCATGGTGGTGGCGGGTGGGCGAAATCAACCGAGGCCGCGCTCCCGCAGAGATCGGGGGAGCGAGCCCCCTAAACTGATCCTCGGTCGTGACCGATCGCGACCGATCGTTGAAATTCGTCCGTTGGCCATGACCGACGCTTCGAGGTGCTCGTGCTAGCGTCGAGCCATGGTTGATGCACGATGGGTCGCGCTCCTCTTGCTCTTGAGCGGTTGCCCCGGTGAACCTTCGTCGGAAGGCTCGGGCGAGTCGAGCTCGGGCAGCGGCACCAGCTCGACCTCTTCTTCTACGACCCAGGGAACGACGCCTGTGCCCAGCACCGAGACCGGGGGGAGCACCAGCGGTTCGTCAAGCGACGGGGCCGATGGCGAGACCGGTACGAGCGGAGAGATGGGCAGTAGCTCGACCGGGGTCGAGCTTCCCCCGGGTAGCCCCGGCTGCCTCGTCGCACAGAACCTGGCCGACGGCGAGCACCAGTTCATGCTCGACGGCTACGACCGCCGCTATATCCTGCGACTGCCCCAAAACTACTCCAACGAGCAGCCCTGGCCCCTCATCTTTGCGCTGCACGGCAATGGCGGGAATACCGGCTACTGGGACGGCATGGGGGGAGATCGCGACATTCGAAGCGCCTTCGCCGAGGATGCCGTCATCATCGTCGCCGAGGCGATCGACAATCGCTGGCGTGACTACGATGCCCCGTCGGACACGTGGCCGGAGCGCATCGAGCTCGAGCTGAACTACTTCGACACCATCTTCGAGACCGTCCAAAACGAGCTGTGCATCGACGTGGACAACGTCTTCTCCATGGGCTTTAGCGGCGGCGGCTCGTTCTCTGGCGTGCTCGGCTGCCGACGCGACTATATCCGCGCGATCGCAGTGGGTGGCAGCGTGATCTACTTCGAGCCGGAGCAGTGCGTGTCGGCCCCGGCTGCATGGATCACCATCGGGGAGATGGAGTTCAACGACGGCCGGGCTGCCTTCCGTGACTTCTTCCGAGATCTCGGCGACTGCGAAGAGTCGTCGATGGCGACCGACCCCGAGGGGTGCGTGGTCTACGACGGCTGTGATTCCCTGACACCGGTGCACTACTGCTCTCACCCGGCGGGCCACATGTGGCCGTCGATCGGTGTCGACGCCACCAAGGCGTTCTTCGAGAGCTTCTATCTGGCCGACTGAGGCTGGCCGATTGAAGGGAGAGGGTCGAAGGTCCCCGCTCGCGGTCCAGTACCGATATGATCTGCTGATGTTCGGGGATAGCGAAGGATCCGATCTCCAGGAGACGCGGCCGCTCGGATCCGATCCGCCTTCCTCGAGATCGTGTTCCGCGGCCCCCCGTGCCAGGCCGGCGCTCGACTCTTCGCTACCCGAGTCGGATCGCTACGTCCCCCTGGAGCAGCTGGGGCGAGGAGGCATGGGCGTGGTCTACCGCGCCTACGACACCCGCCTGCGCCGCGAGGTCGCGCTCAAGCGTATGCACCGGGATACGCTCGATGGCGAGGGCAACCTCCGGCTTCTGCGCGAGGCCCAGTCGATGGCCCAGCTCACGCACCCCAACGTGGTCGTCGTCTACGACGTCGAGCCGGAGCATGGCGGGGTGATGATCGCGATGGAGCTCATCGAGGGACCCACGCTCCGCACCTGGCTTGGCAACGAGCACCACTGGCGTGAGGTGCTGGCCATGTTCATCGCGGCGGGCCGGGGGCTACAAGCCGCTCACGACCATGGCCTGGTGCATCGTGATTTCAAGCCGAGCAACGTCCTCATTGGATCCGACGGCCGCCCTCGCGTCGTGGATTTCGGGCTCGCGCGGTTTACCGCGGGTCGTCGCGAGTCCAGTGAAGGGTCGATGTCCGTCGAGATAGTCGAGATGATCGAGACCGTCGCCTCGGGGGCTCACGACGCTCACCACTCCCCGGTCACCCTCACGGGCACGGTGGTCGGAACACCAGCGTACATGCCCCCCGAGCAGTTCGCCGGGCGGACGACCCCGCAGTCCGACCAGTATGCGTTCTGCGTCGCCCTTTGGTGGGCACTCACTGGCCGGTTTCCCTTCGATCCCAAGCTCCCCCATCAAAGCCGAACGCAGCCCAGGCCATGGCCCACCGAGCTGCGGGTTCCTCCGGGCCTCGTCGTTGCCCTTCGGCGCGGGCTACACCGCGATCCCGCGGATCGATGGCCGTCGATCCGCGCCCTGCTGCTACACCTCGAGGCGATCGCGCGACCGCGGTGGCGTCGCCGCGGGGTAGCGTTGGGCGCCATCGGGGCGCTCGTGGCCCTCGGTGTCGCCACCCGGACCGCGGAGTCCGATTGCGATGACGGCGAGGCGCTGCTCGCCGGGGTGTGGGACGAGTCGGTGAAGGAATCGGTTCGTGGGCAGCTCACCCGGCCTGGCCAGCGGTGGACCGCTCGGGTCGCGGACGAAATCGACACCCGCCTCGATGCCTACGCCGACCGCTGGCGAGCCGGGTATCGCGACGCCTGCGAAGCCACCCAGCAGCGGCTACAGTCCGAGCGCGTCCGCGACCTTCGCCTCGACTGCCTCGATCAGCGCTGGGCCGCGCTCGCGGCCATCGTGGAATCATTGGGGCGCTCCGACGACGCGCTGCGTCGTCGGGCCATTGCCTCGGTCGATGCGCTGCCTTCGCTCGAGCGCTGCAACGATGTCACTGCCCTGCTCGCTGACGTGCCGCCCCCCGAAGATCCCGTCGTCGAGGCCGAGGTCGAGCAGCTACGGCGATCGATCGCACAGCTCGATCCGCTGTGGGCGGCGGGCCAGCGGGAGCGGATGGAGGAGCTGTTGGGTGAGCTGATCCGTCGCGTCGAGACCGTCGATTACCCGCCGGTCCAGGTGGAAGTGGGCTACCGGCGTGCCTTCCACCGGTATGACCAAGGCGACACCGAGCCCGCCTTGACCATGATGCGAGCGGTATACCAGCAGGCCACCGAGCACGGGCACGATCGCGTCGCCGTGCGGGCCGCCAATGCGCTGATCCGGATCTCGGCCAGCCAGACCCGATGGGAAGAGGCCGAAGCCTGGATGGCGGTGGCCCGAGGCCTGGCCCGTAAGCTTGAGCCCGAGGGGGCCATCGAGGCCGACCTCGAGTCGGCGATCGGCGTCGTCTATCGCAAGAAGAGCGAGCTCGGCCAGGCGGCCACGCACCTGCGTCGGGCCCTGGCGATGCAAGAGTCCCTCCACGGCGAGCGGAGCCTGCCGGTGGCGAGCGCGCTGACCGGCTTGGGTATCGTGCTGTTCGACTCGGGCGATCTGTCGGGCGCCCGAGAGGCGCTGGAGCGCGCGCTGGCGATCCGCGAGGAGCAGCTGGGCCCGGGACACCCCGATCTCACCCGGGTGATGATGGAGCTGGCCAACGTCTCGATCCTCGAGGGGGATCCAGAGCGAGGGTTGCGTGAGCATCAGGCTGCCCTCGCGCTGACCCGCGAGGCGCTGGGCAACGATCATCCCGAGGTCGCCAAGTCGTTGGTCAACATGGGGATCGCCTTCAAGCACCTCGAGCGCCACGACGAGGCCGCGGCGGTGTACGAGGAGTCACTGCGCATTCACGAGGCGCGGCAAGGGCCCGATCACCCCGACGTGGGGATCGCTCTGGTCAACCTGGCGCTGACTCGTAAGAACCAGGGGGATCTGACCCGGGCCGAAGCGAGCGCGGCGCGTGCCGTCTCGGTCTTCGAGAGCGCGTTTGGGCCCGAGCACCAAGACGTAGGGCGAGCGTTGGTCACCCTGGGCGAGATCCGCTTCGACCAAGACGAGGTCGAGCAAGCCGAGCGCGACACACGGCGAGCGGTCGAGCTGCTCACCGTGGGCCTTGGCGCGGACAACCCCACCACGGCGAGCGCCGAGAACAACCTCGCGGTGATCTGGCACGCGCAAGGGCGTATCGATGAGTCGCGTCAGCTCTTCGAGTCGTACCTGGGCAAGATCGTGGCTGCGTACGGTCCCGAGCATCCCGCGGTGAAGCGGGCCGAGCAGACCCGGCGCGAGATGTTCGGGGTCGAGGACTCTCGATAGTTCGTCTACGGGGCTTGGGGGGGCTTGGGGGGCTTGGGGGGCTTGGGGTCCTCGAGCATTCGCCGGTTTTGGCTCGGGTGGCTCAGGGCGCGCCGAACGAGCCGATCTGTCGATCGATGCACGTGTTGGTCAGGCAGCCCCCGTCGTGGGTCGTGATCATCTCGTCGACGATCTGGGGGATCACCGGGCCATGCTCGCGCACGACCAAGACGATCTCCGAGCTCATGAAGTTGGACGGTCCGGTGCCGAGCGCGAGCTCGCCGAAGTCGTTGCTGTTGGCCTTGAACTTGACCTTGCCGTCGGCTGGGGCGACGGCACCATCGCCCCACTGGCAGAACGAGTCTCCATTGCCACCGAGGAGATCATTGAGCGAACAGCTGGGCGTCCAGCTGCCAGGACCCGTGCACCCCGTCGGATCGTTGAACCCGCAGACCCACAGCGTATAGGCGTATCCGGGAGTGACGGTCGTCTTGACCTTGAAGGCGAGCTTGTTGCTGCGGCGCTTGAGCTTGGCCTTGGAGTTGGTCACCTCGGCACCTCCGTCGAGATAGGTTAACACCGCTTGCTGCTGGGTCACGTCATCGTCGTCGTCATCGTCGTCATCGTCGTCGTCGTATTCTCCATCGTCGTCGTCATCGTCATCGTCCGAGCGAAACTGGATGGTCGTCGACGAAGTTTCGTCTTTGACATCGCATCCGGTCAGAGAAAACAATGCGGCGATCAGTGTGCACACGCTACTTTTCATTACGTCCTCCTGACGATGGTCAGGCGATGGTGCAATCGCCGTTCCAACCTCGGGGCGGCGGTCCTTTAGTGCCAGTGTTGATCTGCCACCACGATCGGACAATTTCGAGACACTCCGGTGTCCTCGGGTGTCTCGAAATGATCGCGTCTCGACGCGCTATATCGATCGTCCGCCCGCGTGCGATCGAACGGCCCAGGCTTTCTCGATCGCCCCACTTGGCCCGAGCATTGCTCGGTTGGTCGGTGTGCTGCTCCCCCTGGCCACCGATGCCGTAGGCGTCTACGAGGTCGATGTCGAGCCCGCGATCGCGGCGCTCGACGCCCGCCAGGCTCCGATCCCAGTACTCGGCACCACCCACGCCCACCTCTACCGCACCCGCAGCGAAACCTCGCTCTACTACCTCTACGACCAGGCTGCGGTCACGCTGGGCCTGATCGCGGCGCGCCGATTCGTGCGAGCGGCCGAGCTGCTCGATGGCCTCGTAGCCACGCAGCTGCCCGACGGCTCGTGGCCCTTTGTCATGCGGCCAGACGGAGCCCCCTACTGGGACGAAGGCGACCTGCGCCCCGCCCTCGGCGGCGACGAGCCGATCGTCCGCACCGGTCTGCGCAACGACTGTCCCATCGTGCAGGAAGCCACGCGGCATCGCGCTGAGGTGACCGCGCTGGCGGGGTTCTCCGACATTACCTGGAGCGTGGGCGAGGTTCCCCGAGGCACCTTCGTATGGTCGGAGGGCACGTTGGGGTACATCGCCGCGCTCGACGAGATCGAGCGAAAGACGGGAAGAGATCTCTGGTGCGCGGGGATCGGGGCTGACGACCTGGTGGCCTCCATGGGGTTGGTCTTTGGGGCCTCCGGGGCGGCGGTCGTCTCGAGTGACGCCCACCCCGAGTATGGCCAGAGCCCAGGCACCGCCGCGCTGGCCTGGTGGTTGATGATCGACGGGGGGCTCAACCCGTTCAGGCCCTGGGAGGCCCGGTAGTGGCTCTGAAGGGCGAAATTCACCCGCGCCCTCGCGGGCGATCGAGCACAACATCGGCTCGCCCTGCGCCCGCGTCATCTTTGCGCGGGGCGATTTCACCACGATGGATCGAGGTACCCAATCGTCTTCATGATCGCACAGTTGGCCACCACCGCTCGCCGCAGCGCCATCACGCTATCGCGATCGACGTGCCGAAGAACTGGTAGTTCTTCCAGCTGACGGTGTCTCGCCCCGGTGATAGCGTGAGATGTGTAAAACGTAGGGTGTGAAGACTCCCGGCGGACGAGCCACCACGGTGGGCGAGGGCCGACGATGAGAGTCTCGCCCTCGAATCCATCACCCTAGTAGTCACTCGACTCATCTCGGCCGTCGCGGTCATTTCGGTCCATCGCTGTCTTTAGTCGATGGCTCGGTGTCTGGGCGAACCGGGTGGCACGACTGCCTTCATCCAAACTCGTCACCGACGCTCTACCCCTCTCATGCGTACCGCACTGTCCACCCTGTCCTTTCCCGCTCCCACCCCGGCCGTCGTCCCCGACGATGATCACGCGGCCGCGTGGTCGATTGCCGACTCCCTGCCCTATGGGTGGTCCGAGCAGCGCCCCGCCAACGAGGCGATGACCAGCCCCACCGCCCGGCGCGCTCCGTGGAGAGACTCGAAGGACGAGTCGTCCCTGTCGCTATTGCGTCGGATCTCGCAGGAGATCTCGAAGGGGATCTCGCAGGGGATCTCTCCCCTCGTCGAGCGCGGCTACGAGTGGCTCACCCAGCAGCAGCAGCAGCGGGTGCAGACCCACCGCCCGGTGCCAGCGCTGCCCGCTCCGCTCCGGCCGGTAGGGCCGCGGCCCGTGGCGACCCCGAGCCGCACCACGATCCTCGCGGTGGGGGCCCACCCCGACGATGTCGAGATCGGGTGCGGCGGCACGCTGGCGCTCCACGCCAGCCGAGGAGATCGGATCGTCATCCTGACGCTGTCGTCGGGAGCACGGGCCGGCGATCCCCGTCAGCGTCGCGAGGAGTCTCGCGCCGCCGCCGCTCGCCTCGGAGCCGAGCTCGTGATCGGCTCCTTGCCCGACACCAAGATGAGCGACGGCCCCGAGACCATCGAGGTGATCTCGAAGGTCGTCGCCGAGCACCAGCCCTCGGTCGTCTACGTGCACTCGGGCGTCGACCGGCACCAGGACCATCGCGCGGTGCACAAGGCCACCATGGTCGCGGCACGATCGGTGCCTTCGGTCTACTGCTACCAGAGCCCCTCGACGACGGTCGAGTTCAGCCCGCGGCGCTTTGTGTCGATCGACGGCTGCCTCGACGAGAAGCAGGCGCTCATCCAGTACTACGCCTCGCAGACGGCCAAGGACTACCTCTGTCCGCAGCTGATCGAGGCCACGGCCCGCTACTGGGGGCGCTTCGTCGGTGAGACCGCGGTCGAGCCCTTCGAGACGATCCGAGAGCGGATCACGCTCTAGTAGCCCACCCGGCGCCACGGCGCTCGCTCTAGGAGTTACTGATCATGCAGCTCGATCAAGACATGCACGTCCACTCCACCTTTTCGGATGGTCGCCACCAACCCGAAGAGGTGCTCATGAGTGCGCAGATCCGCGGGATCCACAAGCTCGGCTTTGCCGACCACGTTCGTCGCGACACCGACTGGCTACCGGACTATGTGGCTCACCTCCGCGACCTGCGGGCGCGGTACCCCAAGGTCGAGATCGTCATCGGGGTGGAGAGCAAGATGCTCGACCCCCGCGGCACGCTGGACATCCCCGAGGACATCGAGGGGGTCGAGCGGATCTTGGTCGCCGATCACCGGCTCCCGCTTGGAGCCGAGCTGCTGGGGCCACGGCAGGTCAAGGAGCGCCTGGCCGACGGGCGCTTGCAGATCCGCGACGTCATCGACGCCTTGCTGTGTGCCTACCAGGGGTGCATCGAGCGCTACGATGACCTCCAGATCGCCCACCCGCTGAGCTTCTTGGCGAAGGTCGGGATCCCCGAGTGGCGGATGCCAATGGTGACCCTGTATCGGCTGGCGTGCCTGATGGCGGCCCGGGGAGTGGTGGTCGAGGTCAGCGAGCGCTGGCGGTGTCCCTCGGCGTCGATCATCCGGGTCATGCGCCGGGCCGGGGTCGCGGTGGTCGCGAGCACCGATGCCCACGATGCCAACGACGTGGGTTGCTATCAGTACGTAAAGACGGTGGCCGCGAGCGGCGTTGCCCATGCGGTCGAGGACGCGGGCCGCTACCAGTACGTGAAGACGGCGTCCGCGAGCGCCGTAGCCCACGCCATCGATGATGTACGCCATCAATATGTGAGGACGAGCGAATGTCGACTTTCTTGAGTTCGTTGTTGGGGATGACCGCCGTATCGAGCCTGGCGGTCGCGTCGAGCATGGCGATTGCGGCCCCCCGCACGCCCACCGAGGCCGAGATCCGCGACGACAAGGCGATCATCGCCTACCACGAGCAGGGGGACGCCGCCTACGCCAAGCTGCGTGCGGCGGTCGAGACCGGCTCGACCAACCCGCGGGTCCACCTCTACCTCGCCCTCATCGAGCGAGAGCGGGGTCGACTCGACGAAGCCATCGAGATCCTCGGGGCGGCCCTCGAGCAGCCCGGTCGCATGGAGCGGACGCTGCGGATCGAGATGGCGGTGACCCTGAGCTGGAAGGGCGAGGTGGCGCTGGCCAAGGAGCACTACGCTCAGGTGCTGCGTGACAATCCCGGTGACCGCGTGGCCAGCATCGGGCACGCGCGCATGCTGTCGTGGCAGGGCCACCATGCGCAGGCGCGCCGGGAGCTGGTGCCCCTGGTGGAGTGTCAGCCCGACGATCCCCAGGCCCGCCTCGTGCTGGCCGAGGTGGACGCCGCCGATCTTCGCCGTGGCGAGGCGCGACGCGGGTATCGTTCGGTGCTCGTGCTCGACCCGGACAACGAGGACGCCAAGCGAGGCCTGAAGTCGCTGAAATCGGCTCCGCGTGCGCGCCTGAACGCGCTGGGGGGCTACGCCTACCTGCCCTCGATCGCGCACGCGGGCACGGCCGAGCTCGAGGCGGTCATCGACCTGCGCGCTGCGTGGAGCATGACCGCCGGCTATGCGTCTACGCTGCTGCGCTGGTCCGATCCGGTGGTGACCAACGGCGAGGCGCGGATGCACATCGCCCACGCGGGGGTGGTCCGCAACCTGCTGGATCGCCGGCTGTTCTTGGGGCTCGACTACCGCGTGCTGGCCACGGAGATGCGGCATCACCACGGGCTGACGGCCGAGGTCAGCTTCCTGCCCATCAAGCCGCTGACGCTCAGTGGCTCGATTCGACCCGGGCTGTGGTCCGACCGCCTGACGGACGTGCTCGGTCGCTTGAGCATCGACGGGACGATCCACAAGCGCTTTACGCTCGGGGCCCAGTGGTTCGGCTACCGCGACCCGGGCAACGACCAGCGCTCCCACGCGGTCGTGGGTCGCCTGCGGGCGCAGATCCTCTCGCGATGGTCGGCCCTGGCCTGGGGTGGATGGTTCTTCCTCAATCAGGACAACGGAGCGGCCGTCGGGGCGGAGACCACGGTGACCGTGCTGCCGAGGCTCGATCTCATCGCGCGCTATGAGCTGCTGACCGGCAACTTCGTGCGGCACTCGGTCCAGGCGGGCGTGGGCGCGAAGTTCTAGGTATCCGCTGACCGCTGACAACCTTCGTGTTCTTTCGCGGCTACTCGTGCTGCTTTTTGTCAGGGCTATTGGAGTGAGCTGGATGGTGTGTTCGGGGCGTCTTTGCGCGAATCGTGTGCACGCCGCCGTTGGGCCCGAATTTGTCGAGATCATGGAACATCCGGGTGATGATCAGCGCGTGAGATGCGCTCTTCACGGAGGCTGTCCGAGGCTCAGGCAGGACTGAAACATTGTTCTCCCTGTGGTGTCCAAAGATAACGACTCGTGTCACACAAGCGGTGCTTGCGCAAACTTTTGTGCGTTAACGCACTGTCTTGCACATCTCCCCTTCCGGCCATACCCTCCCGGACTCTCCATTTCCTCATGGCCCGACACAGCAAACCGCGCCAACGGCTTTCAGCGGCGATTTCCGGCGGAATAAGCGCCATTGACGCAGGTAGCCTATCGGTTGCCCGAGCCGATGAGCTAGAACTCATCTCGACGCTTCGGCAGGCGAAGCAGATCGCACGAGTCGAGTTGAGCGACCAGAGTTTGTCAGGTTCTCATATAGTACATCGGCGTGCTGCAAAGCAGAAGCTATTCGAGCAGATTCAGGATTTGGAAGCGCAGTCTAGTCCAAAGATTGGACGAAAAAAGGCACGAAGACTGACTCTCCGATTGAGGAAGACAGCATTGATACGCACCCTCAAGGTGTTGCCAAATCGCATGCCTTCGCGAGGCTCGTCCGTAGTCTTGAAGTCTGGCTGAGTTCCTGCAATATGGGAGATGAGGAGCCGGCACAGAAAGCCCATTTGGATACGGTCAGCGAGAGCGTAGTTGATGCTCCATCAAGTTCGTCAGATGACGATTCCGGCGCAAAGGCACACGTTGACGAAGGTCCTACAGAACTCGAATACACCGGGGATGACGGTTATGTCGTCCTGGACCACGAGGCCCTTCGAGAAATCGACAAGGTCGTCCCTGGTGCGGCGAAGCTCATCGTCGAAAACGTGATGGCTGAAGCGGCTCATGCGCGCTCTTTGGAAGAGAAGGAAGCAGATCGTCGGGAGTATATCGAGCACCGATTTCATATTCGCGAGGAGCAGCTAAATAGCTACCGAAATCGAGGACAGATCGTGACAGGGGTAATTATGCTGGGTGGCCTCATTGTTGCCGCGTACGGCATGTCGCTCGGATTCGCTCCTGCATCATTCGTGCTCGTATTGCTTGCAGCGAGTATCCTTGCGGGGACACTCATTGGCAAGAACTCGAAAGAGGTCAAGAAAGAGATAGGTGAATTGCGTGCAATGATGCACCAACTTCGCTCAGGAGAAACTTCTCAGGATCCTGATCAGGCGGACAATTCCTTGGCGCTGCCTTCCAAGGTCCAAGAAGAATCGAAAGAATAGATGACCTGGCCTGGGGTGGATGGTTCTTCCTCAATCAGAACAACGGAGCGGCCGTCGGGGCGGAGACCACGGTGACCGTGCTGCCGAGGCTCGATCTCATCGCGCGCTATGAGCTGCTGACCGGCAACTTCGTGCGGCACTCGGTCCAGGCGGGCGTGGGCGCGAAGTTCTGAGGTCGCGGTAGCAACGCCCGCGTGACCCTGCCATGATCGCAGCATGGCAGTGACGCCGCAGGACGTCGCGCAGATCGCCGCGATGGATGAGCTCGCGCTTCGAAACCTCCTGATCACGCAGAGCTACTACGAGCTTGCCGTGGGCATGCAGCGCCTGGTCGGCTCGAAGAACCTGAGCTGGGCGGCCTATGCGTGCTGGGCCTCCAAGCAAGCCGGTGCCTTCATTCGGCAGGAGGAAGTGCCCTCTACCATTCGGCGCCTGGTGTTCGACGAGACGGAGCCGGGCTCGCGCGAGCCGCAGCTGCTCGAGCGCGGACGACGGGTGAGGGCGTGCAGCGACGAGCTCGACGCCTTGGAGCGTGAGGGGGTCGACGTCTTCGATGTGGTGGACGACGTGCTCGACCACATCTCGATCTATGTCGGCGGGGGCAACCGGATCGTGTTCGAGGAGCTCGGGCTGCTCTACGCTCGGTTCATCCACGTCTTCGACGGTGCTCGGGAGCACGACCCGGAGGCGATCGCGGATTTCGTCGCTCCCTTCGAACAAGGGCCCAGCATGGCGGACGAGCTGTCGATGGGGGAGGACGGGCGCTTGGTCGTGCAGGTGCGTGGGGGGCAGTCCCTGCTGCGCGCCGCCGCCGAGAACCTCTACGCCGCGGTGTTCGAGCGCGACGCGAATAAGCGGGCCGAGCTCGTCCTGCTGAGCAATGCCCAGTGCGGGCTCCACGAGCAGACTCGGCTGCAGCCATACATCGTGGGGGGTCAGCATGCTCCGGTGAACACGCTGCTGCGGGATGGGCTGTGCCGCCGCGGACAGAGCGAACAACGCCACGGGCGCGTGATCGAAGAGCTCTCCGAGCTCGTCCGCGAGCTGACCACCGAGCTGCTGATGACCATGCAGCTACCCGACGAGACGATCCACCTCGGGCGCGATCTCGAGGCGCCACCAGGGCGGTCACTGTGGCCGCCGGAGCTGGAGCGACTCGAGCGACCCGAGCTGCTCGCGATCACGCAGAGGCTCGGCACCTACGACACGCGAGAGGCCAACCTCGACTGGAGCGATCGCGTCGAAGACTGGTTCGACCGCATCCTGTCTACGATCGGCCTGGGAGCTCCGGAGGCGCAAGGCACAGGCGCGCGGGACTGGTCGTCGTTGTCCGATCGTATGCGCTTCATCTTCGCGCTCTTTCGGTCCCGACAGCAGGACGAGCGGTTGGTGCAGCAGCCATTCCTTCCGGCCCAGGTCGAGGCGATTGGGGCGGGGCGGATCCCCGAGGGGGCGCTCTGACGCCCGCAGATTCGGGATCCACCGCGGCGAGCACCAATGGGCACTGGCGGGGTCGCCCACAAACGGCCCGGGAGCTCCCGTCGACCAGCCCCCGTGATCGGCCGTCGTCGACCCGCCCTCATCCGGGGGATCGCGGCTTCGGATCTCGCCAGCCACGGAGCACCGAGCGGACCGCCGCTCGCACCAAGGCGTCGGTCTCGGACGCTCGGGCGTGGCCGGCTCGCTCGAGCACCACGTGGCCGTGGGTGGTCGACCACAGCACCCGGGCCAGCGTCACCGCCTCGCGGTCGCGCCGTGCCACGTGCTGCGCCGAGCTGCGCTTGCCTCCGCGACCCGCGAGCCACTGCGTCGTCACGGCAACCAGGCACCCGAACGCGGCCCGCGAGGCGACCACCGTCTGGCGATCGGGCACGTAGTCGGGCACCGGTCGGGCAAAGACCAGATCGAACAGCGCTGGTCGCTCGCGCGCCGCGTCCACGTAGGCCTGCGCCCCCGCGAGCACCCGGGCGTCACCGCCGGGGCGGGCCGGCAGTGCCGCGACGTCTTCGGCCAGCAGCCGCGAGCCGAGCCGATGGAGCGCGCCGAGCAGCCCGTCCATCCCGCCAAAGTGGGTGTAGACGACCTGGCGCGAGACCCCGAGGGCCTCGGCCAGTCGCCGCACCGATAGCGCAGCGAACCCCTCGGCCTCGAGCAGCTCGCGAGCCGCCTCGAGCACTCGCTCGGCCGTGATCCGACCCCGCGCGCTCTCGGTGGCCACGTCCGCGAGGATACGCTTGCACAATGACAGTGTCATGCAATAATCGCCGGGCAGGCATGACACTGTCATGCCTACGCATCCGAGCTCCCCACCATGATCTTGTCCACCACGCCCAAGGTTCACGCCTCACCCCCCACCACCGCACGTCCCCGCGGCGCGCCGTCTCGCACCCGAACGTTTGGCGAGTGGCGGACGGTCATCGAGCCCTTGCGCCTTGGCGCGGCTGTTCCCCGGCTCGCCCGCGCTCCCCGGGGTGACGGCCGGCTCGTCGTCGACATCCCCGGTTGGCTGGCCCCCGAAGCCTCGATGGCTCCGCTGCGCGCGTTCTTGCGGGCCAAGGGTCACGACGCTCGCGGCTGGGGTCTAGGCACCAATCGCGGCAACCCCGAGCGCGACTGTCACCGGTTGATCGCGCGGCTGGAGGCGCTCGTAGCCGACAGCGGTCGCGCGGCAAACCTGGTGGCGTGGAGCCTGGGCGGGGTGATCGCCCGTGAGGCCGGTCGTCTTCGGCCCGACCTCGTCCACCGGATCGTCACCTACGGCACCCCGGTCATCGGTGGCCCCACCCATACCACCGCTGCCCCGCACTACGGGGAAGATACGTGCCGCCAGATCGCCCAGCGCCAAGCCCTGCTCGACCAAGAGCAGCCGCTGCAGGTGCCGGTGGTGGTGATCTTCTCGCCCCGCGACGGCGTGGTCGACTGGCGCGCCTGCATCGACCACACGTCGCCCCGCGCCGAGCATGTGGAGGTGAGCTCGACCCATATCGGCCTGGGCATGGATCCCGACGTCTGGTCCACCGTAGCCCGCGCTTTCGCGGGCAGCTAGCGCGACGGATCAGGCGTCGATCTCGTCCACCGGTGGCCTCTGCCGCAGCAGGCTCGCGCCCTCGGCCACGATCACGCCGCCCAGTAGAGCCCACAAGAAGGCCGCGACTATCGATCTCACCCCGCCGTCCATCTCTTGTGAGAATGCGAGCAAGTGACCGGCGACCAAGGCCACGGCGAAGTATAGCGAGCGCATGCGATGGTCCCGAGCCACTTCGACCAGCGAAGCCACCACGCTTACCGCCGCGGCGAACCAGGCCGCGAACGCGACGAAGCCCAGCGACTCGTACGCCAGGCGAACCTCGTGGATCTCGCGGAGCACAAGGGTCGCCAGGCCCAGCGCAACGGCGATCCCAAACAGCGATCGTACAGCGTCTCGTGAAGAACGACTGGCGTCGAGGCTCATTGCCGACCGTATCGAGCAAGCGACCGGCGATGCAAGCTGGCGCGGGGAGAACGAGCCATCCCCGGTCTCACGCCGGAGGCGATCGCCCTCATGCCGAAGGTGAGGTCGTCGCACGAGGCACCGCGCGCTTTCGCAGGAACCACGCGACCCCGCCGACCAGCAGCACCGACCCTAGCAGCCACACAAGGTCGAACAGCTGGCGCTGTTGTTGGCGGTCGGTGAGCGGGGATGGCCGCGCGGCGCCCGAGGCCCCTGAGGTCGGCTCTGCACCCCCGACCTCCACGGTCGCCCCCGTTTTCGCCATGCCGATGACCTGCCAACGATCATCGACGAGCACCGCAGCCGGCCCGCGCAGGTCTTCGTAGTTGGGGACCTCCAGGCTCTGCTCGTCGGATGATCGGGCCGGATCGACCCGACCCAGGTGCACCGCGAGTCGACCCTCGGTGTTCACGCGCCCCTCGGTGTTCACGCGTATGGACGAGACGCGCCCCAGAGGCTCCGCCCAGCCCAGCGCATTCCCGATCTTCGAGGGCCACGGCGGGTCGGCACAGGTGGCGTCGTCCACTTCGCCACGGGGGTCGCTCGACGTGAGCATGAACTGCGCATCGTCATCTTCATCCTCGATCAACCTCCAGCCCGGCCCACCCGACTCCCCAGTTGCCAGCGGGTGCAGCAGCGCGGCGACCCTCGCCACGTGCGACGCCGAAGGGTCGCTCCACTGCACTCGTACCGGCTTATCCTGGCCTCGGATCCGGGCGTGCACCGCCGCGATGCCGGTCTTGTCCGGCTGCCGACGCGGCACCTCGAGCCGAGCCTCGGGCTCGATCGTCAGCCAGGGAAAATCGGTACGCGCCGGTCCAGGAGCCTCGTCCCCGCCGGGCGTGATGGAGACGACCACGTCGATGTTCCACACCTCTTTGTCCCACCAAGCCCGCGGCACGACGAGCTCGAGCGGGATCGTCTGGTTGGCGGGATGCTCGTCGAGCGACCAGGAGGCCACCCGTCGCCCCTGGAGCGCCACGTGGATCCGAACCTCGCTCGGCGACTGCTCGTCTCGCCCGCTCCAGCGCACCGGAAGGATCAGCCGGGGCCAGCGGAGCAGCGTCCACGCAGGATCGCGGATCCAGCGAATGGACAAGGCATGACGCCCCGGGCCCGGGGCCGTCCAGCCCTGCGGGTGGTCGGCCTCGCGAAGCGTCCATACGGGCAGGGTGTTCTGCTCGACCCTCGGCGGGGACGCAGCCGCGGGGGATCGGCTCATCAGGCACGAGCCCGAGCCACAGCTGGCTCGGAACGCGGCCGAGCGCAGCTGTTCGACGACCCCGGGCAGCATGGCGGGAGTGCGCGCGAGCACCTGCAGGCGATGGGACTGGGCTTGGGCGATACCCTGGGCCTCGGGCACCCGCTCGAGCGCCTCGGCGAGCTCGGCCCAGCGCTCGGCCCAGCGTTCGGCCCAGCGTTCGTTTGGCTCGTTGGCCCCATTCTCGACGTCGGTCCCAGCGTTGGCCCCGGTCTTGTCTCCGTTGACGGAGTCGAGCGTAGCCAGCTCGACGACCCGCTCTTCGAGCGCAGACGCAGACTGCGGATGAACGACTCCGACGCCCCAGTCGCGCAGCAAGTGATCGGCACGCACCCGGGCCTCGAGCCAGGCCCCGTGGTCGCCCTCGGCCCAGACCGAGACCTCGCCCGACCCGCCGCTCCACAGAAGCGGCAGCTCGGCCAGATCGACCGTACGCATCTGGACCGAGGCACCGTCGATGGCCGAGTCGGTCTCGAGCACCACCCACGTCAGCGGGCTGGGCTCGGCGTCTTCGCCAGTACGAGCCACCAGCCGCGTGAACAGCTCGACGCGATGGAGCCCCTCCCGCATGGTCCCCAGATCCACGTGCCACCCGATCTCGCCGAGCGCCTCGCGTAGCGAGGTCGTCCGTTGGGGGACGCCGTCCAGCTCGATTCCGATCACGCTCAGATCGTCGTCCAGCACCTCGGAGTGGCGCAGTCGCAGGTCGAGCGAGACCGGCTGAACGGAAGACTCCGCGCGAATAGCGAAGCCATGGTGCGCGCTCTGCCCGCGAAGGGAGATCTCGTGGTCGAGCAGCTGTGCGCCGTGGGCCACCGGTGGGGTCAGAGCGATTGCCCCGCCCAGGGCGGCCAGTGCGAGCGGTCGCATGCTACGTTCGCCTCCGGCTCGATGAGCGAAGGCAACCCCATGCTGGAGCGCGTCCAACGTCGACGCCAGGAATTGCGAGCCCTGCTGCACCAGGTTCGGTGGCTGCGGCGCGTGGTCTTCACCCTCGCCATGCTCGATGTGGTGGTGGGGGCGGCGGTCGTGTGGTTTGCTCACCGGGAGTATTTCGGTGGGTGACAGCGCCTCCTCCACCCCGCTATACGCGGCCCAGCTCGAGGGAGATCTCGCCGACAAGGACGCCTCGTCGCTCGAGCAGCTGGAGTTCCAGCTCACCGTGGCGGCCGACGTGCAGCGAGAAAAGGCGCTCATCCTGCGGGTCTTGCTCATCATCGAGATCTGCCTGGCGTTGGTGATCGTGCGCGAGATCATCCTGCTGTTTTGGATCGACGGCTGACCCCGAGTGCGCGGGCATGAAGGTCACCACCGAGTACATGGAGGAGACGACGGCCGCGATGGTGGCCGCCGGATTTTCGTGCGAGCACGAGCGCCTCGCCAAACGACGCGACGAGATGCTCGTGTACGAAGGGCACCAGTGGACGCTCACGCGGGGCCCCGAGGTCACGCTGGAGCTCCAGGCCCTGCGCTACCCGGCAGGGGCCGAGCGTTTCTATCTGCGGATCGTGGACTACCACGGGATCGAGTCGTTCAGCTTCGAGCTCGACTCGTGGAAGCACTGGCCCGACCGCGTGGAGTTCAAGTACTACCCTCACCCCGAGTCGGGGCGGGGGCTGAGCTTCAAGCTGTGGCTTCACCGGCGGGACACCCCATCTTCCCCGTCTTGATCGTCTTGTCCCACTTCATCTCCGCCCCCTGCAGCTCCTTGAGGTACGCCCCGAAGGTCACGGCGCACAAGAACGCCCCGTAGCCGGAGATGTAGAGCAGCACCGGAGCCAGGCCGCGCAGCCGCGTGGTCTCCACCACCTTGGCCAGCCAGGCGATCAGCATCGCGGTGGCCGGCCAGGCGTATAGCAGCACGATCAGCGCGTCGCGGGCCGGGCTGGCCGCGGGCGGGAGCACCCACGCGAGCATGGGGTCGATCAAGAAGGGAAAGAGGCTGTGGAGAATGAGCCCCAGCGACACTACGCCCGGGAATAGGATCCCCTCACGCCACGACTTGACGCACGACTCCCAGTCGACCACGAACGACCCCAGGGTGACCAGCAGGTAGGTCACGCCCCCGGTGATCCACAGCATCTGGAACAGCCGCCAGGCCAGCGATTGATCGAGGAACAACAGCAGCACCAGCGAGAGCGAGGCGCTGATCTGAAACAGGGGCATCAAGAAGATCGAGAACCATACGAAGGCCATGCTCCACGAGCCCAGGCCGGCGTGGCGGCCCCGGTTGAGCCACAGCTTGCGGAACACCTGGGTGATCTGCACGTTGCCGCGGCTCCAGCGGATCCGCTGCTTCCACAGGCCCACCAGCGAGTCGGGCTCCTCGGCGTAGACGATCGCGTTGGGGTCGAACAGCGCCTGTCGACCGCTCAGCTGGGTGCGGAAGGTGGTGAAGGTGTCCTCGGCCAGTGTGTCGCTGAAGATCTGGCCCCCGATCGCCAGCAGGTTCTCCCGGGAGTGCAGCTGGGCACCCCCCGACAGGCACGCCAAGAAGCCCATGGCGTTTTGGGCCCGTCGGGAGCACCCGGTGGCGGTGACGTACTCGAAGGTGACGAAGCGCTGCACGTAGTTGGGCGCGCGGCTGCCCTCCTTGATGTTGGCGGTGATCGCCCCCACGGCGGGGTCGGCCAGGTGCCGCGCCATCTTGCGCAGGGAGTCGTCGGTGTAGATCACGTCGGCGTCCATCACCAGCACCGCCTCGGCCCATTGGTCCCGCCAGACCAGGTCGAGGCCGTAGTTGAGGGTGTGGGCCTTGCCCTCGCCCCCGGCCACGCGACGCACGTGGATCACCCGGCCGGGGAACTCCTTGGTCTTGTCGATCACGATCTCGGGGGTACGATCGGTCGATGCGTCGTCGACCACGTAGACCTTGAGGCGATCGGCCGGGTAGCGTAGTGCCATGAGGCGATCGATCGACGCGGCGATCACCGCGTCCTCGTTCCAGGCGGGGATCAGCACCACCAGCCGCGGCGTCTCGTTGGCGGTGGACTCCAGGTGCGTGTGGAAGAACGAGGAGATGATGCTCAAGAACTGATACAGGCCCGAGAGCACGGGCAGCACCGCGAGCAGCACGGCCGCGGTGGCCACAGCGGCGATGACGTCGACCACCATATAGTAGGTCCCAGTTGGTCCCAGTTGGTCCCGATTGATCTCAGTGGGTCTCAGCGGGTCTCAGCTGGCCTCGGCCAGGCGACCGGCAGCGCCGCTGGCCGGCGAGACTCCCATGCGCTCGAGCTCGCTGGGATCGATCACCCGCTCGGTCCACTGCCGCACGATCGCCACGTCGTCGAAGGAAAGTGGGCTCATGGGCAGCGGCAGGTTCATCGCGTCGAGCACCGCCAGGGTGGGGATGTCGACCCCGGCGGCGACGGTCAGCGCCATCGTGCCCGGGAAGCGCGGGTTGATCTCGAGCAGCCGGGGCACGCCGGTCACGTCGCGTCGAAGCTGGACGTTGGCCGTGCCGTGCAGATCGATCCGGTCGACCGCGGCGGCCGCCAAGCGCTCGAGGGTCTGGTCGTGCACCGTGCGGGCGGTGATCGCCACGCCCGAGTCCACGCGCAGCCGCTCGCGGGGCACCGCCGCCAGCACGTTCCCCTCTCGGCTTCGGAACACGTCCACCGAGTACTCCGCTCCCGGCAGGTACTCGCACAGGATGTAGGAGCCGTTGGTGGGGAGCGACCGCAGCTCGCTGGGCGATTCGATCATCATGACCCCGCGGCCGCCCGAGCTGGACCGGGGCTTGGCCACCAACGGAAAGCGGTGAGAGGTATCGAAGGGGCCGCCCTTCCAAAGGGTGGTCTTGGGGATCGGCACCGTCCCGTCCAGCGCCACGGTCAGCGCGTACTTGTCCAGGCACGTGGCCAGGCAGGTTCGCGATGGCACCGCCACGCGCACGTTCGACTCCCGCAGATCCTCGCGAGCCTCGGCCAGGGCCTCCAGCTCGCAGTCTACCGTGGGGATCAGCAGGTCGATGTGGTGAAGTCGGCAGATCCCCCGCACGACGAGGGCGAAATTCTCGTCGCTGCCAGAGGGCAGCAGGTGGCGTCGGTCGGGGAGCACCGAGTACAGTCCCGAGGCCAGGGGCGACATGTCGGCCGCGTGGAGTACGGCGTTGGGTAGTGAGCGAGACAGTCGCTCCAGCAGGCCGTAGCCCGCCGGACCTCCTGCTCCAGTGACGAGGATCTTCAACCCATTGAGCCTGGAATCATTGATCTGCATCGTTCCTACGCCTTTCTTGCCGCAATCCTGCGATGTCGGGGGACTGTGCAACCGCCGGGCCAGCGGGGGAGGCGGCAGTTTCGCCGGCGCCGGGGTAGGGTGTCCGTTTCGGGGCGCAGCTGGTGTTTCGAAGGGAGACAGACGGTCTCGCTTCGAGATCCTCGGAGCATTCGATCGCGCTCCCTGGGCCGCAGATCGGTGTTACACCCTCATGGTAGTGAGAAGGTGGACATGAAGCACGAGGTGATCCCCGGGGTTGGACCCAACGATCCACGCGCCGAGCGAGCGGAGTTTTTGCGGCGGGTTCGAGCCGAAGCCGCCGCGGCGGGGGTCGACGTTGAGCCGATCATCGCGGTGTCCGTTGGGCCCGGGCCTCGCGCGGAGTTTCGTGAGTCCGTGGCGGTGGTGAGCATCGGCAATTCCCGAGAAGCCCACGGGCCTGCGCTGGCCCCGGACATCGACGACCGGGTCGCCCAGGCGATCTCGACTCGCTTGTGCGATCAGCTGGGTGCTCGCTATCTGGGGCATGCGCCGGGCTGCACGGATGGGGTGGGGGAGGTGTCCCGGCGCTGGAGCCCTGACTATCAGCACCCCAAGGCGTTCGTGCGCTCGCTGGCCAAGTTCACGCATACGCTCATCGAGGCGCACGGTCGACGAGCGCTGCGCTTGCTCGTGCTCATCAGCGGTCACGGGGGCAACGGGGCGCTGGGCGACCACCTCGCCGATCTGGCGTTGGAGATCGGGGTCGAGCGTTGCCTCTATCTTCCCGCCCTGCGAGTGATCGACGACCAGGGCAGGGCCCGCGCGCCCCAGCACGCTGGGGAAGACGAGCACGCCGTGGCGCTGGCGCTGGGGCCAGGGTGTATCGACAGCGAGGCGCTGCACCGGGCCAACGCTGCGATGGCCGAGCCTGGTCCGCGTTACCGGCTGCTACGGCGACACCCCGCGTTTGCGGGGATGGCCGGGTTCTATTGCTTTGGTGGCGATGTGTTCGACGTGATCCGCGGGCGCTACGAGGGAGTCAAGGCCGCCGTGCGTGATGTCCTGGAGCGTCGGCGGGTGCAGGCTGATCCGGTGCGCGGGCGGGAGGTGATCCGAGCCAGCGTGACGCTGGCGGTGGACGACGTCGAGCAGGCTGCCCGCGCGTTGGGGATCACGGTCTCTTAGGAGCTAGGGTGCTCTACTCTAGTAGCATGGTGAGATCGCGCAAGTCCAAGAGCTCATTACCTTGGTATTCGAGCGATACGAGTCTTCATTTGACCCCTTTGTGACGGAGTTCGAGTGTTCGTTCGTTTGTGTGGCCTCGACCCCGCGTATTAGGTAGTAGTGTGATAATGTCGACGGTGATGCTACCGGCCACCTCCCTAGGTTCACGAACGCCGCAGGGTTTCATCGTAGGCATGGGTGCTCGCACCGCCGTTGGACTGCGGGCAGCAACCTCAGCGGCGGCGGTGCGCGCCGGGATCTCGCGAATCTCGGCCCATCCACGCTTCGTCGACCATGCGGGCGATCCAATGATGGTGGCGATGGATCGCACCATCGATACCTTCGAGTTGCATGAGCGTCTCGGAGCGCTGGCGAGCGCGGCCCTCCTTGAGGCGATCGAGCCGTTGACCCTCGCTCCGCATGCTGAAGTGCCCATTTACATCGCGCTGCCCGAGCTCGGTCCCTACTTCTCGGAGTTTGACGGCTGCGCGGTATGTCGTCACATCCAGCAGGCGACGGCGGATCGCTGTGCCGCGACGATCTACCCCGTGTTCGACGGCAATGCGGGGGGCTGTCGCGCGCTTGAGCGAGCGCTCGCCAGCATCTCGAAGAGGGTCGTCCACCTGTGCGTGGTCGGTGGGGTGGGCTCCTTCATACACCCTGATCTGTTGGTCGATCTCGACGAAGCCGGGCGGCTGATGTCGGCCTCCAACAAGTGGGGATTTCCCCCCGGGGAGGGGGCTGGCATGATCGTGATCGTCTCGGGCTCGATGGCTCGGAGCCTACGCAGCTCGGTGTGTGCGGCCGTGCTCGAAGTCTCTTGTGCCGTCGAGCCCATGCCTATGCACGCCGAGGGCGTGTGTATTGGCGAGGGCCTGTCGGCGGTTTTCCGTCGCATCGTCGAGAGTGTGGGTCTTCCCGACCACCGGATTAGCATGCAATACTGTGATCTCGACGGCGAGCGCTACCGTAACGAGGAGCTGATGTACGCGCTACAGCGCGTGTCGCCGCACGCCTTTCTGCAGGCCGAGGACTACATTGCGCCTGCCGATTGCTGGGGCAACGTCGGTGCGGCCGGGGTACCCCTGCTCGCGATCCTGGCCCTGCAATCGAAGAGCCGGGGCTACGCTCGGGGTTCCCGGCCGATGGTGTGGGCGAGCTCCGAGCTCGGACTACGGGGGGCGGTCCTGCTCGACCTAGCTGTATGATGGGCCACGTGATGAGCCGCATGATGGACCGCGTCATGACCATGGTGCTCGTGCAAGACCACACAAGGGAGTTCGACTCGTGAAGACTGGCGTCAACCCTCCTCGCACCCCGGTGACCAAGGGCAGCAATGGCATGTCCGTGGCGACCGTTCCCAACGTATGCAAGATGCCGGGCCCGCCCGCGCCGTTCGTGCCGACCCCGCTACCCAACATTGGTCAGTCGGGCGATAGCCTCTCGGGCGCCACCAAGAAGGTCAAGGTCGAGGGTAAGGTCGTCGCCATCAAGGGCTGCTCGTACAATAGCAAGGGGGACATCGCCAGCAAGGGGACGGGTGGCGGCATCGTCTCGGCCACGACCCACGGCAAGACCAAATTCGTCGCACCCGGCTCGATGAACGTGAAGTTCGAGGGCAAGAACGTTCACCTGCTCGGTGACGCAACCACCAACAACGGCTAATGACCGCCAACTCAGCATCGGTGACCACCGCCCAGGGGCCGGCCACCCCGACCCTCCCCGCCAAGACCGTCAAGCTCGATTGCAAGAGCCCGCGGCACGGATTCTCAGATTGTGAGAAAAAGCAAATCTGTGCCAAGGTCGACGCGGTCAACAAGCAGGCCCAGGCTGGCAAGCTCAAGCGACCCAAGCGTTCGCGGCGAGAGAAGAAGATCGCCCGGCGAAGGGGCAACGGGGCCGCGACCAAGTACAAGCGGCGCCTGGGTATGAAGCTCAAAGGCGTAGGCAACTACGGCCGGACGCTCAGTAAACCCGCGACGCCCGAGTCGCTCAAGAAGAACTTCATGCACGAGTGTGCCCACCAGGAGTGGATGGACCCGCCGTCCAACGCCAACCCCGACATGCCGGGCCTGAGCGCGGACCACGTGCACGAGATCCAGCTCGGCGGGTCTGCGACCTCAAGCCGCAACCTCAAGATGATGTCGAGTAACGCCAACGAGTGGGTGGGCTCCAAGCTCCGGAAGTACAAGCCCGAGAAGGGCTATAACAGCGTATCGGGCGATTGTTGTCCCGCCTGAGACAGTTGTCCGCCCCAAGACCAAGGACCCCCATGACCGACCTCGACCAGGACATGAAGAAGACCGTCGCGGAGCTTCGCGACGCCATGCAGGAGGAGCACCTCCGCGAGTACGACGAAGATAGCCCGCAAGAGCTGCGCCCGCCCGCCACCGACGAGCAGATCCGCAAGCTCGCCAAGCGCTTCGGTGGCCGGATCCCGCCGAGCTACGAGGCCTTCCTTCGGCTCCACAACGGCTGGATGTCTTTTAGCGGCAACGCGATGCTGCTGCCCGCCGACGAGCACGATGAGCCGTGGGTGGCCGAGCGCCTGGCGTGGTTTCGCAAGCTGCTCGCCGATGACAACGAGGACGACATCCTCGACGACTCGGTCGTGGTGATGCTCGGCCCGGACGAGCCCGACTTCGTGGTCATCGACCTCTCCGAGCGCAGCGACGACGGAGAGTGCGAGGTCGTACACTTCGACCTCAAAGATGGGGAGCTCAGTCGTAGCGATGACTTCGTCGAGTTCCTCGAAGATACCCTGGCGGCGGTCAATGAGGAGGAGGACGAAAACGACGAAGGGGAGCAGGACAAAGACGACGACGAGGACTGATCCGCGGTGGCGCATTTCCTTCATCCCCGACTCCGGCGTCCCTACGTGGACGGTGGTACGGTAGTGTCCCAGGTCATCCTCGACCTCACGGCCTATCTCGTGGGGCCCACTGTGGACGAGTTGGACCTACTCGTCGATCTTTATCGCCAGATCTGCCCGCCCGATCGCTTCGTATACTACGCGATCGCCGAGCAAACACTGTGGGACGATATCGACGATCCAGAGCTCACCAAGCAAGGGCGAGCCGCCGCCCGCCAGGGGATGCCCTTGCCCTTCCTCGCCCCGGTCTATACGCGCATCCGTGATGACCGGCCGTTCGAGCTGCAATTCTGGGACGGGCTTGAGCACGACAGCTTCGCGTTCTCATGCCATCAGGCGGGTTTCAATGGCGACGATCGGCTCCACTCGTTCGTTCGGTTCTCATTGCCGCTGTCCGCTCCGTGCGCCGAGCTACGCCGGATCGCCGACGTCGTGGCCCAGGGCGTGAACATCCGCTCGGGTCACGGAGGGCTGTGCTTCTCGTACGACGGCTGGCGCAAGCACGACGCCTTCACCTACAATTATGGCCGTGCCAAGCGCTGGTGGGGAGTTGACCTGGAAGACCTTAACGGCACGCTTCCGCAGATGGTCGATCGGGTCAAGGGCGCGCAGTGGCTGACATTACTGGGGTCCATGTTTACCGCCAAGAGCGAGCTGGAGGGGGCATTCGACGTCCTGAACTCGGCCGTGGAGATCGTCCGTCACCCGCGAGCCATGGTTCTGCAAGCGGGGCCCAATCCGAGCGACGGCGACCAGCACCGACGCGACCCGAACCTAGACGCTTACCTTGAGGTTGCTCGGGCTATCGAGCCCGTCACTGTTGACGCACATTCCGACTTTGCTGGCGATCAGTTTCTCGCACAGGGCGACACCTTGGGCTGGTTGCGCCGCTTTACCGATCCGGATGGTTGGCGCTAGATGTGGGGGCTAGACAACCGGACTCCGTTCGCCGCGCTCGGGCGGATCGTGATCGACGAGAATGGGTCCAAGCATTGGCTGGTTACCGTCAAGGGTGCTTTCAAGGTCGGGCTCGGGGGTACGGTGGAGGTGGCCGATGATCAACCTGAACCACTGTTGTTGCCGGAGTATCGGGGTGACGACGGTGAGTCGAGCTTGGTGTACGAGGCTGACGCGATCCCCTTGCGTCCCCGCGTCGACGTGCTCGTGAACGGCCGCGCATTCGCCCCCGAGGGCAAGCCGACCACCCAGGTCAACGTCACCCTGAACACCCCTTTTTTTCGCAAGACGATCGAGGTCACCGGCGATCGTGTCTTCAAGAGCAGCGTGCTGGGAGTGACCCCGAGCCGCCCGATGCCTTTCGTCGAGATCCCGCTCGTGTACGAACGGGCCTATGGTGGCTTCGACCAGACCGATCCCGATCCGGCTAAGCAGCGCATGGATCCACGCAACCCCGTAGGCTGTGGGCTCGCGACCAAGGCGGCGCACTTGGTCGGCAAGCCCGTTCCCAACTTAGCCTATCCGGGGGGCCGGTTCGAAGCCACCGGGCCCGCTGGCTTTGGTCCCATTTGTAGTTACTGGGAGCCTCGCCGCAGCTATGCGGGAACCTACAATGCTCGCTGGGTCGAGCAGCGCAAGCCGCTGCTACCGGCTGACTTCGACCACCGGTTTTACAACACCGCGCCGTTGGAGCAGCAGATAGAAGGGCGCTACCGTGGAGGGGGTCGCATCGATACCATCAACATGAGCCCGCAAGGTCCGTTTGGCTTCGAGGTCCCCAAGATCGCCCTGGGGTTCAGCACCCACTTTTCGTCCCTCTTCTCGCCAGAGGTCGAGCACCACCACGGCGAGCTCAAGGCGATTGTCCTTGAGCCTCACGAGGGCCGCTTCTTCTTGCTGTGGCAGACCAGCCTCGCCTGTCACGTGCGGATCGATGACGTCGACTTTACGGTGATCCGACAAAAGCGGTGGGTCTAGGACAAGCGCTAGATCATGGCTTGCTGGATCTAAGGGCAGTCGGCCGGGGCGCTCAGGGTGATCCAGTCGTGGAGCAGCGCGGCGCCGGCCTCGTCCACCGTGAACCGGTAGGGGTGCATGCGGTAGGGCAGGTCGGTCTCGACCAGGCGCCGGTAGAGGATCGAGTTCTCGGGGTCGCCGGGGGTCACGATGCTGGCCCCAGGCAGATCGAACGAGGCGACCACCGGCGGCAGGTTGCAGGTGCTGAGGATCTCGTCGGCCTGTAAGCTGAAGTTGCCGCGCGCGCCTCCGGCCGGTCGGTGGCAGCCCGAGCAGTTGGCGTCGAGGTATGCCGCGGCGCGCTCGAGCAGTGGCACCGTCTCGTCGTCGATGGCCGGTGATGTGGGCAAGGCAACCGCGGGTGGCAGGGGAACGATCTCCGAGTTGCCGCCGCCGATCGGTAGGGCAGGATCGATCGGGACTACGCGATCGATGAGATCCAGCGCGCGCAGGGTGTCGATCTGATTGGCCCACAGCCCGGTGGAGGGGTACCAACCGAGCCGGTTGAGCTGGTGGACATCGAGCCCGAGCACCCGCCCCGCGGGGTAGGTGTGGCAGTGCAGGCAGTGGCCTTGGTCGGGGAAGATCCACTCGATCCCCTCCACCTCGGTCTGGAGCGCTTCGGTCACGAGATCCGCGTCGGTCTGGTCCTCCCGCCAGCGATAGGACCACATCGACCACCCACCGTCGTCGTGGCGGAACATCAGGCGGGTCTCGATCCGTTGGCCCTCGACGTCGAAGTTCTTGACCAGCACCGAGCCGCTTTGGAGCACGAGGTTGCCGGTTTGGTTGTACTCGGTCAGTCCCGCTCCTGGGGGCAGGTAGAGCCACCGGTCCTTGTAGATCCCCTGCTCGGAGAAGAACGGGGTGTTGACGCCGTAGGGCAGGCCGCCAGGCGCGGGGTGGCGCGGGTCTTTAGGGTCGACACAGCCGGTAGTGCTCAGGGTATCGGCCGGTCGACTGCTACTGCTGTCGACCGGCACCAATGCGTAGATCGAGCCACTCCACCAGTCGAAGGTATAGAGCTCATTGTCGAGTGCTCGGGCAAAGGTCGGAATTAGCAGCGTGGTGTCGAGCAAGAAGCGCTTGGGTCGGTCGGGCTGGTCGAGATCCAGCGCCCAGATCGTGCCTAGCGTGAAGTCGGCGAAGATATAATCGCCCTGCAGGCTCGGGAGCGCGGTGCCCCGATACACGTAGCCCCCGGTGATCGACACGCCGAAGGCCTGGCGGTACCAGTAGGTGGGAGCCTGGTAGAGCTCGGGGGAGCAATCGTCACCCAGGGTCACGGTGATCTGCGACTCCATGCCCTTCCCGGGTCGACAGAACTCGGCCTCCATCACCGGCCATCCGTAGTTGCCTCCCGCGACGATCTCGTTGATCTCCTCGGCGGTCACCAGGCCCACGTCTCCCAAGAAGATCGTCTGAGGGCCCGCGGCGGGGCTTGCGGTGTCGATGCTCATGCGCCACGGGTTGCGCAGGCCCAGTGCGTAGATCTCGTCGCGTATCGCGGGGTCGCCCACGAAGGGGTTGTCGGCGGGGACGAGGTACGGGGGATCGAGCTCGCCTAGTGGCAGCCCCGTGTCGTCGTTGACCTGGAGTCGTAGCACCTTGCCGAGCAGAGACTGGCCGTCTTGCGGCATCTGGGGGGGAAAGTGCCCGCCGTCGCCGAACGCGATGTACAGCAGGCCGTCGTTGCCGAACGCGGGCCCGTTGCCGTTGTGCTCGAGCTCGCCGTGGGGTGCCTGCACGATCACGCGCTCGGAGGTCGGGTCGAGGTTGCCGTCGATGTCGAGCGTAAAACGGGAGACGACCCCCCAGATCTCGTCGGGTGTGCAGACATCGTCGAGCTGGGCGGCGCATGCAATGTAGTACACGTAGGCGTAGTCGGGGTTGGCCGGGTCGAAGACCAGGTTGAGCAACCCCGCCTCGTAGCTGAAGTGCAGCTTGGGCTGCAGATCGAGGGCCACCTCTACGAGGGTGGCCCCGGGGTCGTCGTCGAAGCGCAGCACTCGGCCGTTTTGCTCGGTGAGGTACCACTGCTGGCTCAGCGGGTGCTGCACCATCATGGTCGGGCGGAACGCGTTGGAGCAGTCCGAGTCGCTCAGTCCCTCGAAGCAGTCCGGGTTGGCGGGAAATTGCAGCTGGGTGAACGCGGGCGCGACGGTCACTCCCTCGGTGAGGCTCGGGCCCGAAGGGGGCGCGCAGGTGCGGTTGGTGGGCAGCTCTTCGAGGCCGCTGCCGGCGATCAGGGCAGGATCGGGCTCCAAGAGGCAATCGAGCGTCGATTCTTCGACCTCCGCCGGGTCGAGCATTCCGTCGTGGGCGGTGCCGCCTCCTTGTCCGTCGTCGAACCCGCTTTGGATCTCGACGCCCCCGAACTCACAGGGCCAGCCGGGGTCGAGTGGGATCTCTTGCTCGATCCAGGGCGCCTCGGACGGGAGATCGGGCTCGACAGGGCCATCGTCTTCGGCCGACTCGGTGTCGCTGGTCGCCGTGCCCGGTGGATCGGCCTCGTCGGTCGAGCCACCGGTGCCCATGGTGTCTGGTTCGTAGGTCGTCGATGAGATCTCGCCATAGATCTGCACACACCCGGTGCACAGGAGTAGGGCGGTGAACAGGGGGGACGTCCGTAGCATCGCGGCCCAACGATGCAAACGAGGTGCCTGCGACAACCCGCGAGAATCTCACGCCGATCGGTAGGTCGTCTCGGTTCGAGACACTCCGATGTCTCGTCATGGACGAGAGTCCACCTCGTGCTCGGTGACGAGCACGGGGCCCTCGGTCATCGCGCCGGACAGCGCGAGCCTAGCTGTGGCCGAAGGTGCGGGCTCGTTCTTGGATGCTTCGCGCGGACTCCGGGGTATCGGAGCGGAGCTCGAAGACCATGTAGGGCCCCCGACGCTCGACCCGAACGTCGACGTCCTTGACGGCGAGCGGGCTATCGCTCGCGTGGGTCGGCGACGCCTCGCCCCACGCCCGGTTTTGCGCGATCTCGCAGCGGGCCCGCCGCTCGAGGTAGGCCGGGTTGCTGTTGGGCTCGGCGTGCACGGCGATGTCGGCCCCTCGGGCGACGCGGCGACGCTGTTTGCCGACACGCTCGTGGCGATCGTCGATGTCGGCGACGGTTCCGTGCGCAAGTACGCTCTGCGAGCGCGTTTGTTGGTCGAGGCCGTGACAGGCTCGCTCGGGGTCGGGTCGCTCGATGGGCCCTCGATCCATCGCGACGCACGCCACGCTGCTCATCCCAAAAAGGGTAGCGATGACGAGGAGCTTCGCGGTATGGGGGAGGGAGACCTTCGAGCAAACGTTCCTCATGCCTCAATCGTGATGTTTGGCGCCTCAGCACTCCATGGGTAATTGTACCCAACGGTCCCGGGGAAAATGACCTCCGCCATCAGTGTCCTCGTCGTCGACGACCAGACGGTCTTTCGAGACATGCTCGTGGAGATCCTGGATGCGGATCGCCGTTATCGGGTGGTCGGGCGATTTAGCGCCGGCCTCGAGGCCCTACGCGAAGCGGCCCAGCTGCGGCCGCAGGTGGCGATCGTCGATGTGATCTTGCCCGACATCGAGGGCATCGAGCTCATGGCTCGCCTGCGACGTCAGGTGCGGCCGGTCCCCAAGGTCGTCATCGTCACCGCCTACGCCCGGGCCGCGGTCGTCCAGCGGGCCTTCGAGGGGGGCGCGCAGGGCATCGTGATGAAGTCGGCGCGACTGAGCCAGCTGCGCACGGCAATCGACCAGGTGAGCCGTGGTGGCGTCTTCTACTGCCCAGAGACGACCACCTTGCTGCACGCGATCGGCAGCGGGACGGTGTCTCGCCCCTCCTCGCTCTCCGATCGCGAGCGCGAGGTCCTGCGGCTGGTGGCCTCTGGGCAGAGCACCAAGGAGATCGCCGAGACGCTGGGAATCCGGCCCAAGACCGTGTCCAACCACCGCGCTCGGTTGATGGAGAAGCTGGGGATCCACGAAGTCGCCGGGCTCACGCGGTACGCCATCGAACAGGGATTGATCGAGCTGCCATGACCGAGCCGCCAATGACTCCATTTCGCGAGATCGCCGAGTACACCTACGACTGGGAGTCGTGGGTCACCCCGGATGGTCACACCCGGTGGGTCAATGCCGCCGTGGAGCGCATGACCGGCTATTCGGTCGCGGAGTGCTTGGCCATGCCCGACTACCCGCTGCCTTTGGTGGTCGAGGACGACCATCCGCGGATCTTGGCGGCGCACGAAACGGCGGCTCGCGGCGGGTCGGGCAACGACCTCGAGTTCCGTATTCGGCAAAAGGACGGGCGCCAGCGCTGGGGCGCGATGAGCTGGCAATCGATCTTCGATGCGCACGGGACCCGGCTGGGCTTTCGTACCAGCGTGCGAGACATCGACGAGCGCAAGGCGTTCGAGGCCCGCTTGCGCGAGGCCAAGCGGCGCGCGGAGGCAGCCGACCGCTCCAAGACCTCGTTCCTGGCCGGGGTCAGCCATGAGCTGCGGACCCCCTTGCAGTCGGTCCTCGGCCAGGCCGAGCTGCTGGCCGCCGATGCGGCCGACGCCACCACGCGACGCCGGGTGGAGACCGTCGTCCAGCAAGCGACCTTGCTCAGCGCCCTGGTCGACGATCTGCTCGATCTGGCCGGCGCCGAGCTCGGTCGCATGCGAGTCGAGCTGCGTCCCACCGCCCTCACCGGGCTCGTCCAGGCGGTCGTCGAGGCCGTGCGGCCGCTCGTCTCCCCGGCGATCGAGCTATGGCTGCACGTGGACGAGGACGCGCCGCTGGTCGAGACCGACGGCCGCCGCCTGACGCAGATCTTGCGCAACCTGCTGGACAACGCGGTCCGGGCCACCGAGCACGGCCGCATCGCGCTGCGGGTGGTGCCGGGCGCCGAAGACGTGAGGATCTCCGTCGAAGACACCGGTGCGGGGTTCGATGTGGACCGGTTCGAGCGGCTCGAGCAGCCGTTCGAACAGGGCGACGAGGCGGCCACTCGCGGTCGGGTGGGACTGGGCCTGGCGATCGTGCACCGCCTTGCCGACGCGCTGGGGATCCGCATCGAGGTCGACTCGGCGCCGGGCGAGGGCACTCGCTTCGACCTGTTCGTTCCGGTCTCGTCCGCGGAGGCCGTGTCTCCGCCCGTGGATCTGCGGGTGCTGCTGGTGGACGACACGCCCGCCTCCCGCGAGGTGTTGCAGGAGGCGCTGCTGCGGTATGGCTGCCGGGTCTGCACCGCGGGCGATGGCGAGGAGGCGGTGCGTATGTGCGGCGAGGAACGTCCCGACCTCGTGCTGATGGATCTGCACATGCCGCGTATGGATGGGATCACCGCGGCGCACCGCATGCGGTCGCAAGTGGGCTCGCAAGTGGACTCGCAAGTGGACTCGCAAGTGGACTCGCAAGTAGTCGAGCAGGCCCGGCTGCGCATCGTCATCTTGACGGCCGACCCCACCTCGCGCGCGACGATCACCGCCGGCGATGTCGATGCATTTCTCGAAAAGCCCCTGTCACAGCACAGCCTGTCCGCGCTGCTTAGGTGGGTGCGGACCGACGACGGCGACGAGCTACGTCGCCACGCCTCGGTACACGATGCGGTCGGGGGGCTCGACCCCGAGGTCGTCGCGGATCTGCGAGCGGCGACCAACGCCGACGGGGAGTCGATGTTCGATCGCGTCGCCCATCGGGTGATCGCGGACAACCGCCCCTTGCTCGAGGGCGTCGAGCTTGCGTTGGTTCGCGGTCGGCTCGAAGACGCCGCCCGGGATGCCCATCGGATCGCCGGCAACTGCCTGCTCATCGGCGATCGGGCGGGGTCGGTGGTCGCTCAGCGCCTGCTCGACGCCCTAAGCGAGGGGTCGAGCGAGGTCGATTCCCAGTTCCGCCAGCTGCAGAGCCACTGCGACCGGCTCGAGCAGATCCTTCGGGGGGCGACCGGGTCGAGCTCGGGCGAATCGGGTTGAGGGCGAGCACACCAGGCTCTCGCGCTCATTGCAGGGGTCGTGGAGCGGCTCGACGCCCACGTGGGGCGCTAGCTGTCGTTGGTCTTCGCCACACGCGGCGAGCTCCAGCGCGACGCGTACTCGCGCACGAACGCGTCGAACGAGCGCGGCGCGTGACCGGTGATGCGCATGACGGTATCGGTGGTCTGCGCGTGCTCTCCCTTGCGAATGTCTCGGTCGAGCCCGGCGAGGAGCTCGGCGTAGGGCTCGGGGATCTCATGGTCCACGAGGTGCCGCACGAGGGTCTGGGGCTCGACCGCGCGGTGCTCGATCGTCCGGCCCAGCGCGCGGCTCAGCCGGGCCGCGACGTCGTCGTAGCCGAGCGCCTCGGGGCCAGTGATCACGTGGGCGGTGTCGTGAGGCTCGGCGTCGAGGAGCGCGTGCGCGGCCACGTCGGCGATGTCCCGCGCATCCACGAATCCCACTCGACCGTCTGCCGTGGCCGTCACCAGCTGACCGTCGAGCAATCCCCGGGCGTGGTGGTGACGAGGGTCGATGAAATTCTGCATGAACCAGGATGGCTGAAGCACGGCCCACTCGGGCGCGTGCCGCCGCAGGAACGCGTGCACCGCTCCGAGCCCCGGCGTGCCCTCGGGGACGGCGGATGCGCTGAGCATCACGAAGCGACGGACCCCTCGGTCGAGCGCCCGACGCACGAAGGGGATGACGATCGCGTCGACTTCAGCTACCAACCCCGGACCGAGCAGATAGATCCGATCGACCTCTTCGAGCGCGGCGTCGTGGGTTTCGGGATCCATCCAGTCGAACGAGACGTGCTCGCCCGGCCCCGACAGCCCCGTGCGCGTCGCGGTACGCACGGTCACCGGTGCCGCGCGCAGTCGCTCTACGAGGGGGCGGCCGGTGCTTCCCGAGGCGCCAGTCACGAGGATGCGGATCATCGTTCGCCCTCCGTGCCGAGCTCGAGGCCGAACGCTCGGGCGGCGACCCATGGATCCCAATACTCGCGGTAGAGGACCAATTGCCCCTCACGGGCACGCCCGAACATGACGTAGTCCTGTTCGTAGCGACGACCGGTCGAGGGGATCCGGGCTGCCCCGTGAACCTCGAGCCAGGCGACGTCGGGGTCGCCCGCGGGGTAGCGACGTACATTGGAGAAGGCGAGGTCTTCCATCGTCGGCACGCTCCCGCCGAAGTAGGCGCGTATCGCGTCCTTGCCGTCGAGCCGCGCAGCCGTTCCGAGCGAGGCCGCGTAGGGAAACTCGATCACCGCGTCATCGGCAAAGAGAGCCAGCCATTGTTCGAGGTCGACGGTAATGCGCTCGAGGTGCGCGTCGAGGAGCTCAGATGCGTTCATGTCATCAGCATTCAGCGCGTGGTAGATACGAACAATGCTCGGAGCGCCAGCAGTTGTGTCCGATCGTCCACCAACCCTGGATGGGCGCGGATGGACGTGATCTCGGACGTACTTCGCTCCGCCCAGCTGACGACTCTCTTCTATGGTCGTTGGGAACTCGGCGCGCCCTGGGCGATCCACGTTCGTCGGAAGCCGACATCGTCGTTCTATGTGCTGGCGCGTGGGCGAGCGCGTCTGACTCTCGGGGATCGGGCCCTCGGGGAGCGGGCCCTCGGGGATCGGGCCCTCGGGGATCGGGCCCTCGGGGATCGGGCCACCGGGGAGCGGACCAAGGGGAATCGGGCCACCGGGGAGCAGACCCCCGGCTCCCTGTCGCTGTCCGCTGGCGACGTGGTCCTCGTCCCGCGGGGGTCCGCGCACGTGCTCGACGATGGCTCGCGCTCGAAGCCGCCGACCCGGCGACACCGCGCGGCGATCGACAGCGAGGTGCTCGGGCAATCGACTCGACTGGGAGGCGACGGACCACAGAGCTCGCTCGTCGCTGGCTGCTTTCGCTTCGCGTCGGGGGAGCACCCTCTGTTGCGCGCGTTGCCCCCGACCATCCACCTGCGCTCAGACGACGCCCGCGGTGACCGTCGGTTGGCGACGGCCGTCGAGCTGATGGTGACCGAGAGCGCCGCGCGTGGTCCGGGTAGCGAGCTGATCCTCGGACGTCTCGCCGACGTGCTCCTCGCCCAGGCGCTCCGTGTGCTGAGCACGGCCACCGAAGGCCCGGGGTGGAGGGCGCTCGCCGACCCGCAGATCGGTCGCGCGCTCCAGCTCCTTCATGCGCGTTTTGGCGAGCCCTGGACCGTCGCGGGCTTGGGCACCGCCGTCGGGATGTCTCGCTCTGGTCTCGCCGCTCGGTTTCGCGACCTCGTAGGCGAGACGCCGTCCAGCTATCTGGCGCGCGTACGGATGGCCAAGGCCGCCGGTTGGCTTCGTGAGACGAACGAGAGCGTGGAGCAGATCGCGACTCGCGTGGGCTACGAGAGCACTCCGGCGTTTCGCAAGGCCTTCAAGCGCCACCACGGCGAGGGCCCGGGTGAGTACCGGCGTTTCGCATGAGGCCGTCGGCGATCGCCACTGTGCGGGGGCGAACCCGGCCTCGGCATGGGTATCGTCGCTCGTAGTGGCACCGTCGTCTCGGTGCCTCCCCGATGTGACAGTTCTGTAATAGACCATCGGATCCCTTACTCACGAGCTCGGTTGTTGCCCAATGACGTACCGAAGCGGGGCCAACTCGTTGGCCGTCGAGGAACGTGGGCATTAAGTGCCACTGGCTCATAGCGGCCTACTGGCTCCCACAATGAGCATTTGGTGCCAGTAGCGAGGGGTGCATGGATGGCTCGTAGTTCGGCACAGGGGTGATCCATAGCGCACTTGGATAGGCTCATACTGATAACTAGTAATTTTGACAGGTGTTCGTATTCGTCGACCATGCAATAGTGTCCCTGGATGAGCCGATTGAGACGTCGGCATAGATGGCGAGCGGTGCAGTAGTCAGGTTTTGGATGAGTCGCCATCAGGGAATCCCCTGTCGGTGCTCGATGTATACCGCCGAGAGTCGATCTGCATGAATGGACGGACATGCATGCCAACTTGTGATGACACCAAGGAGCTCTACGATCACACTGCATCGAGCTGGGTGAGGGAGAGCCCGACCTCTTTGTCCGATTTCACCGCTCGTCCATCGGTCTTGGACTTGTGCGAGCCGATCGAGGGCGCCGAGATCCTCGATCTGGGATGTGGTGAGGGTTACTGCTCGCGGCAGCTGCGGCGTCGCGGGGCCAAGCGGGTGTTGGGCGTCGATCTCTCCAAGGGAATGATCGATGCGGCCCGGGCCTGCGAGGCGTCGTCACCCCTCGGGATCGAGTACGAGGTGGGCGCGGCCACCAACCTCGAAGGGCTGCCCGACCGATCTTTCGGGCTGGTCTTGGCCGTATTCCTGTTCAACTACCTCGACGTCAGCCAGACGCGGCGGTGCATGGCCGAGATCGCCCGGGTCTTGCGGCCCGGGGGGAACTTCGTGTTCGCGATCCCCCACCCGGCGTTCCCTTTTGTCCGCAAGGATGGCGAGTTTCCGTTTCATTTTCGAGACGTGGGCGGTGACTACTTCGCCAGTCGCGGCTCGCTCTTCTCGGGGCGGATCTGGAAGACCAGCGGTTCGTGGCTCGACGTCCAGCTCGTCCACAAGACCCTCCAGGACTACTTCGAGGCCCTTGAGTCTGCCGGTTTCTCGTCGATGCCGACCCTCCGCGAGCTTCACGTTACCGCAGACCACCTGGAGCTCGATCGCTCGTTCTTCGGGCCGATCGCCGGAATTCCGCTTCACGTTGCCATTCGAGTTGCCCGGTGAGGACGAACCCCATGAAATCGATCGCGAAGAATTTTCACGAAGTTGCCAAGGCCCACCCCCTGTGGGGCCACGAGTTCTTGCAGTGCTGCCGAAGGCAGGAGCTGAGCCGCACGCAGGTCGAGACTCTCGCGGTGCAGATGTATGCCTTCTGCAAGAACTTCCACCGCGTCCTGGAGGGCATCCTGGCACGTTGCCCCGACGTCGAGGCCCGCACCGTGATCTTGGAGAACCTCCACGACGAGCTGGGAAAAGGCGACCCGCGCCTGGCCCACCCGGCGTTGTTCCGGCACTTCACCCAGGCTCTGGGGATCGACGACGCCGCGCTCGAGGCGACGAGCATCGAGCCGGAGACGCAGGCCCTCGTGGACACCTACATGGGCTTGGCCGAGCGTTACGGCTACGTGGCGGCCCTCGGCGCGGTTTGCTTCGCGTCGGAGGGAATCGTCGCGGTGCTCTACGCCCAGGTGCTCCGGGGCATCATGGGTGCCAGACCCCTCTCCCGGGAGGCGCTGGTGTTCTTCGAGGAGCACATCCAGGTCGACGATGGCCACGCGGCCAAGCTCGCCGCGCTGATCAAGCCACGGGTCCACTCACCGCAAGAGGTCGAGCTCGTCGAGCGAGCGATCGTCGAGGCGCTCGACGCTCGCTGCCGCTTCTTCGACGGAATCCAGCGTCGCAGCGCCGAGCTGTCATGCCGAGCCACCGCTGCCTGAGGACGTGATCGCCATGCAATTCCAGGGTCTCCTCGCCGTGCTCGTCACCCCGTTCACCGCCAACGGCCGGGTGGATGGTGAGAGCCTCGACCGATTGGTCGACTTCTATCTGTATCGGGGTGCGCGGGGGTTGGTCGTCCTCAGCGTCATGGGCGAAGGGCCGGCGCTGACCGGCCGTGAGCGCATCGGTGTCGTCCGGCGGGTGGCTCGACGCGTCAGCGCTCGGGTACCGGTCATCGCGGGGGTCAACGAGGGCACTCCCGCCGCGGGGGCCATGGCCCGCCGGCTCGTCGACCAGGGGGCTACCGCGCTGCTGGTCTGCACGCCGAGTGCGCAGCGCTCCCAGTACGACGAGATCGCCGCGCACTACCGGCACCTTGCCGTGGTGGGGGGCGTCCCGCTCGTCATGCTCGACCATCCCGAGCTCGTGGGTGAGCTGCCGATCCCCTTCATCGAGCGGGTTACCTCGCAGGTCGCTCACGTGCGGGCCATCAAGGTCGAGGCGGCCCCCACCCACGAAAAGATCGCGGGCTTGCGTTCTGTGCTAGGCGATCGTCTGTCCCCCCTGGGGGCCTCGGGAGGGCTCCACTGCCTCGCCGAGCTCGAAGCAGGGGCTGTCGGGTTGATGACCGGCTATGCCTACCCCGAGCAGCTCGTCGAGATCATGGCTCGCTTCCGGGCCGGCGATCGCGATGGCGCACAGGCCGAATACGAGCGCTGGTATCCCGACTTGACGCAAGAGCAACGATACGGGCTCGCGTTTCGTAAGGACGTGCTGCGCAAGCGAGGCATCATCAGTAGCTCGATGCTTCGCCCGCGGTTGGCTCCCGCCGCCGGCTCGTTGCGCGCCTGGGGCCGCCCTCGGGTATCGACGCCGGCCGCGATGGTGTGATCGGCCGCGCTTGGGCAAGACCGAGGCCGGGCGCGACGAAGTCGCGCATTCCGAGCCGGCCTCGGCATCGATAACTCAGTCGTCGTCCTCGGTCTGGCCATCGACGAACTCGTCGAGGTCATCGGCTTCGACCACCTCGTCGTCCTCGTCCCCAATGTCGAACGAGAGCAGCTCTTCGACTCCACCCGGGCCATCGGGCCCGAGCTCGCCGGAGCGGAAGGCCTCGAAGCTCAGCGGATACTCCCAGTGCCACGGCTCTCGCTTGTAGGGATGCCAGCCGTACTCGTGGGCGTGCTGCACCAGCCACTTGTGAAGCGGCTGCTGTCGCTGGGCCTGGCGGGTCTTCTTGGACGGCCACAGGCCCCCCACGCCGATGTCCATGGCCAGCCCGGTCTCGTGCGGCGAGTTGAAGGCCAGCCACTTGCGACCCTCGCGGACCGAGCCGAACCGCTGGATCACCGTGGCTTCGTAGTGTGCTCGGCTCTTCCAGCGATGACGCCGCCAGGCCGAGGCCAGCTTCAGCTCGATGTCGAGATCGCGCTGGATCGCCTCTGCCATGCGCACCATGGCCGCGGCCGCCAGCACGTGCAGGCGGCGGCGTGAGCCCTTGACCCCGGGCACCCGCACCAGCAAGGGCGACTTGGAGGGGAGCGTGCCGTACACTCGCGTGCTGACCCGTCTCTCCACGTAGGTCTTGCTTGGGTCGGTCATTGTATGCCTCCCGCCATCATCCGTAGAAAGCTGAGCATGGACTCGACCATCTTCGCTCGGTACTCGATCGCCGATTGGACGTTCTGCATGTGGACCTCATAGAGCGGCGAGTCGACCTCCCACTTGCCGGACTCACCTTGCTGAGCCGGCACCACCGCGGTGTTGTCTCCATCGAGCGCGATGACGGTGCGAGCCGCGAGAACCGGCTCTTGCCCCGTCTTGGTCTCGACGGTATGGGTCTCGACATGTAGGACGGCCACCCCGCCCATGTACTTGGATACTGTGCTCGTCGCCGATCGTAGGGCTTCTTTGATCTCTGCTACTGCCATGATGTTCTTCTCGGGCTCGAGTGTCGGTTCAGGAGTGTCGGTTCAGGAGTGTCGGGTTCAATGCGCAGCTACTTGCCCACGCTCATCAAGCTGGTCGCCGCCCGGACGAGGGTCTCGAGCAGCTCGACCCGGGTGCGCTGGGCCTGCTCGACCATGCGCATATGCATCTCGAGGATGGTCTGGTCGATCTCGCCGTCGCGCTGGGGCAGGCACGCGGTCGTGTCTCCATCGAGGTTGATCCGGGTGTAGGCGCGTAGCTGGGCGCCCTCGACCTTCCCCCGGTGTACCGTCATGTCATCGGCGTTCGACACGACGTAGGTCTTGACGTCGAGGGTGCTCATATCGGTGATCGCGTCGGAGATCTTGCTCCCGAGCCTCGACGCGAAGCTCCGCAGGGACTGACCGAGGCCGCTCGACTTGGCGTCGTCGCTGGAGTCGTCCGGGTCTTTGCTGAACAGGCCAAAGGACTCGAGCGCCCCAGACTCGGAGCCAGTGGCCTCGGAGCCGGTGGACTCGGAGCCGGCGTTGGCTGGCGGGGCCGCGTTGGCCCGGGCACTTGCCCTGGCCTCGGAGGCGGCCACGGAGGCCGCCTCGGGCGCGGCCGCCATGCTCGGCCCCGAGCGAGCGCCCGGGGTGCCCAGGTCGAGCGTGGGGCGTTCCTTGGCCTGCTCTTTGTCCACCACGGGGACCCGAACCGCGGGATCACCCAACACCACGTAGTTGCGAGCGTCGTTGTTTGCGGTCCAGTCGTTGGCGATCTCGGTCGGGGAGATGTGGCCGCCGTACTCGAGCTCTTCGAGCTTCTCGAGCAGGCCGCTCGATAGCTCGCCATAGCGGTTGCCGAAGCAATCGAGCGCCGAGCCCACCGGGTGTCCGTCGAGCAGCCGCTTCATGAAGCTTTCGAACACCGCGATCTGATGGCCGGACTTGGGCTCGTAGAACGAGCACCCCCACGCTCGCTCCACGTGGGCCACGGCCGCCAGCGCGCCGCCGTGGGGGTGGCCGAGCATGCGGGTGGGCAGGCCCGCGAAGAAGGCGTGGGGCGCGATCTCACGGCGCTTGCCCTTGGCGTGGAAGAACGCGTCGTGCTTGGGCGTGCCTCCGCCATAGCAGGCAAACAAGAACGCGATGAGGCCAGCGAGGCGCGCCGACTCGCCCAGATCTTCGCCCGAGAAGTACACCTCGGGAGGAACCCTCCCTCGTCGCCCGGCCCACTCCTGGCACAGCAAGGCGCCCTGGTGGGGGATCTGTCGGGGGTCACCGTGGGGAAAGCCCACCCCGTGGCTGCCGGTCAGCAGCACGGCCGGGGTCTCGGGGCCGCCGAGCATCTTGGCCAGCTCGGTCTTGGTGCCCTGCGCGTCGACCCGCACGTCGACCTCCCAGTCGGGCGCCTTGTCTCGCACGTAGCGATCGAGCCCGGCGATGAGGCCATCGCTACTCATCTCGGTGGCTCGGTCGTGGCGGGGGCCCCACATGCCCAGACGCCGAGCCACCGCGACCTCGCCGCGCTCGCTGGCGATCACGCTACGGGCATAATTGTCATACTCTTCGAGGGTGTCGAAGTGGAGACGACCCACCGCATACTGAAGATCGAGCTGAGCCTGGAACTCGCACGAGATCTTCTCCGGGCTGCCTACGATCAGTAGATAATAGGGCATGCGGTCGGGATCGACCGGGCCCGAGGTCGGCGCCTTGTGGCGGCTGAGGAACGCCGGCTTGCGCTCCTTGGGGCGATAGGCGTGGGCCCCCCAAAACTCGCGGTAGCGATCGGGGTTGATGCTCGCCGCCTCGGCCTTGCGGTGGTCGAGCAAGGGCTGCAGCGCCTCGCGGACCGCCGGGTCGGCGTCGTGGGCGAAGACGACGCCCCAGCCGCTCTGCGCGATGCTCTTGGGATCCACGTCTTCGCGCGGGGCAAAGTGATCCCGGAGCATGCTCTCGTGGCGCAGGGCTGCCTCTTGCTGCACCTCGTCGATCTTTCGGCCCTGGGCCAGGCCGACCACCGCCTCGGTGTCCATCGGCGAGAGCAGGTAGTCACCGCAGGAGCCGTCGATGCCGTTGAATACGAATAGTTCATCTTGTGCCGTCATTGGATGTCCTCGTGGGCTGCTCGCCTCGGGCCGCGTGGGGCCGAGTTTCGTGGGCGGGATGTACGACCCCGGGGGGGCGGGCGGGGGGGGGGGCGCCCACCCCCCCCCCCCCCACCCCCGGAGGGCCCCCAAAGGCCC
>JBCCWC010000089.1:0-52176 GCA_039194325.1 Myxococcota bacterium
GGCCAGCCCCAGGGCTCGAGGTTGTCGAGCAGGAACAGCTCGCCATTGACATAGAGCTCCGCCTCGAGCACCGGGCTCTCGTCGATGATGTCGGCGATCACGGTGAACCCATCGCCGCTGCTGAACGTGGTGCCGTTGACCGGGGCGGTGATCACGATGAGCGGGGGATCGGTGTCGGGGATCGCAGGCCCGGTCAACGGCGCCACGTTCAGCAGCGGCGATGGGTTCACCGTGATCGCCGACATCATCGACGAGAGCCCGGTGCTCGAGGCGGAGCTCTATGTCAATGGCGAGCTGTTCCTGCTCGACAACCTCGAGCCCTGGGGCTGGCCGGTCAATGGCCTGCCCGACGGCCTGCACGTGCTGGAGGTGGTGGCCGAGGACGAGAACGGCAACCAGGGGCTGAGCACCCCGGTCTCCGTGCTGATCGGCGGGGACGAGGGCGGCGAGGGCGGCGGCAGCGGGGTGGAGACCCTCGACGGAGGCGTCGACGAGACCGCGGGCGGCCCGGGCGGGAGCGGGTCCGGGTCGGGCAGCGGGACGGACACCGATTCGGCCGGAGCCAATGACGACGACGGGGGCGAGGGCTGCGGCTGCATGACCGATCCCACCCCCCGCGCGTGGTGGATGGCCGTGCCGCTCGGGCTGCTGCTGGGCCGGCGTCGTCGCAGGGCGTGATCGGTCGCACCCGGGCGTAGCCCCGCCGGGTTGTGGTCGCCGCGCCCCTTGTGGTGTCGTTGCGCGGCCTTCACCGGCGACCCGACCCATGACCGACGCCTTCGACACGATCGATCCCGCGACCCTGCCCAAGCACTTCGACGCCCCCACCGCCGAGTCACGCTGGGACGAGACCTGGCAAGCGTCGGGCCTATACCACTACGACCCCGAGCGCCCGCGCGAGCAGACCTTCGTGGTCGACACCCCGCCGCCCACCGTCTCGGGCTCGCTGCACGTAGGGCACGTGTTCAGCTATACGCACACCGACGTCATCGTGCGGCACCAGCGGATGCGGGGGATGAATATCTTCTATCCGATGGGCTGGGACGACAACGGCCTGCCCACCGAGCGCCGGGTGCAGAACTATTATCACATTCGCTGCGATCCGAGCCTGGCCTACGAAGAGGGCCTGACCTTCGAGGCCGCCTCGGCCAAGATCCGCAAGAAGCGACCGCGCCTGGTCTCGCGCCCCAACTTCATCGAGGCCTGCAACCAGCTGACCGCCGAGGACGAGAAGGCCTTCTTGGCCCTGTGGCGGCGGATGGGGCTGTCGGTCGACTGGCGGCAGGAGTACGCGACGATCGACGACCACTGCCGCGCGACCGCCCAGCGCTCGTTCCTCGATCTGTACGCGCGGGGCATGCTGTACAGCTCGGACGCCCCCACCATGTGGGACGTGGACTTTCAGACCGCGGTGGCCCAGGCCGAGCTCGACGATCGCGAGCTCGATAGCACGTTCAACGACATCGCCTTCGGCGTAGAGGGATCGGACGAGCAGTTCGTGATCTCTACCACCCGACCCGAGCTGCTGCCCGCGTGCGTGGCCGTGGCCGCCCACCCCGAGGACGAGCGCTATGCCCACCTCATTGGCAAGCATGCGATCACGCCGATGTTCCGGGTGCGCGTGCCGATCTTCGCCAGCGACCTGGTCGAGAAGGACAAGGGCACGGGGATCTTGATGATCTGTACCTTCGGCGACCAGACCGACGTGCAGTGGTGGCGCGAGCAGAAGCTCGTGCTGCGGCAGATCATCGGGCTGTCGGGGCGGCTTTTGCCGGTGACCTACGGCACCCCCAGCTGGGAGAGCCTCGACGCCGATGCGGCCAATCGTTACTACGCCGAGCTTGAGGGCCTGCGCCCCGACAAGGCCCGCGAGCTCGTGCTCAGTCGGCTGCAGCAGCCCGACGCGGCCGCCACCGGGAGCGAGGTGCCGCTGCGCGGGCAAAAGAAGATCAAGCACGCGGTCAAGTTCTTCGAAAAGGGCGATCGACCGCTCGAGCTGGTGCCCACCCGGCAGTGGTTTTGCCGCCTGCTCGACCGCAAGGACGATCTGCTGGCCAAGGGCGACCAGATCAAGTGGCATCCCCCGTTCATGGGGCACCGCTACCGCACGTGGACCGAGAACCTGGGGCTGGACTGGTGCATCAGCCGGCAGCGCTACTTTGGGGTGTCGTTTCCCGTGTGGTACCCGCTCGATGATGCAGGCAAGCCTCACTACGATACGCCGATCCTGGCCGATGCGACCGCGCTGCCGGTCGATCCCACCGTGACCGCCCCGCCGGGGTTCGAGCCGGCCCAGCGGGGGCAACCGAGCGGGTTCCAGGCGGAGACCGACGTGTTCGACACCTGGTTCACCAGCTCGATGACCCCGCAGATCTCCAGCCGCTGGCAGATCGACCCCGCGCGCCACCAGGCGCTCTTTCCCGCCGACATCCGCCCGCAGAGCCACGAGATCATCCGAACTTGGGCGTTCTATACGATCGCCAAGGCGATGGCCCACGAAGACGTGATCCCCTGGAAGCATGTGCTGATCTCGGGGTGGATCCTCGATCCGGATCGCAAGAAGATGTCCAAGTCCAAGGGCAACGTCATCGTGCCCACCGAGCTCTTGGACAAGTACACGTCGGACGGCGTGCGCTACTGGGCTGCCAGCGCGCGGCTGGGGGTGGATACCGCGTTCGACGAGAAGATGCTGTCGATGGGGCGGCGGCTGGTCACCAAGATCTTCAACGCGAGCAAGTTCGTGCTGGCCCAAGGGGGCACGGTGCAGCCGGTGAGCCGCGAGATCGACCGGGGCTTCGCGCACAAGCTGCTGGGGGTCGTGCGCGAGGCGACCGCGTCATATGAGGAGTTCGAGTTTGCGCCCGCGCTGCGGGCCACCGAGGGCTTCTTTTGGGCGAGCTTCACCGACAGCTACCTCGAGCTGGTCAAGAACCGGGCGCGCGACGAGAGCGACGAGGCCGGGCGCGGGTCGGCGATCGCGGCGCTGCGGCTGGGGCTTTCGGTGCTCTTGCGATTGTTCGCGCCGGTCCTGCCCTACATCACCGAGGAGGTCTGGTCGTGGGTGTTCGCCAAGGAGTCGGGACATGCCAGCGTGCACCGGGCTCCGTGGCCTTCGGAGGCCGAGTTCGAGGCCGTGCCCGCTCCCGAGGATGCGGCGTCGTTCGACACCGCGGTGGAGGCCCTGACCGCGATTAACCGAGCCAAGACCAGCGCCGGCGTGGGCGTGGGACGGGGGGTGCAGACACTGGTGCTCGCCGCGAAACAAGCCGAACTCGACCGGCTCGGGCCCGTGCTATCCGATGTGCTCGCGGCGGGGAGGGTCATCAGTCACGAGCTTGCAGCCAACGAAGAGCTCGGCGACGGCGTGTTCGAGGTGGCCGAGGTGGAGTTCGAGCCCAAGCCGGACAAGAAGTCTGCGGGGTAGCGAGGGACCGGCATCAACGCATGCAACCGTCCTTTCCTGGTATGATGGGCCGTCATGCCCGATGAGAGCAAGCTCGATGCCCCGCCATGCGGCCCAAGCATTCGAGTTCGAAGTCGTCTCTGCCTCACGGTTGGCAGCGGGCTACTTCTCGGCGGCGCCCTCTCGGTGGCCACGCCTAGCGTCGGGGGGTGCATCTACCACGACACGTGCATCAAGGCGACCAGCCCCGGACACGACTGGTGCCGCAACCTCACCAACGCACTTCAGTGGCCCGCGGGGGGGAGTATCGATGATGCAATACCGGTCACCTATGAAAATGGAGCGGTTCCGCAAGGCTGCCGCTGCTTCAACGATGCTGAGGATCAAATCCTCAACGACGATACCCCTGAGTGTAAACTTGACGAATTACTCGACGAGATCGAAGCGGCCGTTCGACAAGAATGTCAATCACTCGTGCTACCAGGCAACGAGCACAACTGCTGGCAAGCCAATGGCCCCAACGCATCGACACTAGAAGGCAAATTCAAACGAACCGACCCCGGGTCATGTATTGGGAACTGCAAGTACGGCGGAGCTCCCTCGGGGGGCTCGTGTCCAGAGCTCAATCCGTACGAATGCGCAACAGGTGATGATGGAGGACTATGCGGGGCGACCGAAGACTCGGACACAGATTCCGACGAACCCGACTCTGCTGATTCCACGAGTGATGATTCTGATTCCATCGACACCTCCGGTGGGGTCCATGAGCTCGATGCAGACTTATTCATTCATTGTAGCGAAACTACCTGTGAGATCGACAGCTCGTTCGCGCACATGCTCTACGATGACCCTACGCTGCTACTCAGCGAGAGCGCCCGACTGTATTTCGACAGCGAGGAACAACGATACATTCTCGTCAGCGTAGAGCCTGGCTCGGTCGCCTATACGCTGGGATTGCGAACCACTGATCGACTCGAGTCAATCAACGGTACCGTAATAGACAGCTTAGCAGCAGGAATGCGAGCCTACTCCGAGAACAATAACAAGGACGAGCTCGACCTCAGGATCATGAGAGGATCCCAATGGCTAGACTTCGACTATTTGCTCGTACCATAGTTAGTACGGCAGGGGCGGCTACAGTAGTGGCCATCTTCAGCATGAGCTGTTCATGTGGCGATCGCGTACTCGGCGACGACCCAGAAAGTTACGGTGAACCGGCATGCTTATGGCTCATCAGCCCGCGGGGATTGTTCGCCGATGGAAGCAGTGCCTATGTCCATAACGAGATCCATGGCGGTACCGCAACCGCGTGTCTGTGCCTGACTGAGGACGAGTACGACAGCTTGGGCGAGCGCTTGTCCCGACGCGGCTGGCCTCCGCCGGGAACCTTGCTCGAGGAGTACAACGAGCTGGCCTACGCGGAATGCAAGCGGCTGTCGGCGCTGCGCGAGTTCGTCGATGACGAGTGCCTCGAGTATTACGAGACCGGCGAGTGGCTCAAGGATATCTACTGGTCCGAGCCTCCCTTCGAAAACGCCACCCCGCCCGGCTTCACCTGCCTGGAGTGAGCCCGACCGGCGCCGGCGTCACTCCATCCCATGCTCACGAACCGGTGCCGGCCGTGCCCTCCGTCTGCCCCCCACTGTCGGTCGGCCCTCCCGTCCCCGTGGACTCTCCCGTCCCCGCAGAACCGTCATCAATGTCGTCTGCACACACCCGCGCCGGCGCATACTCCCCGTTGCACAGCGCCCCATCCTTGGGCCACACCCGCCCGTTGGCGTCGACGTAGGGGAGATTTTCCGGGTCCCACGCAAACTCGCATAGATCACACGCATCCCCTACCCCGTCGTGATCCTGATCCCGCGGCGGCAGCAGGCACAACATCCCCCACAGCGCGTCCCGATCCCCGCCGAGCTCCTCGATGTCCACGGGCCCGTTGTCCTCGGGCCCCGACAATCCCGCCTCGGCCAGTGCCTGCTCGCACCCCGGCGGCAGCTGCAGCACTCCGGGCGTGGCCGCCACATCCTCGGGCAAGCGCCGACACTGCCCCGCCCGGGCCTGCACCTCGGTGCAGTCCCGCCGAACCAAGACCCCGTCGGGATCGCGAAGCGTCCGTCCGGTGACCACGTCGGTCAGCGTCCCGTCCGCCTCTTCCCGCAGCTGTACGGTGCAGCAGTACCCCGACGACGCGACCGCGTGGAACGCCAGCGGCCGCGGCTCCGCCCGCTGCTCGCAGCTGGGCCCGAGCTCGCACTCGACCCCGATGAAGTCCCCGTCCTCGTCGCCTTGCTGCTCGATCCCGTCGAACAGCTGCATGGGATTGGACACGAACGGGCAGGTATCGCAGCGATCCCCCAGCCCGTCGTCGTCGGAATCGAGGTGGTCGCACACGCCTTGCGCGTCGCCGGGCGCGACCTTCTCGCAGCGCCGCCCGTCGGGACACGCCCCGTCGCCCTCGCACTCGATCCGCTCGGACAGGGGCTGCCGCGGACATCCGTCGTAGAGATTGACGATCCCGTCCTGATCGAAGTCATCCGCGTCCCCCAAGCCCACCGGCCCCGCCGCCCCGGGCGCTTGCCGCCCCTGGCACGCGTCGCCCACGAGATCGGAGTCGTCGTCCCGCTGGCAGCGCCCCACGTCGTCATCGGCGATAGGATCGCCGACCTCGTAGGGATCGTCGGGCCCAAAGCCCTCACAGTTGGCCACGGTGACACAGTTGTCGCACACGTCCCCGATCCCGTCGTGATCCGTGTCGTGCTGGAATGGGATGTTGCGGACGAACATAGCGTAGGGCACCCCGAGGTCCTGCGCCCCGTCGTTGTACTGATCGACCGCCTGCCGGCAGCGATCACAGTCGTTGCCCACCGCGTCACCGTCGGAATCGGCCGAGTTGATGGTAGCGCTGGGCACCACGGGGCACAGATCAACGACGTCCCCCACTCCATCGTGATCCACGTCGCTCTGATCGCGGTTGTAGACGTCCGGGGCGTTGTCACACGAAAGCTGTAGCCCGTCGCGATCCAGATCTTCCTTGCACTTGGGCTCGTCGATCCAAAAGTCGTAGGTGTACTCGGGCTCGGACTGACCACCGACTCCGGTGATCAGCGGCATCCCGCACGCGTCCCAGAATGCGGCCCGGTAGGCGGCCGGATCCTGCATCTGGCTCGGATCGTCCAGGCCGGGCACCGCGACCCGGTAGCGCAGCCCCGGCTGCAGCACCGCGCCGAACTCCGTGGCGTCGATGCTCACGCGCAGCGTCCCCAGCCGCTGGCCGGAGACGTCGACGGTCAGGCAGGGCGGCACGCAGTCGCTGCCCCGAGCCTGGCGCTCTTCGTCGGTGGCCGCGCAATCGGGCCCCCCCGCCACCGGACCGAGCCCGCAGCCCGCGTGCGACGCGGTAGGTCGCCCCGCCTCGTCGATCTGCCAAAGCTCGATCTTGCCGAGATTGTGGGGCGACAGATCGTACTTGTTCGAAAACCCCAGCTCGAATTCGTCGCAGGCCCCGATCCGAAGGTTGTCGGAGGGAAAGCCGCTGCCCGGCACCACGACAAATTGCGGGGTCTGGAAGGTGTAGATCGATCGCCCGCTCAGCGTGTTGCCCAGCTTGTCGCGAACGTACTCGCCCGGCTGACCATGCTCCCCAGGCTCGGGCGTGGCAAAGACCACGGTATAGGTCTGCCCCGAGCACATGGCGCGATCGAAGTCTTCATAGTTCTCGGCCCGTCGGTCGAAGGCGCTGTTGGCCCGCCAACCATCGAACACCGTGCGCCGGGTGACCAGGGCCCGATCTTGGGCACAGACCTCCAGCGCCGCCCGAGGCACGCCCCCCCAGTCGGCGGGCTCCCACAAAAACCCCTTGATCGCCGGATCGTAGATCACTCCGCCGCGCTTGGTGACGAACTTGACCGCGTACTGCCCGTCTCGCTCGGGCCGCACCCGCCCCTCGGGATCTACACAGGTGGCGGCCACCACCTCACGACAGGACTCGGGCGCATCCTCGAGATCGGTGCAGACGCAATCGCGGGTCACCTCGGGCAAGAAGCGGTTGCGCTCGGCTCGCTCCAGGGCGCGCAGCTGGGGCAAGAACACCGGATCACACGCGAGCTCCCCGTTCTCGCCGGGCACCGCCCCCAGGCTCGCCTGACAGCACTCGCTGGCCAGCAGACGACCGTCCGCGTCGGCATCGCAGTAGGCCAGCGCGGCCCCGGCGTCGGCGGTGCGGCAGCCCCTGCCGTCTTCATCGCACACCGTAAAGGGCGCCGTGCTGTGCAGGCATGCGCCCGCCCCCCGGTCGTCGAACCGACGATCGACGCAGTAGCCCTGGCCCCCGGTGGTATCGGGCTGGGCGCGGCAGGTGACGAACCACGGCGCCACGCAAGCCCCTCCCGTGCAGCCGGGATCTCCGGCGTCGACCGAGCACGCGCGCCCTTGCTCGTCGTGCCCCACACAGACCGAGGCCCCCACCACCTCGGTCCCCGCCGCCGCGAGGCAGTCGACCGAGGAGCCACAGGCGACCGCACGCCGCTCGAGCCACGCCGGGCGCTGGTCGGGGTGGGTCTGTCGCAGGCGATCGTAGGCGGGCACCGCGAAGGTCTCCCGCTCACAGGCGGCACCCTCCCGGGGATCACACGACCAGTAGTAGTCGTAGCGCAGCGTCTCCTGGCTGCGATCGACCCCGACCTCGAAGTCGCGGCAATCCACCAGCGGATCCCCGGCCACATCGCACTCGATCGCCCCTCCATCCCCTCCCCGCCCGGGCCACCGCAGGTTGTCCCTCGCCAGCAGCGCGGCTCCCTCGAGCACTGCGCCCGATCCCAGATCCACCGATCCCCGGATCCCATACTTGGCCACCTGAGTGCTCAGGATGAAATCACACTCCGTACAGCAGGTATCGGGCCCGCTCTCGGGGTTGGAGCAATTTTGGGGCGCCCCCTCCCCCACCGCCCGGTGATCCCACTGCCCCCGCGTGGCGATGATCGTGCCCTCGTCGCGCAGCTTCATCGGCTGCCCCCGCGCCGGATCGACGGTGTTGCAGGGATCGGCGTCCGGATCGGCGTAGTCCAGGTGCGAGTAGCTGCGCCCCTGGTCGCGCAGGTTGTCGATGCACGCGAGGTTGACCCGGCGGGTCACCCGATCCGGGTCGCCGGACGCCCCCACGAAGTAGTCCCCGGCAAAGCGGGTGATGGGCCCCTGCAGGTGCATGATCTGGGTCTTCCAGTCGTACACCTCGTAGAGCTGGGGGTTGTCTGGACGTCGCCGCACCAGCTCCACCGAGGTGGGGTCGAGCAGGTTGTTGAACACCATCTCGAGCCCGAAGGCGGTGGCCAGCGGGGACAGCTTGCAGTACTCCTCGGGGCCGCGGACTGACGCGAGGGCCTCGTCGGTGGCCTCGCACGGACCGATCGGATCGATGAAGTAGTGACCTCCCGAAAGCGGCGCCGGGCAGGCCGATCCCTCGCAATCGGGGCTGAGCCGGTGGATCGTGCGCGAGGCGTAGTTGACCCCGCTGATGCTCTCGAGGATGAGATTGTGGGGGTCACAGATCCCGCAGTCGGGGTCGTCGACGCAGCCGGACAGCCCGAGCGCCAACCCCACCCCCATCGAGAGTCCCACGCCGAGGAGCCCGCGCGCCCCCCCGCGTTCACGCCCAACCGGCCCCCCGCGAACCCGAGCCGGCACCCGTGACGGCACACGAGCCGGCACACGAGCCGGCAACGGAAAAGAGCGTGGCCCCCCCTCGTCGGCCGGACCGCGCTCTTTTCCACCTCGCGGCTCATATCTCGCGCAGGGTATTGGGCGTCTTCTTTTCCTTGTCCTTCATGATGCCCAGCACTTCGGCTCCGGCCTCCTTGGCCAGATCGAGGATCTCGACGGCCGGGCCGTACTTGGCATCATCGTCGAAATTGACGAACACGACCTTCTTGTCGCGCACCTCGAGCTGCCGCTCGAGCCGGTCACGCAGCTGCGAGCGCTCGACGGGATTGCGATTGAGCAGCACCCCCCCGTCCTTGGTCAGGCCGATCACCAGGGTCTCCTGGTTTTGCTGCTTGCGGGGCGGTCGGTTGCTCTCCGGCGGCACGCGAACCGAGATCTCCGGCACGTTTTGCGGGACCATGACCATGAAGATGATGAGCAGCACCAAACACACGTCGACCAGCGGGGTCACGTTGATGTCGCTGTTGGCACCACCCTTGCTGCCTGCGGACATGCCCATGGTTTTCGTCTCTCCTCGTGTGGGTCGGGGGGCGGACGCCCCGTTCATCGGGGGCATCGGGAACGCTAGGGCCGCACGAGCGGCCGAGCGCTATGCATGATGCTCAGTCGGTCAGGTCGACGACCAGCGCGATCTCCTCGGGCGGGACCTCCAGGCTGTTGATCCACTCGAGCACCGTACGAACCTTGCCGTAGTCGGTCTCGCGGTCGCCCTTGACGAACAACACGGGACTCGAGTCGCCCTTGGCCTTGGCCTTGCCCACGGCGACCTTGTAGTCCTCCTCGAGCCGGTTCAAGAAGTTGGACTTCTCGATGTAGAGATCTTGCTCGATCCACGCGCCCTCGTCGTCGATCGACACGAAGACCTGATCGCCTTCCTTGTGCTCGGTGGCGGTGGTCAGCTCGGGCAGGCGAACGTCACGACCCCGCCCGAGCATGGGCGTCACCACCATGAAGATGATGAGCAGCACCAAGCACACGTCGACCAGCGGGGTGACGTTGATGTCGCTGTTGGGCGCCTCGTGGTGGACCCCCTTGTCGCTCTTGTAGGGGATCCGGCGCCGACGCGGGCCGCCGAGATCACTCATGTGTAGCGACCCTCTTTGAGCACGAAGTCGATGAGCTCGGAGGCCACGTCGTTCATGTCGATCTGGTAGGACTCGACACGCGCGTTGAAGGCGTTGAAGAGCATCACCGCGGGAATGGCGACCAAGAGGCCAGCGGCGGTGGCCACCAGCGCCTCGGAGATCCCGCCGGAGACGGCACCCAGGCCACCGCCACCGTCAGCGGACAAGCCCTGGAAGGAGTTGATGATGCCGACCACGGTGCCGAGCAGACCCACGAAGGGCGCGGTCGAGCCCACGGTGGCCAGCCAGGTCAGGCCACGCTTGAGGTTGGCGGTCTCCCGCTCCTTGGCGCGCTCCATCTGCCGGTTGACGGCGTCGACCAGGTCGAAGTCACCGACGTCGTCGGGGCCCTCTTCACGCAGGGCCTCGAGCCCCTCAAGGTACTCGCGCAGGCCCGCGCCCACGACCTTGGCGACCGGGGAATCGGCGTGCTGCGAGGCGGCCTGGACCGCCTCTTCGATCTTCCGCTCTTGCAGGAAGGTCCGCAGCATCATGATGTAGTTGATCGACTGCCGCTTGGCGCGACCGTAGGTCCGCAGGCGTTCGAAGATGATCGCCAGGGCGATCACGAACATGATGACAAGAGCGATGAGTACGGCCTTGGCAAAAAAGCCCATCTCCGCCCACATGCCCTGGAAGGAGAAGTCGGCCACCGCCTCGGCGAGAAGGATCGGGAGTTGGTTCATGGTCCTGTTGTTCGTCCGGTTGAACCTGCTGCGCGGTTTTTGAAATTGGAAGAGAGAGGGTCGGGCGACGGGCCTCGGGAGTGGCCCGCGGCCGGCGGCTGCCGGCGCACTACTCGAATTGGATGTCGAAGGTGACGGTAGAGCAGGTCTCGATTGGCTTGCCACCCACCAGCTTGGGCTTGAACCGCCACTTGGCGACGGTGTCGGAGCAGATCCGGTTGACCTGCGGATCGTGGGGGTACTTCTTGGTGACCTTGACGCCCTTGGTCTTGCCCGAGGTGCCCACGCAGAACTTCACCTTCACCCGGCCGGGGCGCTTATCGAACTTGGCCGCCTTGGTGGCCTGCAGCTTCTTGTTGTCGGGGTCGGGCGTGTAGATCCCGCGGCCCTTGACCGAGGCGATCGGCTCCATGGCGATCTCTTTTTTGGCCTCGGTGGTGTCCCGCTTGGTGGCGACGCCCCCCGGGACCCCGCCCAGCACCCCGCCGACGACCCCGCCGACGACCCCGCCTGGCACGCCCCCGGGCACCCCGCCCGGCACGCCCCCAGGGACCTTGGGGCCCTTGGTCTTCTTGGTCGACTTGGTGTCGGGGATCTTGTCGGGGGTCTCCTTGGGCTGGACGATCTCCTCGAGCTCGATCTCCTCCTCGGGGATGTCCTCCTCGGGCTCGGGCTCGGGCTCGCTGTCCTCGCTGCCCGCCGGTGGCGGCGGCGGCGGCGGCGGCGGCGGCGGCTCCTCGTTGAGCATCACCGTGACCGCGTACTTGGAGGTTGGAGGATCGACCTTGTTGATCGACAGCTTGTCCGCCACCCACCCGAACAAGATGAAGGCAAACGTGGTGATCCCGGCCATGGTGGCCGCGATCTGGAGGCGGAGGCGGCGACGGGGGTCACCGCTCTGGTAGTGCATGTAGTGGTCGAACATCCAGGTCCTCCGTCGGTGGCGCGAGCCTGCACCGGGCGCCGGTCGTCACCGGCCGGGTGAACATGGCCGGGTGAACATGGCCGGGTGAAATCGCCAGGTGAAAACGCCAGGTGGATCCGTGGAAACGCCCGCAACGCCCTTGGGCGCTACCGCTTTCCCTTCCCCTTCTTGTTGCCCTTGTTGCTGCCCTTGCTGGGAGGTTCGTCGTCTTCGGGGGGTGCCTCGATGGCCGCCTTGATCTCCGCCTCGACCTGCGCCTTGGTCGTCGCATCCTCCGCCTGCTCGGCCGGGGTCAGCGGCGGCGGCGGACAGCAGGGACCTTCGGGCGGCGGCTGCCCGGGGGCGGGGCAGTCGGGCAGCTGGTCGAGATCGCAGACCGCCTTTTGCTGCTTCCACGCCAGCATCGAGTCCTCACGGGCGAGGATCGCCTCAAGCTTCTCCTCGGCGAACTCGGGCTCCTCGACCACCACGCGGGCGTACATCCGCTGGGTGTAGGCCATCGAGCGCCACACATAGGCGTCGCGGAACTTGGGATCGATCGCCACCGCCTTGTCGAGCAGCCCGAGCACGGTGTCGGCCACCTTGAGCCGCTCGGACGGGGGAAGGTCGCCGTTATAGGCCAGGCCCGAGTCGGGGTCGGGCCACAGCGGCTCGAAGCGGCGCACCGCCAGCGCATGCCAGCCGCGCACGTTGCCCGGGAAATCCTCGGTGCGCTTTTGATACCACTGCTCGACCTTGGCCTCGTTGTCGCACTCCTTGTACTGCCGAATGATCGCGCCGTAGATGTTCTCGTTCTTGGGATCGGCGCGGTGTCGCTCGTCCCAGTAGGTCAGCAGATCGTCGCAGCGCTCGTCGGCATTGAGGATGTTGAGCCGATGCTCCTCGAGCATCTTGGCGTTGGCCTCGCGCTCCTCCTCGGACTCGGGAACAGCCCGATCATGCCAGGTCTGAAAGTCCCGCAGCGCCATGTCGGCGTAGGTCTTGCGATCCTCCCGCTGCTTGGGATCGGACATGCGCATCACCTGGCTCTCGGCCGCGCACGCACGGTTCCAAAACAAGGTCACGCCATCGGGCTCGAGCTGCTCGGCCGCGTCGTACTTCTCGATGGCCTCGATGTACTTGGCGTCCTTGTAGAGCACGTTGCCCTCGCGAACGAGATCGCGAGCCTCGATCTTGGCGCAGCCGCTGGCCCCGACGATCGAGCCGACGACCAGCAGACCGGCCACGACCCACGAGGACACGGCACGATGACCATTGGCGGACGAAGAGCTGCCCATGGAAGCTCGCAGTGTACAGCAGAAACGGCGCAAATTCTTCAGTCCCCTCGCGGTGATGGCGGCACGGTCACGAGGCCGGCCACGTGCCGATCGCGCCTGAGCTGGCTCACGATCGGTGAACGATCCCCGGTGAACGTCCGGATGGACGCCCAAGCGGACAGCAGATCCGATGGCGGCCTCGACGAACCCCCGGGTGCGGAGTGGGGTAGACGGAGTGGATCGGGTGGATGCAGTGGATGAGATCGATGGCGTGATCGATCGAGCAGCCCCGCAGACCGAGCTGGAGGCATCGGACCCACGCCCGTCGGAGTGACCGCGGGCGCCGTCCCCCCCGTTGGTGCCTCGGCTTTGCCCGCGACGTCAAGCGACCCCCCGCCGGGCCCCCGACGCCTCCCAAGAAAACCTCGGTTCTCGTCCCTCCCGGGCGCCACTCGAGCAAGACCGAGGCCGGGCGCGACGCAGTCGCGCATTCCGAGCCGGCCTCGGCATAAAAAGCCTCTCAGTCGAAGCGGATGTCGAAGACCACGGTGCTGCACGTGGTGCGAGCCTTGCCCGCAACCCGCGACGGACCAAAGCGCCACTTGCCGACCGTCTGGCGACAGATCCGGTCGATCTCGGGATCGCCTCCAAACCGCGAACGGGTGCGCACGCGCTGGGTCCGGCCATCGCCCCCGATGCAAAACTCGACGGTGCTGCGGCCCGAACGACGGCTGGTCAGGCCGGTCGGGGTCCGGGCCAGCCGCGCCGGATCGGGATCGGGGGTGTAGATCGCCGTGGCCATCACCGCCTCGATCGGCGCCTTGACGGGCGAGGCCTCGGTCTTGCGGGTGGGGATCGGCGGGGGCTTGCCCAGGTCGAGGGTCTTGCCCAGGCAGGGCGGCACGAGACACCCAGAGCGAGGATCGCCCCCCTGGGTCCCCCACGGCACCCCCCGGGGTCCCTTGGGCCCGGCCTCGGACCCAGAACCAGATCCCGACGGCGGCACCCGAGGCTTGGGCCGAGTGGGCGCCGCGATGGTCTCGAGGGTCGGCTCGGGCGGCTCGGGCCGAACCTGCGGCTCGGGCTTGCGGTCCTCGGCCGGGTCGTCGGCGGCGGCGCGCACCCCCTTGGGCGGCGGGGGCGGAGGTGGGGGGGTCAGCACCTCGAAGGAGAGGATCCCATAGGCGTTCTTGGGAGGGGTGACCGCGGCGATCCCCATCTTGTCGCCCACCCAGGCCAGCGTCCCCGCCCCCGTGCAGAGCGCGGCGGCCAGCCGCCCGCGGCGGGGCAATCGCCGGCGTCGCTCGCCGAGCTCGTGGCCGAGGCTCAGCATCGTGTCGAAGCGTGCATGTGTCGTCATCGGCGGTCCTCCTGCCGGGCCCACGGCCCGCCGGGGCCCCCGGGCGCGCCACGGCACGACCGACGGACCCCCGTCCTCGACCGATGCCTACGAACGGGCGGGGCGCCGCGATCTGGCAATCCATCCCACGCCCATGCCGTGGGCGACCGCGCTCACTCGGGCGATCGATCCGGCTATCGTCCCGGCGATCCATCCGGCTATCGTCCCGGCGATCCATCCGGCGATCCATCGTCGGATCCGACCGCCGAAAGCTCGATGACCACGTCGGCCAGCCGCCGCCGGCCGGTGGCCAGCAGCACCAGACGATCCAGGCCCAGGGCCGCCCCCGCGCACGGCGGCAGACCCCGCAGGTCGGCCAAGAATCCTTCGTCGAGGGGCAAGGGCGGCCCCCCCAGCGCGGCCCGTAGCGCGCCCACGTCCTCGAAGCGACGGCGCTGCTCGTCGGGATCCCGCAGCTCCCGGTAGCCGTTGGCCAGCTCGCACCCGTGGACGTGGCTCTCGAATCGGTGGGCCACCGGTCGCCCGTCGGCCCCCGGGCCCACCTCGGAGAGCGCAGCCAGGGGCGGAGGAAAATCGACGACGTGCACGCCCTGTTGCGGATGCGCGGCCAACCACGCGGCCAACCAAGCGTCCAGGCATACGTCGCTCCACGCGGAGAAGAACGCCGTCCATGCGGCCAGCGTGCGCGCTCGGGGCGATGTCGCCAGTCGTGCATCCGTTGGGGTCGCCAACGGATCCCCCAGGTCCACGCTTACATCCGCCAGGGCCGCGCGCAGCGCCACGGCGTCCTCGTCGCCTCGCAGCCGCACACCGAGGGTCTGCTCCACCAGCGGCAACAGACCCACCCGCGCGAAGCGACGCGGCGGTTCCATCGGCGGTTCCGTCGGCGATCCCATCGGCGGTTCATCCAACACGCCCGCCACCGCCTCGAACACCGCGCCCACCAGTCGCTCCACGTCGCGGAGCAGCGCGGGGGTGTCGGCGCCCACCCGATACCACTCGACCAGGCGAAACTCCTCGCGGTGCAAGGCCCCGCGCTCGGCGGCGCGAAAGCACGGCGCGATCTGAAAGATCGACGGGCCCCCCCGACCCAAAAGCCGCTTCATGGGCAGCTCGGGGCTGGTCGCCAGATAGCCCGGAGGCGCGGGCACGGGCTCGATATACGGCTCGATCGCGACCGCCCGCAGGCGCACGGGGGTGACGACCTCGCAAAGCCCCTCGCCGCGCAACACCGCCCGCACCGCGCCCAGGGCCGCGTCCCATACGGCGACCCGCTGCGGGACCGACAGCGGCGAGCGAGCGCTCACTTGTTGATGTTGACGCGCTCCACGTAGTCCCGGGTGCGCGTGTCGATCTTGATGTGCTCGCCCTGCTTGATGAACAAGGGCACCTGCACCTTGAGGCCACCATCGACCATCGCTTCCTTGGTCACGTTGGTCGCGGTGTCGCCCTTGACCCCGGGCTCGCACTCGGCGACCTCCATGATCACGTGGCTGGGCAGGCTCAGGCCCACGGGGCGCTCGTTGTAAAACAGCACGTCATACTGGATCGGCTGATCGGATCCGGGCGGCGGCGCATCGAGCAAGAAGTACTTGTCCTCGCCCACCAGATCGGCCGACAGCTCGACCTGCTCGTAGGTCGTGGTGTCCATGAAGGTGTAGCTATCGGCCCCCGCGAACAAGTACTGCATCTTCTTGCTCTCGACGTTGGCCGCCGTGAGCCTCTCCCCCGAGCGCCAGGTGCGGTCGATGACCGACCCGGTGATCATGTTCTTGATCTTGCACTTGTACAGGCCCTGGCCCTTGCCCGGCTTGACGAACTGGAACTCGACCACCACGTAGGGATGACCATCGATCTCGAGTTTGGCGTTCTTGCGAAGCTCACTGACGTCCATGACGGGGACCCTTCCTTCGTCGGGGCCCCGGGCTTTTTTCACCGCTGTGCCCCGGTGTCAAGCGCGACTTGCGCCACAGGCGCGACCGCGGCCTTGGCGCAACCGTACATGCCCACGCCACCCATCAGGGCATGACGCCACACTATCGCTCTGGTCAAGCCGGTCCAGATGTGGCAGGCTTAAAACCGGTTTTCCTCCGGGGTTACCGTAAAAATGCGCCTGACCACCAAAGCTCGCTACGGCCTCCGTGCCCTGTGCCACGTCGCTCACCGCGGATACGCGTCCGCACAGGTGATCGCGGAGCATCAGGCCATTCCCTCACGATATCTCGAAGAAATCATCGGCGAGCTGCGCCGAGCCGGTTTCGTCATCGGAAAGCGCGGTCCGCGCGGTGGTTACCGGCTGGCCAAGCCACCGGCCGAGATCGTGATCTCCGACGTCTTGCGGGTGCTGTCGAGCTCGTCGTCGGCCAACACCACCGGGGAGCCGGCCGACGAGATCACCGCCTTGGTGGAGCGGTCGGTCGACGATCGCCTCCAGGCGGCGGTGGGCGAGCTCAAGCTCGATCAGCTGCTGGGCGAAGCCCGCGAGCGACACCGGCGCAGCGCCGCCAACTACGTGATCTGAGGGGCGACGCATGATGACGGAGCAACCCGCTTCGGTCGGCAACATCCTGGGCCTCATCGGGCAGACCCCGCTGGTCAAGCTGCGCTTCGTGGCGGGAGATGAGGCGACGCACGCGTCGGTGTGGGGCAAGTGCGAGATGCTCAACCCGGGCGGCTCGGTCAAGGATCGCATCGCGCTGGCGATGATCGAGGCGGGGGAGCGGGCGGGCACGCTGGTCCCCGGCAAGACGGTGCTGGTGGAGCCGACGTCGGGCAACACGGGCATCGGGCTGGCCCTGGTGGCCGCCGTCAAGGGCTACCGGCTGGTGCTGACCATGCCCGAGAGCATGAGCCTGGAGCGCCGCAACCTGCTGCGCGCCTACGGGGCGGAGATCGTGCTCACCCCCGACGATCGCACCATGGAGGGGGCGGTGGCGGCAGCGCAGGAGCTGTGCCGCAAGCCGGATCACCACATGCTGCAGCAGTTCGAGAACCCGGCCAACCCCGAGATCCATCGCCGCACCACCGGCCCGGAGATCCTGCGCCAGATGGACGGGATGTCGGTCGACGGCTTCGTGGCCGCGGTGGGCACCGGCGGCACGATCACCGGGGTGGGCGAGATCCTGCGCGGCCACAACGCCGACGTCCGCATCGTGGCCGTGGAGCCCAAGCGCTCGGCCGTGCTCTCGGGAGATCCCCCCGGCCCGCACAAGATCCAGGGCATCGGGGCCGGGTTCGTGCCCGCGGTGCTCGACCGCAAGATCTACGACGAGGTGGCCATGGTGGGTGACGAAGAGGCCTACCGCATGAAGAAGCGCCTGGCCCACGAAGAGGGCCTGCTGGTCGGGATCTCGGCGGGGGCCAACGTGGTCGCGGCCGAGCGCCTGGCCCAGCAGCTGGGGCCGGGCAAGCACGTGGTCACCGTGCTGTGCGACACCGGCGAGCGCTACTTCAGCCTCGACGACTACTTCACCCCGGAGGGCGATCGACGCTAGCGCAACGTCGTCCCCCGCATGCAACCTCGACGCCGCCCACGACGATACTCAGCACACTACCAGGAGACGCATCGAGATCATGGCCACCGTTCGTATCCCCACCCCACTGCGCAAGTACACCCAGGGGCAAGAGGAGGTCACCATCGCCGCGAGCAACGTGCGCGAGCTGATCGACTCGCTCGAATCCCAGCACCCGGGCATCCGTGAGCGCATCTGCGACGACAAGGGCGCCGTACGTCGCTTCGTCAACATCTTCGTGGCCGACGAGGACATCCGCTTCCTCGACAACCTCGACACGGCGGTCAAGGACAGCGACGAGGTCAGCATCGTGCCGGCAATCGCCGGCGGCCTGGGGTGATGGTCGCCGCACCACAGCAGACCGTGGAAGGGCCGCCACCCGCGGTCGTGCAGCTGCGCCAGCAGCAGGCCCTGGGTCGCCCCGCCCGCGCGCAGAGCATCCTCGAGCTGGTCGGCAACACGCCCCTGGTGCGCCTGGGGCGGATCGACGCCCAGACGCCCGGGGTCGAGATCTGGGCCAAGTGCGAGTTCGCCAACCCCGGCGGCTCGGTCAAGGATCGCGCCGCCCTGCGGATCATCCGCGACGCGCTGGCCCGCGGGGATCTCAAGCCGGGGGTGCGGCTCATCGACAGCACCAGCGGCAACACGGGCATCGCCTACTCGATGGTCGGGGCGGCGCTGCACCTGCCGATCTCGCTGGTGATGCCCAGCAACGTGTCCACGCCTCGCAAGCAGGTGACCTCGGCCTTCGGCACCGAGCTCATCTTCTCCGATCCGATGGAGGGCAGCGACGGGGCGATCGTGGAGGCGCGGCGGCTGGTCGAGGCCGAGCCCGACCGTTGGTACTACCCCAACCAATACGCCAACGAGTCCAACTGGCGGGCCCACTACGACGGGACGGCGGTGGAGATCCTGGCCCAGACCCAGGGCCGGATCACCCACTTCGTGACCGGGGTGGGCACCAGCGGCACGATCATGGGCTGCACCCGCCGGCTACACGAGCACGACCCGAAGATCCGCTGCCTGGGCCTGCAGCCCGACGACGCGATGCACGGGCTTGAGGGTCTCAAGCACATCCCCAGCAGCTTGGTGCCGCCGATCTACGACGAGTCGATCCTCGACGATACGATCTGGCTGCCCACCGACGAGGGCTGGGACATGGCCGACCGCGTGGCCCGCGAGGAGGGCCTGTTCGTGGGGCACTCGGCCGGGGGCAACGTGGCCGGGGCCCTGCGTGTGGCCACCGAGCTGGCCGAGCGCGGGGAAGAAGGGGTGGTGGTCACGGTGCTCTGCGACCGGGGCGACCGCTACTTCGCGCCGCTCAAGTGGGAGAAGCACTATGTCTGGTAAGCCGATCCCGACGATCCGCCCCGAGCACCTGGAGCTCATCTACCGCCAGGCCCGGGCCGAGTTCCCCAGCGAGTGCTGCGGCTATATCCTGGGGGACGGGCCGCAGGCCGAGCTGGTGGCCTGCGAAAACCAGATCGACAAGCTGCACGCGCTCGATCCAGAGATCTACCCCCGCACCTCCGCGACCGCCTACGCGATCCACGGCAAGCAGCTCATCGCGCTGATGACCAGCTTCGACTCCGACAAGCCGGCGCGGATCGTCTACCACTCGCACCCTCGGGTGGGCGCGTACTTCTCCGAAGAGGACACGCTGGTGGCGATCCGCTCGGGCTGGGAGGTGGACTACCTGGTGGTGGACGTCCAGGACGACGAGATCAAGGAGGCCCTGCTGTTTCGGCGGGTGGACGGGCAGGAGCGCTTCGAGCAGATCGCCCGCTTCGACGGGGCGGCTCTGTGAGCTGACGCGCGTCATGCGATCGACCCGGGCGGCGCAATCCGGCCGTCCCGGATCGCGGCCACGAAATCGCGATCGGCCGCCAGGAACTGGGACACCGGCAGGCGGGCGGGGGTGAATGCGCCCACCGCCACCCCGGGCTCGGGGCGCAGCCCCAGGGCCGTCACCGACGCCCCGGCCGGGCCTAGACGGTGGCCATCCACGTGATAGACGACCAGCAGCACCTCGGGCCCCGGCGGGGGATAGTGGTGGTATAGGACCTCGGCCACCGCCCCCACCGTCAGCTGAGCGGCCGCCGGCCCCCACTCTTCGAGCAGTTCCCGCGCCAGCGCATCGCGGGGGTGCTCGCCGGGCTCCAGCTTGCCGCCGGGCAGCTCCCAGCAGCCCGCGCCGTGCCCCGCCCCGGCCCGGCGACGCTGCACGAGCAGGACGGGCCCCGGGCGCCACACCAGGCCCGCCGCCACCAACAGGGGACCCGCGCGTCGGTCATCCATGGTCTCACTTCTAGACGGGCCGGGACGCAAGCTCTATCCTGCCCCCAGGTCCATGCGCCTCTACGCCAGTAAGATCCCGCACATCACCGAGGTCGTCACCCGGGCCTTGGTCGAACCGCGGCACCTGGAGATCAACGATCGCGAGGAATTCAAGCGCGATATCGAGTCGATCTTGAAGGAGTACCTCCGCAAGGACCGTCAGATCACCGAGGCGGCCAAGGACATCCTCGAAGCCCGCGGTCTGCCCTACTCCGATCTGTTTCGCACCAAGCGGCAGCTGGCCGAGCGGGAAGACTTCGCGATCGGTGACGAGTCGATCAACTGGATCGCGACCCAGCTGATGGAGCTGTTCATGCGCTCCAGCTTCGTCGAGGAGGTCTACGCCGACGACACGACCCTGCGGCGCACGCTCAAGGAGCTGCTTCGACGCAACATGCAGGCCGATGACGATCTCGACCGCGAGGTCCGTCGCCACCTCAAGCACCTCAACGAGGGCACCAGCAGCTTCGAGATCGAGTACCAGAAGCAGCTCGAGGCCATCAAACGAAAGCACGGGCTGCAGTAGCGGCCGTGCCCGATCGTCCGCCCCATGGCGCATATCCTGGTCTACCTGCAGCGCACGCCGGGGGGGCTCCATCCCGCCTCCGCCCTCGCGCTGTGCCGCGCCCGCGACATCGCCAGTGATCGCGGAGCCACCCTGACGGCGCTGTGTCCCGGGGATGCCGGCACACTGGACCGCGGCCTGGCCCAGGCGGCCGGTCGCTTCGGGGCGGACATCTTGGTCTTCGGAGGCCCGCGGGGTCTACGGATCTTGCTCGATCAGCTCAACCCCGTGCACGTGCTGGTCCCGTGGACCCGCGAAGGGATGGCGGCCGCCGAGTCACTGCCCTCGGGCCCCGCCGTGCCGCGCTGGCTGACCACCCCGCGACCCACGTGGAGCGGGGCCGATGCGATCACGGCCGTGGTCGCCGGGACCCTGCCGTGGCACGTGTTTGGCGAGAGCCTCGAGGCCGAGTACCAGGCCGACGTCGACGAGGTGTCCCTGCCCACGTGGACCTCCGAGGCGGCGCCGTCGGACGACCCGGCCGTCCCGACGTTCTCGATCGGCGGACGGGGGCCGGCGCGCTTCTTGGCCCCTCAGGCCCCCGATCGTGACACGAAGTCGCTGCTAACCCGCATGGCGATCGAGGCCACGCCCGTCGAGGGGCCGCTGCCCGACACCGGCACGATCTTGTGGCTGTCGGCCGATCCGATCCCGGCGGCCCTCGCCGAGCGACCGGTAACCACGCGCCTGCTCGTCTTGCCCGGCTCCGACGCGGGGCTCGATCCCTCGTGGTGCTCGGCCGAGTGGGTGCTCAGTGGCCCGCCGGCCAGCGTGCTCGAGGACATCCTCGCCAGCCCCTGGGCGCTGGGCGGATGACCCCAAGCCGCCCGGACGACACGACCAACGACCGCCCAGGCGACCCACAGATCGACGGCCTGAGCGACCGCCGAAGCGACCCCCTGAGCGCGGCCTTCGACACGCTGCTCGATCCTCGACCGGGGCCAATGCTGGGCACCGCAGCCGCGGCCGAGGCGGCCGGCTGTCCCGCGGCGCGACTGCGGATCGTGCCCGATCGCCTGTTGGCCGCGGCGGTGCGCGAGGGCGGGGCCGCGGTCGTGCTGACGCACCGGCTGTCGGTGACCCTGCTGCGCGCGCGGGATAGCCACCCGGTGCCCTTGCTGGTGCTGACCGGGGCCCTGGATCCCGCGCACCGCGAGGCACTCGCGGCGCTCGACGGTCCGGGGGGCACGACGCTATTGGGACCCGGGGCCACGTTGCGCTTCGAGCAAGGAGCGGCGCTCTTGTGCGCGCCGGAGGCCGGCGAGCTCGAGGGCCTTTGGCGCTCGCTGCGAGGCGCTCGACTGGCGGTGAGCCCCACACCACGCTGGTGGTGGCGCCTGCTCGACCACGGACCGGCCCGGGCCTTGCCGGCCGCCGGCTACGTGCCCGCCGCGATCCTCGACGAGGCCTGGGCACGGTGGGCGGCGGCGCAAGGACCCGACCGGGTGTTGGTGCCGCTGGGCGTGCCGAGCCCGCCGATCGACGAGCCCGGCGCCACGGCCCTGGCCGCAGCGGTGGCGGCCCACACCCTCGAGCGCTGGACGGGCCCGGTGTTCCCCTCGCCCCGGGTGATCGCCTCGGTGCTCCGGGGGCTGCGGGGATCGAACCCCACGCCCCCGGATCGCTCCCCCGATCGCTCCCCCGATCCCGGGATCTGGCAGCAAGCGCGCCGAGCCCTGCCGATGCTCGGCGCCACGGTGGGCATGGAGCAGGCCCGCGCCGATCTGGCCACCGACGCGGCCACGGCGGCCTTCCTCGCCCAGCGGGCGCTGTTGCGGGTCGACGCGGCCCGCGATGCCCTCGGGCGCGAGTCTCCTGCCCCCGACGACGACGAGGACGGGATCACTCGGTCCGGCGAAGTGCTGCGCTCGGCCGGCGAGGTGCTGACCGACCACGAGAGCAAGGTGGTGCTACGCGGCTTTGGGATCGAGGTCACCCGACAGGCGGTCGCCTCCTCGGCCAGCGGGGCGGCCGGCTTCGCGGATCGGATCGGCTTTCCCGTCGCCCTCAAGGCGCTCAGCCCCGATCTGCGGCGCCGCGCAGAGATCGGCGCGATGCAGCTGTCGCTTCGGACCGCGGCGGCGGTGCGTCGCGCCTACGCCGCGATCGTCGACGCGGTGGAGCGCAACGCCCCCACGGCGCGCCTGGACGGAGTGCTGGTGGCCGAAATGGTGCGACCCGGCCTCGATCTGCACTGCGGGGCGATCCGGCTGCCAAAGGGGGGGCTCGCGCTGTTCGGGCGGTGCCTGGATGCCTCCGTGCCGACCGAGCCGGTGCTCGCCCCCGCCCCGCTGTCCCACGACGAGGCGCTGCTGTTGGGGCACGCTATTTTGGCCCGCCTGCCCGTGCCCGCGCTGCGACGCCGCAGCGATCCGGACTTGCGAGATCTCGCCACGGTGCTGCTGCGGTTGTCGGCGCTCGTCGAGCGCTACGGGCCACGCCTGGATCTGGTGGAGCTGCGTCCGGTGCGGCTGCTCGAACGCTCCACCGACGACCCAACGCAAGACCTTCGAGGGTACGTGACGCTGGACGCAAGGATCGTCCAGGTGCCGCACCTTCAGGGGCAGTGAGACCGCAAGGCCCTCGGACGAGGGACACACGAGCACAAGCCCACGACCTATCAACCCGGGCACTCCATCGATATGAGGACCGGCATCGGAACGAATTCCCCGACCGGGTCCGGGATGCCAACCTGCCCCGCTTCATTGGTCCCCCAGCACCACACCCGAGCCCAATCATCGATGACGCAGGCGTGGCCGGTACCGAGTCCGACTCCCTGCACGGCGCCAGACAAGTAGGTCGGCAGCCAAGACTGAGGATCGAGCTGCGGACCTCCGGCCCCGCTTAGACCTGGTAGCTTGTCTCCCCAGCAGTGGAGGTCATCGCTCCCAAGCGCGCACGTCGTCTTGGTGGCCAGAGCCATCGCCAGGACTCCCGGTAGGCTCGAGCTCGTCGGCGTCACGACGTTCTCATCGATCATTGTCCCCGCCTGCCCCTCGGTATTGCGACCCCAGCAGTGGACCGTACTCTCGGTCCAGGCGCAGGGCCGCTGCTCGGTGGACACCACGCCATTAATTCCGTTGAGTCCCGGGACCTCGATCAACGAAAGGCTCTGGGAGAGCTCGTCGGGGAGCCGACCGAGCTCTCCTCCCGAATTGTCGCCCGCGCACCAAACCGTACCGTCCTCGGCAAGCACACAGATCGACGATCTCATCATCGCCAGCGCTCGCATGGGCATGCCCAAGTCGAGCTCGGAGTCGAGCTCGACCATCAACGGATCACCCCAACATAGCAGCGCGCCTGCCCCATAGAGCGCACAAGACCACTGATGGCCCACGCCGATCGCAAAGGCGTCGTGTAATCGAGGATCGGTGGCCGGAGTAGGGCCCAAGACCTGGCCCATCGACCCCGAGCCGTTCATGTCGACCTGTCCCTGCCCATTGGGGCCCCAGCAGATCACGCCGTCCTCGGTGAGCGCACAGGCGTGACTCCCCAAGGCAACATCCACCACGTCGGACCCCAGGGGGATCCGCCGCGGCACGGCATCGTCTTGGTCGTCTTGCGGATCTCCGAGCTGGCCCTGCCCGTTGGCGCCCCAGCACCACAGCTGCGCGTCTTGGCGGATGACGCAGGTTCGATCGAAGGCCAGCACCAGCCGCTGCGCACAGCCACAGCCGCCTTCGACCTCACAGGCGGGATCGATGCCGCCCGAGATGCTCCCGTCGCTGTCCCCCTCGCTATCCCCCTCGCTATCGAGGGTCCCGCCGCTGTCGGTCGTCGAGCTCTGCTCGGGCACCACGCAGCGCTCGGCCAGATCGGCCGGCGCATGCTCGGAGAACCGACGCCGCGAGGGACACGCGTCGTCGGGCAGGCTGCAATAGCGCTCGGCCTCGCACACGCCCTGCTGACCGTCGAGCACGCACTGCGCGTCGTCCTGGCAGGGATAGGGGGTCCGCCCCAGGCACCCGGCGGCGACCCACCCCAGCCACGCACCGAGGGCCGCGACCGGTCGCCTTGCTGCCTGCCTTGCTGGCGATGGAACCCTCGGGATACACCCGAAGCCGTCGAGCACGGCCATGACGGACGGATCCACCGAGGACCTCGAGGCGCTCGAGGCCTGGCGACAGGGAGACCGCGATGCGGGACAGAGGCTCATGCAACGTCACTACACGTCGGTGCTGCGCTTCTTCGAGCTCAAGGCCACGGCGGCGGCCGACGATCTCACTCAGCGTACCTTCCTGGCCTGCATGGAGGGAAGGGAACGTTTCCGCGGCGAGGGCTCGTTCAAGGGCTACCTGTTTGGAATCGCGCGATTCCAGCTGCTGGAGTACCTGCGCCGCAACGATCGTCGCCTGGTGCGCTTTGGCGAGGAGGACGACGGCCCACCGGTCACTCGACTGAGTACAGTGGTCGCCCGTCACCAAGAGCAACAGCTGCTGCTGCGCGCCCTGGTCTGCCTGCCCACCGACATGCACGTGGCGCTCCAGCTGTACTACTGGGAGGGCCTGCCCACCGCACAGATCGGACAGGTGCTGGGGATCCCCAAGAGCACGGTGACCACCCGGCTGGCCCGAGCCCGCGACAAGCTGCGTGAGCTCTTGCTGGCGATGGCCAAGCCAAGCCCGGTGCGCACCCGCCTGCTGGACGACCTCGAAGGATGGGCGCGCTCGGTAGCGTCGCCCGCTCGCACCTGAGCTCGGGATCCATGCCGAGGCCGGCTCGGGACGCGCGACGGTGTCGCCGTCCCCCGCTCGAGTGTTCCGCCGGCATAGGCAAACCCAAACGCACCGAGGGGTACTGAGCCTAAAGAAGGCACCAAGGACGGTCCCCTCCGGGTTCCTCCCCAACAACCCCGAGCACTCCTACGACTCGCCAGAAGTTCCCGCCGCCTTCGCGGCCATAATCTCCGCAACCCGATCCTCGAGCTGCTCCTTGGGCGCCATCACGAACTCGCAGCACGGATCTCCACAGGCGACACAGGCGATCTCACGGGCGTGCATCTCTCGATCCATCGCCGCCGAGCCCCACCCCGCCGAGTAGCCGGCCGAGAACAGGCAGGTCGGGGCCTTGACCTTGATGTCGGCACGCTTGGCCAAGACCTCCGACTCGAAGGTATTGGGGTGGAGGTAGTGCATGACGCAATCGTCGTCGGCCGAGATCTTCGTGTCCGGCAGCAGCTCCACCGCGGCCCAGCCGTTGAAGGCGAAGAAGGGCGGCCCACCGGCGACACAGGTGATGTTGCTGTCGGCTCCGCCGAGGCGACCACAAAGCGCCTCGCAGTCGGAGTGCCCGATGTCGCGCGATATCACGTAGATCATCTCGAAGGCCGCTTCGGTGCCGACGCGGCGGGACATCCCGTCGAACAAGCCGAGGAAAAGGCCCTCACAGCGCACGAGCACATAGCGCTCGCCGTCCACCCGGATCCACCCCTCGTCGGGGTTCCGCTCGAAGTTCTCGAACCGACGCTCGACGTAATCACGGGCTCGAGCGAACAGATTGACCAGCTCCCCGGGGCCGAGCGCGGCTCGCGACATTGCGCGATCCTAACAGGTCGCGGCCGATGATCCCGACCCGAGTCGACCTCCCCGGGCGGTTTTCGGCGGATCCATCCATCCATCCCGGCACGGTAAGATCGGCGAGGATGCCGGGCTCAATCCATGCGCGGGCGTTCGGCCTTCGCGCGGGCGACCGGATCGGCCGCTACGAGTGCGTGGCCCCGCTGGCCATGGGGGGCATGGCCGAGGTGTACCTGGCCCGCCACCGAGGCGCGGCCGGGTTCGAGAAGCGGGTGGTGATCAAGCGGGTCCTGCCCCACCTCGCGGTCGATGCCGACTTCGTGGACATGTTCCTCAAAGAGGCCCGGCTCGCGGCGGCGCTCGACCACCCCGGCATCGCCCAAGTGATCGACTTTGGGCACGACGGCCGCGACTACTACATGGTGCTGGAGTACGTGCAGGGCCACGATCTGCGGGCGGTGCTCAAGGAAGGGGTGCGCCGCGAGGGCGCGCTACCCTTGCCCGTGGCGCTGGGGATCGCGGTGGAGGCGACCGCGGCTTTGCACCACGCCCACCAGCAGCGCGACGAGCAGGGTCAGCCGCTGGGGATCGTGCACCGCGACGTCTCGCCCTCCAACATCTTGCTGGCCCATACGGGCGCGGTCAAGGTGATCGACTTCGGCATCGCCCGAGCGATCGGGATCTCCCGCACCACCCGGGCCGGTGTGGTCAAGGGCAAGGCCGGTTACATGTCGCCCGAGCAGTGCCGGGACGAGCCGGTGGATCACCGCACCGACGTGTTCGGGCTGGGGATCGTGCTCTACGAGATGACCACCGGCTACCGGCTGTTCCACGCCAGCTCCGACTTCGCGGCCATGAACAAGATCGCCGAGGGTCGCTTCGTCCCGCCCCGCGAGGCCGTCCCGGACTATCCCGCCTCGCTCGAGACGATCGTGCTTCGCTGCCTGGCCACCCATCCGGGCGATCGCTTCGACTCGTGCGACGCGCTGCGGATCGCCCTGGAGGGGTTCGCGGTTCAGCAGCGGCTGGTGCTGTCGGCCGCCGCCCGCGCCGAGGTTCTCGAGCGCTGGCTGGGCCCGGCGACCCTCCCGGTCGGCGACGACCCCCCCGCCACGGGCCTTCCCAATAGAGACACCGGGCCACGCCGTCGGGCTTCGGACACGGCGGAGACGATCGCGCTGGGCTCGGCGGCGGCTTCGACCTCGATCTCGACCCCGCGCCGCAGCGCGCTGCTGGTGGCGGTCACCGCCACGGTCACGGGGCTGGCGGTATGGAGCATGAGCGGCGCCCAGGAGCCAACGCCGCCCTCGGATCCCGCGCCGAGGCCGACCTCGACGCCAGCCGAGGCCTCAGCTCCCCCACCGGATCGACCCGAGCCCACGCACCATCCCACGCACCATCCCCAAGAGCCCCAGCCCGAGCCCACGCCACCCCCCCAAGAGCCCCAGCCCGCTGACCCCCGTCCGGCCCACCCGAGCCCGAGCCCAAGCCCAGCACCGACACCCGAATCGGCGCCGACCACCCCCGCCCCCGACACCGAGCCGGCCCCAGCCCAGACCACACCCACCACGGCTCGCCGCGCCGAGTCGCGCTCGCGGTCCCGCAAGGTGTCGGGCTCGGCATCCCGTGCATCACCCCGTCGGCGCAAGACCCTCTTGCCCCCCTCGATGCGTGATCCCTGATGGCTCCATCTCGAACGATCGCGCTGGTGGTGGCCTTGACCCTGGGCTTGCCCTTGCGTTCCACGGCGGCGCGGCAAGGCCCGGTGCCTGCCGAGTCCGAGGTGGCCCGGCTGCTCGACGAGGCCGACCGCGCCTTCGAACAAGGCCGGCTGCTCGACGCGTGGGACGCCATCGACGAGGCCGAGGCGCTCGCCCCCGAGCCGTTCTACGAGTACATGCGGGGGCTCATCCGCCAGGCCCAAGGACGGTGCGATCGAGCGGTCGAGCACTGGGCGCGATACCTCGACAGCAATCCCGCCCAGTCGGATGCCGCCGATGTTCGTGTGCTGATCGACGAGTGTGGCGGCTTACCCGAGCCCACGCCCGCCCCCGCGCCAACCCCCACGCCAGCTCCCCCGCGCCCCACTCCCGAACCCACACCCGCGCCGACCCCCCCCAAGAGCCCCGCGACGACGCCCTGGCATCGTGATGTCACCGCAGGTGTGCTGCTGGGCGTGGGGATCGCGTCGCTGGTCACCAGCGGGGGCCTGCTGCTCGGAGCCGGCCAGCAGCAACGGCGCGCCCCTCGGGGCGAGAGCCTCATGGTCCACGATACCCGCATTCGACGAGCGCGCGGCCTGAGCTACGGAGCCATTGCCGCGGGCACAGTCGGGATCGCCTTGGTCGTGGGGGCAATCGTCCGCTACGCGCGGATCCGACGGCAGACCGAGCGGCGCCCCACCGTCCCACATGTTCACCAGTGACCCACCGCGACGCCCTGGTTCTTGCAGTAGTCGATGGTCGACGAACGAGAGTCCACGCACATGGAACCGTTCGAACCACCATCAGCGCGTCACGTATCCCGAGCCACGGCTCACTTCCGCGCGAAGGTGGCCCACCGGTGGGCAGGGTGACGGCCCACCAGTGGGCCACACGCACTCAGACGTTTCGTAAGTCTACGAATTCGTTACACCGGACTTCGGCACAGGCCTTGCGATTAGAGGAGGGCAGCGAATGCGTCGATGCCCTCGGCCAAGCACCAATCTCTGATTCGATTGTTGACCGAAGGTCGCGGCGTGCTGCGAGAGGTCCTGGCCTTCGTAGGGGTCGACGTCCCTGGGGATCTAGAGCTTCGTCCCGGGCCCGATGCGGTGCGTGAGGGTGGACCCAACGATGACTTCCCCGATGGGATGATGGTGGCTCAGGGAACGACGGACCGAAAGACCCTCGAAGCGTTCGTGGTCGAGGTGCAGCTCTCCGAAAACCCTCGCAAACGGTTCACATGGCCACTCTACGTCGTGGTGAGCCGCAATCGGCTGCGTTGCCCGACCACGCTGGTGGTCCTCACCGACTCGGACGAGGTTGCCCGTTGGGCGACGCGCCTTCTCGAGAGCAATGGTGATGTCTCGATCCGTGCCATCGTCATCGGTCCTCGGCAGATCCCCCACACACTGTCGATGGAGCAAGCGCGGGAGGTTCCCGCCCTGGCCGTCCTTGCGGTCGTGGCCCATGGGCGTGGTCCCAAAGCGAGACGATTGGGCTCAATGGCATGGTCGGCCGTTCGGCCGCTGGTCGACCGCGGCGACGAACTTGGTATGCTCTATATGGATGTACTCTTTGCGTACCTCGACCCGAGCGTACTCGAGGAAATCCGGGAGGATGATATGAAGGCCCTCGGCTACGAACCGATCAGTCCCTATTTCAAGCGCCGAGATGCCGAGATGTTCGCCAAGGGGCGCACCAAGGGCATGGCGCGCATGCTCGAGAGGTTGCTGGAGCGCCAGGGCCTCGATCCCACCGAGGAGCAGCGCCACTCCATCGTTGCGTGCAACGATCCGACGACGCTTCAACACTGGTTCGATCGCGCACTGGGGGCCACGAACACAACCGAGATCTTCGAGGCGTAGCTGCTGCTCGGGATGGCCACCGGGGCCTCTTACTCCCCCAGCGCCTGCGCTCTTTGCAGCAGGTGCTCCCGCGTGTTGAGCTCCGGCTCGACCACCACGGCCTCGAGCAACGCTGCCAGTCGCTGGCCCACGGCGGGGCCCTTGGCCACGATCTGCTCGGCGATCAGGTCACGCCCCTTGATCGCCAGCTCTCCCACCGAGAGGGCCGCGCCTTCGATCGCCGCCCGTACCTGCACGCGCCGCTCGTCATCGGCCGCCAGCACCTCCAGCGCACCGTCGACGAACTCTCGCCGCAAGCTCGACACGGCCCGCCGGATCTCCACTGGGCTGCCTGCGCGCATGAGCGCCTGGGCGGCCTCACCGGTCAGTGTCAGCACTGTGGTCCGCTCGGCCCGACTGGGCCGCAGTGCGTCTACGCAGGCCTCGATCTGCGCCGCGTCGTCCCGCAGCGGCCACAGGAGCCGCGCCAGCCGGACCGTGGGATCGGCGGTCATCGCATCGACCGCCGCGATCGCGCTGTGGTAGTCCTCGTCGCTCGGCAGCGCCGCCACGGCATGGGGCCAGATCCCCGTGCGCCACATGGGCCGCAACCCTCGCGAAGGCTGGGCGCTGCCGAGCAGCTTGGTCAGTTCCACATGCACGCGCTCACGGCTGACCTTGGCCAGCACGTCGAGCGCCCCGGGGATCGCCGCCTCGGTGGCAGACTCGAGACTCAGCTGCCGCGTGGCACAAAACCGTACCGCCCGCATGGTGCGGAGCCCGTCCTCGCCAAAGCGCTGCCGCGGATCCCCCACCGCCCGCACGAGCCCCGCCGCCAGATCGGCCAGGCCCGCGAAGGGATCGGAGAAGCGCCGGGCCACCGGATCCCAGGCGAACGCGTTGATCGTGAAGTCGCGCCGCGCCAGATCATCGACCAAGCTGCGATGGAACGTCACGCTCTGCGGTCGACGCCCGTCGGCGTAGGCCCCCTCGCCCCGAAAGGTGGTGATCTCCACCGGGTGCGTCGTCTCGCCCTCGCGCACCAGCACGGTGACCGTGCCGTGCTGCACCCCGGTGGGGATCGTCCGGCGAAACAACGCCATCACCTCGTCGGGCGTGGCCGAGCTGGCCAGATCCCAGTCGCTGGCCGGCAGGCCCAGCAGCACGTCGCGCACCGCCCCGCCCACCAGCACGGCGGCGTGCCCCTCGGCCTGGAGGCGCCGGGCAACCTCGACGATCGGCGGGGGCACGGAGGCCGCCGTCAGCCGGGCGACGGCACCGTCTTCATCGATCGACAACTGCGGCGTCTCGGACTCGCTCACGACGCTCACCCCTTGCACTCGGCCCAGGTACGCCCGTGCCCGGCGTCGACCCGCAGCGGCACCTCGAGCTTGAACGCCCCTTCCATTAGCGGCCGCGCCAGGGCCACCAGCTCGTCCACTCGACCTTCGTCGCATTCGAAGATCAGCTCATCGTGCACGGTCAGCAGCATGCGGGCCCATGGCACGTCGACCAGCGCCTTGTCCACCGCGATCATGGCCAGCTTGAGGATGTCGGCCGCGCTGCCCTGAATGGGGGTGTTGCGGGCCATTCGCTCGCCGTGCTGCCGGGCGGCGCCCTTGCGGGCCAGCTCGGGGATCCGACGCTTGCGGCCGAGGATCGTCTCGGCGTAGCCGCGGGCCTTGGCCCGGGCCACCAGCTCGCTCATATAGGCATCGACCCCGGGGATCTTTTCGAAATAGGCGCGGATGTAGCTGCCCGCCTTGCCGCGCGGGATCCCCAGCTGCTGGGCCAGCCCAAAGGCGGTCTGGCCGTAGATCACCCCGAAGTTGACCGCCTTGGCGATCCGCCGCTGCTCGCCGGTGACCGCGTCCTCGGCCACCTCGAACACCTCGGCCGCCGTCCGCCGGTGCACGTCGACGTCGTCGACGAACGCCGAGCTGAGGTTGGGATCGCCGGACATATGGGCCAGCACGCGCAGCTCGATCTGCGAGTAGTCGATCGCCACCAGGTGCTTGCCCGGCGGCGCGACGAAGGCCTCCCGGATCCGGCGCCCCTCGGCGGTGCGAATGGGGATGTTCTGCAGGTTGGGGTTGCTGCTCGACAGCCGCCCGGTGGCCGCCACCGCCTGATCGAAGCGGGTGTGGAGCCGCCCCGTTCGCGCGTTGACCAGGGTGGGAAAGGTGTCGAGGTAGGTGCCCTTGAGCTTGGTGAGGCTGCGGTAGGCGAGGATCTCCTTGACGATCGGATCGAGCAGCGCGAGCTCCTCGAGCACCCGAGCGTCGGTGCTGTAGCCGGTCTTGGTCTTGCGGGTGGGCGGCAGCTCCCGCTCTTCGAATAACAACTTGCGCAGCTGGATCGGCGAGTCGAGGTTGACCGCGTACCCGGCTTCTTGGTCCACCCGGGCCTGGATCTGCGCGATCTGCTGGCCCAGCTCGGTGGCCTGCTGGCGCAGCACGTCGCCATCGAGCACGATCCCCCGCGCCTCGAGGCGCTGGAGCACCCCGCATAGCGGGATCTCGACCTGCTCGTACAGCCGGCGCAGCGCCTTGCCCGACTCGCCCAGCTGATCGCCGAGCGCCCGACCCAGCCCCCGGGTCACGTCGACCTGCTCACACTGCCACGAGGCAGCGGGCTCGAGCGCCAGCTCGGGCAGCGGGACCGCCTTGCGCCCCTTGCCCAGCACCTTGTCGGCCGGCCGCACCACGTGCCCGAGCACGTCCTTGGCCAGCGCGTCCAGCCCGTGCGAAGAGCGAGCGGGGTCGAGCACATACGACACCAGCATGGGATCGAGGGTCACCCCTCGCAGCGTGATCCCTGCCCGGTGCAGCGCCTGGGCCTGCCGCTTGTGATCGTAGACGACCTTGGGCGGCGTCTCGGCCTCGAGCACCGGGCGCAGCGCGGCGAGCACACCGTCGCGATCGCGCTGGCGGCCGTCTGCGAGTAGCTCGCCCTGCCGATGCGACAGCGGCACGTAGACGGGCTGCTGGAGCGTCTGCGGCATCCCCTCGGGGAGCCCGTGGACCGCCAGCGCCACCCCGACGATCTCGGCCTCCAGCGCATCGTCGCCCCACAGCACCACCTGCACGCTCAGCTGCTCGACCCGAGTCAGCGCGTCGCAATAGGCGGCCCAGGCCTCGTCGTCGCCGGTCAAGAAGATCCGGTGGGCGTCGCCGGCGGCATCAAAGCCCGAGACGGGCAGCAGCTCGGTCGCCCCGATCTCCTCGTCGGCCCCCGTCGCCTGTCGCCGCACACGCCGGGCGGCCGCGGCCGCGCCGATCTCCCGTAGCACGAGCTTGAACCCGATAGGCTCAAAGAAGGCCTGCAGCGCGGCGTCGTCGGGCGGGGCATCGTCGAGCGCCGACAGTGGCTTGGGCAGCGCCAGCTCGTCGTGCAAGGCCACCAGCCGGCGCGACACCCGAGCGTCCTCGGCGTGCTCGATCAGCCGCTCTTTACGCTTCTTTTGCTTGATGGTCGGCGCCGCGGCCAGCACCCCTTCGAGGTCGCCATACTCGGTCAGCAGGGTCGCCGCGGTCTTGGGCCCGATGCCGGGCACTCCGGGCACGTTGTCGGAGCTGTCACCGGTCAGCGCCAGCAGATCGCCGAGCCGCTGCGGCCCCACCCCAAACTTGGCCTCCACCTCGGCGGGCCCCGACAGCCGGTTCTTCATGGTGTCATACAGGTAGATCGGGGGCCGGCCCTCCTCCCCCGCGTCGCATAGCTGCATCAGATCCTTGTCGCTGGACACGATGATCACCCGCAGGCCGGCGGCCTGGGCCGCCCGGGCATAGCTGGCGATCACATCATCGGCCTCGTACTCGGGGTGCTCGACCCGCGGGATGTTCAGCGCATCCACGGCCTGCCGCACCAGAGGAAACTGCGGCCGCAGATCTTCGGGGGCCGGGGGGCGGTTGGCCTTGTACGCCGCGAACATCTCGCGCCGCCCCCCGTCGCCACCCGCGTCGAAGACCGCGGCCAGCTTTTGCGGGGCAAAGTCGCGGCGGGTGGCCTGCACCATGCGCACGAACCCGTGGACGGCGTTGACGGGGGTGCCGTCGGGCGCGTTGAGCATGGGCAGGGCGTGGTAGGCCCGAAACACGAAGTTGTAGGCATCGAACAAGAACAGCGAGCCGGGTCCGCCCGGAGGTCGTTGCGGGGTTTCACTCATGGGGGGCGTCTTCCGGGACGTGGGCGAACACGGTCGAGTGGCGGCGGGCGTGCAGGTAGCTGGCCTGGACCAGGCTGGTGACGGGAATGGCCAACAGCGCCCCCGTCAGCCCGAAGACGTGCTCCCCGGCGAGCAAGGCAAAGATCACGATCACCGGGTGGATATGGGCCGAGTCACCGATGATCTTGGGGTTGAGGACGTTGGCCTCCAAAAGGTGGATCCCTGCGATCCACGCGAGCATGGCCACCGCCGAGAAATACGACAGGCCGGGCTCGCCCGACGAGACCAGGGCGATCACCACGATGGGGATCGAGGAGATGATCGTGCCGAAGATCGGGATCAGGCTGAACATCCCGGCCAGCAGCGCCAGCAGGAAGCTGTACTTGATGCCGAAGATCACCAACCCCAGGAAGGTGAGCACCCCGTTGACCAGGCAGATGAGCAGCTGACCGCGGATCACTCCCCCCAAGCCCCGGTCCATGCTGGCCCAAAGCTCCTCGAACTGCTCGCGATAGGAACGCGGCACCAGCGAGCGCGCGAAGCGATTGACCCGCCCCACGTCCACCAAGATGAAGGCGGCGATCATGAAGGTGATGACAAAGCTGGTCAAAAAGCCCGCCACCCCGGCGACGACGGTGCGGGCGACCGAGGCGAGCTGGGTGGTCAGCTCTGTCCCCTGGCTGGCCAACAGCGCCCGCAGCTCCTCGCCCAGATCGGTGGTCGAGGATTCCTGCGCGGGCGGCCCCACCACCCAGGTGCCATCGGACTGGGGCTCGGCCCGCACTCGAACACCGGTCAGATCGAGCCGCCAGGTGCCATCGACGTCGGGCACCATGACGATCTCGGCGGACTGCGGCGGCGGGGGCTGCTCGTCCTGCTCGGCGATGAAGTCGTGAAAGGTCTCCTCGACCCACGCCGAGGCCCGCGGGAGCCACTCTTCGTTGAGCTTGGCCGCGGCCGCAGGCAGGCCGTCGCGTAGCTTGGCCAGGTCGGCCCCGACCGCCGGCACCAAGAAGCCGAAGAACGCCCCCAAGATCCCCACGATCCCCAGGTAGACGACGATGATCCCGAGCACCCGGCCGGTCCATCGCTCGATCCGGGCGATGATGGGCGCCAGCAGGTAGGCGACCAACAGCCCGAACACGAAGGGCAGCACGATCCCGCGAAACAGGACCACCACCAGGACCACGAAGGCTAAAAATCCCCACAGCCGACCAAAGCGCCGCAGGGCGCCAAAGAGATTGTCGGGGCGCTTGCGCATCCCCGTCCGTGACGCACTGGGATCGGAGGTCGGCTCGGCCACGATCTATGCCCTCGGGCTGTGCCCCTCGAGTCGGACCCCAGCCCGAACCGCCCCAGGCGAGGCGCCGGCCCGGCCCTCGGACGACGCGCTATCCCACGCACCACACGCGGCACAGCGAAAGCGGAAGCGTTCCATGGCAACCCCACAGCGCCGGCATAGGAGCCGCGGGGGGGCCGGCTCGCCCATGGCCGCCTCGCGGGCGGCATCTCGCTGGCCTCGCACGAGCCGCAGCCGCACCAGGGCCAGCCGGGCCGCGGTGCTGTCCTCGGCGACCCGCTCGAGCGCGGCGGCGGCCTGCTCGGGATGCTGCCGTGCGGCCAGGGGCGCCAAGGCCACCACCAGCTCGGGCGAGCGGGTCGTCCGCAGCGAGGCGAGCATGCGCTCGACCAGATCGGCGACCAGGCCCTCTTCGGAGGCCCAGTGCCATGCTTCGGGCACGACCACGTGAGCGGCGGCGGGCAGCACCTCCCAGGCCCGCTGCCACGCCTCGATGGCCAGCTCGGGATCCCCGGCGGCCGACTCGACCCGGGCCTTGGCCGTCCATACGTGACTGCTGTCGGGGGCCAGCTCGGTGGCGCGCTCGACCAGCTTGCGAGCCTTGCGGTCGTCGCCCTCGGCCGTCGCCACCCCGGCCTGGCCGGCGAGGGCATGCCCCCGGCCCACCTTGCTCTCGCGGCGGCGCCGACCCTCGACCAGCTTCTCGTGCCGCTCCCACGCCGCGGCGGCCCGCTCCCACGCCCCCGCCTGCTCGAGCGCCTTGGCCAGCGACTCGAGGGTGGCCACCGATCGTGGAGCGAGGCTGATCGCGCGCACGAGGGCCCCCACCGCGGCCCGCTCGTTGCCCTGGGCCAGCAGATCCCGACCCAGGCCCACCAGCGCCGCCACCCGCTGCTCGGCGGGCAGCGTGGCCGAGGCCAAGACGGTACGATGGATCGCCTTGGCTCGCTCGATCCGACCCCGCCGACGATCCAGCGCGGCCAAGGCCAAGAACACCGTCGAGTCCCCGGGTTCCACCTCGGCGACCCGCTCGAGCTCGTGGGCCACGTTGTCCACGTCGCCCTCGGCCAGCTCGTAGAGCACCCGACTGCGACGGGCCAGGGCCTCGGTGACCTGACGCCGAGGGGCCACGTACCACCACCCCCCCGCGAACCCAGCCGCGAGGCACAAAAGCGCCAGCAGGAGGATGGTCACGCGTCGCCCCCTGGGCCCAGACGATCCACACCACGCTCACGCACCGCGGGCCGCCTTTGCTCTCGCTCGCGCTCCAGTTTCTCGGTCATGACCTTCTTGGTGCCCGCCTCGATGTGGGCCTCGGCGGCCAAGATCTCGTCCTCTTCCTGCTGACGCAGCGGCAGGGTGCGAAGCTCCAGGACCTCGCGCTCCAGCTCGCGGACCCTGCGTTGCACCAGGGCCGCGCTACGGATCCGAAAGGGCGCCCGGATCGCGGTGATGGCCAAAAGGCCCGCGGCGACCACCCAGCCGCCCAGTAGCACCGCGAGATTGACCTCGTAGCGCACCCGCGGCAGCGGCTCGATGAGGTCGAGCCGTGGGACCGCGAGCACGATCTCCACCCACGCCGAGTTGGACTGGAGTGTGTTCGAGGCCCAGATCACCCCGATGAAGAACAACGCCAACGAGACGCCGAGGTAGACCTTGCCGAGCAGCGACACCGCGTGCGGCGACCATAGCAAGGGGTGTATGCTCTGACCATGGCAGCCGCTCGCGAGCGCTCGCGTCGGGCCTTGGGGCCCGTCCTGCGAACTACCGCCCCGGCCACTGTCCCGTGGTCGAGTCCGCGGTCGACCCCGCGGTCGGCCCCGCGGTCCGCCCCGCGGTCCGTGGTCCCGTGGGGCCTGGGCCTGGGCCTGGCCTTAGGGATCGGGGTGGGCCTGGGGTGCGCGACTTCCGACCAGATGCTGCAAAAACGTCGTCTCGAAGAAGGGGGCGGCGGACAGCAGTGCCGGCCCGGGATCGAGGAAGACTGCTACACCGGGGCCGAGGGCAGCCTGGGTCGGGGCGCCTGCAAGGCGGGGCGACGCACGTGCAACGACGACGGCACCCTGGGCGAGTGCATCGGCCAGGTCGTGCCTACGGCCGAGGCCTGCAACAGCATCGACGACGACTGCGACGGGATCGTCGACAACGGCTTCGAACGGGACGGCGCCCTGTGCGAGTTTGCCAATGCCCAGGGAGCGTGCCGCACCCAGGGCAAGTGGCACTGCTCGGCCGACGGCAAGACCTCCGAGTGCGACGCGCCGATCATCAAGCCCAAGCCCGAGGTCTGCGACACGGTCGACAACGACTGCGACGGCGAGATCGACGAAGACAGCGTGCCGATGGCCGAGCAGTCGTGCTCCACCGGCAAGGCCGGAGTCTGTGGGCCCGGCACCAACACCTGCGTCAACGGTCGGATCCGCTGCGTGCAGAACGTGCAGCCCGGCCCCGAGATCTGCAACGGGCTCGACGACAACTGCAACAACCAGGTCGACGACGACTGCGTCAAGCAGTAAGGCGCGCACCCTACTGCTCGACGTGCCCACCGAGTCCATCGTGCCGAAGATCGGACGCTTCGTGCCGTACATCGGACGCTCGCGTCGTAGGTCGGATGCGCACGCCGTACATCGGCGACCCGCGTCGTACGTCGGACGTTTGCGCGTTGGGAACAAGCGTGCGGTGAGCCAGACCCGAAGCCGCCCGCGGACATAGCCAAAGCCGCGCCCGGTGGCGTCGACCGGTGGCATCCACCGGCCCGGACCCGAACGCTCACCCTCCTGGTCGGCGCCCCAGACGGTTTCGGCGGGTTGGCGTTGACCTGCTCGGGGCCCGCTCATTAGCATGACGGGGTGCGAACCGGCCATCGCGCATCCGGTAGGTCACGCCCCTTTGGCAGGCATACCGTCGACCTGGCCACCGCCCGCCGATGACCGACAAGAACCTGACCGACACCCTGGTGGAAGACGAGCCGGACCAGGAGCCGACCGCCGTCCGCTGGGCCTGGCTGATCTGTATCGGATCCCCCGAGGACAAGTTCGCGACCTCCGGGCGCGTGCTGCCGCTGGAGGGGGCGCGCTTGGTCGCCTTTGGCCGCGACGAGTCGGCCGACGGCCTGTCGGTCAGCGAGAGCGAGACCAAGGTGCGGGTGGGGATCCCCTTTGGCTGGGTGAGCGGTCGCCATGCCGAGCTCGACGTGTCCGAGGCGACCGGGGGCCTGGCCTTCGCCCTGCGGGACATGGGCAGCCGCAACGGCACCCTGGTCAACGGGGAGCGGCTGCGCGACCCATTGCGCCTGCGCCCCTCGGACGTGTTCGAGGTGGGCCGCTCCTTTTGGACGGTGCGCGAGGTGGGCCTGAGGAAGCTGCGCAGCCACAAGCTCTCCGAGCTCGATCCCACCGGCACGTGCAATCCCCACCTGCACCACATCCACCGCACGCTCCACCGGCTGGCCCGCTCGTCGATTCCGATCGTGCTGCGCGGGGAGACGGGCACCGGCAAGCAGTACCTGGCCCGCGCGATCCACCAGGTCAGCGAGCGCCCCGGTCCGTTCGTGGTGGCCAACCTCGGGGCCATGTCGGACGACCGGGTCGAGGAGATGCTGTTCGGAGGCAACGACAGCTCGGGCCTGTTCGAACAGGCCAATGGAGGCACGCTGATGCTCGACGAGCTGGGCGAGCTGTCGCCTACGGTCCAGGGCAAGCTGCTGTCGGCGCTGGCCGAGGGCCGGGCGGCCCGGGTGGGCGAGCAGGCCACCCGTACCTTCGACGTGCGACTGGTCTGCGCCACGCTGCACGATCTGTCGCGCATGGTGAAGGCGGGCGGGTTCCGAGCCGACCTCTACTCACGCCTGGCGGGCTTCGTGGCCGAGCTGCCCCCGCTTCGCGCCCGCCGTGAGGACCTGGGGCTGCTCACCCGAGCGGTCATTCGCGATCTTCAAAAAGAGGGTCGACCGGTACGGATCACCTCCAATGCGTTTCGCCGCATGCTGATGCGGGCCTGGCCCTTCAACATCCGACAGCTACGCCAGACGCTGACCACCGCCAGCCTGCTCGCCAGCGGAGACGGCACGATCACCGCCGACGCCCTGGCCGAGATCCTCGACCGCGACGACGGGCTGCCCGAGAACCCCGACGACGTCCGACGGCTGCGGGCCGAGCTGGTCCGCCTGCTGTCCACCCACCAAGGCGACGCCGACGCGGTCGCGCGCACGATGAATCGCGACCCGTATCAGATCCACCGCTGGCTGCAGCGCTTTGATCTGCGGCCCGAGAGCTTCCAGGAGAGCTGAGCCGAACACGGACACACCAACCGTAGACAAGGGGGTCGGGCGTCCGCGCGGCCAGCGAAGGCCCGAACCCGCGCCGCTCACCGAGCCCGGCGATAGACCTGGAAGTTGCGGATCGTGGACCCGTCGGGACCCGAGAGCTCCTCCTGAACGACCGACAGTAGCTCGCCGTCGTCGCTCGCTCGCCGCCGGGCGTAGGCGAGCTGGATCTGCCCCCGGAACGCGCGGCTGTCGAGGGTGTAGGGGTCGACCACGTCGATACTCAGGTGCGTCACCCCGGGGGAATCGGCCCGATGGCGCGCGCCATCGGGGCAGCCGCCGAACTCGATCGCGTGCTCGTCGTCGTCGGCCCCTCGCCAGGCCACCGAGAACCGGGCCTGCTGTGCGGTCAGCTCGATCTCGTAGCGGCCGCTTCTTGGGGGCTGACCCGCCTGATAGAGGCTCAGCTCGGGCACGAGGATCCAGGCGCCCGCACAGTGGTGATCCGACTCGCTCATGATGATCGCCGTCTACGATCGCCGGTCACCCGATCGATCGTAGTTGCTCGGCCAGCTCCGGATGATCGGGATCCTCCTCCAGCCCTCGCCGGAGCATCGCGCGAGCCTTGGGCGTCTCGTCGAGCGCCAGGTGGGCACGCGCCAGGTTGGCGTAGATGTCCCCGCGCTGCAGCTTGCCCGACTGGTCGGCGTTTTGCAGGAGCATGGTGCGGTAGATCTTGAGCGCGTCCTTCCACTGGGCCTGCTGCTCGTGCAGCGCCCCCAGGGCCATCAGCGTCTCCACGTTGGTGGTGTCGATCCGGTAGGCCTCAAGCAATTGCTCGCGCGCCCCCGCGTCGTCGCCCGCCTGGCGGCCGATGAGGGCCATGCGGGTCAGGTAGTGCCCCAGGATCTTGTTGCGCTTGCCCTGGCGGGTGACCTGGACCAGCCAGTCGTACATCCCCTTGGCTTCCTCGTAGCGCTCGGCCAAAAAGAGCCCGTCGGCGATCCGCCGGATCACGTCGACGTCCTCGGGATGGTGCTCGTAGAGCGCCTGGAGCACTTCGAGGGCGGTATTGGCGTCCCGCAGCGGATCCAGCAGCAGATCGACCCGCTCCAGCTGCAGCGCCTTGTTCGCTTCGGGATCCGACTCTCGGGCCGCACAGCGTTCCAGCAGGTTGGCGACCTGGTCCCAGCGCTCGTCCCGACGGGCCAGGACCATCAGCATGTCGACCACGTCGCGGTTTTCGGGATCCAGCGCCAGCGCCTGCTCGAGGTGGACCCGGTGCTGGGCGGGGTCGTCCTCCTCGACGAGCTTGGCCAGCCGTAGATGCAGCTGGGCCCCCTCCGCTCCCTGGGGCTCGAGCGCCGCGGCGCGCTCCAGGGTGACGCGCATGGTGTCGTCGTCGCCCCGCGCGTCGTGGACAGCGGCCAGTGCCAGCAGCGCGGGCACATACGCGGGATCGACCTCGAGCAACTGCTCGAGGATCCCCTCAGCCCGCTCGCTGTCGTCGAGCCGCTCGGCGAGCAGCGTGGCCAGGGTCGAGGCGGTCAGCCGATAGCCATCGGCATCACCGGCCTCTCGCTGCCGATCCATGCGTGTCTGGAGGATCTCCCCCAGCTCGGCAAAGCGCTCCTCGGCGGTCAGCAGCCGTTCGAGCCCGGCCTCCGCCCCGGGGTGCCCGGGCTGCTCGAGCAGGATCTGCTGCAGGCGCTCGATCGCGTCGCCGGCGTCGTCGAGCCGTTCCTCGGAGACCTGGGCCAGCTGCCCGAGCACGGCCAGGCGCTCGTCTCCCTCGGCCACGTCGAGGCGGCGCTCAAGGATCTCGCGCACGTCGTCCCAGCGCTCCAGGCGGCGCAGCAGCGCCTCAAGCTCGCCCAGGACCTCCCGGTCGTCTGGAGCGTCGGCCACCATGTCCTGGTAGGTGATGATCGCGTCGTCGACCCGGTCGAGGGGATCGATCAGCACGTGGGCCAGGCGCAGACGCAGCGCCCGACGCTCGTCCGGATCTTCGGCGATCATCACCCGTCGCGACAGGGCGTCGCCGAGCTTTTGGTGCTCACCGGCGGCGGTCAACAGCTCGAGCAGCTTGGTCCACGCCGGGGCGTGGCTCTCGTCGAGCGCGATCACTTGCTCGAGATCGGCGATCGCCAGGGCGCGGTCGACCAGCGCTTCCTCGGCCACGGCCGCCGCCTCGGCCCACAGGGCCGCCGCGGCGTCGGGGTTGGCCTGGACCCCGGCCTGCCGGGCCAGCGCGTCGTGGAGGATCTGGGCGTCCCCGGTGGCCCGCGCCGCCTCGACCCGACGCTCCAGCGCCTCGGCGTGCTCGGGGTTGTCTTCGAGCATCTGGTCGAGCACGGTCAGCGCCCGGCCCCCCTCGCCCAGCTCTCGCAGCAGGACGGTCGCCGTCTCCAGGGCCAGCGGACCGGTCATGCGGCCGTCTTGCGCCCCCGCCTCGATCGCGGCCAGCATCAGCTCGACCGCCCGGAACAGCTGGCCGTGCTCGCGACCCAGGGCCAGCACGCGAGAGAGGCCGGTGGCCGACTCGGGGTCGACGCCAAGCAGCTGCCCCCAGGCATCGAGGGCCTGCTGCGGGGTGCCCCCGCCCTCGTCGTACAGGCTGCCCAGCTGCTCCAGCAGCGGCTGGCGCTCGGCGGGCTCGGCGGGATCGGTCTGGGCCAGCCGTCGCTCCACCACCCTCGCCTGCCCGGCCCGGTCGCCCGTGCTCTGGTAGGCGCCGTCGAGCGCGTCCAGCAAGGCCTCGGGGGCTTGCCCCTCGGTGTGGCCGAGCACCTGCTCCAGGCCCGCAATAGCGGCCGCCCCGGCGCCGCCCTCGAAGGCGTCACGGTAGGACTCGAGCGCTCCGGACCTGTCACCCAGCACCAGCTGGGCCTGCCCCAGCCGCACCTGGAGCTCGGCCCGCGCCGCGTCGTCGTCGCAAAGGCGCACCGCCTCGCGCAAGGCCTGCTCGACCACGGCCGAGGCTTGCACCGCCCGCGCCAGGCGCTCGATCTCCGCGCACAGCGGCGGGGTGCCCAGGCCTTCGTCGAGCAGCGGGGTCAAAAGGCCCAGCGCCTTGTCGTTGTCGCCCAGGACGTCCTCGGCCAGCCGCGCCGCGTAAAAGGCGATGCACAGCCGGGCCTCCGGGTCGCGATCGGCCTGGGCGCTGCGCTGGGCCAGCTTGTCCACGTGGTCGGTGGCCGCCGAAAGCTGCACCGCCAGGTGCCCCGCCGGCTCGAGCACGGGGGGCAGCTGCTCGGGCTCCACCACGTCGACCAGCGCCACCAAGGACGCCAGCGAGCCGGCCGCGTCGTCCAGCCGGTGCAGCCGCACGTCGGCCAGCTGCCGCAGGGCATCGGCCTTGTCCTCGGGATCGCCCGACCGGTCGGCCCGGGCGGTCAGCACCTGGGCCAGCTCGGCGAACCGCCCGGTCGCCGAGAGCTGGGGCATCACCAGGGTGCCGGCCGCCTCGTAGTGATCTTCGGTCTGGGCCAGCGCCACCAGATCGACCAGCGATCCGTCTTGGCCAGGGACCAGGGTGAGCGCCTGCTCGTAGCGCTCGAGGGCCGAGGTCACGTCGTCCAGGGGCCCCCCAAAAAGGCGCGCCGCCTCCAGCACCAGCGCCGCCCGCTGCTCGTCGTCGGGAGCGAGCTCGGCTCGCTCGGTCAGCACGTCGGTCGCCTCCCCGTAGCGCTCCTGCGCCACCAGGGCCGTCGACAAGGCAGCCAGCGCCTCGTCGTCGCCGGGCGCCTCGGTCAATAACTCCCGCAGCACGTCGATCTCGGCCTCCCGATCGGATCGCGCGTCGCGAAAGAGGACGGCCAGGTGCATCCGGTACCCACGCCGCTCGCCCTCGTCCTCGGTGGCATCGACCTGGCGCCGCAGGATCTCGATGAGCTCGGGGATCGCCCCATTGCGCTGGTAGGCGGCCGAAAGCCGCATCAACGCCTCGCGATCGTTGGGCTCGATGTCCAGCAGCTCCCGCCACACCACCTCGGCGTCGGTGCCCAGGGCCAGCACGTCCTCGAGCAGGGTGGCCAGCCGCCGCAGCAGCTCCACCCGATCCACATCGTCGGTGACCACCCGCGCCCGGGTGGCCAGCACCTGGCGCAGCTCTTCGTGGTAGCCCAACTGCTGCAAACACACATCCATAAGCTCGAGGGCGGGCTCATGCTCGTCTGACAGCGTCAGCGCCTCTCGCATGATCTCCACCGCCTGGCCCGGCTGCTCACTCTCGTAGTGGATCTGGCCCGCGCGCACCAGCAGCACCAGCCGCCGGTCGAGATCGCTTTGCAGTGCCTCGCCCCGCGCGGCCGACACCAGCGCCTGGGCCAGCGCCTCCCGCAGGCCCAGGGCCTGGGCCACCTGCATCGACTCGGCGTCGAGGATCTCCAGCGCGTCCTCGGGCCCCGGCTCCGACAGCGCCCGGCACAGCGCCCGGAACGCGGCCTCCTGGGTGTCGACCGAGCGCAAGAGCAGCGCGGCCATCTCCCGGTAGAGCTCGTGTCGGGTGACCGGATCCTCGGCGTGCGACAGCTGCCACTCGTCGATCTCGACGATCCGGCGCACGTTGCCCTGCCGCTCGTAGATCGGGCGCAGCACCGCGAGGATCCGCGGCCGTAGATCGCGACGCTGATCGGCGATCCGCTCCAGTCGCAGCACCGCCTCGGGATCATCGAGGATCTCGGTCAGCATCAACTCCAGGGTGTCCACCGCCGCATCCGGGTCGTCGATGTACTGATCTTGAATGTCGACGATCGTGGCATTGAGCGCGCTGCGGGTCCCGGGCTTGTCGGTACGATCCACCCGGTCGCGCAGCAGATCGACCAGCGCGGGCCACTGCTCGGTCTGCTGGTAGATCTGCTCCAGGCGGTGGCGGGCCAGGTCGTGCTCGGGATCGATCTCGAGGATCCGCTGGTAGGCGCGCCCCGCCTCGACCGGATCCTCCAGCATCTCCTGCGAGAGCGTCGCCAGCTTGCGCAAAAGCTCGATCTGCCGGCGCTCGTCCATGGCGTTGTCGGCCTCGTTCCAGTAGGCCTGCCCCAGCTCCTTCCACATCTCGGCCTGGGTCAGGGCCGACTCGAGGGCGGGGAAGATCGACGTGTCGTCGGGCCGCACGGTCAACAGGCGCTGCATCAGCGGGACCGCGCGCTGCGGCTGGCGCAGCGATCCGAGCCACAGATCCGCCGCCTCGCGCACCACGTCGAGCAACTCCTCGCTGTCGTCCTCGGCCGCCTCGTTGGAGACGAACTCGGTCAGCAGCTCCGCGTAGCGATCCACCCGCGACAGCACGCCGGCCAGGCGCGCCAGCTGATCGCGGACCCGCCGGTCGTGGGGCTGCTCCTTGAACAGCCGGGTGTAGCTCTCGAAGGCCTTGTCGAGATCCTCGAGCTGCTCCTCTTCGATTTGAGCGATCCGTAGCAGCAGCTGCACCCGCTCGTCCTCGTCGGCCGCGTCGGCCAGCCGGATCTCCTGGATCTGGATCAGGCGGTTCCAGTCGGCCACCGCGGCGAACACCGGCTCGAGCATCTCGGCCACCCGCACGCGCATCGACTCGTCCTCGAGGTAGCGGCCGAGCTCCTCGGTGGCCACCGCGTGGTCGGGATCGAGGCGCAGGGCGGTGGACAGGTGGCGGATCCCTTCCTCTTGATCGTCGAGCTTCTCGCCGTAAAGTCGCCCCAGCCGCAGGTGGGTGTCGACCACGTCCTTGCCCGAGAGCCGCCCCAGCTTGCGGTTGAGGTGGGCGGCCAGCTCGCGGAAGCGACCGGTGGTCTCGTAGAGCGGCTCGAGCACGTCCTGCACCTGCGGGCGCTCCAGCGCCTCGCTCGACAGCCGCTCGTAGAGCTGGATCGAGTCCTCGGCCGACCCTAGCTGCACGCGATGGATCTCGGCCGCGCGGATCAGCAGCTCGTCCCGCGCCCCGCCCTCGTCGGCCCGATCCGCCTGCGAGACCAAGAGCTGCGTCAGCGGCTCGTAGTCGTCCTGGCGCAGGTAGATGCTCTCCAGGGACCACGTAGCGTCGCCGTCGCCGGGCGAGAGCTCGAGGATCCGCTCGAAGGCGGCCCGGGCGTCCGACAGCTGCCCCAGCCGGTGCAGGGCCACGTCGCCCATCGACCGCAGCACCCGCTGCTGCAAGTCGGAGTCGAGGATGTGATCGACCGTCTGCGCGTAGGCGGCCAGCAGGGCCTCGGATCGCTCGCCCTGCGCCCCCAGGCGCTCGACCTTCTCGAGGATCTCCGAGAGCTCGGGCTGATCGGCCGCCTCGGCCATGGTGTCGCACAGCACCGCAAAGGCGCGATCGGGGTCGCCTATACGCTCCTCTTGGGTGGTGGCCACCCGCAGCAGCGCCTGCAGGCGCCGCCGCCCCGAGGGTTGATTGCGGGCCTGCAGCTCCTCGAGCGCGAGCAGTGCGGGCCAGTTTTGCTCGCTCTCGTAGAGCGGCATCAAGATCCCCATGGCGCGATCGCGGTGATCGTCGTCCTCGAGGTAGGCCTCGACCGCCTCGCGGGCCGCCATGTCGCCGGGGGCCAGATCCAGCACCCGCTTGAGCAGCTCGAGCGAGTCCTGCGCTCGCAAAAGCCGCTGGCCCACCACGTGGGCCGTGCGCGACAGCAGCTCCACCCGCGCCTCGTCGTTGTCGGCCAGCGCGGTCAGGCGCCGCAGGCCCTCTTCTACGTCGGGCCAGCGCTCGAGGGTCTCGTTGAGCTCGACCAGGCTCTGAAGGGCGTAGGCGGTGTCCTCGCGGCCCACCTTGAGGTCGAGCACCGACTGGAACGCCGCCATGGCGCGGTGGGTGTCGCCGAGTTGATCGCGCTGGATCTCGCCGATTTGCCGCCAAAGGGGCGCGCGCCCGCGGGCGTCGACGGTCACCCCGATCCGGTGCTCGAGCACCTCGCAAAGCCGCTCCCACTCCTGCTCCTCGAGGAACAGCCGCTCCAGCGCGTCGAGCGAGCGCATGTTGTCGGCCTCCATGTCGAGGACCTCGCTGTAGGTCAGGGCCGCGCCCACCCGATCGCCCAGCTCCTCCTGGATCCCCGCGATCTCCAGCCGGATCCGTACCTGCTCGTCGGATGAGTCCACAAAGCGCAAGAGCGCCCGCTTGGCCTCGATGAGCGCGACCCCGTCGCCCGCCTCGAGGTGCAGCCGACAAAGGGCCTGCACCGCGCGGTGGGCCAACCCCGCGTCGGGCGGATCGAGGGCCAGCAGATCGGCGTAGGCGTGGCGGGCCGCCTCCTGGTCGCGCAGCCGCTCGTCGAGCAGCTCGGCGATCCGTAGGGTGAAGTCGATCTGCAGGGCCCGGTCGAGCACCGCGTCGCCCGAGAGCGCCCCGCGCCACACCTCGACCAGCTCGGCCGCGCGATCGAGCAAGAGGCCCAGGCGCTCCACCTGCTCCCGGGTGTCGCGGCGCCGCACGTCCATGGAGAAGGCCTCGCGCATGGCGTCGAAGGCGGTGGAGGGGCTGCCCAGCTCCTGCTCGCGCAGCCGGGCGATCTCGATGAGCAGGGTCACCGCCTCGTCGACCGAGCCCACCTGCTCGGCGTGCGCCCGGCGTACGTGGAGGATCCGAATGCGCCCCTGGTGATCGCCCAGCCGCTGATAGATAGGCTCCAGCAGCGCGCACACGGGCAGCTGGACCTCGGCGATGTCGAGCAGATCCTCCAGCAGCCGCCGAGCCTGCGCGTCGTCGGGATCCTCGCCCAGCACCTGGCCCAGCAGATCCACCGCGCCGAAGGCATCGCCCAAAAACTGCATGCGCAGCGCGGCCCGGCGGACCATCAAGCGCAGGCGGGTCGGCGGATCGTCGGTCTGCTCGGCCCAGCGGCCCAGGATCTCTTCGAGGTTTTGGTGGTCCTGGGACTGGTCGCCCTCGGCGTACATCTCGGCCAGAAGCTCGATCGTGGGCAGATCGTCGGGGATCAGATCCAGCAGCTCTTCGGCGGTGGCGATCGCCGCGCTGCGATCGGCCAGCACATTGCGGGCGATGTCGGTCATCCGCAGCAGCAGCTCTTTTTGCTCCCCTTGGTTGAAGGTCACGTCGACCCGCCGCCGGTAGAGCGCCACCAGCTCGGCGTGGGCCTGCCGCTCCCGCAGCAGGGCCTCCAGGGCCTCGTAGGCCCCCTGGTGGGTCTCGTCTTGCTCCAGCACCACCGCGTAGGCCTGCTCGGCCTGCCCCGGGCGCCCAAGGGCGTCGCGCAGCATGGCCGCGTGCTCCAGCAGCAAGTCGCGACGCAGGGCGACCCACTCGCGGGGCATGGTGCGGCCCTCGGACTCGGCCTGCTCGGCCTCCTTACCCATGGCCGCCAGCGCTCGCTGGTACGCGTCGGAGACGTCCTCCATGCGCTCGAGCTCCTGGCCCAGGCGCTGGAGGGTCTGTCGACCCTGCCAGTGGGCGGGATCGGCCAAGAAGAGCTCTTGTCGGATCCGCAGCGCGTCAGCCCGGCGCTCCTCCATGCGCTCGTAGATCCCGGCCAGCTGCTCCAATAGAGTCTTACGGGCCGACGGCTCGGACTCGGCCGCGATGATCACCTCCATCGCTTCGGCCTCGCGCTGGCGATCCTCGGTGCGGCGATAGTAGGGCAAGAGGCCGCGACTGACCGCCAGGCTCACCCCCGGATCGGCCTGGCGCAGATCCTCGAGGGCCTGCACCGCGTCGCGGTGGGCGGGCTCGATCTCCATCACGGCCAAGAAGCCCTCGACCGCCGGCTCGGACTGCTGCAGGCGCACCGCCCGGGTCTGGGCCAGCTCGAACATCAGCGGCACCCGGGCCGCGTCGGTCGTGGCCATCCCCAGCTGCTTGTCGAGCACCTCGGCCAGCTCGGGCCAGCGCCCCCGGTTGCGATAGATCCGCGCCAGGCTCCCGGTGGCCGGGGCGTCGTCCGACGCGTACTCGAGGATCGTGCGGTAGGTCTGGGTGGCCCCGTCCAGATCGCCCAGGTGCTCCTCTTGGATGTTCGCCAGGGCGCGCAGGGTGACCAGCTTGGCCTCCGGGTCGTCGGTGACCTGCAGGCGACGCTGGTAGACCTCCGACAGGTCGTCCCAGCGGCGGGTACCGGAGTAGATCCGCTCGAGCGCCTCCATGGCGTCCGCGTTGGTCGGATCGAGATCGATGATCCGCCGAAAGTAACGCTGGGCGTCGTCGGGCTTGTAGAGCTTGTCGCGCGCGATCACGGCCAGTTTGTCCAGCAGCATCAGCCGCTCGTCGTCCGCCACCCCGTCGCCGGCGATCCGCTCCTCGAAGATCGAGGTCAGCTCGTCCCACCCGTCGGCCTTCTCGGCGGCCGCCTCCAGCGTGGTGCGCAGGCCCTCGTCGTCGGAGCGAATGCGATACGCCTGCGCGGCCCAGTGCAGGGTGAGCGTGGGCGAGGCGAGGTTGTGCTCGGCCACCGCCTGCATGGCGGCGATGAGCTCCAGCCGCTCGTCGTCCTGCTGCGCGGCTTTGAGCAGCACCTGGTAGGTGCTCATCAGCCGGGCCCAGTTGCGCTGCTCGCGGTAGATCGGCAGCAGCTCCCGAGCGACCTCGAGGTTGTCGGGCTGGATCGCCAGGGTGCGCTCGAGGGCCTTGAGCGCCCGCTCGGGCTGGCCCAACCGCGTGTGGCACAGCATCGCCACCCGCCGGTAGAGCGCCACCCGGCCCTCGGTATCGCCGATCCGGTCGGCCGCGCTCTGGAGCACGTCGACCACGTCGGCCAGCCGCCCCTGCGACTCGTAGAGCGTGGTCAGCTCGTCCCACCGCTGGGTGGCCACGTAGGCGTCACGCAAGCGACGGGTGGCCTTGTCGTGACCGGGCGAAAGCCGCAGCAGCTCCGCCCAGACCTTCGTGGCGTCCTCGCGGCTCTGGAGTCGATCGGAGTGGAGGTTGCCCAGGCGCACCAGCAGCGGGACCGCGCGGTCACGGTCGACGTGGGCCAGGGTGCGATGGAGGATCTCGGCGGCGCTCGCCCAGCGCGACTCTCGCTCGTACAGACGGGCCAGGGCATCGAGCGCGGTAGGATCGTCGCCGTGGTGCTCGAGCACCTCGTTCCAGGCCGCGATCGCCTCGCCGCGGTGACCCAGGCGCTCTTCGGCCAGCTTGGCCAGCTCGATCCGCAGGGCCAGCGCGTCCTGCCCCTCGCGCTCGGCCAGCTCCTCGCGGCGCAGGGCGATGAGCGCCCGCCAGTCGCGGCGCTGCTCGTGGATCCGGGCCAGCAGGCCCCGCGCTTCGGCGTCGCCCGGCTGTAGCTCCAGCACCTGGCGCAGCGGGGCGAGGGCGCGCTGGGGGTTGCCCAGCTTCTCCAGCCAGATCTCGGCCACCTTGAGCAGCAATTGCCGCGCGCGCTCGTCGTCCCCCGCCTCGCGGGCCGCGTCGATCCGCCGCGCGTACACCCCCAGCAGATCGTTGAAGCGACCGGCCGAGGCGTAGGTGTCGGCCAGGGCCTGCAGGCTTTGCTCGTGGCGCGGGTCGATGTCGAGGATCCGCTGGAGCGTGGCCAGGGCCATCGTGTCCAGCTTGAGGCGCTCCCGGTAAAGGCCCGCCACCTCCAAGAGCGTGGCGATCCGGGCCTCCTTGGCCTCGGGGCCGTCCTCGATCCGATCCAGCTCGTCCTTGAGCAGGTCGACCAACGCCGTCCACTTGCCGCTGTCACGGTAAAGCCGCTCCAGCGCCTCGGAGGCCCGCTTGTCGTAGCCGTCCTCGCGCATCACCGAGCGCCACACCTCGATCGCGCGATCGGTGCTGCCCAGCCGCTGCTCGGCCAAAGCCGCCATTTCTTCGGCCAAGGCGAAGCGGCGCTCGGGGTCCTCCTTGGCCGCTCGCCGGGCCTGCACCAGCACCTGCATCAGCTGCGTGCCCGCCGTGTCCCCCGAAAACAGCTCGCGATAGAACCCCAGCACCTGCACGTGCCCCGGGTCGCTGCGACGCACCCGGCGAAAGTAGGGCTCGGCCAGCTTGGGCTCGCCCGAGCGCCGCCAGATCACCGTCCCGTCCAGCAGCGCCACCTCGTTGCCCTGACCGTCACGGGGCGCCCGCTGGGCCGCCGCCTTGGCCGCATCGACCAGATCGCTCTGCGGCGCGTCGTCGACGACCAGCCGCCCCAGCACCGCGCTGACCGCCTCGACCGACGCCGGCTCGTTCTTCGCCGCCAGGCGAGCGGCGGCCAGCTCGGTGCCCTCGAGGGCGTCGGCCAGCACCGACCGGGTGGTGTCGTCGTCGGTGAGGAGGTGATCCAGCAGAGCGGAGCGGAGGTCGGCCATATCGGGTCTCGGCGCAGGAGAAAGAGCGGGAATCGGCGAGGTCGGCGAGGGCGGGCGCGGAGTGAGGCGAGCTGCCCAGGGTCGGGCGCGCAACGCCGGCGAGCCGACGAAGAACAGGGCGATGACGCGAGCGTCGGTCGAGCCGTCGGCCGGGTCGGTGGACCCCGGCCTGGTCCTCACCCTCCAAGAGGAGAGCCGCCCAAGAGGAGAGCCGCAAGGTTACGTTGGTGCAAAGGCCGGTTCAATCGTACGCAGGCGTGAGGAGGGCGAAGATCGAGCCAGGCCCGCCGCGGTCGAGCAACCGCGTGGCCCGGACCGCGGGGGCCATCGCCCCTGGGCCCTGATCACCTGACGCCCCCTGTCCCCTGCCCCGGTGACCCCGTTGCCGGTGACCCCGTGGCCTCACGGGCCCACCGGGCGACCGGCTCGCTCCGGTGCGCTCGCGGGCCTCGATCACCACAGGCAGGCCAAGGCGGCCGCGGTCGCGGCCGACACGTTGAGCGAGGCCACGCCCCCACGCCCGGGGATCGTGACGAGCAGGTCACATCGGGCCCGAGTCAGCCGTCGGAGCCCGCCATGCTCGCCCCCCATCACCACCAGCAGCGGCTCGGGGATCCGATCCTCGGCCACCATCCGGGGCAGCGGCTGACCCCCCTGCGGCACGGTGCCCATCACCCACAGCCCACGCTCCGAGGCCCCCTCCAGGGCCCGCGCAAGGTTCACTACCCGGCAAAGGGGCAATCGCTCGGAGGCCCCGGCCGACGCGCGGACCACCGCCGGGGTCACCCCCGCGGCCCGATCGCGCGGCCAGACCAGGGCCAAGACCCCGAAGAACTCACAGGTACGCATGATGGCCCCAAGGTTTTGCGGATCTTGCACACCGTCCAGCGCCACCACGATCCGCCGGCTAGCCGCCACCGGTGGCGATGGCGACTCTGAGGGCGACGAAGACGGGGTCGGGGCGGGCGATGGGGCGGGTGACCCAGACGGCAACGGGGCTAGGGCCCGGTCGAGTACGTCTTCAAAATCGAGCAGCGTCGGCGGCCTTGCGTGCGCGAGCACGCCCTGGGACTCCAGCGCCGGCGCGCGCTGGGCGAGCGTTCGGGCCGAGGTCCATTGGACCGATACCCCGGCCGTCTGGGCCAATTGGTCGAGCGTGGTGTCCTCGTGTCGCCGGTCCATCCAAAGGGCCTGCACCCGGCCCGGCGCATGACGCAAAAGCTCGACCACCGCCCGGGGCCCCGCCACCTGGTGGGGTCCGGTCCTACCCGGCCC
>JBCCWC010000090.1:0-51399 GCA_039194325.1 Myxococcota bacterium
GCGCCCCGCGGGGCGCCCCCCCCCGGCCCCCGGGGCCGCGGGGCGCCCCCGGGGGCGGTTTGGCCCCACCCCCCACGCCCTGCCGCCCCCCCGCCCCGCGCGCGCGGCCGGGGGGCGCCCGAGACTCTGACGGGCCGCGCCCGGATCCCTCCTCCGAGCGCGACCGACCCTGACGGTCGCGGCTACGCTCGGGTCCCTCGACCGAGCGTGACCGGCGCTGACGGTCGCTGGCCACGCTCGAGCCCCTCACCGAGCCCCTCACCGAGCCCCTCATCGAGCCCCTCATCGGGCATGGCCAGGATCGACCCCCTGGTCAGTTCTTCATTCGATCGCGCACGAACGGCCCGTGGCCGCTCAGGTGCTCGTCGGTCCAGCCTTCGACCGGTGTGTCCGGGCGGAACATGCAGGTCGAGTCGGGCTGGCAGTTGTCGAACTTCCACGCCGCCCAGCTGATGTCGTGCTGGTCCATCCAATCGTGCCACACCCCGGCTTCATCCAAGCACACCAGCCCGTCGAGTCCCCCGTCGGCGTGGCTGGCTCCCCACTCGGTCACGAACAAGGGGAGGCCCTGGCCCAGGGCGATGTCGGCCAGATCGCGGATGTTGTTGTTGTGCGTGCACGAGTAAAAGTGCAGCGTATACATCAAGTTCGTGCCCTGAAGCGGATCCATGGCCGCTTCATCGACAAACTGGGACCAGTTGGGCGTGCCCAAGATGATCACGTTGTCGGAGTCGATCTCGCGGATCGCCCCCACCACCGCTTGGTGATAGGGCTTGAGCACATTGCTCCATGAGACCTGCAAGGGCTCGTTGTAGGGCTCGTACAGCACGTTGGGTACGTCGCCGAACTCCATGGCCATCATGCGGAAGAATTCGATCGCCTGGGCCTGGTGCTCTTCGGCGTGGTGATCGTGCCAGTCGATGATCACGTACACCCCGGCCTCGATCGCATTGTTGACGATGGTGCGTACCTGGCCGAGCGCCTTGTCGGGGTTCTCGAAATAGGCGCCGTCCACGTCGACCCCCATCGCGGCCCGAATGAGCGAGAGATTCCAGTTGTCCCGCATCCACCGTAGCGACGTGAGGCTCTCGGCATAGCCGTCGTCCTCCCAGTTGAGCCACATGCTGCTGACCCCTTTGAGCTGCACGGGCTCGCCGTTCTCGTTGCGCAGCTTGCCGTCGGCCACGTGGAGCGCTCCATGGTGGTCGACCGGAGTGCTGCCCGGCGGTACCGGGTTGTCGGGTCCATCGTCGCCGGGCCCATCGTCGCCGGGTCCGTCACCAGGTCCGTCACCAGGTCCGTCGCCGGGCCCGTCGCCGGGCCCGTCGCCGGGCCCGTCATCCGCCGCATCATCGCCCACTGCGTCACCGGGCTCGTCATCGACCCCATCGGCGGGCGCTTGTCCCGAGCCCGCGAAGGGTCCGGGTCCGTCCATGTCCGAGTCGTCGTCCGTACCGCAGCTGGGCAACGACAGTGCAAGCGCAAGCCAACATCCGAGCGTCTGGGTTCGCAGGAGCTCGTGGCTCGATTGGCGTCGCGAGTGCGTGAAAGTTGTGCTGGCCGTGTGTCCCATCCGTACGCTCAAGTGGGGCGATGGAGGGCTAACTGATGAAAAAATATGAAGTGAATAGGGGGCCGTAGGCCTCATGCAGCGCGAGTGGTTCGCCTTACTTTCCGAAGAAGCGTTGGATGTAATGTCCCTGCGATCGCGGATCCATGCGGGAGCGAGTTGGTCGCGAGATGCGGCTTACCGATCGATCGAAGCGGAGCGGAGCGGAGCGGATTGGAGCGGATTGGAGCGGATTGGAGCGGATCGATCCGATCCGATCCGATCCGATCGACGCCAAGAGCCGTGGATCCTCGGACCGCACCCGTCCAACGGTACCAATCAGCGCGGGCCCTGCTCGACCAGGGCATTGATCTCGTGCACGCCGTCGACGTCGAGCGGCTTGATCTTGAAGGCTTGCACATCGGGATGACGCTCAGCGCGCTCCTTGTCGTGAGGCAGCAGAGAACTGGTCACCATGACGATCACGATCGCGGCGCGCAGCGCCTCGGGGACGGTCTGGTAGGCGTCCAGAAACTCGAATCCGTTCATGCGAGGCATGTTGAGGTCTAGCAGCAGGACATCGGGGCACGGCTGGCCCTGCTCGAGCCCGGCGCGCAGGATCTCCAGGGCCTCGAGGCCGTCGTACGCCGTCTCGATCTGAACGTCGTAGCCCGCCTTCCGGAACATCAGGGTGTGCACGCGGTTGGTGATCTCACTGTCGTCGACGAGGAGTATGTATTTCATCGAAGACACTCGTCGTTCCTCGCTAGTCATTGCTCGAGAGTCGTTCCTCGTCGGTCGTTTCTCGCCCCGCAAAATATAGCTCGACGGTCGCTCCTTTCCCCGGCTCTCCGCGGATCTCCACCGAGCCACCGGAGCGCGTCATCATCTGATGGACGAGATAGAGCCCCACGCCGCTGCCGGGTACCTTCAGGTTGACCCGCTGAAAGAGCTTGAAGATGCGCTTGCCGTCCCTTTTTGTGTCGATTCCCACCCCGTTGTCTTGCACGGTGACACGGGTCATCCCGTTGGGCAACGTCGACGACCGCAGGATGATATGAGGAGATCGGTCCGGCGCGCGATGCTTGAGGGCGTTGCCGATCACATTCTCCAAGATGCTCTGCAGCTGGATCTTCGCGGACCGCACCTGGGGTGCGTGCTCGAAGTCCTCCACGAGGACCGCGTCGTTGTCCTGGATGATCGTCGCGAATTTGTCCCGCACGAGGGCCACGGCCGGCGCCAAGTCGAGATCCACGAGCTCCGACTCGAGCCGCGAGGCCTGAATGACATTAAAGAATTCTTCGATCTTGTCCGCCGCCTGCCGACAAGAGCGCCCGATCATCGAGACCAACTCCACGCCCTCTCCGCCCTGGATCTCGGGCATCCCCTCCAGGATCGAGCAAAGGCCCATGATATTGTTGATCGGAGACTTCATGTCGTGCGTGATGACGTACGCCATCTCGGAGAGCTCCTCGTTGACCCGCTCGAGCGCCGCCTCGGCCTCCTTTTGCGTGGTGATGTCGGTGGCAACCCCAACATGACGCAAGACGGCACCGCTGTCGTCACGCTCGAAGACCGTGTCATATGCCAGCAGCCAGACCCATCCCCCCTCTTTTCGTCGCATGCGATACTCGAGCATGGCGACCTCTCCGTCCTTCATGGCGCGAATTTCCCCCAAGTAGGCGAGGATCTTCGGCAAGTCCTCCGGGTGGGAGAGTCTGGCCATGAGCTCCGCGCCCATCGCCTGCACCTCGGCCGGCGAGTATCCCAGCGACTCCCCGATGCCACGGTTGCTATACTCGTTGGACTGAGTCTGCTGGTTGTATACATAGATGATGCTGGGGACGATCTCCGCCACTTTCTCCAGAAACGGGCGCGCATCCCAATTCGTGAGGCCGGCGCCGGCGATCTCCGAGATCACGGAGACGATCTTGTTGGTCATTCAACAAGCGTACGGCGCCGTGGTTCCGACAGGCAACGGTCCCTCCTTCATCGGTATACGCGAGAATCAGGGCCCCATACCGGTCCGCTCCCCGGATCCACGCGACGGTCCGGGACCACCCCCGACCCCGCGGGTGCCCGTCCCGCTGGGTTCACCCCGACAATACGTCGAGGTATCGTCGCACGATCGTCTCCAACCCGCAGAACACCGCCTCTGCGATGAGCGCGTGCCCGATGGAGACCTCGTCCAGATGGGGCAGCGTCCGAAACAGCCGCAGGTTGTCCAGATCGAGGTCGTGCCCGGCGTTGACCCCCAGCCCCAGCTGGTGCGCGAGCTCGGCGGCGGCCACGTAGGGCTCGAACGCTCGCTGCGCCTGGTCGGCTCCGCGCCCGAACGCAGCGGCAAAGGGCTCGGTGTAGAGCTCGACACGGTCCGCCCCCATCTGCGCGGCCCAACGGATCGCGGCCGGGACCGCCTCGACGAACAATGAGACTCGGATCCCCGCGTCCCGGGCTCGAGCGATCACCTCGGCCAGCGCCGCCTTGGGCGTGTCGCTGGGCCACCCCGCCTCGCTGGTGATCTCGCCCGGCCGGACGGGCACCAGGGTGAGCTGATGCGGCCGGATCTCGTGCACGAGCGCGAGCAAGTCGGGCCGCGGATCGCCCTCGATGTTCAGCTCGACCCGGTCTCGCACCGGATCGCAAAGGCGCGCGGCGATCCGCACGTCGGCGGGGGTCACGTGTCGCTGGTCGGCGCGAGGATGGAGGGTGATCCCTGGGACACCCGCCGCCAGGCAGACCTCGATCGCCCGGGCCATGCTGGGCACACCGACTCCGTGGCCGTGGCCGTGGCCCTGGCCCTGCCCCTGGCCCTGCCCCTGCTGGTCGGGAGGAATGCGGGAGTTCCGCAGGGTCGCGACCTTGTTGACGTTGACGCTCAAGCGCACCATCGGAGGGGATCGTACGGGGCAGGACCCCGATGTCGCCACGGGGCTTGATCTCCCCGGGGCCATCGGCGAAAAACGCTCGCCTATGGGCAAGGGAGACAACCGCCGCACCCTCAAGATGCTCCGCCGCAAGCGTCAACGCCGGCTCAAGGAGCGCATGCGTCGTCGCGCCGAGCAGATCCGCCGCGAGCGATCCGGCGAGGCCCCGGTGCCCCAAGACTAGGACGTTCACCGTCCGCGCATACGGAACGCTCGTTGTTGCGTGGGCGGACCAGGTTCGGGACCAGAACCTCCGAACCCGGACCAAACGGTTAGTCTTCGCTCTGTTCGGGCGTCGGTCGAGGGCCGGACTTGCAGCCGGACTCATCGCTGGACGTGGCGTCCGGCGATTCCGTACCGGATGGCCTCTGGACGTCGACGACCAGTGCGGCCGGATCCGTCGCTCCCATCGCCCCCGAACGACGCGCCCGCAGCTGGGCCGCCGCCCGCCCTTCCCACCCGCGATCGCTGGGCCGTACGAAGGGCTCATAGGGCGCGGCCGCCCGCCGACGCACGATCGCCTCGGGCAGATAGCTTTCGTGCTCTCGATCTACGCCCCCCTCGAGGTCGTGGGGATAGCGGTACCCCACCCCGTAGCGCATGTCCTTCATCAAGTCGGTCACCGCATTGCGCACCACCCGCGGCACCGGCAGCGCGCCAAACTGCCGCACGGCCTTGCGCGCGGCCGCGTAGGCCGTCAGCGCGGTGTTGCTCTTGGGTGCGAGCGCCATGTAGGTGGTCGCCTGCGACAGGCACAGCACCGCTTCGGGCATCCCCACCATGTGCGCGGCCTCGGCCGCGGCCCGAGCCACAACGAGCGCCTGCGGATCGGCGTTGCCCACGTCTTCGCTGGCGAAGATCACGATCCGGCGGGCGACGAACCGCGGATCTTCGCCGGCCTCGAGCATGCGGGCCAGCCAGTACACCGCCGCGTCGGCGTCGCTTCCCCGCATGCTCTTGATGAACGCGGACACCACCGTGTAGTGCTCCTCGCCGTCCTTGTCGTAGCGCAGCGGCTGCCCTCCCAGCGCCTCGGAGGCCAGCGCTCGGGTGAGCTGGGTCTGTCCGTCCGGCAGCAGATCCACCACCGCCTCCAGGGCACCGAGCGCCCGGCGAGCGTCGCCGCTGGCCGTGTGTGCGATCGCGGCCAAAAGCCCGTCGTCGACCTCGATCTGGGGCCGTCCCAGCCCCCGCTCGTCGACCAGGGCCCGACGCATCAGGGTGACCTGGGCCTCGATCGCCAGCGGGCGCAGCTGGAAGACACGGGCGCGTGACAGCAGGGCCGCGTTGACCTCGAAGCTGGGATTTTCGGTGGTCGCCCCGACCAGGCGGCAGACCCCCGCCTCCACGTGAGGCAACAGTGCATCTTGCTGGGCCTTGTTGAATCGGTGGATCTCGTCGACGAACAACAGCGTGGCCCGGGACTCGTGGCGTCGTCGGTCGCGGGCCCGCTCGACCACCGCACGGATGTCACGGACCCCCGCGCTCACGGCCGACAACACCTCGAAGGCCGCCCCGTGCCGGCCGGCCAGCAGGCGCGCGAGGGTCGTCTTGCCGGTGCCAGGAGGCCCCCACAGGATCATGCTGGGTAGCCGCCCGGTCTCGATCAGCCGCCGCAGCAGCCGGCCGGGGCCCAGCAAGTGCGACTGGCCCACGATCTCCTCCAACGTGCGCGGTCGCATTCGCTCGGCCAGGGGAGTGAGCGCGGGGTCACGGGCGGCCCGCGCTTCCCACAAGTCCTGCGGGTGTGGATCGTGGTGCGCGATGCTAGCCTAGTAACGGATGTTCGAACCCCGCGCCACCGCCCCCTTGCGGAGGGTGCGCCGGATGGCTACGCCCAGTGCGCTGGCCGGTACTCTGGCCCATGCGCTAGCCCATACACTGGCCGGGTCGGTCGCCCGATCCTCGGGTCGCTCGGTGGCCCGGGTAGTGGGTGCCCTGGGGCTTTGTGGACTGGCGCTGGGCTGTGGCTCGCCCAACCCTCGGATCCTCGACGCCGACGAGGAGGCGCGCGGCCTGAGCACGCCCCAGCTGGGCCAGGAGATGTCCGAGCAGGCCAAGATCGAGGCCCTCATCGAGAAGGTCCGCCGCAGCCGGCACGTGTTCGTCCACGACGACATCGAGCGCAACGGGGAGGCCACCGCCGACAAGCTCCAACTGCTGCTCGAGCGTGATCCCACCGGGGTCCGCAGCGCTCGGGAGTTCATCGCCCGGATCGCCGCGCCCGAGCGCACCGACGAGCCACCCGATCGCGTGGTGCTCTCCAAGGAGGAGTCGCTGCTGGCTCGGCACTGGTACGAGGCCCGCCTCGCCGAGCGCGAGGGGCGCCCGATCCCGCCCGCCGATCCCGAGGAGCTACGCCAGGCGCAAGAGCACGCCCGTCGCCTGGCGATCCTCGATGCCCTGCGGATCGTGGAGACCTCCGAGCTGCGCTTTGTGGCGCCCCCGCGCAAGGCGGTGGCCAAGCCCAAGCCGCGCAAGGGCAAGCCCAAGCCCAAGCGGATGGGGTCCAAGCGCAAGCCCAAGCGCAAGGAATACACCGGGCCCCAGTTCGCCGACATGCTCCGGACCAAGTGGGAGTACTTGGGGGCGGACATCGACGATCTGGACACCTTCGTCGAGGAGATCGCGTCGGCGTCCTTCTCCAGCATGGTGCGCTACCGGGTGGTGCGGGACGACGGTGCCGAGGAAGACTTTGCCCGCTGGCTGCGGCTACAGCTCGACACCGAGCGATCCCGGCTGGCCCAGGGAGGCGCCCCGTGAGCTCGTCCTCACCGCTGGCCCGGCGAGCCCTGGCCGCCGGGGCGGTGCTCGGCCTGATCGGCGTGATCGCGGGCGCGTTCGGGGCCCACGCCCTGCGCGGCGCGGTCTCGGAGCGCGACCTGGAGATCTGGCAGACCGGGGCGCACTACCAGCAAGTCCACGCGGTGTTGCTGGTGGCGATCGGCCTGGCCGCCCGCACGTCGGGGCGGGCCCTGGCGGTGGCCACCGCCCTTTTGACCCTGGGGATCCTCGTGTTCAGCGGCACGCTGTACGCCATGGTGCTCGGCGGGCCACGGATCCTGGGCGCGGTGACGCCCCTGGGCGGGCTGAGCTTGATGGGCGGATGGGCGGCGCTCGGCGTGCATGCGCTGGTCGGGCGGCGCGAGGCGGCGTAAAGCCGTCCGCGCGATCTTGCAACGCTCAGTCGGCCGGGCCCAACGCAACGGAAACGTGGCGGGGAAATGTCGAGGGAGTGAACGTTCCCGGTCACGCGGCAGCGACGACGAGCCGCTCGATCGCAAGGCCGCCGTCAAGGTCTGGCGGCAGGACGAGCTGGACCGGGTCCAGTTCCAGCGCGAGGCCCGGGCGCGCCGCGGACTCGCGTGCTTGACGATACTCCGCCGCGCCCTACTTCATCACACCGACCATCGGTGCTTCGGCGACTGCGAGCACCGGAGCTCAGTCGGCCACAACGAGCGCCGGCACGAGCAGCGGCGCGATGGGTGATCCGAGGCCCGTACAAGCGTCGAATCCTGGTTTTGCGTCATAGCCGGGATAGTTTGGCTGTGGACGGTTATTGCCGCGGACGATGTCATGGAAGCCCGAACTCAGTGAGTAGAGCACCTTGTGGAGATCCTTGATCGGGCCCTTCCCGGCCTCGTGTCGAGCCTGGTTGACGAGCACCAGCAAACTGGCCCACAAGGGGGTCGCCGCGCTCGTGCCACCATTGAGCTGCCGTCGTCCGTATTCTTCGAGCACGTAGTCATCATACGCGGCGAAAGCTGCGACGTCGGGGATGACTCGACCTATCCTACCGTCTGGATTTGCCGACTGAATCTCGAACTCAGGTGATTGCTGGTAGGAGGGAACCTGAAACACGGGACTCACACCGCCACCCGTGGCTCCTTGCTGTATATTAGAGTTGTTCCATACAACCTCCTCCGCCTGCTTGAGATCGTTCAAGATCTTCATGGTCCCGCCTACCGCAAGCACTTTGGGGTGCGAACTCGGGTAGTTGACGTGGGCCCTCCAGTCAGGCGCAGGTACCGCGGCGCTCGACGAATTGCGACAATTACTAGAACTGCCGTCGCCCGCAGCGCAACACAAGATTACGCCTTTTTTCGCCGCTTCTTTAATCGCCAAGTTGAGGTCCTTGAAAAAATCGGGAGCGCTCTCTTTGGCATCGTAGTCATTACCCCATGTCCAAGAGGATGTGATGACAAGGTTCCCATCCTTAGTTGCACTGGTAACGATATCAACATAGTCGCCCGTGTATACGGTTATCGTAGCGCCAGGACACACGGATGCGACCACCTCCACGTCCTCCTGAGTTTCACCAAATCCTGAACTAACGGGCGGCGCCCCCGCCGTCTTGTGCAGCAAGTTGGCATCGTCAAACTGTACGCCTAGGCGGTTCAGGTTCTGAAGCAGCATCGTCCTGTTGAACGTCCCATTGAGATCCAAGATGGCGATCTTTTGTCCTGTTCCGTCGTATTTATCGAGTGGAAATCCATAGTATTGAGCGACGGCGCGAGGGGTTCCGAGTGAAGGTATTTCTGCATTCACCCCTTCCGTGTAACAGGATGAAAGTCACCGGTCAACAATAGTCAGCATGGGTAAACCTAGGAAAATTGTCCGTCGACTTTGCCGCAAGGATGGTCAAACACCACTAACTCTGACGCAATTTCGCCGTAATGAGACGGCCAAAAGTCGAGTCATTGCTCACCTGGGCCGCTCTTGCGAAGGAGGCTCAAAGTTCGCGTAACCAGAGTTCGCGTAACCAAAGTTCACGCAACTATGGAGACGATCAAAAACTCGGACGGCCCGCCGCGAGAGTTGAGCAGCGGGGTCGGTGCTCAATAAGGCGCGGACGGGACGATCGCCCCTCATGGCGCGTACGATCACGACGCGAAGGTGTGGATCGTTAGTGACCGGGTATCGCGTGCTACGGCTCGCTACCCAGGGCGCTGCTGCCGGTGTCGAGGAGTAGGTTGACCTGCTGCGGGGGTGAGCCGACCTCGAAGGCGCCGGGGTAGTCACCGCTAGCCGCGAGGTTGGTGAGCTCCATATTGACGACCATGGCCATCGCCGCCACCCATGCTGGCATGCGATCGCCGGGCTTCGCTGCTGCGAAGCTACGATCTTGTGCGCCTAGGTTCCGATCTTCGATCGGCTTCGTGGCGCGATCTTCCGTCGATCAGACCATTCACATCGTTCCCGGTGATTTCGCGCAGCAAACTTGCCGAGCCGAATCGGCCGGGTCTAGTTGGGGTGGAGTTCCAGGCCGAGCTGTCGTGGCCTCGTACTCAGCGCGGCCTGAAATCGCCGGCGAGCCGTGGATCTTAGGCACGATGACGCCCCTGAGCGTGCTGAGCAAATGGGCGGCGCTCGGCCTGCATGCACGAGTCGGGCGGCGCGAGGCAGAGTCGGCCATCCGCGCGATTTCGGACCAACGCGGCGCGAGGCGGCGTAAAGCCGTCCGCGCGATTTTGAAACGATCAGTCGGCCGGGCCCAACGCCACGGAAACGTGGCGGGGAAACATCGCGGGAGTGAACGTGCCCCGTCACGCGGTAGCATGAGACGTCGATGGAAGAGGCGACCGCTTCGAGACGCGATGACCCCCATCGCCCTCCCTCCCGTGAACACGGGATCCGCGGTGACGCGAGCGCGGCGTCCAGTCACCCCGACCGTTCTCCAGAGCTCGACGACGGCCACACCGATCGCTACATCGCGGCCAAGGTCAATCAGCGGCTGTTTGCCGGTCGCTCCCCCGCCACGCGGATCGCCCGATTCACCGTGCTCGAGTCGATCGGCCACGGAGGCATGGGCACGGTCTACGCCGCGTACGACGAGCAGCTCGACCGCAAGGTCGCCGTCAAGGTCCTGCGGCCCGACGAGCTGCCCGACGAGCTGGACCGGGTGCGGTTCCAGCGCGAGGCCCGGGCGCTCGCCCGTCTGTCTCACCCCCATGTGGTGACCGTGCACGAGGTCGGAGAGGCCGACGGGGAGCTGTTCTTGGCCATGGAATTCATCCACGGGCAGACCATCGGCCAGTGGATCCGCACCGGGCCGAGCTGGCGCGCCGTGCTCGATGCCTTCGTTCAGGCCGGCCGGGGGCTCGCCGCCGTCCATCACGCCGGGCTGGTCCACCGCGACCTCAAGCCCCACAACATCATGCGCCGCGACGATGGCCTGGTGAAGCTGCTGGATTTCGGCTTGGCCCGGGCCGCCAGCGACGAATTCGCTCCGTCCCTCGATATGAACGCGAGCTCGGCCTTGGGCACGAGCACCGGCACGAACTCGATCGCGGGCACGAACTCGATCGCGGGCACAGGCTTGTCCAGCTCGCTCACCCGTCCGGGGACGGTGCTCGGTACACCGGCCTATATGTCTCCCGAGCAGCTGCGCGGCGAGCCCGCCGACGCCCGCAGCGACCAGTTCAGTTTCTGCGTGGCCCTCTACGAGGCGCTCCACGGCGAGCGCCCCTACGGCGGCCAAACGATGGACGCCCTGCAGGCCTCGATCCTCAAGGGACGGATCCGGCCCGCGCCCAAGGGCAACCCCGTGACCGCCCGACTGCGCACGGTGCTGCTGCGGGGCCTGGCCGCCGAGCCCGAGGCGCGGTGGCCCTCGATGGAGGCCTTGCTCGGGCAGCTGCAGCGGCTAGCCGCGCGACGCCGGGGACGATGGCTGGCCCGCAGCGCCGCCGCGGCGCTCGGATTGGGACTGCTCGGGGTCGGGCAAGCCTACTGGGTCGGCGTGGGGCAACGCTGCACGGGGGCCCGCGCCCAACTCGACGGGATCTGGGACGATGCGCGCCAGCAGACGGTCGCGGCCGCCATCTTGGGCACCGCGCTGTCCTACGCCCCCGGCACCTGGGAGCGCGTGCAGACCCAGCTGAACGCCTACGCGGGCGACTGGGTCAAAAAGCACACGCAGACGTGCGAGGCCACGGCGATCCGCCACGAGCAATCGGATGAGGCCATGAGGCTGCGCATGCGATGCCTGGATAGGCGGCGCACATCCCTGCGCGCGGCGGTCGACGTGCTCGCGGAGGCCAGCGCCGAGACGGTCAACCACGCCGTCGATCTGGTCGCCGATCTTCCCCCCTTGAGCCGCTGCGACGATCTGCACTGGCTCGAGCAGCACGACCAACGCGTGCCCCCGCCCGAGGACCCACACGTGGCCGCCGAGGTCGAGGCTCTGCGGGAGCGGCTGGCGGACATCGCCGCGATGCGCAAGGCCGGCCGGTATGCACAGACCCTGGAGGAGATCGAGGACGTGGTGCAATGGGCCGAGCCGCTGGGCTACCCGCCGCTGCTCGCCGAGGCCCTTGTTTGGCGAGGCCGGCTGCGAAGCCGCCATGGCCTGCACGCCGAGGCCGAGCAGGACCTACGGCAGGCCCATGCGCTGGCGGTCGCGCACGACCACGACCCGGTCGCCCTCGACGCGGCCCAGGAGCTGACCTTCGTCGTGGGCTATCAGCTGACGCGGCATGCCGAGGGCCTGCAGTGGGGCCAGACGGTGGCTCTGCCCATGGCCGAGCGCATCAACGAACCACTCGAGCGGGCTCACAGCCTGAGCAGCCTGGGGACGGTGTACTCCAGCCAAGGCAAGCACGACCAGGCCAAGGGATACTACGAACAGGCACTGGCACTACGCCGGGAGGTGCTGGGGGTCGACCATCCCGTCGTGGCCAACAGCCTCGCCAACCTGGCGATCGTGGCGTCCAACCAGGGGGACCACGACAAGGCCCGGGAATACTATGAACGAGTATTGGCCATACAGCGCAGGATGCTCGGTGCCGAGCACCCCCAGGTGGCCTTCAGCTTGAACAACCTGGGAGACATGCTGGCTCGGGGAGGGCAGCCCGACCAGGCCGAGGGGTACCATCGACGAGCGCTGGAGATCTGGGAGCAGGCGTCGGGCCCCGATCATCCCCACGTGGCCTATAGCCTGGCCAACCTGGGACACGTGCACTTTCGCCGCGGGCAGTACGACGAGGCCAAGAAGTACTACGAGCGAGCTCGACAGACGCTAGAACGAGCGGTCGGTGCCGAGCACCCCCATGTGGCGAGCACCCTGAACCAACTGGGCCGGGTCCTTTTTCATCAAGGGGAGGTTGAGCACGCCAAGGGGTACTACGAACAAGCGCTGAGACTGTCCGAGCAGGCGCGAGGGGTCGACCATCCCGATGTGGCCCACGCGCTGGTCGGGCTGACCTGGGTGGCGCTCCACCATGGGGATCCCGAGGCGGCTCGTGCCCATGAAACGCGGGCCGTCTCGATCCGCGAGGCGGCCCCGGTGGCCCCCGAACACCTGGCCGAGGCCCGATTCGCGCTCGCTTCGGCCCTGTGGAGCGGGCCGGACGAACGGAGGCGAGCGCGCACGCTGGCCGAGCAAGCCCGAGCGGCGCTGGCCGCCGCCGAAGGTCACAGCGAGTCCGACCTCGACCTCGACCACGTCGACGCTTGGCTCGCCGCGCACCACGTCGAGTAAGCGCGGGCCACGAGAATGGCGCTCACGGTCGACGGCACGCATCGCCAGCGGGCGCGAGCATTGCCCGCCGTGGGGACAATTTCGCTCCATGCTGAATAGCCCGGCGGTCCTATGGTGACTGCCATGATGCTCGACGAGCTTGTGATCGGTTCGCGACCCGGTGACGCGACGATGCGATCGCAAGATCTCGTCCACTTCGACCGACGTCATGCTTCCTCCCCCCATGAGCGACAGTCTGGTCCTTTCCGGCGCGTGTACGCGAAAATCGCGCAGCACCGAGAACCCGGGAGGATCGCCCCTGGACCACGCTCGGGACATCGCGGCTCCGATCATGCAGCGAAAGCGGGGCAGTCCCCCTTGTGTCGATCGCATGACCAGATTCACGATGCTCGAGCCGGTCGGCCGCGGCGGCATGGGCACGGTCTATGCCGCATACGACGAGCGGCTCGACCGCAAGGTCGCCGTCAAGGTCCTGCGACGCGATGAGCTGCCCGATGAGCGGGACCGCGCTCGGTTCGTGCGCGAGGCCCAAGCGCTGGCCCGGCTGTCTCACCCTCACGTGGTGACCGTGCACGAGGTCGGAGAGGCCAACGGTGAGCTGTTCTTGGCCATGGAGTTCATCCGCGGCCAAGACCTCGGCCAGTGGCTACGCGCTGATTCCGCGGGTCCGGGCTGGCGCGCCGTGCTCGAGGCCTTCGTTCAGGCCGGCGAGGGGCTCGCGGCCGTCCACCTCGCGGGCCTGGTCCATCGCGATCTCAAGCCGCACAACATCATGCGTCGCGACGATGGCACGGTGAAGCTTCTGGACTTCGGCCTCGCCCGAGCCGTGGAGAGCCCCCTCGATTCCCCCCTCGATGCTCTGGGGTCCTCGCGCGGGGAGCAGACACCGGCCGAGGCGGCCTCGCCCGAGCGCTCGGCCACGGACCTGTCCTGTTCGCTCACGCGCCCGGGCACGCTCGTAGGGACACCGGCGTACATGTCTCCCGAGCAGATCCGAGCCGAGCCCGTCGACGCTCGCAGCGACCAATTCAGCTTCTGCGTGGCGCTCTACGAGGCGGTCTATGGTGAGCGCCCCTACCCGGGGACCACGATGAAGGCCCTCGGGGCGTCGATCCTCGAGGGGAGGATCCGGCTGGCCCCCAAGGATCGCCTCGCCCCTGCCCGACTACGCAGCATCGTGCTGCGGGGCCTGGCCGCCGACCCGCACAACCGATGGCCCTCGATGGAGGCCTTGGTCGAGCAGCTTCGGCAACTGTTGGTTCCGCGCCGCGGTCGATGGCTGGCCCTGGGCGGCAGCCTGGCGCTCGGCCTGGGGCTCGTCGGGCTCGGGCAGACCTATCGAGCCGACGTGGAGCAGCGCTGTACCGGCGCTCGCGACCGGCTCGATGGGATCTGGGACGATGCCCGCCGTCAGGCGGTCGAGGCCGCGATCCTCGGCACCGCGCGGCCCTATGGGCCCGAGACCTGGGAACGGGTCGAGCCTCGGCTCGACGCCTACGCCGACGCCTGGGTGGACCAGCACACCGAGGTCTGCGAGGCGACGGTGGTGCGCCGCGAGCAATCCGAAGCGGCGATGCGCCTGCGCATGCGGTGCCTCGAAGAGCGTCGCACGTCGCTACGCGCGTCGATCGAGATCTTGGCGAAGACCCAGCCGGCACCCGTCGACAACGCCATCGAGGTCGTCGCCGGCCTGCCCCCACTGATCCGCTGTGATGATCTCGGGTGGCTGGAGCAGCAGGACCAGCGCATGCCCCCACCCGAGGATCCCGTCGTGGCCGCGCAGGTCGATCTCTTGCGCGAGCGCCTGGCCGAGATCTCCCCGATGGTCGAGGCCAGCCGAAATGCCGAGGCCCTCGAGGCCCTCGAGCCGGTGGTCCGACGCGCCGAGGCGCTCGACTATCCGCCGTTGCTCGCCGAGGCTCACTACTGGCGGGGAGTGCTGCGGAGCAGGAGCGGCGAGTACACCCAAGCCGAGCAGGATCTTCGGCGGGCCTATGTCCAGGCGCTCGAGCACCACCACGACCGGATCGTCCTCGACACGGCCCAGTGGCTGGCCTTCGTCGTGGGCTACCAGCTCGCGCGGTATGACGAGGGCCAGCGGTGGGGCGAGATGACGGCCCTACCGCTGGCCCGCAGCGGCGGTGATCCGGATCAGTGGGTCGAGAGCCTGAACTCCCTGGGGATGATCGCGAGCGCTCGCGGTGAATATGAGGACGCGAGGGACTACTATGAGCGAGCGCTCGCGATCTGGGACAAGGCCAAGGGGACCGGACATCCCAAGTCGATCATGCTCCTGTCCAACTTGGCGATCGTGCGCAGTCGGCAGGGAGAGCACGAGGACGCGCAGCAGCATCATGAGCGGGCGCTGCGGCTGAAGGAGAAGGCGTACGGCGCCAACCATCCCCGGGTGGCCGGGACCCTGACCAACCTGGGGACCGAGCATGGGATCCGTGGGGAGTACGACGAGGCCCGGCGGTACTACGAGCGCGCGCGGGAGATCGTCGAAAAAGCGCTCGGCGCCGACCATCCCCGCTATGCCATGATCCTGGAAAACCTGGGCATTACGTACCGATATCGAGGACTGTACGAAGACGCGAAGCACTATCAAGAGCAAGCGCTGCGGATCTTCGAGACGGCGCTTGGTGCCGACCATCCGAGCGTGGCCAAGAGCCTGGTCGGTCTAGGCCATGTCCATCGTCTGCTGGGCAAGTACGACGACGCGAAGACCTTCTATCAACGAGCACGGAGGATCCTGGAGACGGTGGTGGGCGCCGCTTCCCCTCCCCACCCGCTGCTCGCCGATCCGCTGATCGGGCTGGCCATCACGGCGCTCGCCAAGGGGGACCCCCAGGCCGCCCGTGCTCCCGCCGAACGGGCCGTTGCGCTGCGCGAGGCAGCCACCATGCCGCCCGAGTTGCTCGCCGAGGCCCGCTTCGTGCTCGCTCGAGCGCTGTGGAGCGACCGGCGGCAGCGGGCACGAGCGCGCGCGCTGGCCGAGCAGGCCCGGGACGATCGGCCCAAGACCGAAGGCCCCGGGGAGGCCGAGGTCGATCTGGGTGAGATCGACGCCTGGCTGGCAACGCACCGCATCGAGTGAACGCCGGCCCCCGCCGACGTTCACCACGGCTCTACGATGGTGGCCTGGCCTGGCCTTCATCCCTTCGGCGCGTCGGTGGATCGCCGCCGTCGGCGACGCAGCCCCAAGAGCCCCAGCGGCAGCAGCAGCGTGGCCAGGTCGCGGTCACGCCGGCCCCCCCCGCAGTGCGCACAGCCTCCTGCTGCGGCCCTTCGTCGATATGCGTAGTCCGCCTCGTCGGCCGCCATCGGGCTCGGCGCCGGAGCATCGTACATGTCGGCCTCGAACGCCAACGATTCCACGCTGGACGACATCGCGATCCGGCGCTCCATCCGAGCCCCCGCCGCCTCTAGATCGACCCCTTCGGGCCCCTCCACGGGCTGATCGATCCGCGTCGGGTCGCCGTCGCCCACGGTGCGCGTGCGATCGACGGCCACGAAGCTCGTGTAGGGGGTCACCAGTCGGTGATCGAGCCCCAGCTGGGTGATCTCGGCGACGAAGCGCTCGTCGGCGTGGAGCGCATGCTGGATCTGGAGGTCGGCCACCCGCGCCCGCGCCCACAGGGTGGGCACCACGTCGGCCCCCACCCGGGCCCGCCGCGCCGGGGCGGCGGTGCGCACCCGGGTCTTGCCGTGGCGGGCCGAAAGCTCGACGCTCGACGCCGGCGCCCCGGTGTAACGGCCATGCAGGATCACGGGACGGCTCGCGAACAGATCCGGCGGCTCGGCGGGGTGCACATCGGCCACCCGCATGCCCGCGCCGTCCCAGTCGATGCTCAGATCGGTCCAGATCGGGTGATCGATCTTGGCGTAGTAGCGGCCCACCACCGCCCGGGGATCTTCGCGGGTGCCCACATAGGAGGCCAGCCCTCGCCCGGCGTCGGCCAGCGTCTCCAGCAGGGCGCGGTTGGGGCTGCTGCCCACCCCCAGCGAGAACACCCGGGCCCGCTGCCCTCGCCGCGCGAGGTGCTCGACCCACTGGCGGGTACGCACGTGGACATCGTCCTCGATGCTCACGTAGCCGTCGGTCAAAAAGAACACGTAGCGATGCCGCCCCTGCCCCACGTCGCGGCGCAGCGCCAGATCGACCGCATCGAGGATCTGAGTGCTCCCCCCCGCGCGCAGGCCGCTGACGAAGGCCAGCGCCTCACGAACATTGTGATCGTTGGCCGGCCGCGGCTCGTCGAAGGCCAGCCCCGTGCGCCCGGCAAAGGTGACGATGTTGAACGTGTCCACCGGCCGCAGGCGCATGATCGCCTCGCGCATGACCACCTTGCAGATCGACAGGGGCACCCCGTGCATCGAGCCGGAGACGTCCATCACGAACAGTAGCTCCCGCGCCCCTACCAAGGCGTCGACGTCGACGTCGGGCGGCTGCACGATGAGGGTGAAGTGCCCACCGGTGTCGTCCCCGTCGAGCAGCAGCGTGGGGGTCACCGCCCGACCCGCGACCCCATAGCGCAGCACGAAGTCTCGGTTGGGAATCGTCGTTTTGTTGGCCAGCGCAAGCGACAGCGTGCCGTTGGCGGCCAAGCCCCCGGTGACGCGATGGGTGGGCACCGTAAAGCCCTGGATCGGCAGGCCCGCGTCCACTTGGACCGACAGTGCAATGTCGTGGCCGGTGCGGGTGCCGGGCCCCGCCACCGGCGGGGTGACCCGGGCGGCATCGGGCACCCGGTCGTCGACGAAGCGTGGGCCGACCACCATCGGAAACACCAGCTCATACTGCCCCGCGTCGTAGGTCAGGGGCTGCACATAGCGGATCACCACGTCGATGTCCTCGTGGGGCGCGATGTTGGCCACCTGCTGGGTGAAGATGTTGGCCCGCTCTTGCTCGAGCAGGGCGGTGGTCTGACCGGCGGCGCGCGCCTGCTGGTAGATCCGTCGAGCCTGGTCCCGCGTCTCGATGTCGGCCGAGATCGTGCGATCGCCGATCACGATCCGCATGTCGTCGACCGCGCTATTCTCCGGCAGCGGGAAGGTGTAGACGGCCTCGATCGGCACGTCGGCATCGTTGCGGTAGGTCTGCGTCACCTGCACCCGGGCCACGAACCCGGTGACCTCCATGGTCACGGCGGTGTGACGCAACGGCAGTGCACCGGTCCCGTCGGCCAGCTTCAGCGCCGGGAGATCTCCGGGGCTGGTGTACGCGTAGTAGCGGTCGCCGCCCTCGGCGGGGACCAGCGCGGGTACACCGGGATCCTCGGGCGTAGGCCGAGCCTCGGCCCTCGTCGCCGGCATCAGCCACACCAACACCCACAGGATCACCAGGCTCAGGCCCGGCCCGCTCGGCAGCCACCGTTTCATGCTCCGCTCCTTTGCTCGGATCCGCCCGAGGATCCCCCGGCCACGAGGGTGCACCCGGGGCTCACGGACCCCATCTCGACGTGTTCCCAGGGAACGCGACGCCGAACGACCCTCGATGTCCGCCCCTTACAGGGCCGACGCCGCACGAAACGACCTTCGACGTCCGCCCCTTACGGGCGGGCGCGGACGAAATTACTGGAGCGCGTTGGCCCCCAGCGCCAGGCGGCCTGGATCCACCCCCAGCGAGTGCAGGGCCGACGACCACATCTGCTCCGGATCGGTCTCCAGCACCCAGCGGGGGGTCACCCCGACCGGCAACGGGTTGTCGCCGGTGTCGATCGGCACGGGGAGCCAGCTGCCGGCCGCGATCTCGGCCTCGAGCTGGGCCGCCGCCCAGCCGGCGTAGCCCAGCAAGAACAGCACGCAGCACTCGGGCCCGCCCACGTCGTGGTGCCCGACCCGGGTGACCGGCTCGAGCGAGGTGGTGAGCCAAAGGCCCGGCAGCACCTCGTCGGCCGACGAGTCCCACTCGGGCTGATCGTGGAGGATCCAGCCGCGCATGGGCTCCACCGGGCCCCCGAGACGGACGGTGGCCTCGTCGTCGCCATGCCAGCGCAGGTCGAGCCCTCGGGCGACCTCGGCCACCCGGTTGGGGAGCGGATTGTTGAGCACCAGCCCCAGCGCCCCTTCGTCCCCGTGCTCGAGCATCAGCACCACCGAACGACGGAAGTTGGGATCGAGCAACTGGGGGGCCGCACACAACAGGTGCCCGCCCAGGCACGAGCTATCCATGGTGATCAAGAGCGCGCTCCGGTAGCTCGATCCATCCCGAGCATTATGGCCGTCCCCCGCTCCAGATGCACTCCGCGTGACTCGCGGGTGGCTCCGCCCGCCTCCGAGAAATCCTGACGACTCCACCGCCAAGCGGCAATTCCGGGCAGGGATTGCCGCTTGGCGTCGGACGTCTTGGTACCAGAGGCCGGACTCGAACCGGCATGGAGTTGCCCCCGGCGGATTTTGAGTCCGCTGCGTCTACCAATTTCGCCACTCTGGCGCGCGCGAGGCGTTTAGCACGGGCCTCAGCCCGGATCAACGCTGCGCACCTCGATGTCGCCGGCCGGGCTATCGAGCACCACCGAGATCGACCCGTTGCCATTGCGCCGCTCGAAGCGGCCCGAGGTGACGGTGGTGATGCTGGGCGTGCGCACCACGATCCGGCCCCGAGTGCGTACGCTCAGGTCGATGTCGGCATCGGAGGCCACGGTCACGGTGATCGAGCCCTGCCCGGTCTGGACGGTCAGATCTCGGGGATCGCCGCTCTGCTCCACCTGCACCGATCCCGCCCCGGTGCGCAGCTCGGCGTGTCCGGGGGTCACCACGTCGATCGTGCCCTGGCCCGTGCGCACCGCCAGACCGCCGTCGGCTCCCCGGATCTCCACGTCCCCCACGTCGATATCGACCACCACGCTGGCCTCGGTGCCGCGTACGGACACGTCGCCGACCCCGGTGCGGGCGTCGATGTGGCGATCGTCGGGCAGCTGTAGCTGGCCCATGACCAAGTCGACCGCGCCGTCGACCGCCAGCGGCACTTCGGCCGCAAGGGTGGCAAAGCCGTCGTCGCGTTCGAATCGCAGCGTGGGGGTGGCCGCGTCGGCCCGGGCATCGGCCCGCGAGCCGGCCACCGACAGCCACCGCCCGTCATAGAGGAGCGCTGGCGGGCAGTTTTGGGCGTCGTCGGCCGCACAGGCGACGATCGACAGCGGGGTGTCGGGCAGCGAGATCCGCAGCTCTTCGGTCTGCGACAGGTCATGCTCGCCAAAGAACGCCGCCTCGCCCCGGAACCCGAGCACGCACCCCAGCAGGCTCAGGCTGCAAAGGGCCAGACCCGCGGCATCACGGGCACGGTATGACCCTCCGAGGCCACGCATCAGAAATACACCCCCAGGGTGGCGCCCAGCTCGAAGGTGGTGCCATAGCGGGGCAGCGATCGCCCGCCGCGGTAGCGACGAGCCCATAGCGGCAGGCTCACCCGGGGCACCAGACCCAGCGACCAGCGATCGAGCAAGAACAGTCGGGCGTCGAAGTGCGCATAGGGCACCATGGACAGCGCCCGCTCGGCGCTCGGAGGCGGCTCGTCGGGGTCGTCGACCAGCGGGGTCGCCGCGGCGTTGGCCCGGGTCCCCTGCAAGAGCACGCCCCCGCCGGCGGCCAGCCATACCCGGCCACGGTCGAAGAAGCGATAGGCGGCGCGGGCCCCGGCTTGTACGGTGACCATGCGGCGATGGCGCGCGAGCTTGATGCCCAGATCGGAGATCCCCAGGGTCACCCGAGGCACGAGCTGACCCATGATGGCCAGCGACCAGTCCGAGTAGAGGTCGTAGGCGGGCTGGCCCGGGGCAAAGCCCACGGTGGAAAAGCGCGCCACCTCCAGCGCGATCACGTGGCGGCGCCGGGGCGTCGGGGGGCGCCGATCCACGGCCTGGGCGTGCGCATCGAGGATCTGGCCCACGTAGAGCAGCCCGGCCGCGGCCCCCAGCCCCCCCAGAGCACCCAGCCGCACGATCTCCCGCGCGTTGCTGGGGCCCGGATCATCGGGGGTGGCCCCGGCGGCTGGATCGCGGGCCCCCCACACGGCCACCGTGCCTAGCACCAAGCCCACCGTGCCCGTGAAGATGGCCAGGCCTCGGCCTGGCTGGCCATTGAGCGCCTGGCCCCCCCCGGGCACGACCGCGGACAAAAGCGGCGCGGCCCAGCGGGCCCAGCGACGACGGGGCACCAGCTCTACTTCGGACGGGGGCGGGGCATCGGGCGAGGCCAACGGCCCGGTCACCACCGCCGGGCTCGGCGCAGACGGCCCATCCGATCCGGACGCCCGCGAGCGCTCGGCGGGCTCGACCTGCCAGGCTTCGGGCAGCTCGACGGCGTGCACCTGGTCCGTCTCGGCCTCGACCGAGGCGACGGTGGCCCCCTCGGCATCGCGCACCGTGTAGCGGCCCGGGGGGATCTCCACCACCGTCCGTCCCTCGGGTCGCAGCGATACGGTGGCGACGTGGTGGCCCCCTGCATCCACCAGGTGGAGTACGCCGGGTCGTCCGGGCCCCACCACGAGACGACCAAGACCCGTCGTGCCGGGAGCCGCGTCGGCCGAGGTCACGCCCGCCTCGCGGGTCGAGACCGGCTCACGCAAGCCCTCGCCCGCGCTCGCGCGCTCGCTCAGACCCAAAGGCGCATCCGGTGGCCCGTCCGGTGGCCCGTCTGATGGCTCGCTCGAACCCGGCGCCAGCCCCAGGACGCCCGCCAGGGCCCATGCCGCACGCAGCATCGGGCTCTTATAGGCGTCACCCCAGCGAGGGGGCAAGGGTGCGCACGAGTCCCGCCTGGATGGGCGCTGCGCCTCGGGCGATCGCCCAGCTCATGTGCGGGCTGCGATGGGCCACCCCGATCTGCCCCGTGGGACCGATCAGGATGATCCCACAGGTAGCGTTGACCTCGCCCACGCGTTCCTCGGCCACCCGCGCGCAGATCTCGTCGGCGGCCGCGTCGGCGGCCGCGTCCCCCGGATCGCCTGCGACCAGCCGCTGCGCGAGCCGGGTGAGGGCCGCATACGAGGCCACGTGGGTCATGATCGCCTCCCCCACCCCCGTGGCACACGCGGCGCCCAGCGAGGTGCTGGCATAGAACCCCGATCCCACCAAGGGGCTATCGCCCACCCGTCCCGGGGTCTTGAGCAGCACCCCGCCGGTCGAGCCACCCACGCATAGTGCGCACTCGGCGTCGATCGCCACTGCGCCCACCGTGTCGGCCTGGCCCACCACCGGCGAGCGACCGGCCACCGCATCCTCGAAGCGTTCTTGCGCCTTGGGGGTCCACAGCCCTTCGGCGCCAAAGCGTCCTACTTCTTGGGCCCGCGCAAAGGCGACGGCCCCGGGACCGACCAGCAGGCAGTGGCGGCTCGCGTTCATCACCGCCTGGGCCACCACGATCGGATCGGCCAAGTCGGGCACCGCCGCGATCGCTCCGTGGGCCTGATCGCGGGCGCGCATGATCCCGGCGTCGACCTCGAAGCGCCCCTGCGCCGTCATGCATGCGCCCCGTCCGGCATTGAACACGGGGGTGTCCTCCAGCACGCGTACCGCGGCGACCACCGCGGCTTCACTGTCCTTTCCGGCCTCCAAACAGGCGCGCCCCGCCTGGGCCGCCGCCCGCACGCCGGCCACGGCATCCTCGTGGTGCCCATCGGCGATCCGCCCCGCGCCGCCATGGACGACCACGGCGGGCGCGATCGCGGTCATCGGCGACCTCCTGGGGAACGTCCCCCGCCCCCCCTGCCATAGGGGCGCCAACAGGGCAGCCCCACCGCCCGGCAACCGCGGCGTTCGTGGCGAAGCATCCGTCGCGCCCGGTCGGGGCGATCGTGGTCGTGGCCCTGTAGATGCGCCAACCCATGCACCAGCAAGCTGGTGGCCTCGTCCAGCCAGGCCCCCGGGCCCGGACCGACCGCCTGGCGAACCACCGCATCGCGATTGATCACCAGCGAGCCCAGCGCATCCACGTCCAGTCCCGGCCCTGGTCCCGGGCCCGGCTCCCCATCGGGCCCGGGCCACGGCCCGAGCCCGGGTTCCGGCAGCGGCCCCGCCGCGGGGAACGACAGCACATCGGTGGCCTCGTCCACCCCGAAGTGTTCGGCCTTGAGCACGCGCATGGCCGCATCATCCACGATCCGCAGCTCGAGCGCATCGATCTGCGCCCGGGTCCATCCCATCGCCCGGGCGGCCCGCCGCACCCGTCGAGCCAGCCGCCGACACAGCGCCCGCGTAGGTCCCCGACGATCGGGACAGTCCACGTCGATCCAGGGCGTCATGACTCCTTATCGTTGATCTTGAAGATCTCGGCCTCGAGGAACAACGCGAGCACGTCGGGGTCGAGCTTGCCCTGCCGCTTCTCGATCTCGAGGATCTCGAGCGCCCGATGTACCGGCACCGCTTTCTTATAGGGCCTGTCCTTGGCCGTGAGGGCGTCGAAGATGTCGGCCACGGTCATCATCCGGGCTTGCAGCGGGATCTCATCCCCGGGGAGCTTGTGGGGGTAGCCGCTGCCATCGATGTACTCGTGGTGCTTGGCCGCGATTTCGGGCACCCGCGACAGGCTCCGACCCCACGGGATCTTCATGAGAAAGTCGTAGGTGTGCTTGACGTGATCCTGGATCTGGAGCCGCTCGTCCTCGGTCAGGCTCCCCCGACGGATCAGCAGCGCATCGAGCTCCTCGCCTTGCAAGAGTGCATGGCGCTGCCCCCCCGCGTCCACGAACCCCTGGTCGGCCAGGGCGCTCAAGCGTGTGGACACCTCGGTGGGTAGCACGCTGGGCTCGTTGGCCTCGAGCACCAGCGCGAACATCTGCTCGAGCTCTTGTTCGCGCCGCCGGTGCTCATTGATGATGCGAGCGTCATCCCGCCCCGTGGCGCGCCAGTGCGCCAGCTGTGCCTCGAGCAGCTGGACCCGCTGCGCCGTCCGCATGTGGGCAAAGCGGTCACGGATCCGCTGGAGCTGGGCCGGGTAGAGCTTCTTGGCCTTGACCAGGACCTCCTCGCGCACGCCGACCTTGCCAAAGTCGTGCAGCAGGCCCGCGTACTCGATCTCCCGGATCTCCTCGGCCGAGAAGCTCACCGACGCATAGGGCCCTCCGCCGGCTCGGTCGGCCGCCTTCGCCAGGGCCATGGTCAGGTCGGCCACCCGCTGGCTGTGGCCGCTGGTGGTCGGATCACGCTGCTCGATCGCGGTCACGCTGGCCCGCACGAAGCCCTCGAACAACGACTGGACCTCGGCGTGCAGCCGGGCGCCCTCCAGGGCCACCGCCGCCTGGTTGGCCAACGACGAGCTAAGCCGCTCGTCTTGCCGGTTGAAGCGCCGCACCCGCTGGTCGAAGTCCTCCGAGGTGCGCAGCGGCGCGCTCCCCCGCTTGGCATTGATGAGCTGGATCACCGCCAGCACGCGGCCCTCGGGGGTGATCATCGGCGCGGTGATCATCGAGCGGGTCTGGTAGCCGACTTCCTGATCGATGCTGCGATCGTGCCGCACCTCGTTGCCCGGGTGGATCGTGTGGCGATAGAGATCCGAGGATCGGATCACCCTCCGCTGGAGCACCGCGTTGCCCACCACCGAGCCCGCCCCGATGTCGAGCACCAGATCGCCCAGATCATCGGTGGGCACCGAGTCGTTCTGGGCGATCGACAGCCGCAGCTGCTGGGCGTCCTCGTCCACCAGGTAGATCGAACCCGCGTCGGCCCCGGTGATCGAGCGGGCATGCTGGAGGATCAGCTCCAGCACGCGCCGCGGCTCTCGCTCGGCGTTGAGGGCCACACCGATCTCGAGCAGCTGATCGGCGACCCGGGCCCGGGAGAATGCCTCGGCCGTCTCGATCGCCGAATCGACCACCCGGGCCAGCACCGCGGGGTGACAGGGCAACCCCACCAGCATCACCCGCGGGTCGTCCAGCTTGTGGAGGGCGCGGACCAGATCGTCGGGACCCCCCACCACCAAGAGGTGATCGAAACGCTTGGGCAGCGGCTGGTCGGGCGTGAGCACGGTGACCGTGGCGCGCGAGCGACAAAGCTCTAGCGGACCCTCGTCGGGGGCGTGGAGCCGGATCTCCCCCCCGGGGGGGTTCATCGCGATGAGCCACTGCCGCACCTGCTCGAAGCTCGTCAGCTCACGCGGCGCAAAGGCGTCCGTCACCGCCGCGCAGTATAGCCGCCGGGGTCAACTGCGCGCCCCGCGACTCCCCGCGACTCCTCGTGGAGGTGCGCAAAGCCCTCACGGGCGCCCACCGAGATCCACGGACATCCCCGGGGACTCAACCATTGCATCGGTGAGGTCCAAGGACATGAACGAGCCCCACGCCCTGGGGGCTCGTCCAACTCCCGGGACATGGACGCGCGCTCAACCATTGCATCCGCGATGTTCCCGGACATCGAGACCGCGCAACCATTGCACCTGAAGCCCTGTTCGTGCCTCGGGATCCGCGCAACCATTGCATCGGCGACATCAACGGACATGTCGCCAGGGCGAGACCCAGGGCGCGGCCCAGAGCGCGACCCAGAAGTGATCTAGTCACATCCGATCCGGCTGGATCCGATCGCCACGTCGTCGATCCAGACCTCTCGCTCACCGGCCGTGTCCTGGTAGTCCACCCAGCCCACGTGCATGCGCTCGAACGTATCGGGGTAGTACCACACGTCGTTGGTATCCGGGTGCACGCAGCCCTGCCCCATCGTCCCGACCTCGAGCCCCTCGACGGCCACCCCATCGACCCACATCCGCATGACGTCGTTGTCCGTGTCGAACTCCCACTCCATGCACGACCACTGCCCCTCGGCGATGGCGGTCTGGGAGTGTTGCCAGCAGTCGCTGCCCGGGCCCTCGGGCGGCACGGCGTAAAAACCGCCGGTCTCGTAGCCCGCCTTGAGCTGCTTCATGTTCTGCCCGCCGTACCGTAGCTCGGCCGCGAAGGGGCCGTCCCATACCTCGGGAGCCTCCGTCATCCCGGAGGCCTGGATCATGGTCCAGTTGATGCCGTCCGGCGAGGCCTCGGTCACGTAAAGACGCACGCGCCCGAAGAAGTGGGTCGTCGGGAATACGGACTCCTCGTCCAGCCCGAGCAGCGCGCGACCGTTGTACCCCGCCATCGTGTCGAGGCGGACCGCCTGGCTGCCGCTGAATACCTGGGAGTCGTCGATCTGCGCGGAACCCATGCCCTCGGGGGTCCAGGGCCCCGCCGGGGCATCACCGACGCTGTAGGACTCGAAGTCGTCACAGAACATCGCCGCCTCGATGTCGGGACAGCCGGGAGCCGGGCCCACCGGATCCCCGGTGGAGCTATCGGCAGGAGCGCCCGTCGTATCGTCGCCCGGACCTCCCGAAGAATCCTCGGACTCGGCCGCGCCGGTCGATTCCGGGGTCATCGTGCCCTCACCGGTCGTGGGGTCACCGCCGGGGTCACCGGTCGTCTCGGCCGATGCGTTGGCATCGGTCGCACCCGAGGGTTCATCGTCGGATGAAGGGCAACCGGTGGCAAGTACGGCCGCTCCCAGCACCAGAGCATGGGCTCTGCCCATGCAGCCAGGCAAGGCGAAGTGAATGATGGTGGTACTCATTGTGGTGATCTTCTCGTTGAGCTGAGACGTAGTTGTTCGTTTTCGATCGTGGACTCCGCGACCCAAGATGCGCCGCGATGATCAACGGAAGCCAGAATCAACGGTCATTTCGGCGACATATGGCGGCCACCTCGGGCAGCAATGAGAAGGCGATTGGACCGTTCGTGGTGGTGTCGATTGACCGCCCAACTTCGAGATCGTCGAGGTCGGTGTCGAACCAGCGTCTATAGGTAGTACGACTGACGACACCGGAAAAGTGGACCAGTGCGGGTCATTTTCTTGCCACTTTTTGAGGGTGCTGCCCCAAGAGCGCCCATTGCGCCGGCTGCTAAGGGAGCCTCCAGGCATCAGGGGTCGTGCCACCAACACGTCGGCGACATCAGCGGCCTTGCCGCTCGGCTCGAGCCTCGAGCCACTGGGCGATGAGCGTCGAGCAGAGCTATGGTCCCGCCGAGGAGCCGACCATGGGAATCTTGGACAAAGCCGGAGAAAAGACCAAGAGCGCCGCCGAGGCGGTGGGATCGAAGGTCAAGGAGCTGCTCGTCAAGTCCATCGAGTCGCTGCCCCCGGACCACCTGGCTGATTTCGTCGAGGTGGCGGCCAAGCAAAAGGCCCAGGTCAACGCCCTGCTGCAAGAGCGAGGCGTGGAGGCACGCGTGGGCCAGATCGTCGTGCGCCTCGGCACGACACCCACCGTGGATCTCATCATCTCGAGCGACTGACCGCCGCACCACCTGCCAACTCGACCATCGCACCGAGACGTTCCCTCGAACACGACAGCTCGCTCGACATCGGACATGATCGCCATGATGATCCCGGGCCTCAGCTTCCCGTGGTCGTCGAGGAAGCGCACCACGAGGCCCTCGCGTAGGGTCTTGCTCGAGCTCAAGTCGCCTAGCTCTCTACGCGGACCCACTCGCTCGGGTCGTCATCGCGGTAGTCCTCCTGCGCCGGCTCATCCTCGCTGGGGAACAGCGAGATGACCGAACGCTGCGGAGCACGGTCGATGGCACTGCGGATGGCGCAGTCGGCCGCCTGGGCCCGCAAAAACCTCGACTCGAGGTCGAGCAGTGCAATGCCAGCGAACTCACTCGCCGAATCCACCAGCGGCGTAGCGCCGATATCGAGGGCGAGGATCGACGCCAAGATCTGAACAGCGGCCCGCTGTCCCCGGCAAAAGTATTCAGCGAGCCAAAGGCCGACCCCATGGGAGACCGACCGCCGCAAACCAATGGTGCACACCGCTGCCACGAGACAAAGATCAGCGGCCGTGGTGTCGGATTCCAGCCGGGCGAGATCCGGATCGGGAATCATTACGGGCGTTCGTCCTTCAGGGAGCTCGCGGGTGGCCGGAGGCTCGCCCAGCTGTCGGGCTAGCAAGCCACGCCAGGTGAGCAGCGCAAGGCCAGCGCGAAACCGGTCGGAACCATCCTCTCCGAGCACTCGTCCGAGTGCACGCTCGACCAGCGGCCAAAGGTCGACCGGAAGGTCGCGGTTTCGCGGCCCTCGGTACTTGCTCTTGCGAAGACTCCGACCAAACCGACGCAGGAGCTCTCGGCCTTCGAGATGCACGACCCGCGAAAGCTCTGCGTCGAACGACTCGATGTCATCGGCCTGGACCAACTCGTGGAACGGTTCGTGGAGCGCGCCAAAAACGCTCTCCGACGTCGACTCAAGAAGGAAGTACTCGCCGCAACACCGCTCGAGGCTATCGAGCACCCACATGTCGGGGCGGACGTGCTCGACATGTCGGGCAACCGCCGATCCAACGGCGTGGTGCGAGGCGGAGACCATCGGACGCGAGTGTAGCGCGGACGACCCGGGCGCGCGAGCCCGCGTCAGCCTCGGCCCTTGCGGCGCCGACGACCGCGCTTGCGTTCGTCGGTGGTGCGGCCTCGGCTGCCGTCGTCGGCAAAGGGCGGGGGCAGCAGCGGCTCGTGAAAGCCGGTGGTGCTGCACTGCTGCATCTCGAGCTCCGACAATAGCAGCGCCGGCGCCACTCCGCTCACCGGGATCGAGCCGCTCTCGGCGGTGCAGTAGCCCTCGTCGATCCCGGGCTCGCCTCCAAACGCCACCACCCGCTGCAGGGCGGCCAGGGGCGTGCCGATGAGCTCGACGTCTCGCACCCGCTGGCGATGCCCGGTGTCGACGTCGATCACCCAGACCTCGGACGGCTCGCCCTTCCACACCTGAAAGTCGTAGGCGTCGGTCGAGGTCTCCCCGCCGCGGACTTGCTCGATGATCATCGCCTGGCGACGCCCTTGGCGGCGGGCCAGCGCCAGTAGTTTTTCTTCCAGCGCGGCCCGGGTCTGCGCCTTTTCGGGGTGGCCCTGCACCACCAGGTGAGCCATGCGGGACATGGGCGCCTCTAGCCCGTCGTGGCGCCCGTGGCCGTTGGAGCGTCGACTGTGGCGGGTGGGCGTGCGCCCGTGCAGGAACCCGCGCAAGACCCCGTCCTTGACCAGGGTGGCCCGCTGCGCGGCAACGCCCTGGTCGTCGACCCGATAGCTGCCCCAGGTCAGCTGACCGTCGGGACCCGGGATCGTGGGATCATCGTAGACATCGAGCCCCTCGGGGAGGATCCGCTCGCCGCGCTTGTGGGCGAAGGTTCGAGTCTCACCGCGCGCCACCAGGCGGTCGCCCTCGAGACGGTGCCCCAGGGCCTCGTGAAACAGGGTGCTGGCCGCCGCCCCGGAGAGCAGCGCCGGGCCAATGATCGCCCCCGGGGTGCCGGCCTCGCGAAGCGCCGCGAGCTCGGCGAGCACCTGGTCCACCATGGCCGCAAGGCCCGCTTCGTCGGGGACACGGTCGATCGAGCGCACATAGGCCTGCCGGCTGGCCTCGGTGTAGACCCCATCGTCGGTGAGCACCCAGCCCCCCACGTCGAGCTGGCAGTAGACGTCCTCGGTGATCACCCGGGTGCCCTCGGACGAGGCCATGAAACGATGCACCCGATCGACGCTCAGCGACAGGGTGGGATCGTGGACTTCGGGGTGCTCCAAGAAGACCCGCGAGGCTTCTTTGAGCATCGCCTCCCAGCGAGCGCGGGGCAGCGGCTCGTCCTGGAGCGTCTCGCGGTGGGCCAGGGACGCCTCGTGGGTCAACGCGTCGGCCTCGTCGCGCAGGTACTCGGAGACCATGGCTTTTTTGTGGTCGTAGTAATCCTCGAGCGCCTCGTCGAACTTGATCTGGGCCAGCTTCCAAAGGGCCACCCGCAACGCGACCGGGTCGAGATCGTCGGGAGCATCCACCCAGTCGGCGCTCTCCCGATCTTCGGCGTCGGTCGAAAGGCCCGCGTCGATCACGTTGTCGAAGCGGTGGTCGCCGACCCTCACCTCGCAATAGAGCTTGGCCTGCTGGTCCTCGCGAGCCCGAGCCAGCGACCCATAGGCGGCCCGAAGGCGTAGCGAATGGGTCCTTCGCAGGGCATGGCTGATGAAGTAGGGCCGCGGGCTGCCCGGAACGTCGAAGCCCTCCATCGCCCGCTGGATCTCCCGCGTCATCACGTCGAGGACAGGATCGGGATCGCCAACCGGAGCGCTTGGGGGCTTGCGACGCCGCGAGGAACGAGAGCCCATGAGGGGGCGGACATAGCCGCGGGATGCACGAACGGCAAGCGTCAGCGGGCCCACCGCCCGAACTTGACGCCCAAGACCCCAGAAAAGCCGTCGTAATTGCCGCGTACGGCAGTGTCGAAGCCGGGTACCCACGTGTAGTGCACACCGAGGTAGGGCCGAATGTGTCGTTGCGCGGGCGGCGTCCAGGCCAGCCGGATCCCGGCATCGATCACCAGGTTGACCGGATCGCTATCGCGTCCGTCCAGTAGCTCGTTCTCCCACTCGCTCACGCGCCGGTCGTCGGGGACCTTGCGATCCTCGCCGTGCAGATAGAACCCGAACCCGCCGTACGCCACCAACACGGGGATCTCGATGCTCAGCGGGGCACGACGCAGGTCGAAGTAGGGGGCGACGAAGGCTCCGACCACGCCGCCGTCGCTGCGCAGTGAGACCGTACTCTTGCCACGGTAGGTGCCGCCGTCGGGCACGGGCACCCGAAAGGTCACGGGGTTGATAGGGCCCGGTCGAGCGAAGCCCGCCAACCCGAACGAGACATGTCGCCACAGCGAAAGACCGATCTGAAAGCCCGGGCCGTGGCTGAGATGGCCCGACAAGCCCAGGACTCGCCAGTCTGCGCCCACGAAGGCGCCGACCTTGAAGTCTTGCGGATCAGAGGAACGGGAGGCCGACGAAGTGGCCGCCGCCGTGGTCGCCGGACCCGAGGGCTCGCCATCCACCGCCACCGCCAGCCACAATGCGAGAGGAACGATCATCATCTTATCTCCACAGACAGCTAGTACGCGGTCCAGTCGGCGGCGCCGACACCCCAGTGAATACGCACGCCGGCGGTACCACGGATGAGGAACTTCCCCGCATCACCGTCCGATCCAAAAAGTCCCCCTGTATCGACCGTCGCGAACAGGTTGACGTGACGGCCAAGCGTGACGACCGGGCCGGTGGCCACCAGGGTCCCGAGCTCGGCGACGTCGGTGATCGGGTCGACCTGGATCGCCACGGGCATAGTGACGCCCAGCATCCACGTCAGCCGCGGCGTGGCGTGCAGGTAGGCAAACACACCCGGTTCGAGCGTGACGGCCAGCGATTGATCCGGTCCATACCCGGGATCGACGCTACGCGCGAAGCGAACACCCGGCGCGACCAACACAGCCATCGTCAGGGCGGACGAGCGCACCGCCGGGATGAACACGGGCACGCGCGCGTTGACGAAGCCGTTGTGCTCGGTGGCGTAACCGCCCAAGACCGCCTCGGGGTCGTAGAGCCCCTCGACCTCCAAGCCCAGACCCACGCCTCGTCGAAACCGCGCCCGATATCCCACCTGGGCGCCATAGCCCAGCGCACTGGCGCGCAGCGAGACGGTGGCGGCATGTCCGATCTGAGTCGACTCGGTCGGCTCAGCCGGCTCGACCGGCTCGACCGGCTTCGCAAGCTCCGAGGTCGCGGCAGGAGCGCCGGGGTCCTCGGCCGCGCCGGCGTCGGTCGCCCACCAAAGCCCCACGAGCAACGCCCCCGCGCGTATCAGCGCTTTGTTGGGTGTCATGCTCCCAGCCTAGGGGCCACGACATGTGATGCATCTGAATACTCTTCATCAACCCCATAAACGATAGTAATAGGCCCGGTATGCCCGATCTCGGCGCGTTGGACCTCAATCTGCTCTACGCGTTCGCGGTGGTGATGGAGGAGGGCTCGGTGACCGCGGCGGCCAAGCGCCTCGGGGTGACGCAGCCCGCGATCTCGCACAAGCTCCGACGGCTCCGCGAGGCCTTGGACGACGAGCTTCTGGTAACCGGAGGGACGGGGCTGGTACCCACCGCGCGAGCGGTCGCGATGGCCAAGCCGCTACGCCTCGCGCTGCAAAACCTCGCCACCGCGGTGGCCGACGACGAGCCCTTCGATCCGCAGTCGGTCGAGCACGAGTTCGTAATCAGCACCGCCGATCTGTTCGAGTTTGCCGTGCTGCCCCAGATCTTGGAGTTTTTGCACGCCGAGGCGCCGGGGATCCGGATCGCCGTCGTCTCCCGCCGCCGGGACATGCTCGAGGGCATGCGCCAGGGCACGATCCACTTTGCGATGGGCCCGTCGTTTCCGGCGCACCCCGGGCTGCGGCAATCCAAGCTCACCGAAGAGCCCTTCGTGGTGATGGCGCGCAAGCGCCACCCCGCGTTCCGGGGCGGCCTGACGCTCGAGCGCTACCTCGAAGCGGAGCACCTGCTCATCGCCCCGGAGGGCATGCCCGGGGGCATCGTGGATCGGGTGCTCGCCACGCAGGAGCGGTCTCGACGGGTCGTCTCTCGGGTGGGGCACTTCGCCCCCGCGCCCTTCTTGGTCGCCGACAGCGATCTTCTGCTCACCGCCCCTCGGTCGCTCGCCGTGGCCGCGGCCCGATACGTCGAGATCTCCACGCGCCCGGTGCCGCTGCCCCTGAGCCCCACCCCTACGATGCTCGTCTGGCACGAGCGCTTCGATCGTGATCCGGCCCATCGATGGTTTCGCGATGCGGCCCGGCGCTTCGTGGCGCTTACTTAGGCTCAGGCGTCGTCGTCCCCCGCCGCGGCGTTCGGCTCCGACTCACGCCGCGGCCGGGCGACCGGTCGACCCCGCCGGTCCGAGCCTACTCGTCGCTTGCGTCGCTGGTCGTCCTCTTCGTAGGCCTCGATGATCGCCTGCACCAGCGGGTGTCGCATCACGTCGCCCTTGGCGAAGCGGCACACCGCCATGCCCTCGACGCCGCGCAGCACGTCGAGCGCGTGGGCTAGGCCGCTGCGCTGGCCGTTGGGTAGATCCACCTGAGAAGGGTCGCCGGTCACCACCGCCCGGGTGTTGGCGCCGATTCGGGTCAAGAACATCTTCATCTGTTCCCGGGTGGTGTTTTGCGCCTCGTCGAGGATCACGAACGCATCGTTGAGCGTCCGCCCTCGCATGTAGGCCAAGGGCGCGATCTCCAGCACGCTCTGCTCGAGCATCCGCATGACGCGATCGGGCGCGAACATCTCGTAGAGCGCGTCATAGAGCGGCCGCAGATAGGGGCTGATCTTGTCCTCGAGGGTCCCGGGCAAAAACCCCAGCCGCTCGCCCGCCTCTATCGCCGGGCGCGAGAGGATGATCCGACGCACCTGCTTGTCGGTCAGGGCCCGAGCGGCCATGGCCACGGCCAGGTAGGTCTTGCCCGTGCCGGCCGGGCCCACGCCGAAGGTCAGCGTGCAGCGGCGCATCGAGGCCACGTAGCGCTTTTGGTTGAGGCTGCGGGGCATGATCCCCTTGCCGTCGGCGGGCCGCACGAGCAGCACGTCGTCGAACACCTCGCGCAGCTCCACGTTGGCGTCGTAGCGCAGCACCTCGAGAGCTCGACCGACATCGCTGGGCTCCACCGGGTTGCCGGCTCGGGCCAGCGCGTAGAGCTGCCGCAAAAGCCGCGCGACCAGCTCGGCCTCGGCGCCCTCGACCATCACCTCGTTGCCCCGCACGTGCAGGCGGGTGTTGGTCTCGCGCTCGAGCGTGGCAGCCGCGCCGTCCTTGCCCATGACCGCACCCAGCATCAGCTGGAGGGGGTCACGCTCGTCGAAGGTGAGCTTGAGCGGGGCGGACAAAACCGGCGCAGGTGGCCGGCCTCAGAGCCGAGCCGGGGATGACCCTACCATGTTCCTGGTGCGGCGCTCCCGAGCCGGCCGGTGTCGCTCGTCCCAGGCTCGGTCGGACGATGGACAGGCCGCGAACCGGTCATGCGTACAGCCCGGGGCGTCGCTTTTCGCGCACTCGACCAGCGCTATGCTTGACGCGTGGAGCTGCATCGGCGAATCGCCTCCGTGTGCAGTCTCGGACCCCTGCGTGGATCCGAGGTCCGCGAACTCGCCGTGGCTCGGGACGATCTGTCCGAGGTCGATAGGCCGGGGGTCGTCATCGAGGAGCAACTCCTTCATTCCGGACAGGATGCTCCGAAGATCCTGTTGTTCGGCAGCCGAGGCAGCGGCAAGAGCACGGAGCTGTCGCGGCTGGAGCGTCGCTGGAACACCCGACACCTCGTGGTCGGCCTTCCGGTCGACCTCAATCAGGTGCGTCGGGAAGATCTGGTCATCGAGGAACTGCTGGCGCTGATCGCCATGGCGCTCGTGCGAGCGGCGAGCTACACCTGGGGGCTCGAGCTCGAAGCGCAAGCCAAGGCCCTCGAGCGCACGATGGAGCCGCTGCTTCCTCGGGAAGTCGCCGCCAAGCTCAAGGTTTCCAACCTGCTGGCGGGCCTGGTCTTGTTCGGGACCAACCTGAGCGATCCCACAGCAGCCGTGGGATCCGCGGCCAAGGATCTCCTCGATACAGCCAAGAACGCCGTACCGCTCGACGTGGACGTGGGAGGCTGGATCCGGCGAAGCAAGACACGCGGCCCGGGTGACGAGATCGCCGGGATCATCGGCGAGATCGCCGCCCGGATCGCAACCGAAGGTCGTCGACCACTCGTGCTCCTCGATGGTCTCGACAAGATCGAGGGCGACCATGTCGACACCGTCTTCGACCTGTTGTCAGGCCATGGGTTGTTGGCGTCGCTTCCCTTTCCGATCATAGTGACCGCCCCCGTCCATCTCGCTCAGGACTATCGAGCACGACCGCTACGCAATCTAGGTTACGCGGAGTCCTATCTGTACGACGTATGCATCGATGACCCGAATACACCGGGCTCTCCCCTCGAGGAGGGGCGAGACAAGCTTCGCCAAGCACTCGACCGTAGGCTCGAGGCGGCGGCGAAGAACTCGGAGACCCGCGTCGACGATCTGCTAGAACCCGATGCAAAGGAGCACTTGATCGCGACCGGTGGCGGCAGCATACGGGACACCATTCAGCTGCTTCAAACAGCCGCTCTGCGTGCGGGATTCTCGAACGTTCCCCGGATCGGCCCGACACAGGCGAGCGAGGCCGTGCAACGCCTGCGACGAAGCTTCGAGGTCGGCCTGACCGACAGCCGCAGGGAGATCCTCCGCTCGGTCGCGACGTCGGGCGCACTACCCGACCACGAGCAGTGCTTCACCCTCCTCGATCGGGGCCTCATCCGGGTGTACGCCCACGGCGGTCAGCTCACGTACCGCCCTCACTCCGTCCTCACGGAGGTGCTCGGTGGTCGCTGACGCAAAGACGACCAAGGCCTCGGCGCTACGACCCACCGGTACCTGGAAAGAGGCGGTCGCCGAGATCATCTACGGGCTCTACGCCGTAGATCGATATTCGCTGGTCATCGCGGTGGGCTCCGATGACCAGGCACGCCGCGTGCTCGCGGCTGAGTTGGCGGCCAAACGTCCTTCACGCGCGATCTTCCGGGAGTTCCGCCTGGACCCCGGATCCCTCAATGCATTCGAAGACTACACCAGGGCGCACGAGTGGCGAGACGACTACGTGACCTTGGTGTACGGGCTGGAGGGCTTGTCGATCGCTGACCAGCGAAAGGCGCTGCGCTTGATGAATTGGAACCGGGGGATGCTCGAACGAGGGAACCTCCGGGTGGTGCTGTGGGTCCCTCGAACCCTGGAGGAACAGGTGGTCGAGCACGCCGGTGATCTGCTCGATTGGTGGACCGTGTATGTCGAGCTACCCGCCGCGCCAGAGGTCGGTTCGTGGGAAGGCTCGCAAGCGTCCGCCGTGGGTCGGCTCGCCCACCGGTATCAGCAGCGTGCGACCGCGCAGCACAGCGGGCAAGACACGAACGCGATCGACCACGATATCGTCCGACTCAGACGACAGCTCCGTAGTCGCGTGACACCGCGGGACGGTGACATCATGGGAGGACGATATCGCCTGCTGGAGCGGAGGGGCGCCGGTGGCTTTGCCACCGTGTACCGCGCGCACGACACCGTCGAAGGGCAAGACGTCGCGCTCAAGCTGCTCCACGCCCAGCATGCGTACGATCGCACCATGCGCGATCGCTTCTTTCGGGGAGCGCAAAGAATGGCGCGACTACGCCACCCAGCGATTACGCGAGTCGTTTCGGTATCAGGCGAAGATCACGGCACCCACTACTTCGTGATGGAGTACATGGCCAAGGGTGATCTGGGGCACGCGGTGGCGAGTCGATCGCTGACGCGCGTCCAGTTGCTCGAGGCACTCGCCGAGGCGGGCGAAGGCCTGGCCTTCGCGCACGAACAAGGGCTCGTCCACCGCGACGTCAAGCCGTCCAACATCCTGATCGGCGAAGATGGTCGAGCCCGACTGACCGACTTCGACCTGGTCCGGGCTCCGGATACGACGGGGGGCACGCGGACGGGGGCGATGGGGACCGTGCTCTTCGCCGCTCCGGAGACGATGGCCGACGCCAGCTCCGTGGGCCCGAGCGCCGACGTATACAGCCTGGGCATGACCGCGGTGTGGGCACTTGCCGACGGTCAGGCCAACCTCGTCCAGGTGCTACGGGAGCCCGAGACGCTCGTCGACGATCTCGAGGCCGATCCTGGCCTCGAAGCGACCCTCAAGGCAGCGCTGTCGTTCGAACCCGATGCCCGTCCGCCGCTGACCGAACTTGTGGGGGCGCTTCGCGTCGCCGCCGCATCGGAGCCCGCAGAGCCCCACGACCATCCTTGACCCGAGTGTGGTAGAAGCCGCGGCGCCTATCATGGACGATCGCGATCCTCCCCGGCCGGGCGAGCCCCCGAGCATCGACCCCAGCGCGGTTCCCGATCACCGGGCCCATGGCCTGCGGGACGGGCTGCCGGGGCTCCGCGACCTGATGGACCGCCTGCTCGACCCCGACGAGGGCTGCCCGTGGGACCTGAGGCAGACGCTCGACAGCTTGCGGCCGTACCTGCTCGAGGAGACCCACGAGGTGCTCGAGGCGATGGACGACCCGCAGGCCCATCGGGGGGAGCTCGGGGACCTGCTGTTCCAGGTGGTCTTCCAGGCCGCGCTGCGACAGCGGCAGGGGCACTTCGACCTCGATGGGGTGATCGAAGCGATCCGCAGCAAGATGATCCGTCGGCATCCCCATGTGTTCGGGGACGCCAAGGACCGCGCGATGACCGCCCAAGCGGTGGAGCGCCAGTGGGCCGCGATCAAGAGCGCCGAGCGGGGCGGCGAGGGACCGCCCGATCCGCTGGCCGGCGTGCCTCGCGGACTGCCGGCGCTCCAGCGCGCCTGGCGGCTGCAGGACAAGGCAGCCCAGGTGGGGTTCGACTGGCCCACCATCGATGGTGCCCTCGACAAGGCCCGCGAGGAATGGGACGAGCTGTTGCACGCGCAGCGCGAGGGATCGATCGACCAGATCCGCGAAGAACTCGGGGATCTGCTGTTCGTGCTGGTCCGGGTCGCGCAAAAGCTCGGGGTCGAGGCCGAGGACGCCCTTCGAAGAGCCAACGCGAAGTTCGAGCGACGGTTCGGCATCGTGATGGCTCGGTGCCACGAGGAAGGGATCGCTCCGCAGACGGCCGGGCTCGCGGTGCTCGATGGATTTTGGGATCACGCCAAGGCGCTCGAGCGCGGCGAACCGGATCCGGACGCCTGAGACCGTACGCCCGCACGACTCGGTCAAATCGACGAGCGGGACATCAGGCGGCCCCGAACGGGATCGAAGACCTGTCGGGCATTCCCTGGTGCGAAGAACGTCACAAAACAACTTCGGGTAGGCTGGCCGCTCGGGGGTTCATCACCTAAATTACCCGATGGGTGGGTGATGCCCACCCGTCGCTCTCCCCTCTTCCCTCTTCGCTTCGTTCATGGTGGCTTTGTCTCAGACCCTGGCGTTACGCCACGCCTACCGCGACGAAGCGGCCGTGGCCCATCCCGCGGCCAACGCCCATCTCGAGACCGCGGCTGATGCGCTGGCCATGGCGCTGCTGTGCCTCGAAGACGTCGACGGCGACGGCGGTCGCCCCTGGCGTGCTCAGCAGGTCCGCGGGTTGGTCGCCGAAGCGGTCACCGCGTTGAGCCGAGCCCGGATCTACAACCCACGGATCCGCACCTTGGCCTTGCCCTGCGTCATGGCCACCGAGCCTCGAATCGAGGCCGAGCTGTCGCGGCTGCACAACATCATCACCCGCTTATTGTTCCAAAATCACCAGTACTTACCCGCGAGATTGCAAGCAAGACCTCTGGCGCCCGAAGAGGAGGCCCAGCTCGCGGTGGTGCTAGCGGGGCTCGCGCGCAACGCCCGGATCGCCCACGCACTGCGGCACCGATGGGCCCTGGCCGCGCTGGGCATGGCCGCCGCCGGTCCGCTGCTGGGGGCTCCACTTTTGGGGGCCGCAGCCGCGGTCAGTGCGGTGGTGGTGGGGCTTTGGCGCAGCAACGACGGCGAAGACGACGACCCGACGAGCTGACCGAACGGCCCGCGCACGACAGGCTATCTGGCGAGCTCACGAGCGAGCGACACCTCAGCGCGTCACCTCAGGGCGCTCCAAGGACGCTCTTAGGGCGGTGGAGGCGGAGGCTCGAACGAGTTGGCCGTGGGGCTGATGTCCGAAAATTGCACCACCAAGAGCTTGTAGCCCGCCTTACCGTCCATGAGGCTCACCTGCGGGTTGGCGTCGCGCTTGAGCACGATGGTGGCTATCGTGTCCTTGCCCTTGCGGCGCACCTTGACCGTGCGCACCGGGGTCTTGAAGTAGCGCAGGTCGAGGTACCGCAGGTTGTTGCGGACGTTGACCTTGGTGTTGCGCATGCGAATACGGATCGTCTGCCCCTTGCGGTCGACCTCGAAGCCCGCGGCCGCCGAGAGCTGGAAGAACACCCGTGAGCCCTCGGGGGCTCGCTCGAAGCCGGTCCAGGTCATCAACGCCGGCTTGGTGCCCTTGTCCTTGGCCGGGAACGGCGGGACATGGTTGCCCTTGACCGAGACCCCCGAATAAAAGCCCACCGGGTTGGGCGCGGCGAAGGTCGGGTCGCGGGTGCGGACGTAGCGGGGCTGGACGCCCGTGCGGGACCGGGAAAAACCCCAGGTGTTGGAGAGATCCTGCGGCGGCTGCTCGGGCTCGGACGGACGAGCGCTCGGGCTGGTGGGGCTGCCGTCGTCGGGCAGCGCCACCGGCCCGGTCGGCGCCGGTGGGGTGGCCGTGGTCCCCCCGCTCGGGGCGGAGCGCCCGCGCGAGGTGGGCAAGAACGGCGAGCCCGCGCTACCGGGCGGCGGAGGGGTCGTCGAGCGGGTCTTGGGCGGCGGCGGGGTCGACGGTGCGGCGTTGACGTGACCCGATGGGGCTGTCAGACCCAAGCCGAGCGCCAGCAACGGGATTGCACGCGTTCGAGACCGCATCGCCTGCCAGGATACCGGGGCACGTGTGGCGTTGCCAAATAACCGCGGCGGTGATGGTGACCGCAGCGCGCTGGCATCATGGGCGCGGTCATGAGCGAGCGTGATCCGATCGAAGCGCTCCAGGATCGGCCCCGCTTTGGGACGGGGATCGGGCTCCATCGCGTGCAGGCGGCGCTGGAGCTGCTGGAGCTGATGGATGCGATGAATGCGATGGATGCGCGCGGCTGGACCTGGCTGCAACGCCACGATGCGATCAAGGTCACCGGCTCGAACGGCAAAGGCTCCACCTGCACGATGGTCGCGACGATCCTGCAGCATCTCGGGCTTCGTGTGGGGCTTTACACCTCCCCTCACCTGCGGCGATTCAACGAACGGATCGTCATCAACGGGGCGCCGATCGCCGATGCAGCCCTTCGCCCGAGCGCCGCCTGGTGCGTGGATCGGATCGACGAGTATGAGCGGCAACATCCCGAGGATCGATTCGGTGCGTTCGAGGCGTTCACCGTCGCCGCGGTCCATGCGTTCGCACGCGCCTCGGTGGACGTCGTCGTGGCCGAAGCCGGGATCGGCGGGCGCTACGACCCGACGCGGCTGATTCCCGGGCCGACGTGCGGGCTGGTGTCGATCGATCTCGAGCACACCGCGCTGCTCGGGGAGACCGAGGAGGCGATTGCGCTCGACAAGGCCGATCTGTGCCCTCCCGGGGGCGAGCTGGTCGTGGGTTCGCTCGACGCGGGGCTCATCGAGCGGCTCTTGGCGCATACGCGACCGCGTGGGGTGGAGCTCTATCGCACCGATCAAGGCCAAGGCTCGACCCGCACGATCCTTGCGCAGTCGCGGGCCGGCACGCGGGTTCGCCTGAAGATCGACGACCTCGATCTGGGCGAGGTCTGCATCGGGACTCCCGGCCTGCATCAGATCGACAACGCGGTCGTGGCGGTGGCCCTCGCGCGGCGATGGCTACGACGCCGTCGGCCGGCGATCACCACCGAGCGGTTCGTGGACACGGTGCGGGATGCACTCGCCGGGCTCCGATTGCCGGGGCGGCTCGAGTCGATCCGCGAAGATCCACCGGTGCTGGTCGACGTGGGGCATACGCCCAGGGCCGTGGAGCGCACCGCAAAGACCTTGCAGCGGATCGTCGCGGGCGCACCGATCCTATGGGTCGCCGGGGTCGGTGCCGATCGCGACCCGGTGCCGATCCTCCGCCCGCTGGCCTCGATGGCCCAGCGGATCATCGTCACCCGAGCGCATCACCGAGGCGCGGAGGTCCGTGGGGTCGTCGCCGCCCTCCGCACGCTGGCTCCCCATCTTCCCCTCGAAGTGACACCGACGGTCGAGGAGGCCCTGCCCCGCGCCATCGAGCTGGCCCGTGCGCACGGGATGACGGTGTTCGTGGGTGGAGGTCTATTCTTGGCGATGGAGGCGGCGGCGGTGGTGCGGGGAGAGGATCCGCGGGGGCTATGGGGCTCGTGAGCCCTCGCGGGCTATCCAAGACTCCGATCAAGACGAGCGACCGACACGGCAAGAACGAAACCGAGGATCGACCGCCGCCGCGCTCGTGGGCTCGGCGATCCGACCGGACATCGCGCGCACTCGGCTCGAGTCCTCGCGATGATCCGGTCGGGCTGGTCCGGTCAGCGCTTACCCGCAGACCGAGTCCTTGTTGGCGCAGCAGTCACCAAACTGCTCGCACTGCGTGTCACACCAGCAGTTGCCGGCATTCTGGCCACAACTGTCGACGCAGCTATCGGGTCCTGGCTGCTCACCGCCGCCGCCGCATTGTGCGTCGATATCCTCACAGCAGTCGTCGAACTGCTCGCATTGATCGTCACATTGGCACGCTGCCCCCTGCGAGAACTGGCCGCAGCGGTCTTCACAACTGGCGCTATCGCCACCGCCACCGCCACCGCCACCGCCGCCGATGTCACCGGCGATCTCGGGGAGGATGTTCTGCATCTTGGTGCCGCTATTGTTGCAGCCGCCGAGGTGATGCAGGGCGATCATCCGGTGGTCTGCTGCCCGGAGGACGGGGGAGCCAGACGAGCCCCCTTCGGTGTCGCACGTGTAGCCAACGTTCGAGCCCTGGGTGTACCCGAAGGGGCTGGTGTTGGTGGCCCGGACCTGGCAGTTCCCCCCGTCCTCGACGATCGCGACCTCCTTGGGGCGGCCTCCCGGGTGCTGCGGGATGTAGATCTCCGTGCCCGTCGATACCGGCCCTCCGTCGATCTCGAGGAATCCGTAGGTCGCCACCGGATTGCCCGAGAGGCGGACGAGTGTGTAGTCGAGCCCGACCGAGGTCCGGATGAAGGTACCACCGCTCAGCGACTCGGGCGTCGCGTCGGCCGAGCCGCTACATCCCGCCTTTTGAAAGTTGAACAGGAACTCGGTGTTGTTGAGGTCTGCCTGCGAGTCGATGCAGTGGTTGTTGGTGATGAAGTGGTTGTCGGCCGAGACAAGCGACCCGGTACAGACCGACATGCCCCCGCCCGACGGGAACAGCAGCCGCGCCACGGTATTGGCCGACGTGGCCACGTCGCCGTCGAAGCACGCGGCCCGCTGCTTGTTGTCGCCGCCGCAGATCGAGCGATCGCTGAGATCAGCATCGGCGTCGGCGGGCGGGGAGAACAGAGGCTGTGTACCGACCGCCAGCTTGTCGATGACGAGGTGGGCGGCCGTGTCGCCGGCCCGCTCGATGCTCAGAAATACCGTATCGCCAGGCACGGATTGGGACCACGTCCCGGCGTCGGCGGCGGTGAGCCGCTGCATCGGCTCGTGCTCCGCGTTCAGCAGCCACAGCGTATCGTCGGGACCCAGCGCGAGCTGCTCGAAGTGGAGCTTGAGGAAGAGCGCCCCCGCTTCGTTCACCTCGATGTACTCATCATCCGCTGTGTTCACCTCGATGTTCGTGTCGATGATGTCGGCGACTCGGGTCGGAGCCCACTCCTCGAGCGACAGTGAGGGCTCGGCCGGATCGACCGTCGCTCGCTCTGCATCGGAGTCACAAGCTCCCGTCAGCCCCGCCAGCACCCCGCAGAGCGCAACTCCTTGGATCCGCTGTTGAACATTTCCACGCGCCATTGGATATTCCTCCCTAGTGCCCTGTGTTGGGATCTTTCAGCGAAATCCCACTTGTCGAGACATCGGCAAGATAATCAATGGGGGCAGAGAAGCAACTCTATTTTTCGTGGGCTAAGTAGGTATTCGATGTCTTCGTTCAACAACTCGCATGGTCGTTCGTGGACCAATTGAGTCCAGTGACGGAAATATTCGTAGCTCGAGCTACGCTGTATCAAACGGATGAATATTCGGCGGTGCATTGCGTGACCGCCATCGCCGTTTCTCAACCATTGACAACCACAACCATGACACATATTCACATACGCTATTACCACCATCCAACATTGGATAGGCTGACCAACTGAATGGGCTGACCAACTGAATGGCACGTTCACTTCTGAGCCGCTGGTACTCCAACTTGCGGGATGATCCGTGATGACAGGTGATACTTCTGCAATTGGCCCTCGAAGGGAGAGTGACGACGCTGACCCGTCGATCGCCAAGTAGGAAACGGTTGCTGGAGGCACGGTCTGGATTCGAGGATTCGAAGTGACACCGGCCGTAGAGAACGCCCTGCCCCGCACCGTCGAGCGGGCCCGGGCACACCGCTCACGGACTCGAGTTTGCCCAACGGGGCTTGGGCAACCCTCATCCAAGCACCGGACGATCATGCAGTGCGATAGCTCACAAATAAAGCATTAATCGAACACCCTGGTCGACCGCCTTCGGGTCCGACCATGCAAAGACCCCCTTTCGATCCCCTCCACCCTTCCATGTCCGTAGCCGCCGGCGCCGAGCCCGGCCTGGTCGACCGCCGGCCGTCGTGTGCCCACGAACGGAGACCTCGCGCGATGTCCGCGGTCGCTACGCTCGGGCTCGTCGTCGGCCTTGGAGTCGGGTGCAATCTCTCGATCGACGAGAATTGTCAGCCTGGCACCGAGGGTTGCCCCTGTACCGCCGATCTCCAGTGCCTCACCGGCTTGACCTGCCTGTCGTCGTACTGCGTCGACCCGAACAAGGGAGACGACGGAGCCGGCGACGCAAGCGCTGGTGATGATGGTAGTGCCAGTGATGGCGGCGATACTGGTGACGGCAACGGTAGCGACAACGGCGACGGCGGCGACGGTGATACCGGTGACGGCGGCACCGGCGACGGCGGCACCGATAATGGCGGCGACAACAACAACGATGGCGGCGACAACGGAGGTGCGATCGACAATGTTGGTGCATGCGAGGAGTGGATCGACGCCTCGGACTGTGGCGAGTACGACTGGAGCTCCGTCATCGACTGCAGCATCTACGCAGACCTTCCTTGCAACATCAACGACTACTTCAACTGCCTGACCGACAACACCTCGTGTGTGGAGGGGATCCCGGACACCTCGGGTTGGGCCAACTGCTACCAACTGGCGACCTGCGTTTGAGGACCGATGATGATTCGAATCGCGACAATAGCCACCCCGTTGGTCCTCCTCGAGGTGATGGGCTGCAACGTCGTCCCAGACGCCAACCTACCCGGACGCGAGACGGGTGCATGCGTCGAGGGGGCCTGTTTCGCCGGGCTCGAGTGCCTGTCCGACCTGTGCGTGAACGCGCCCGGGTCGAGCAGCGGGGACGACGAGCCGGCCAGCACCGAGGACGGTGATGGGCCGAGGGGCTCCACCCACGCCGACTCCACCGATGGCCTGGCCGGCGACGACACGTCGTCGTCGGGCGGAACGGGTCCGGCGGTCGCTACGGAAGGCGGCGACCCAAGTACGGGCCCCGGCGGCGATCCGGATACTGGCTCGGGGTCGACCAGCGCACTGACGCAGGGCCCGGACGAGATGGATGGCGGCAGTTCGAGCGACGGCGGGCCGGTCACCGAGCAACCGGCGACCGGCATGTACGCACACTGCCATGCAGGCTTCCTCGACAACTGCACGGCAGACGCTCCTACCTGCCTGCACATCGGAGGCCAGATGCAGGGCTACTGCACCGTACTGGGGTGCGCCAATCCGGCGCTCGACTGCGACCCCGCTCCCGGCGGCACTGCGCCCGTATACTGCACCGGAGTCACCCAGACGCTCTGTGCGCTGGACTGTAGCGGTGGGCAACAGTGCCCCCTCGGCATGACGTGTGAGGCGATCACCATCGAGCCCTTCGTCCCTGTGGAGATCTGCATGTGATCTTCGCACGATGGGTCAGTCGCCGGGTGCTCTCACTCCGCGACCGTTGCCGTCGTTTGCACACCAGTCTGCGAGCCGCGTCAGCGTGTCGTCGAGGGCCACCGCGGCCTCGCTCATGCGCTCGACCTGCTCCGCGAGCTGCTTCCTCGCGCTGCGAAGGCGGCCGCGGGCGGTGCCTTCGGGGATCCCGAGCACCCCCGCGAGCTCGCGGCCCGTAAACGACTGCCAGTAGAACAGCTCGAGGACGAGCTGCGAGTCGAGGGGGATCCGTCGCAGCGCCTCGAGGACCAGGCGCTCTTCACGATCGCGCGCCACGCGTTGGCTCGGCGACGTACCCGCGTCGGCCAGCGACGTGACCTCGGCGTCGAGGTGGGGGGCACAGCCACGTCGGCGGAAGTGGTCGATGAGGCGATGACGGGCCACCCCGAACAAGAAGGCGCGAAAGGTGCGGATCGCATCGCGCTCGTGGCAGCGCTCTACGCACCCGAGCAAGGTCTGCTGCACGAGATCCTCGGCCTCGTCACCGACCTTGCTCGCAAAGAACCGATAGAGCTCATCAAAGTGTCGCTCGATGAGCTGCGCCGCCGCGTCCTTGTCCCCGTCACTCCATGCTCGGAGCAAAGCATCGTCGGTCGTCGCCAAGCACCGAAGCATACCACCCTGCCGTGGCCTGCTCGCGGTCTGCTCGCGGCTTGCTCGCGGCCTGCTCGCGGTCTGCTCGCGGTCTGCTCGCGGTCTGCTCGGTCAGGCGCGTGGGAGCTCGCTCCCTGGTCGTTCGGGTCGCGTCTCGTGGTGGCACGGGATACCAACTCGATACATGCGAGAACTCACTGATTCGACCATGATCGAACCCGTGAGTCGTCCGCCTTCAAGCGCAACCCATGCAGCACCCGGCCAATCCACGGAGACGACCCAAAGGGGCGCGGTCTCCAGTCGTTCCCCGCACGGCACACGGCTACACCGCGGAGTGCGACGCCGGCCCCGACGCGACTTCACGGCCTTCGCCGGGGCGGGTACGCGGCGAGGCTCGTTCGATGGTAGCCGTCGTCGGTCTGGCCACGGGTCGGTTCGTACGAGATATCGGACATTCGCGACGTATCCCAGATCGTGAACTGGATCGGCCGGTTGAAGTCTCCCTCGCTCGTGGCGTTGAGATCCGATGTCGTGCACTCTCTCATCGCGATGATGTAGTAGCTCGGCTTCACCCCCACGGTCACCTGACCTCCTGGCGACAGGCGCTCACCGCCGAGCCAGTCGTAGGGGGCCCCCATCAAGCCAGCCTGCACGCCGGCAGACTTCGGATAGATGTACATCGAGCAGAACGAGTATACGCTTTCGTTCTTTATCCGAATCGAGATATCTCCTGTGTGTACATTGAGAACGGGTGCACACCCGGCCAGAGCAGAGACGAGCAAGGGCAGACCGGCATTCATCTTCATGAATTCACTTTGTTGCATGAATAGCACAGTCAGGCAATCACCAATTTCGACGACATCAACCCCATACATCACCCCCCATACATCACCCCCCATACATCACCCCCCATACATCACCGGCCAATCGACACCATGAGACGCAGTCTAGCCATCGCCACATTCTTCATCTTCACCTCGATCGCGAGCATGGGAGCCTTTTGTGCCCCGGCTCCCCAGTCCACGCAGGAACCGACGCCTCAGCCCGACAACAGTGACACCAACAAGAGACTGTTCACCCAGCAATACGAAGCCCTCGAGCCCACTATTGCGGAATATTTCAGCAAGATCGAGATCGAGGAAGCCCAGTACCAGGACTGGAACGGCCGCGTGGGCGACAAGCAGAAGCAGAAGGCCACCTACCCCGTGGTCGAGAAACAACACGGGGATCTCGTTGCCCGGACCGAGGCCGCGCGAGAAGAGTACGACTCATGGAAGGCGTACTTCGAGGCCCACAAGCAGACCGGCCTGCCCGAGGAGCAGAACGAGTTGTCGATCAGCGGGCAGGCGCTTCAGCAGAGCACCATCAAGATCTTCAGCGACTACGGCCAGCTCAAGATCACGATGATGCAGATCGCGCCTCTGCACGACATGTAGCGGATCGCGACAATGGTGGCGCCGGGGCGCCACCGGTCGCCCCACGGGTGCTCGACGGGTGGCTCGACGGGTGGTCCGACGATGGAGGGCCGCGCCCAGCAAGGAGCGTCATCCTCGTGGTCACCGCGGGGTCGGATCTCTGGTAGAGTGAGCAGCTCGTCAGAGCCGCGTCGAGAGGCATGAGGGCACGATGTCACTGGAAGACAACCTGAACCGCGCTCGGCCGTCGACCGATCCCGTGGCGGCTCAGATCGCTCGGGCCAACCTCTTGCGTCGGCTCGCCAGCGTGGAGGCCGGAGGACCGACGATCGGACGCTTTCGGGTGCTCGAGCGGGTCGGCGAGGGGGCGTATGGCGTGGTTTACTCGGCCTACGATCCGCAGCTGGACCGGCGTGTCGCGCTCAAGCGACTGCGACACACCGGCGACGTGGAGCACCGCCGCATGGTTCGCGAGGCCCGGGCGCTAGCGCGGCTGTCACACCCCAACGTGGTGGGAGTCTATGAGGTCGGCGAGGCCGAGGGCTATGCGTACATCGCGATGGAGTTCGTCGAGGGAATGACCCTCGAGCGGTGGCTCGTGACGGCCTCGCGCACGACCGAACAGATCATCGGGGTGCTGCGAGCCGCCGGTCGTGGTCTCGCCCAGGCCCACGCCCGCGGCTTGGTCCACGGCGATTTCAAGCCGAGCAACGTCATGGTGGGGACCGACGGCCGCGTGCGAGTCACGGATTTCGGGCTCGCCCGTGCCCACGAGGATGCCGTCGAGGCCACGACCGAGGCGCATACACCGAGATCCCTCGGCGACCGCCGCACGACGGAGACGGTGCTGGGAACCCCCGCCTACATGGCACCCGAGCAGCATGCCGGGCAACGGGCGGGGCCACGCTGCGATCAGTACAGTTTCTGTGTGACCGCCTGGGAGGCTCTGTGCGGGCGGCGTCTGTTCCAGAGCAGTCGCGACGAGCTGGGTCGCGATGAGCTGGGCGACAAGGGGGACCAGGGCGAGGGTGACCGGGGCCGTGAGGATGACCGGGGCGGCGAGGGTGACCGGGGCCGTGAGGATGACCGGGGCAGCGAGGGAGACCGGGGCGGCGAGGGAGACCGGGGCCGTGAGGGAGACCGGGGCCGTGAGGTTGACCGGGGCCGTGAGGTTGACCGGGGCCGCAAGGCGCAACCGCCAGATCTGCCCGAGGTCGGCGCTTTGGTGCGAGCCAAGCATCATGGTCCCGGTCCATGGCCGCCGGATGCCCCCACGATTGCGCCTACCATCATCGATGCCCTGCGACGAGGTCTCGCGGTCGATCCCGACTCGCGCTGGCCGACGATGGACGCGCTGCTGGCCCGGCTACAGTCCCGCGCGTCCAAGCGCAATCGGGCGCGTGCGCTCGCGCTGGCCGTCACGCTGGGGGTGACCGCGGGGCTGGTGGTGCTCGGCGGGGGGCTGGCCCTGGGGCTGTACGACGACGTCAAGGACCGCTGCACGGGGGCGCAGGCGGAACTGCACGGCATCTGGGACAACGCGCGGCGACAGGAGGTCGAGGACGCGATCCTGGGCACGGAGCTCTCGCACGCCCCGAGCACCTGGGAGCGGGTGCAGCAGCGACTCGACGACTATGCCGAGGCATGGGCCCACAAACACACCGAGGTATGCGAGGCGACCAGCGTACGAAAGGCACAAACGGACGAAGCGATGGGCCTGCGCATGGGCTGCCTGCGCAAGCGCAAGACGGCTCTGAACGCGGCCGTGAAGGTGCTGGCCCAGGCCGACGACGAGGTCGTGGGCAAGGCGGTCCACCTGGTGACCGCCTTGCCCGGTCTTGCCCGTTGCGACGACGTGGACCTGCTCGAACAGCGACGCCAGCGCGTCCCCCTGCCCGAGGACCCACAGGTTGCGCACCAGGTGGAGACGTTACGAATGCGGTTGGCGGACATCAAGGCCAAAGAGGACGCGGGCAAGTACGCCCGGGCACTCGAGCAAGTCGAGCCGGTGGTGGAGCAAGCCGAGGTCCTGGGCTATGGGCCGCTACTGGCCGAGGCCCTGTTTGGAAGGGGCCGCGCCCGGGAACAAAACGCCAAGTACACCGGGGCTGAACAGGATCTGGAGCAGGCGTTCGTATTGGCCGCCAAGCACGGGCACGATACGGTGGTCGTGGCGGCGGCGGCCCGGCTGACTTGGGTGGTAGGCTATCACCAAGCCCGCCATGAGCAGGGCCTCGGGTGGGGGAAGACGGCGCGGGCTCTTTCCCAGGGTCCCGAGCTCGAGGCTGGGGCCGAGGCTAGTGCGCTCCACAAGATCGGTGTGGTGCTACAAGCCCAGGGCAAGCTGCCGGAGGCGCTGAGATCCATGCAACGGGCCTTGGCCATCCGGGAGGACCGGTTGGGCCCCACCCACCCCCTGGTGGCCAGCTCGCTCAACAACATTGGCGCGGTGCTGCACACTCAGGGCAAGCTACCGGAAGCGCTGAGATCCATGCAACGCGCCTTGGCCATCCGGGAGGACGCGTTCGGGCCTACCCACCCCAACGTGGCCGAGTCGCTGAGCAACATCGGCACCGTGCTGTGGAGACAGGGCAAGCTTGCCGAGGCGCTGACGCACATGCAACGCGCCTTGGCGCTCTGGGAGGACGCGTTGGGCCTCACCCACCCCAACGTAGCCATGGCACTCAACTCCATCGGCGCAGTGCTGCATCAGCAGGGCAAGCTGGCCGAGGCGCTGACGACCATGCAACGGGCCTTGACCATCAAGGAACGAGCGTTGGGCCCTACCCACCCCGACGTTGCCGGCCTGCTGAACAATATCGGCGGAGTGCTGCAACAACAGGGCAAATTTGCCGAAGCGCTGACGCACATGCAGCGGACCTTGGCGATCTGGGAGGATGCGCTGGGCCCCGCTCACCCCGACGTTGCCAGTTCGCTCAACAACATCGGCGGAGTGCTGCACCAGCAGGGCAAGCTGGCCGAGGCGCTGACGCATATGCAACGGGCCTTGACCATCAAGGAGGACGCGTTGGGTCCCGACCACCCCAAAGTGGCCGCTTCGCTCAACAACATCGGCGGAGTGCTGCTCGCCCAGGGCGAGTCTCACAAGGCGATGACCCACTTCCAACGAGCCCTGGCGATCACCGAGGGCGCGTTGGGCCCCGATCACCCCCGCGTGGCCGACCCACTGGTCGCGCTCGCCGAGATCGCCTGCACGCAGCGAGACTTCGACGTTGCTCGCGAGCATGCTGAGCGCGCTGTCTCGATTCGGGAGGCGGGCGAGGTCTCGTCCCGCCTGCTCGCCGAGGCCCGCTTCGTGCTCGCCCACGCCCTGTGGCCCGACCCAAGCGAGCGTCCGCGGGCCCGCGCGCTCGCCGAGCAGGCTCGGGATGCTTGGGCCGACGTCGGTGCTGGCATCGAATCCGGAGCCGAGCTCGCCGAGGTGGAGCGGTGGTTGGTGGAGCACCGCGTGCGGTAGACGGTGCGGGATCGCGGCCAGGGGCATGACCCTTCCCGGGCTACCCCGTGCGAGCGAGCAACGCGGCAAGGACGAAACCGAGGACCAAGAACATGGCCATCACCCATGGGGAGGGATGCCGATCAAGCGGCGGTGGCGATACCAGCCGCCAACGATGGCGAGTGACCGGCAGTTCAGCCTCGCTCAGCACGTCAGCGGGCACGAGCGCGTCGGCTCCATCATCAGATCCATCGAGATAGCCGGCGAGTACTGAATTGTTGGGGACCACCTGGGCGGCATGCTCGAACAGCGCGCGGGCTCCGTTCGGCAATACGCCATCGCGCGCCTTGTCCACCACATCGGTCCAAAAGGCCCAGGAGGTCGTAAACGCGGGCAGCAACGCGCGGGGGAAGCCCGCTCTTCGCGCGAGCAGGACCGCCGGCCCGGGATCGGAGAACACCGCGATGAGCTCCGCGAGCGCACGATCATCGCAGTCGTGCGGAGCCGCAGTAGGCTCGAAGCCGCCCCGCGGAGCAGCCGCGTGTCCATGGTGAGAATCGTATGGACGTGACATGGTCGCAGCAATCGCTCATTTGATGCCGATCATGCGGAGAGGCCAATGACCTCAATGACTCGATCGGCTTCTCCTGTTTTCTGGAGTACGAAGCTGTATCCCTCTTTACGCTTGTGGACGAAGAATTCCAGCAGTTGAAGTGAATCTTTGAAGATTTCGACCTTCGACTTTCCACCCATAGACTCCGCGAGCGCCTCGAGCCTGTCATACAGCTTCTCTCGGAGATCGATGGTCACCCGAATCTTCCTGGGCTTACTCATAGCCCGGCCCCTCACGAGCCAAGAGGGCATGCTCGACAAGAGCATGCCCAAATCCGAGACAGTTGTGATTCGGTTGATATCTTGTCGTGTCTGGCATATCGATTTTCGATCTCTCCTGTCATGAACCAGAGGTCGCGACTCCAAATGCGCAAAATTCACGACCCTAGCGTGAAGCGCGACACCGCTGATGAAAGAGCACTAGAATTACGAGAAATTGCGAAAACTCGGTGATCTCGGAGATACCCGCCCGATCCTGCGTGACTACGAAGAATGCAGCCGCTATTCCGATGAGTAACAACGCAAGCACCAAGAGCGTAGTGATGAGCCACGCCAAAGATCTTGCTTCCTCGAATCGAACATCGAGGTCATCCCATTTCTCGCCTACGAAGATCCTCAGTTTTGCCTTCCGATTCTCTGACTCGGGTTTCGCCTTTATGCGGCCCTCGATTCTTGCGTAGAGGGGGGCGGCGGCGGATCTGGGATGGGTTTGTGTAAGTTCTCGTAATCACGAGCCAGATCCAAAATGTCACAGCCAGCGAGGACGCGCTGGGCA
>JBCCWC010000091.1:0-51238 GCA_039194325.1 Myxococcota bacterium
AGGCCTCCGGGTCCATCCCCGACGCCGACAGGTTCTGGCGGCAGCGGGCGTGGGAGCGGGCCGCCGCGTCGATATTGACGACCTCGGTCGCCCCGCCTCGCACCGCCCGGACCCCGAACGATCCGGTGAACGAGAACAGGTTGAGCACCCGACGACCAGCGCTGAGGCGCTCGGCCAGGCGCCGCCCCTCCCGAAGGTCGAGGAATAACCCCGGAGACACCGGCGCGCTGACATCCACCAAGAAGGTCAGGCCGTCTTCTTGCACCTCCACGTCGGGCGGCGCGGTCTTGCCTCGCAGGTGGAACGCAGGGGGCTTGCGCTCGTCGGCCACCACCCCGCGCACGCGATCCTGCATGTAGATCCCCGCGGGCGACACGGCCTGATCCAGCACCGGCACCAGCAGATCCAAATAGGCCTCGGCCGCGCGCGAGTACTTGTAGATCAGCAAGAAATCACCCAGGCGGTCGACGGCCAGGCCGGGCAAGCCGTCACCCTCGCCGTGCACCAGGCGACAGGCGGTGGCGACGCCCGGCAACAGCGTCGCCGCCCGCAGATCCAGCGCCGCCTGCACCCGCTGCGCGAGCACCTCGTCGGTCCATGCGAACTGCTCGGCCGCGCTGACCATGCGGACCGCGATCGCCCCCTCGGGCTCGACCAGGCCCCAGCCGAGCGGACGACCGTCCTCGTCGTGTACGGCGACGAGCTCGCCGGCCTCCTTGCCGACGAGCGGTCGGAGCAATGAGTCGCGAAACACCCAGGGATGGCCCGCCGTGAGGCTTCGCGCGGCCTGGTGGGAGACCTTCACACCCGCCGCCCGCACCGTCGGCCGTGGGCGACCCCGTCGGCGCCCCGGATCCCCGCGCCCGGCCCGTCCCGGTGGTCGCTGTGCCATCGCGGCGGACCATAGCGGAAAAAGCCCCCGCCGGGGCTGCACCCTGGACACACCGCTTACGGGTGACCCCGACCATACTCCACCCGACAGCCAGACTTTCGCGCCGGGGCCGCTTTGCGGGGCCGCTTGGCCTCGCTACTCTCAGACCGGGCGAAAAAAAGCCGAGCGAGCGGCTCGCCAAGGGAAAGGTTCATGGCTACCGACCGCGCTACCGACCGCATTGGGGAGCTGCTGATCCGCGAGAGCATCATCTCGGCCAAACAGCTGCGGGACGCCCAGGCCGATCAACACCGCACCGGCAAGCGGCTGGCCTTCAGCCTCGCCAAGCTCGGGATCCTCGGCGAGAAGGAGCTGACCGAGTTCCTCGCCCGGCAGTACGGCGTGCCCTCGATAAGCCTCAGCGAGTTCGAGATCGATCTCGAGGTGATCGAGCTGGTGCCCAAGGAAGTGGCGGTCAAGCACACGGTGCTCCCCGTGCAGCGAGCCGGCTCCACGCTCATCGTGGCGATGAGCGACCCGTCCAACATCTACGCGATCGATGATCTCAAGTTCCTCACCGGGCTCAACATCGAGCCGGTGGTGACCACCGACGCAGCGATCGAGGAGGCGATCACCCGGTACTACGAGCAGCCCGAGCAGCTCGAGTCCTACGACGAGGTGATAGGCGACCTCGAGTTCGAAGACATCGACTTCGGCGACGACGCCGAGGACGAGTTCAACGTGCTCGATTCCCAGGCCGAGGCCGAGCAGGCCCCGGTGGTCAAGCTGTGCAACCTGATCCTGCTCAACGCGATCAACAAGGGCGCCTCCGACATCCACATCGAGCCCTACGAAAAAGCCTACCGGGTGCGCTACCGGATCGACGGCGTGCTCCACCAGGAGATGGCGCCGCCTCCCAAGCTCAAGAACGCGATCACCAGCCGCATGAAGATCATGGCGACCCTCGACATCGCCGAGCGGCGCCTCCCCCAAGACGGCCGGATCAAGCTGCGGATCGGCAAGAACCGGGAGATGGACTTCCGCGTCTCCACGCTGCCCACCCTCTTTGGCGAGAAGATCGTCATGCGCCTGCTCGATCGCGACAAGCTCGAGCTCGACATGACCAAGCTGGGCTTCGAGCAGGAGCCGCTGGCCGCGTTCAAGGAGTGCATCCACCGCCCCTACGGCATGTGCCTGGTCACCGGGCCCACCGGCTCGGGCAAGACCACCACCCTCTACTCTGCCCTGTCCGAGCTCAACAACGAGGAGGTCAACATCTCCACCGCCGAGGATCCGGTCGAGTACAACCTCGCCGGCATCAACCAGGTGCAGATGCACGACGACATCGGGCTCAACTTTGCGACCGCCCTGCGCTCGTTCCTGCGGCAGGATCCCGACATCATCATGGTCGGCGAGATCCGGGACTTCGAGACGGCCGAGATCGGGGTCAAGGCCGCGCTCACCGGGCACCTGGTGCTGTCGACCCTGCACACCAACGACGCGCCCTCCACCATCAACCGCATGCTCAACATGGGGGTGGAGCCCTTCTTGGTGACCGCCTCGGTCAACATGATCGTGGCCCAGCGCTTGGCTCGGCGGATCTGCAAGGACTGCGTGTCCCCCGACGACGAGGTGGTCGACCAGGCGCTGGTCGACGCGGGCATGAGCCCGGGCGAGGCCCGCACCTGCTCGCCCAAGAAGGGCAGCGGCTGCAAGACCTGCGCGAACACGGGATACAAGGGCCGCGTGGCGCTCTACGAGGTGATGGTGCTGAGCGATCCTATCAAGGACATGGTGCTGCAAGGGTCCTCGACCTCCGAGCTCAAGGCCGAGGCGATCCGGCTGGGCATGTCGACCCTGCGGCGCTCGGGGCTGAACAAGGTGGCCGAGGGGATGACCACGCTCGAAGAGGTGCTGCGGGTGACCGCGGCGGACTGACCCAGGGGGCGGATCGACGCCCCCATGGGTAAAGACGACCCTTCCCTCGTCCAGCAAGCACGAAGCGCGAATGGGGCACGCTCGTGCTGCAAAGGGTCGGGCGGATCTACAGTAAGCTTGGTGCAAGCCCATGGCGCAGGGAGCCCGAGCGAAGACGATCGAGAGTCTGTCCGGCAGTGAGCTCGAAGACCTCGTCGCTGCATTGCTCGAGGACCAAGGCTTCGTCGTTCACCGAGAGCAGCGGATCGGCGAACACCAATGGGATATGGTCGCCTACGGACCGCGTAACCAGACCATCATCGTCGAGGTCAAGCGTTCATTCCACCGCACGCCTTCCCGATGGCAGGAGCGGCTGGCCTATCTTCCCGAAGGGTACAAGGTATTGCTGGCCTACGTTCGGCCCATCCTCCCGTCGGTCCGATCCGAGCTGAGCGACGTGCTCGGCGACCAAGAGCTCGAGTTCTGGGAGCCGGAGCGGCTCGCCACCTTGCTCGATCATCATCCCCGGGTGGCCGCTCGGTTTGGCCTGGGGGGCACCGATGGTTCTGGGCCCACCATCGCTCGCCTCTGCAAGCTTCGACTGGAAAATATTCGAGGCTTTCGCGAGCTCTCGGTCGACTTTGGCCCCAGCGGACAGAGCAAGGTCGTCATTGGACCCAACAGCACGGGAAAGACCACCCTGCTGCGCGCGATCGCAATCGCCTTGGCATCCTTTCTCGAAAGATCCACCCTCTTGGCTCAGCCGATCGGTGAGCTCGTCCGTGAAGGAGAGCAACACGCTATGATCGAGGCAACCGTGCTCACCGAAGAGCACGGCGAACGAACCGTAACGGTCACGCTCGAGCGGCAGGGGCACGATCGCGCTCACTCCAGCAGCGACAACATCCCCACCAATAGCAAGTTCGTATGTGGCTACGGAGTCGGGCGCACAACGACCCAGGCAGGGCAACCAAGTGTCTACCAGGTTCACGACGCGGTCGCCTCGCTGTTCGACTACCGCACACACCTCGCCGATCCCGAGCTGATCCTGCGCCGGCTACAAGACGACCTGGGTACAGACCGCTACGCCGGAGCCATCAAGGGTCTGCTCCGCGTGCTCGACCTCGATTCGCGGTACAAGATCTACATCCCGCGTGGCGGCGGCGTGCACGTATCGGGCCCTGGGATCGGCAAGGGGATCCCGCTTGAGGGTTGGGCCGACGGCTACCGTATGACCTTTCAGTGGCTTCTCGACTTTTACGGCTGGGCACTGCAGGCCAACGCCATCGATCGTCAAGGACACATCCACGGGATCTTGCTCGTCGACGAACTCGAGAAGCATCTTCACCCCTCCATGCAAACCGGCTTGCTCTCGCACCTGTCCCGGCTGTTGCCCAAGGTCCAGATCATCGCCACGACCCATAGCCCTCTGGTCGCTCTGGGCGGCAATTCTCGCAATATCATCTCGCTGCACCGCGCACGCGGCTACATTCGATCCGTCCGTGTCCCCGATCTAACCGGGTACTCAGCCGAGGACATCCTGGTCGAGCAGGCCCTGTTCGGTACCGATCCTCATAGCCCGACGACTCGCAAGCTGCTCGCCGAGCATCGCAAGCTGGCCAAGATTCCCAAGTCCGAGCGTAGTGACAAGCAGCGGGCACGACTGGTCGAGTTGGCTCGACAGCTCGACCCTTCCCTTGGTCCTGGTCTGCGTAATGATCCGGTGCTCGAGCGACTCGACGAGCTCGAGCGGCAGATCGAAGCCAAGAAGGCAAGCGAGTGATCTACGTATCGAGAAACCGACGCGATACGCACGGCCATCGCATCAAGCCGGACAAGCAGTGGTTCAAAGAGGCACGCCGGCTGACCAAGAGGGCCCGGTGCGAGGCCGGGGCCCATGCGGTCACCGGCCACTATCGCGATCCACAGGTTCGGATGGCGCTCAAAGAGCTATTCCACGGCAAGTGCGCCTACTGCGAGCAACGGCTCCCGGAAAACTTCGAGATCGATCACTACCGCCCCAAGAACCGAGTGGCCGAACGACCGGATCACGACGGCTACTACTGGTTGGCCTACCAGTGGAAGAATCTCTACCCCGCGTGCACGTACTGCAATCAAAAGCGCAAGGATCCTCCGCAGTGGGATGCTCGGGATGACCAACAAACCGGCGAGCCGCAGGGCAAATATGAGCAGTTCCCCGTCGATGACGAGTCCAAGCGAGCCATGCGACCGTCCGATCCGATCGCGGACGAACTCCCCTACCTGCTCGATCCCTGCGACGATGAGCCCAGCTTGTACCTCCAGTACAACCCACTGGGAGAGATCGAGTCCATCGACGGCGATGTCTTCGGCGAAGAGACAATCCGCATCTGTCATCTCCGCCGAACGTACCTGACGAACGCTCGGGCCTATAAGACCGCCAAGTGCGTCAGGCTGATCGCGCGGCTCCGCGAGCTCGAGCAGCGAGGCTGGCCCGAGGAGCGAGACTTCGTTCAAAAGTTGCTCGATGAAGAGCTCGCGGTCGATGCGGAGTTCGCCGGCCTCGCGCTCGCGATCTACGAAGATCCCGAGCGCTTCGGCGTCGCCGGCTGAGCTCTCTCATGCCGAGACCGGCTCGGAATGCGCGACGGCTGTCGCGCCTGGCCTCGGTCTTGCCCAAGCAGCACCCAGGAGGAACGAAAACCGGGGTTTTCTTGGGAGCCGCCGGCTTCCTCGTCGAGCGCGCACGACTCCACGCACGACAGGCAGAGCGCCCCCGCCCTTCACCCCCGATCCATCGGCCCCAAAACGGACCGTCGGTGACTCTCGATAGCGGACCCGCCCCTGGCGCGGCACCCGATCTCACTCGGGTGCCACCCCCAAACGCGGCGTATTCGCCCCTCCTGGCCCCAGTTGCTATCCTGCCCCCGCCCACCCCGGGCGGCGTCTGCCGATGGCGATCAACCTACATCAGCTCCTCAAGGCGATGGTCGAGTCGGGTGCGACCGACCTCCACGTGACCACCGGCTGCCCGCCGCTGCTGCGCATCGACGGCGATCTGGTCCCGCTCAAGGCCGACAAGCTGACGCCGGTCGAGACACGAAACCTCTGCTACTCGGTGCTCTCCGACAAGCAAAAGCAGCGCTTCGAGGAGGACCTCGAGCTCGATTTCTCCTTCGGCGTCAAGGGATTGGCCCGGTTTCGGGGCAACCTATTCGTCCAGCGAGGAGCGACCTGCGCGGCGTTCCGGCTGATCCCCTACGACATCCCCCCGCTGGACCAGCTGGGGCTGCCGCCGGTGGTCACGCGACTGACCGAGATGCCGCGGGGGCTCATCTTGGTCACCGGCCCCACCGGCTCGGGCAAGAGCACCACGCTGGCCTCGATGATAAGCCTCATCAACCACACGAGGCGGGGTCACATCATGACCATCGAGGACCCCATCGAGTACCTGCACCAGCACGGCTCGTGCATCGTCAACCAGCGCGAAGTCGGCCAAGACACCAAGACCTTCGCCAAGGCCCTCAAGTACGTGCTGCGCCAAGATCCCGACGTGGTGCTGCTGGGCGAGATGCGCGACCACGAGACGATGGAGGCCGCGCTCACCCTCGCCGAGACCGGCCACCTGACGCTAGGCACGCTGCACACCAACTCGGCGGTCCAGACGATCAACCGCGTGATCGACATGTTCCCGATGGCCCAGCACTCTCAAGTGCGTACCCAGCTGAGCTTCGTGCTCGAGGCGGTGATGTGCCAGTCGCTGCTGCCCAAGATAGGCGGCGGGCGAGCCCTGGCGGTGGAGGTGATGGTGCCCAACGACGCGATCCGGGCCCTCATTCGCGACGGCAAGCTCCACCAGGTCTACTCGCAGATGCAGCTGGGCCAGGGGATCCACGAGATGCAGACCTTCAATCAATCGCTGGCCGACCTGGTCCACCGCAACCTGGTGACGGCCGATACCGCGCTACGGCGCTCGAGCGAAAAAGACGAGCTGCGCAGCATGCTCGAGCGCGGCAAGGGCCTGGCGCAGGTCCAGCGGCGTCTATGAGTAGTCCCGCATCAGGGAGTCCAGCATAAGGGAGCCCCGCATAAGGGAGCCTCGCATAAGGGCTCGAGGAGAGGATCACCATGCCGACGTTCATCTGGGAGGCCCGCACCAAGGCCGGCGAGTTCCGCAGCGGCACGTTCAACGCCGACTCGGAGGACGCGGTCACCGACCGCCTGCGCGCGCAGGGGCTGACGATCACCAAGGTCAAGCGCAAGCCGCTCGAGCTCCGCCTGCCCCCGATGGGCCGGGGGGTCGGGCTCAAGGACATGGTGGTCTTCACCCGGACCTTCTCCACCATGATCGACGCCGGCCTGCCGATCGTCTCGGGCCTGGAGATGCTGTCCCACCAGGCTGAAAACCCCCGCTTCGGGCGGATCCTCGCCAGCGTCAAGCACGAGGTAGAAGCGGGCAAGTCGCTTTCGGAAGCCATGGGCAGCCACCCGCGGGTCTTCGACGATCTGTTCCGCAACCTCGTGGCCGCCGGCGAGGCCGGCGGGATCCTCGACGTGATCTTCCGGCGCCTGGCCACCTACCTCGAGAAGGCGGCCAAGCTGCGCCGCCAGGTCCGCGGAGCCCTCATCTACCCCTCGGTGATCGCCGCGGTGGGCGCCTTGGTGGTCTTCGTGATGATGACCAAGGTCTTGCCCGTCTTCGAGAAGATGTTCATCGATCTGGGGGCCGGCTCGCTGCCCGCCCCCACCCGCATGGTGCTGGCCATCAGCCACGCGATCACCGACAACATCTTCCTGTTCACGTTCGGGTTCTCGGCGGTGAGCACCGGGTTCACCTTCCTCGTGCGAACCCGGCAAGGGCGCTACGTCGTCGACGTGATCCTGCTGCGCGCACCGGTGATCGGCAACGTGATGCGCAAGATCGCGGTGGCCCGCTTCACCCGCACCCTGGGCACCCTGCTCAGCTCGGGGGTGCCGATCCTCGACGCGCTCGAGATCGTCTCCAAGTCCGCGGGCAACATGGTGGTCGGCCGCGCGATCCTCTACGCGCGCTCCAAGATCTCCGAGGGCAAGGACATCGCCTCGCCGCTGCTGGAGACCGGCGTGTTCCCCCCCATGGTGGTGCAGATGATCGGGGTCGGCGAGCAGACCGGCGCCATGGACGACATGCTCCAGAAGATCGCCGACTTCTACGAGGATGAGGTCGACGCCGCGGTCGCCGGCATGACCGCGCTGCTCGAGCCCATCATGCTCGTGGTCCTCGGCGGGGTCGTGGGCGGCCTTTTGATCGCGATGTACCTGCCGATCTTCGAGGTCGCGGGCAACATCAAGTAGCCGTGGCGCAGGCCGCTCCACCCAAGGCGGCCTCGCCCCCGCTCACCGAGACCCCCCCGGTCGAGGCCGCTCCGGTCTCGCCCGCCGCCGCTTCCTCTGCGGCCCCCCCGACCCTTCCGTCGCTCACGCAAGCCGCCCCGCCCACAGCCACCTCCCCCAGCGCGGCCCCACCCCAGGCCTCGCAATCGCTTGCCGACGCCGCCCGCCCTGGGGCCAGCCCCCCCGCCACCGCCCGCCTCGATCTACGGCGCCGCCGGATCAGCTACTTCATGCTGGTGCGGCTGGTGATGCTGGCGCTGTTTACCGGCGTGGCCGCGATCCTCGCCTGGCGGCGCAACCTGGACTTCACTTCGCTCTACCAGACCTTCGTGTGGGGCACGCTGGTGGTGGGCTACGTGCTGACGATCGTGTTCGCTCGGCTCCTGCCCCGAGTTCGCGATCTCGATCGCTTCGCGTGGGTCCAGACCACCACCGACATCGTGCTGGCCGCGGTGGTGGTGCAGATGAGCGGCGGCACCGAGTCGGGCTTTGTGTCGCTCTATCTCATCGCGGTGCTGGGCGCCGCCACCATGGCCGGGGTGCGGGAGACCTGGGCGGCCGCCGGGGCCTGTGCGCTGATCTACGGCACCACCAGCGTCTGCGAGGTGCTCGGGATCCTCGAGCCCATGTGGCTGGGCGAGACGACCCGCGCCCTGCCGCCCACCGAGGCGGCCGCCACCGTGGCCCGCACCCTCGCCGGCCTCACCGGGGTGACCGTGCTGTCCTCGTTCCTCAACAAGCAGCTGGCCTCCTCCACCCTGCAAGTCGTCGATCTGCGGGCGCTCAACGAGAACATCCTGCGCTCGCTGGACTCGGGGCTCATCGCCACCGACACCGACGATCGGGTGATCTACATCAACCCCGCCGCCCGGGCCATGCTGGGGCTGCACGACGCGGATCTGCAGCGGCCGGTGGGCGCTCTGCTGCCCGGGGTGGAGATCTGCATGAAGGCCTCCCGGGCGCGGCTGCGGGGCACCGGCCCCCACGGCCGCTCCGAGCTAGCGCTGACCACCCGCGACGGCGTCCGAGTCCACGTGGGCCTGAGCTGCTCGACGCTGCTCGACGGCCAAGGCCAGCCGGTGGGGCAGCTGGTCAACTTTCAAGACATGACCCGCGAGCACGAGCTGACCGAGCAGGTCAAGCGAGGCGAGCGGCTGGCCGCGGTGGGCGGCCTGGCCGCGTCCGTCGCCCACGAGATCCGCAACCCGCTGGCCGCGATCAGCGGCAGCGCGGAGCTGCTGAGCACCACCCCGCTCGAGTCCGACGACGCGCGCCTGGTCAAGATCATCGCCCGCGAGTCCACCCGCCTGTCCGGGCTCATCACCGACATGCTGGCGTTCACCCGGCCCCGCAAGCCCCAGCGCACCGAGGTCCTGCTGGAACGGGTGGCCCGAGAGTCGCTCGAGCACTTCCGGGCCGATCCCGCCAACGCCGAGATCGAGGTGGAGCTCTTTGCTGTGGAGTCCCCGCCGGTGCGGGTGGATCCCGCCCAGCTCAGCCAGGTGCTGTGGAACCTGCTGCGCAACGCCGCCGAGGCGATGGACGGACGCGGGTATATCGAGCTGCACGTGCGGCCGCGACCCGAGCAGGACGAGGTGGAGCTCGCCGTCAGCGACGAGGGACCCGGCATTGCTCGCGCGCAGATCGATCGCGTCTTCGACCCCTTCTTCACCACCAAGGAGGGCGGGACCGGGTTCGGGCTGGCGATCGTTCACCGCGTGGTCGCCGATAACGGCGGGACGATCGAGCTGAGCTCGACCCCAAACGAGGGCACCACGTTCTCGCTGAGATTTGCCGCACAGGGCACCGAGCCGGAAGACGACGACGGCTGAGTGAAGCCCGGTCCGCTGGATGGAAGGCTCCGTTTCGCCTATGCTCGGATCATGGTTGCTGCACCCCCGCGACTGGCTCCACCGCTACCGGCTCCCCCCCGGTCCGAGCAGATCGATCAGCGGGTGATGCTCCATAACGTCAGCTGGGAGCAATACGAGGCCATCTTGGAGACCCGGGGCGACCAGCCCGGCCTGCGTATGACCTACTTGGACGGAGAGCTCGAGCTGATGGCCCCCTCGCGATACCACGAGGTCGACAAGACACGACTGGCCCGCATCATCGAGGCTTGGGCCGACGAGCGCGACGTCCCGCTCGAAGGCTACGGCGCGTGGACCGTACGCAAGCGCGAACGCCAGGGGGGGGCGGAAGCGGACGAGTGCTACGTGCTGGGGCCACACGACCGCGACGCGATCGAGCACCCCGATCTAGCGATCGAGGTGGTATGGACCCGAGAGGCCATCGATAAGCTCGAGGTCTGGCGTCGACTCGGCGCCAAGGAGGCGTGGATCTGGCAAGACGGCGCGCTGCATCAGTATCGGCTCGGTGACGACATCGAGCCCCTGACCCGAAGCGAACTGCTACCCGATCTCGATCCCGGGCTCATCGCCGAGTGCATGGCCGCCCCATCACAGCGCGACGCTGTGCGCCTGCTGCGGGATCGTCTGCGCGCGCAGAGGTAGTGCGAGCCGCGACTTCCCACGCACCGCGCCCGGGTGCTCCTCCCTGGACCACCCGGGCATCCGCGACTCACCGCCCCGCCGTCCCTCACCGCAGCAGCAGCAGCGCCGAGAAGGCCAGCGCCAGGATGGCGTAGAACTCGGGGAACACCGCCAGCAGCATCGCCTGCGCCGTGTTCATGCGCTCGGCGTTGATGCTCTTGATCCCCGCGGCGCAGACCCGACCCTGCCACCACCCCGAGAACAGGCAGGCGATGCCGGTGAGCAGGCCACACGCAAAGATCGTGGCGTAGCGCTGCTGGTCGAGCGCTCCCAGGCACAAGAACCCCACCGCAAAGCTATAGAGGCCCTGGGTGCCGGGGAGCACCGAGACGGCCAAGCCGCTGCTACGAGCCTCCGCCCGCATGCCACACGCCGCACTCCCGGCGATGGCCAGCCCGATGGCCGACCCCGCGAGCCCCAAACCCAGGGCGGCAAAGCCCAGGTGGGCCAAGAACTGTCCGATGATCGCGTCCATTGTTGTTCACTACTCTCCTTGGCAGGTCCTTCCCAACGGGGCGTAGGCTCGTCCTCCGCCCGTAAAGAAGGTGTTGAAGAACTCGAGCAGCTGCAGGCGGGCCGGATGCACCATCGAGCCGATGACCGCCATCGCGAAGTTGAAGGCGTGGCCCACCACCAAAAGGAGCACCGCGGCCGCTGTCCCTATCGGACCATCGGCAAGCACCGCGGCGATGGTGTTGACCACCATCGCGATGATTCCCGACGACAGCCCCAGCCCGAAGATCCGCGCGTAGGACATCACGTTGGCCAGCAGCCCGATCACGTCGTAAAGCGCCCAGGCGCCCCGACCCAGCCGCTGCCACAGGCTGCGCACCGGCGCGGCGAACAACAGCAGCACCCCACAGACCACCCCGAAGGGCCACCACGGCAGCACGCCGGCGTAGGCCAGCCCCACGGTAGGAATGACCGAAAGCCACGCGAGCGAGCCAATCGCCGCCTGGAACTTTTGCCGACGAACGTCTCGGTAGAGGCGCAGGGCCATCCCGAAGCTCAGCTGCACCACGCCCAGGCCCAGCGATACGGCCAAGAGCCGGCCGGGATCCTCGACAAGCGAAAAGAGAAGCGCTGAGGGAGACAGCCCCAAAAGCTCGTGGAACCGCAGCCCAAAGAGGTTGCCCAGCAACGCCCCCACCACCATGGTGGTCACCCCCAGCACCAGGGCCCAGCGCATCAGCAGACGGGCAGACGCCGGCAGTCGGCCGCGCAGCAGCACCGCGCCGGCCAGCGCGGTCAACAGAGCGCCGTACCCCAGGTCGCCCAGGCACAGAGCGAAGAACAGGCCCATGAAGGGGGCCAGCAGCGGCGTGGGATCGAGCTCGTCGTAGGTGGGCAGCTTGAAGGCGGCCACCAGCGGCTCGAAGGTCCGCACCACGGGCCCGTTGCGCAGCGCGACGGGGGCCTCGTCGTCCGGCCCCGGCTCCGCGGTCACCAGCACCATCGAGTGCTCCGCTCGTACCGCACGCAGGCGATCGAGACGATCGGTGGGGCAGTAGCCCTCGAGCACGTAGAGCGGCCCCTGGTCGGGCAGGCTCGCGGCGACCCGACGAAGCTCCAGCGCTCGATCGAGCTCGGCAAGCGCCCGCTGCAGCACCGGTCGCAACTTCGCGGCCTGCACGAGCGCCCGCTCGTGCTCTTGCAGTTGCTGCGTGACCTCCTCGAGCTCGGTGCGGATCTCGGCCGCCGATCGAGCCGGTGGTTCCAGCGGGTGCAGCGGGATCTCGGGCTGCCCCCGGGTCACCACCCGCACCCGCACGCGACCGCCGGGACGCTCGACCACCTCGGCCCAGTCCAGGCCGTCGAGCTCCAGAGCGTCGGGCGAGCGCAACCGGCCTTCGTAGACCCGAACGCTGACGCCGTGCTCCGCCAATCGGCGCCGCGCCGCCGGGGTGACCTCACCCCAGGGCTCAGTCTGCTCGCGCTCGGCAAGCAGCCGCTCCCGACGCGCCACCGCCTCGTCGCGCCGAGCGACCTGTGACTGCACCCCCGCAAGCTCGGCCCGCGCCGCGCTCAGCCCCGCCCACGGCACCGGCTGCGACTCCTCGCCCGGGGGCAGCACATCCAGTAGGGCCGCGAGCTGGTCCCGCTCGGTCATCGGCTCGGTCATCGGCTCGGTCACCCGCCCCGCCGGTGCCGAGGGCTCGGTCCGCTCGCGCAGATGCAGCACCCCCGCGTCGGCCACGGCCTGTAGAGCCGCCTCCCGCCCCGCGACCGGACCCACCAGCGACACCCGTGTCATCTCAACGATCGCCATATGCTCCTCCTTGCGCTCGCGCCCCACGACCGGCTTCCACCTTGCCCTTGGCCAGCTTGGCGCGACATACGGCCGCGGTCTGTTGATCCCCTAGATAGACCCGAAGGCGGCGGATGTTCTTACGCGCCCGCGGCACGAGGATCTTCTCGTAGAGGTTGATCCGCTGGCTGGTTCGGGCCAGCTCGTGGCGGATCCGCTCTTGCTGGACCTGCAACACATCCCCCTCGGCCCGTAGCGTCGCCATCCTCCGCAGCACGGCCACCGCATCGTCGAACACCGGGGCCGTAGCCAACAGATCGTGCTCCCGCGACACGAAGCACACCGCGTGCAACCGAGGCACGGTCACTCCGGCCACGTTGGCCTCCTGCGTGACGACCCGCTCGACCTCGGCGAAGGGACGCGCCGCGGGGACCTGGGCGGCCAGCAGCGGCGCCCAGGGCCGAGCGTGCGCGCGCTGCTGCTGCACGTGCTGTTGCTGCACCCGCAGCTGTTGCTGCACCCGGCCGAGCGCCGCCTGCAGCTGCTGCTGACGCAGCCGCAAGGTGGGCAAGAACTCCAGGTACGAACGCAGCTGCTTGTTCTGCTCGCGTAGGGAGCTCTTGTTGAGGCGGAGCTTGTCAGCCATCAGATACCTCCTCGAACTCCTCGACCTCCTCGGCCTCCTCGACCTCCTCGACCTCCTCGACCTTCTGGGGCCACCGAGCGTCCAGCACCTGCTGCTTGATGCCCACCTCTTGCGGCTCGTAGCACTCGGCCAGGGTCTGCCAGCCCAGATCCAGCGCGCTCTTTAGAGGCAGCTCGACCTCCAGATCCATGAAGCGCGCCTCGAACAGCTCCCCGTAGCGCAGGTGCTTGGTGTCAGACTCGGTCCGCGCAAAGCCCATCGAGACCTTCTTCTTGGCCTCGCGCGCCTTGGCATAAAGGCGGATCATGGCGTTCATCAGCGGCCCGTGGTCTTCTCGCGTGGCCGTGCCCACCACCAGCTGCTTGAGCCGTGACAGCGATCCAAAGGGGCTGATCCGTCCCTCGGTGAGGTAGTACTGCCCCTCGGTGATATAGCCGGTGTTATCGGGCACGGGGTGGGTCACGTCGCCCCCGGGCATTGTGGTCACCCCCAAGATCGTGATCGAGCCCGCCCCCGGCAGGTCGACCGCCTTCTCGTAGCGCGCGGCCAGGTCCGAGTAGAGCGAGCCGGGAAACCCCAGGTTGGAGGGGATCTGCTCCATGGAGACCGCGATCTCCTTGAGCGCGTCGGCAAAGGCGGTCATGTCGGTCAACAGCACCAGCACCCGCCGCCCCTGCAGCGCCATCGACTCGGCGGCCGCCAGCGCCAGGTCGGGCACCAGCAAGCGCTCGACCACCGGGTCGGCCGCGGTGTTGACGAACATCACCGTCCGGTGCGTCACCCCGCCCTGCTCGAAGGTCTGCTGGAAGAACATCGCCTCGTCAAAGGGCAGCCCGATCCCGCCGAACACGATGACGTCGGCCTGCGCTTGCAGGCCGATCCGGGCCAGCAGCTGCGCATAGGGCTCGCCGGCCTCGGAGAAGATCGGCAGCTTCTGGCTCTCGACCAGCGGGTTGAACACATCGATCATCGGGATCCCCGTCTCGATGAAGCGGCGCGGGAGCACCCGACGCACCGGGTTGACCGAGGGGCCCGCAAGCTCCACCGGGGCGCCCTCGCTAAGCTCCGGCTTGCCGTCGCGGGGACGCCCGGAGCCGTCGAACACCCGCCCCAGCAGCTGCTCGCTGACCCGCAGCTGCATGGGGCGCCCCAAAAAGCGCACCGAGGCGTCGACCGACAGCCCTCGGGTGCCCGCAAACACCTGCAATGACACCCGGTGGCCGTCGATCCGTACCACCTGGGCCAGGCTCTGCTCTCCGTTGGGGTTGCATAAAAGCGCCAGCTCGCCGTAGCCGACGCTCCCGGCCTGGACATCGGCGATGTCCCCGCTGACCGTATCGATTCCTCGGTGGGTTCGGATCATGCTGCACCTGCCTGGGTGGAAGTGGTCGAAGTCATCGCGCTCGTGATCGAATCGGCACGCGCCGCATCCAGCAGCGACGCGATCCGAGCGTCGTGTTGTGCCCGCTGCTGCGAGCCCGGCTCGCAGTAGTTGCGCTGGTAGAACGCATCGGTCAGCGACGCAAAGAAGCGATGGGCCGCCGCCTTGTCGGGCAGATCCAGCCGGGTGGTCAGCACCTGGTGCAGCCGCACCAGATCGGCCCGCTGCCGGTCCATGGGCGTGCAGGCGTCCACGTCGTCGAACGCGTTCTGCTGCAGGTAGGCCGCGTCGAGCAGCTCGCCACTCAGGTAGGCCACCAGATCCTCCTGGGGCACACCCTCCTCGCCGACCACCGCCATCATGCGCCCCACCTCGGCGGCTCGCTCGAGGGTCTGGCGACAAAACGCCACCGCGGCGGTCCAGGCCGGGTCGTCCTCGTCGAGCCGGCGGGCATAGAGCGACCAGGAGCTCAGCGGATCGATCGCCGGGTACTTGCGCTCGTCCGAGCGCGCCCGCGACAGCCCGTGGAACGCCCCCACCACGCTCAGCGTGGCCTGGGTGACCGGCTCCTCGAAGTTGCCCCCCGCCGGCGACACCGTGCCGATGAGGGTCACCGCCCCGGTCGCCCCCCCATCAAGCTCCACCAACCCCGCACGCTCGTAGAGACCGGCGATCCGCGTCTGGAGGTACGCCGGGAACGCCTCCTCGCCGGGGATCTCCTCCAGGCGCCCCGAGGTCTCCCGCATCGCCTGGGCCCAACGAGAGGTAGAGTCGGCCAGCACCAACACGTCGAGCCCCAGCTGCCGGTAGTGCTCGGCCAGGGTCACGCCGGTGTAGATCGACGCCTCGCGGGCCGCGACCGGCATCGAGGAGGTGTTGCAGATGATGATCGTGCGATCCATCAGCGAGCCGCCCGTCCGCGGGTCGGTCAGGCGGGGCAGCTCCTCGATGGTCTCCACCACCTCGCCCGCCCGCTCCCCGCAGGCGACCACGATGACGATGTCGACCGCGGCGTAGCGCGCCAGCAACTGCTGGAGCACGGTCTTGCCCGCCCCGAAGGGGCCCGGCACGCACGCGGTCCCTCCCCGCACGATAGGAAAGAGGGTGTCGATGATCCGGCAGCCGGTGACCAAACGCTGCTCGGGAAAGAGCCGCCGCCGGTAGCGATCGATCGCTCGCTTGACCGGCCAGCGCTGCTGCATCGTCACCTCGAGCCGTCGACCGTCCGCGGCCGTGAGGGTCGCGATCACCTCGTCCACCCGATACTCTCCGGTCGGCGCCACGTACTCGACGGTGGCCGAGCCGACCAAGGACAGCGACGCGACGATCCGGTGCCGAATGTGGTGCTCGGGCACCCAGCCCAACCAGGCCCCGGCCTCCACCAGATCGCCCGGCTTTGCCGAGGGGAAGAACGCCCACCGGCGCTCCAGATCCACCGGCGGCGCCTGGGCGCCGCGGCGCAAGAACAGGCCCTGCCTGTCCGGCAGCCGATGCAGGGGGCGCTGCAGGCCGTCGTAGATCGTGCCCAGCATCCCGGGCGCCAGGGTCACCGACAAAAGCTCCCCGAAAAAGCGCACCGGCATCCCCGCCGCCACCCCCCGGGTGTCCTCGAACACCTGGAGCGCGACCGTACGCCCGTCGATCCGGATCACCTCGGCGGGCAGGTGCTCGTCGCCGCAGATCACCTCGGCCATCTCGCTGTGCTGTACCGGCCCCCGCCGCTCCACGGTGACCAGGTTGCCGTTGACCCCCACCACCGTCCCTTCTGTTCGCTGCTCGTTCACATCCACACCTCCTCGAGGGCCTCGCCCTCGGGCCATCGATCCCAGCGGTCGACCACCAGGGCCGCCACGACCCGGGCCAAGACCGCGTCGGTCGAGAACTCGTCGCTCTCCAGCATCTGGGACAGCGCCCGCAGGCGCTCGGTATCCAGCGCGCGCTGTCGCTTTAGCGGACCGGCGATGCTCATCACCTCGTCGACCTTCGAGGCCAACGCGTCCGCCTGCGCGGCAATCTCGGGGGCCGGCGGCGACCAGGGTCGACCCAGCGCCGCCGCTCGCCGGGCGGCCAAGGCCTCGCGCAGCGCCACCTCGTAGCGCACCCACTGCTGCAAGAACGCGCTACTCGTCTCGTCGGCCCGACCGAGCGCGCGCTCGGTGTGGGCACGCGGATCGACCATCTGCGCCGCCTCGGCCGGATCCTGGTCCGGTCCGTCGAGCGCCCGCAGAGCCTCGATGGCCGCCTGCGCGGGCTCGTCCAGCTCTGGCTGGCAACGCTCCCACAGCGCCGCCCACGGCAGTGTAGGCGGGCCAGGCACCGTGGGGCGCGGTGGCAGTTCCGTGACCAGACAGTAGTGGTTCATGCCTCGGCGCCCTCCTTCGCGGCCCCCTCCGTCACCGCCAGATACCGGGCAAAGCGGGGCGCCATGAAGCGCATCAGCACCTCGCGGAAGGCCGCATCGCGAAAGTCCAGCTGCACCCCCGCCGCATCGACCAAGAACCCTCCGGTCACCCCGCCGTCCAGGCGGATCTGCACGCCACGCCGAGCAACCTGCTGCACCCGAGCCAGCAACGCCTGCGCCAGGCTCTGTTGCACCGTAGCCGGCACCAGCACCTCCAGCTCCACGTTCCCTTCGGGCGAGGACGCAAACGCCCGCACCGCCTCCACCAGCAGATCGGCCAGCGTTGGCTCGTCCCCGAGCGTCGTCTCCAACGCCTCGTCGACCGCCGCGCCCAGCACCGCGCGCTCCACCCCTTGTCGCAGCGCCAGCACCCCCGCCGCCGCGGCCTGGCGTAGATCAAGCTCGAGCTGCTCACGCGTGCGTCGAGCCTGCGCCTGCGCCTGCTCCACGACCTGCTCGGCCCGCCGCTGCGCCTGGGTCCGGATGCGCTCGGCCTCGGCGCGAGCCCGCGCCAATAGCGCCTCGGCTTCCCGTTCTCCAGCCTCGATCCCTCGGGTCACGAGGGCATCGACGGCCTGCTCCAGGCCCTCCGTCACTGTCTCATTCATGAGTTCAGCTCCAGTTCTTGCTTCCCAAACTCAACATGAACCCACAACTGGCACATACGAACGAATAGATTTCCCGTGATACATTAGTTTCACTCATGCTCAGTCAATTGCCCTCGCTTCCCGCGCTCCAGACCTTCGAGGCGGCCGCGCGCCTGGGCAGCTTCACCGCCGCCGCTCGCGAGCTGCATGTGACCCAGGGTGCGGTGAGCCACCAGATCCGCGCCCTCGAGGATCACCTGGGCTACCTGCTCTTTGCCCGCTTCCCCCGGCGCGTCGAGCTGACCCGCGAGGGTCGCGTGCTGAGCGAAGCGGTCACCCGCGGGCTGACCTACATCGCCGAGGCGCTGCGCCTGCTCGAGCAGCAGCGTGGGCGACGCTGGCTCTCGGTGAGCGCCTCCCACTCCTTTGCCGTGCGCTGGCTGGTCCCTCGCCTCGACGAGTTCGGTCGGCTCCACCCCGAGTCCGACGTGCGGATCTCGTCCACCAACCGCATGGCCGACCCTCGCCACGAGGACATCGACCTGTGCATTCGCTTCGGCGAGGGCGGCTACCCCGGCCTGGACAGCGAGGTGCTCATCACCGAAGAGGTCTTCCCCGTCTGCAGCCCCCAGCGGCTGCGCGACGCGCCGCTGCACGAGCCCGCCGACCTACGCCACCACCCGCTGCTGCACGACGACGTGCTGCTCGATCACCCCCAGCGCCCCAGCTGGGAGCGCTGGCTCGCCCTGGCCGGCGTCGAGCTGCCCAGCCTCGCGGGGCCCCACTTCAGCCACACCAGCATGACCATGACCGCCGCCGTCGCCGGCCAGGGCGTGGCCCTGGGCCGCACCTGCCTGGTGATCGACGACATCGCGGCTGGCCGCCTGATCCGACCGTTTGGGCCCACGATGACCTGCCCGTTCTCGTACTGGCTGGTCGCTCCGCGGGGCGGGCTCGATCGCAAGGCGGTCGCCCACTTCGTGACCTGGCTGCGCGACAACCTGCCCGATACGCCCGAGCTAGGCGCACGACCGACTTAAAAGGTAATCGACGGCCCCGCGTTGATGTCGATCAGCATGCTCCCGACGTCCCCAAACCAGCCTCCCACGTCGACCTCGGCAAACAGCCCGAAGTTCTTGTGCAGCTGGTAGTGAACCCCAAAGAGCGCCCCGACGAACGCGGGACCGAGCTTGACCGTGTCGATCCGAAACTCGTCGCTGGGCGAGTTGGCCTGCACCGCCCGCGCATTGGACTGCTCGAGCTCGCCGTCGGACCCGGGCGTGCAGCCACTGAGGTAGGGCCACACCGGCGTGCAATCCTCCTCGGACACCTGGTTCATCTCGTTGGTCGGCCCGGAGATCGCAGTCTCGGCGCGGTCGGGCACGCTGTTGCCGTTGCGATCGTTGGAGAAGTTCATGTTCACGCGCAGGCGCGAGGTCCCGTAGCCGCCGAACAAACCCACCATGCCGTGGAGCTTGCCCCCTCGCTTGGTGATGAGCGCCTTGAGCTTGGCGCCCACGGCCCACGTAAAGGGGGGGCTACGCTGAAACCCGAGCGGGTCGGGGTTGCTGACCTCCTGCAAGAAGGAGACCTCGGGGGCCAGGTTCGGGTTCTCGGTGATCACCTTGGACCCGGTAACCACCTGCAGGCGAGCATAGGCACCGAGCACCAGCGACAAGGAGCGCCGATCGCCGATGTCCCGGTCGTAGATCCGCACCGCCACCTCGGGCGCGAGGTGGAAGGGCGCGCTGGCAAAGCCGGTGGTCACCGGGTGTCGGCGAGCGCACTGCGTGGGGTTGTAAACCCCGGCCATCTCCATGTCGGACGCGGGCTTGGCCTCGGCGGGCACCCGCAGCATGTGCTGCAAGAACTCGCCTTGGGACGAGGCCAGCGGTAGATCCCCCTGGATCCAGCGCTCGATCGCACACGCCTGCTCCCGCAGCCCATACTGCACGTCGGAGCTCGGGTTGAACTGCTGGTAGGTCTGCTCGGCCGAGCCCCGGGCAATGCCGATCCCGGTGCCCACGCCCAGGTTGATATAGACACGCGGCCACTGGGTGGAGCTGTTGCCCTTGCCCTTGCCCTCACCCTCGCCCTTGCCCTCGCCCTCGCTCGGCGTCGCGCCTCCTAGCTTGAGGACCAGCGGGTTGTCCTTGTCGCCGAGGTTGGCCAGCGCCTGCTGGGTGCCGCTATAGACGTAGAAGAAGTACTCGATGCTCGCGTCGCCGTGCTGGGCCGCGGGGATCGCCGCCGTGCCCAAGTTACCGAAGGTCTCCAGGTAGAGCGCCGTGAAGGCGGCTTCCGTGCCCGCCTTGCGCCAGTAGAGCACCATCGTGTTGCCCTCGGACAAAGGCACCGACGACAGCGCCTCGAGGGCGATGTCCTGCCCCGCGCTCGCCACCGGCGGGGTGTGGGCTATAGGCCCCGTGCCCGGCGGCGGCACACTGGCCCGAGCCTCGTCGAGCAACCCCTGCAATTCCTCCGAGCGCAGCTCGATCGGCAGCGTGACGTAGTAGTCGGCCCGCACCGCCTCCTGGAACGCCGCCACCGTACGCGAGCGATCGCCAGAGTTGGAGTAGATGATCCCACCACGCAGCACCAACAAAGGCGCAAGCGCCGGATCGGCCGCCATGTTGACCCCTTGGGCCCGGGTCACCGCCGCTTCCAGCGTGGCCACGGCCGAGTCGAGCTCGAGCTCGTTGAACTGGCTCTTGGCCAGCTCGTACGCCGCCTTCATGTCGTCACGTGGGCCGGCGTGCGCCACCCCGCCAAGACCGAGCGCCAGGGCAAAAACCCCGGCCCAGACCCCGTGGCGTTGACGGCGCCTAAGTCGGTTGCGGTGCATGGGGACGAGTGTAGCGGGGATCGCTAGGGTGAACCCCTGCCAAATCGCCCGCCCCACGGCTAGTTGTCGCACTTGGCGTTGGAGACATTGAACTCCACGCGGCGGTTCCGCGCCCGTCCCTCGGCCGTGCGGTTGGAATCGATGGGATTGTCCTCACCGAAGCCCTTGGCCTCCAAGCGCCCGGCCTTGACTCCCTTGCTCAAAAGGTAATCTCGGACCTTGTTAGATCGCCGCTGAGACAGGCGCTTGTTGGACTTGTTGGAGCCCTTCGAATCGGTGTGCCCCTCGATCCGGAAGTGGAGCTCGTCGGGCACCTGGTTCATCACCGTCGCCACGTCGTCGAGCAGCTCGAAGCTCCGCGGGCTGATGTCCCACTTGCCGAACTTGAAGAAGACCTTCTCGCTGATCTTGACCGAGCAGCCGTCGAACTGGGCCTTGAGGTCGGGGCAGCCGTCGTCGTCTTGGTCACCGTCGATGTCCTCGGGCTGGTCGGGACACTTGTCGCTGCCCTTGCAAAGAGCCGCATAAGTCTCCGCTTGGCCCGCGCCCTCGACCCACGGATCGCAGATCTTGTCGCCGTCGTTGTCGGCGTCGGGGCAGCCGTCTTCGTCCTCGAAGTTGTCGACGTCCTCCGCCTCGTTGGGGCACTTGTCGGGCTCGTCGAGGATCCCGTCGGCGTCGTTGTCCGGGTCGGGGCAGCCGTCTTCGTCCTCGAAGTTGTCGACGTCCTCGGGCTCGTTACGACAGTCGAGCTCGCCCTTCTTGTCGTCGTTGACCCACTGCCCGTCGACGAATTGCGCCGCATCGAGCACCCCGTCGCCGTCGTTGTCGGTGTCGGGGCAGCCGTCGTCGTCCTCGAAGCTGTCGAAATCCTCCGCCTGCTCGGGACACTTGTCGACCTCGTCGTCGTAGCCGTCACCGTCCAGATCGCCGATCGTGGCCACCGCCTTGTCGCGGCAACGATCGGGGCTGGTGAGCTCCGTGGCCCGCTGGGTGTAGTAGGCCGCCGTCTCCGCGTGCTGCTTGCCGCGGTAGTACTCGCCGATCCCCAGCGCGTCCTGGGCAAACTTGATGTTGGCCTCGGCGATCGCCGTCTCCTTGGGCGCGCAGTTGATCGACTTGGAACCATCGCGGATCGCGCGCTGGAGCTTGGTCTGGGTGCCCTCGACCTCCCCGAGCAGCTTTTGCCCGATGCAGCCGGAGCTCATCACGACCACCAGCGCAAGCGCGGCAGGCGATCTCATCGGCCACCTCCGACGCTACCGCCGACCTCCAGCGTCCCCTTGGCCTTGCCGCCGCCGGTCTGACTGCTGGTCTTGGCGCCACCCGCGGCTCCTCCGGTCCCGGTCGCGTCGTCCTCCATCGTTTGCTTCATCTGCCCCGACTCACGCCGCTCCGCCTTGGCCTTGGCCTCCTCGGCGAGCTGCTTGGCCCGGGTGCCGTAGTCGAACGAGCGCTCGTATTCGCTGTAGGCCATCAGCACCTTGGCCTGCTCGAGGTACGAGACCGCGCCCCAGTACTCGTAGGGCGCGTAGGTCTCGGCATCGACCGCCTTGGCGTCGGCCACGGCCTTGCTCGCGTCCTTGGCGACCTTCTTGAGATAGCCAAAGGGACCGCAGCCGGCCCCCGCAACCAGCGCGGCCAGCGAAAGGAGCTGCAGAAGGCGACGGGAGGAGGTGGACACCGGGTGCTCCGTAGCAGAGGAGGGAAAAGAGGTGAAATGACCCGAGGATGAGGGATGAGCCAGCCGCGTGGGACCGCGTACTGTCCGAGCATCCTTGGCGAATTTCGGGCCGGACGATAGCAGGGGCGCGCCTTGCGGGTCAACAACGGCGCCAGACCGGGGCCCGGGCGATCTTCGCGCACGGTGGCCCGAGCGTGCTCGGGGTTCGATCCCAAGGCCCTTGCCGGGAACCGCTCCAGACCCTCTTGCCACACCCGGTCGTTGCTACGCTATCCCTCGTGCGATGTCGTCGACGGTTCCCATGGGGCTGGGCCGCCGCCCTGCTGACCGTCGGATGCACCCGTGTTTCCGATCGATCGCGCTTCGAGGAGCCCGCAGCTACGGTGGAGATCCTCCAGACCGAGCCCCGGCCCGACGCGGTCGACGTATCCCCCATGGTGCGCATCGATCTGTGCATGTCGGGACGCCTCGATCCGCGCTCGCTCGACGAGGTCGACGCCAACATCAGCTCCGGTGGGGCGCTCACCGATACCGAGCTGTCGGTCCAGCTGGTCCCCTGGCTGGCCCCGGGCGCCGAGACACCCCCCGAGGATCGGCAAATGCCCTGGTGCGAGGGCAGCGTGCTGTCGGTCCAGCCCCGTGCGCCGCTCCGAGCCGGGGCCCTGCACCGACTTCGCCTGGTGCCCAGCGCCGTCGGCTGGGCCGGCGAGCCGATGTCGACCGAGGGTCCCCGCTGGCGGGTCGATGACGAGGGCAACGCCCGCTACACCCTGGAGTTCACGATCGACGCCGATCCCCCCGGCGAGCGCCCCGATCCCGACGAGCCACCCGAACCGCTCACGCTCCATGATCTCTTCGAGACCGGCGGGCCTTTCGATCCCATGCGCGCGCAGTGCAGCTGCCACCGCGATCCCGAAGATCTCGCCCTGGCTCGGCTCGATCTGCGCGACCCAGTCTCCGCGTTCGAGGATCTGCTGAGCTCGTCACAACCCCGAGAGACCGGCTTTGGCATGGTCGCCCCTCGCGATCCCTCGCAGAGCTTCCTCGTCCAAAAACTGCTCCGCGAGCCGGACGGCTCGGCGCTGCACGGGATCCTCGGAGATCCCATGCCCCCCGACGATCTGCTGCCCTACGACGATCTGCTCACCATCATCGAGTGGGTCGAGGACGGCGCCGCGCTCTGACGAGCCCTCGCCGCCCCGGGGCGCTCACTCCTCGCCACGCTCCATCTTGCGCACCTGGGTGATCATCCCCTCGAGCCGGGTGATCCGCTCCTTGGCCCGCGTGTGGACCTTGACGAAGTCGGCCTCGTCCAGCCCGAGCCGGGCCGCCTCGTCGTACTTGGCCAGGGCTTCCTGGGTGCGCGCCAAGCAGCTGGCCAGCTGCGCCCCCGAGAGCGCCGCGGCGTCCTGACCCTTGGCATAGTGGAGCTTGCACGGGCCCCGCTCGGCATCGCCTTCGATCTGCAGGCCCTCCATGTAGAGGTCACGCTTGCCCGGGCCCTGCGAGCAGCCGGTCGCGACGACCAGCAACCCCAGCCACACGGAACAACGACGAACGATCGAGGCAGGCGACGAGCTCACGCCCCAAGTATGCACGCCTACTCCAGCGCCTGGGCATGCGCTCGCGCGGCTGCTGCGCCGGCCTGGTCCCCCGCCACCTCGCGCACCGCGGCCAACCGGAGCCACCCGCTCGCTCGCCACGGACGCAGCGCGACCGCGCGCTCGGCCAGCGCCCGAGCCTCGTCCAGGGTCGCTCGATCCCGCGAAAGATAGAGGGCCAGGTTGGTCAGGGCCGCCGGTCGGCCCGGATCCAACTCCAGCGCCCGACGGGTCAGCGCGATCGCCCCGGCCCGATCTCCCATGCGATCCCGGAGCGCGGCCAGCGTGACCAGCGCGCTCGGGTGCTGCGTATCGACGCGAGCCAGCGACAACTCGAGCGCCGCCCGAGCCTCGCCCGTCGCCGCCAAACCCGACGCACCACGCCGCACCCGAGCCCGCGCCCAGTTGGCCACCGCGATCGCCAAGCGCCGTCGGTCGTGCTCGGTGGGCAGGCGCGGCAACCAGCCTTCGACCTCGCTGGCCACGTCGGTGCGAGGCAACGACGCCAGGACCGTCGCACTCCCCCCGATCCCCAAGGGGAGCCGACCATGGGCCGAGGTCCACGGCACGCGAGCAAAGAGCCCCGCTCCGGGCAGCTCGAGCGCAACCGGGCCGGGGTGAGCGGCGATCGCCGCGATGATCCGCTCCGCCTCGGTTCGACCCGCGTGGGCCGCGTCCCAGATCGCCGCGCGCTCCGGATCGATCCCCGCGGGCGTCGGACGATAGAGATGCTGCGCCGGGATCGAGATCACGTCGGGGCGCGCGCCCTCGACCACGGCAGCCCAGACCGTCCCCGCCGCCAGATCGTCGGACTGGGTCAGCAGCAGCGACCGCGGCGGCAGCTGGGCCAGCGCGGCCCGAGTCCACCCGTGCGGGGCCCACGAGCGAGTCACCGCCAGATCCGATCTACTGTGGAGGGTAGGCGGCAGCAGCAGCACCGTTCCCAAGAGGGGAAGCACCGCCCACGAAAGTCGCCCCCGATCCGCCAACCACCGACGCGCCACGTCGCCCACCACCAGCGCGGCCAAGGGCGCGAGCACAAGACCCGTCTGCCGATCCGCCCCGCCCATGGGGTTGATCCCCACCACGTAGAAACACTCGACCACGACCAACCATGTAAGCGCCAGCGCAGTCGCCCGGGTGGTGGACGCGGGCTCGACCGGATCTCGGCGCCACGCGAGCCCCACGCAGATCACCGCGACCGTCAGCCCCGGCGCCCCCAGATCCTCGGCGAGCCGCCCCATGGCCCCCTGCGCGTTGAGCCCCCACATCGGCCACGACGCGGGCAGGATCTGGTCGGCGAACGACTCCCGGATCGAACGCGCGCCGAGGTGATCGACCAGGGCGGGCAGCGTCTGCGGGTCACCCCAGTCCACCGTCGGCTCCCCGACCGACGCCAGCGGCAGCGCCACGATCACCAAGCTTGCCATCGCGGCGGTCACCGGAGCCCACCGAGCCCAGGGCTCGCTCCCGCGCAGCGCTGCGACCCAGCGCACCAGCAGCAGCGGGCCCAGGGCCAATCGGAGATCCCCAAAGCACCACGCGGCCCAGGTCGCGGCCGCGACCGCGAGCAGCCGTCGACCGGTGCGCAAGGCCCCCTTGACCCTCGGATCGAGCCCCCACAGGCTGACCATCAGCAGCGCAGCCGCCAGCGCATAGACCTCGACGACCCGAGCCTGGCGAACGAAGGTCAGCCCCGTCACCACCCAGGCGCCCCCGATGAGCGCCAGCACCGGGGCAGCGCCGCGTCGCTGGAGTACGGCGACCACCAGCCCCACCGTGGCCGCTCCCAGGGCTGCGTCGACCAGCGCCATGCGAAACCCCAGGGTCCCCAGCGGCAACAGCCCCGCCGCACGAAACAATAAGAGCAGACCGGGCGCGCCCGGGGGGTGGGCCACGCCCAGGTCGAACCCCGCCGCGCCGATCTCCCCGGCATCCAGCCAAAAGTGGGCCGGGCTGACCCCTAGCGCCAGTACGACGAACGACACCCAGGCCGCGATCCACGGGGCGCGCACGGCGGGGATGGTTCCATCCGGCCGGCAAAACGGGCAAGCCGAGGGAAAATCAACAATTTGAAACCAGCGACCAGCCGCCCTGCTACCGTGCAGGACCCGCGTACGACATGGCTCCGCTGGTCGAGCAACGAGACCTCCAGCCCCTACCCGACGGCACCGCCGTATGCCTCGGGGCCTTCGATGGGCTGCACCTGGGCCACCAGGCGCTGATCGATCGAGCCCGACCCCAGGGCGATCGCGTAGGGCTGGTCACCTTCGATCCGCACCCCCAGCGGGTGCTCGCACCCGAGCGGGCCCCTCGGCTGCTGCATACCCCCGTTCAGCGACGCCGTGTGTGCACCGCGCTGGGCATCACTCACCTCGTCCTGCTGCCCTTCGATCGGGCGATGGCCCAGATGAGCGCCGAGCGGTTTGCCGTGGATCTGCTGGCCCGCGGCTTGCGGCCGCGCACGGTGGTGGTCGGCGAAGACTTTCGCTTCGGCCAAGGCCGTCAAGGTGATGGCCCCCTGCTGGCCGCGCAGCTCGCCCCCGCGGGGATCACCGTGGAACGTGTCGCCCCGGTGCCCGTGCCCCCCGACGCCCGCAAGGCCAACGTGGATCCGCACAGCAAGCTGGGCGCCACCGCGATCCGCCGGGCCTTGGAGGCCGGACAGGTCGAGCGCGCCGGAGCCATGCTCGGTCGCTGGCACTCGGTCGCCGGCTCGGTGATCCAGGGGGCCAAGCGAGGCCGAACGATCGGCGTTCCCACCGCCAACATCCACGCCCCGAACGCCTTCTTGCCCGCGACCGGGGTCTACGCCGGAGCCCTGGCCGTCTGGAGCCCGGACAGTCCCCATGCCGGACAGGTGTGGCCTGCGGTCGCCAACCTGGGCCGCAATCCCACCTTCGTCGACGGCGCCAACGGCCCCGCGGCCATGCCCCTCAGCCTCGAGGCCCACGTCCTCGACCACGATCTGGGCGAGCAACTGTACGACCTCGACGTGGAGTTCTCCTTTGTCGCCCGCCTGCGGGGAGAACAGCGCTTCGAGGGTCCAGCGGCGCTGGTCGAGCAGATCCATCGCGACATCCGAGCCGCCCGTCCCGCCCTGGCCTCCGCGCTGTCACGGGTGGTCACTCCCCCCACGCCGTGACACCTCCCGACCCCATCGCCAGCGCCACGTTGGCGCGCCTCTATATGACGCAGGGTCACTGGATGCGAGCTAAAGCGATCCTCGACGAGGTGCTCGCGCGCGCGCCCTTCGACGGCGACGCCCTGGCCTTGCGCGCTCGCTTCGAGCCGCCGCGACCGCGCCTGGCCGCGACCGTCGAGCACACCCAGCTGCGCCTGCGCTGGCAGGGCGTGACCTCGCCCCACCGCTGCCATGTGGTGCTCGTGTGGCTGGGCGGCGAGGATCCCCTGCCCCGTCCCCGCGTCACCTCGCGCCCGTGCACAGGCGCCTTTGGTCGACACCAACTACCCACGCCCTGGGCGCGCGGAATCTTGGTCGCCTCGATCGGTCGAGTCGATCCCGAGGGCTACGCGCCCCTGGCGGTGGCCGAGCCGCTGGGCTGGGGCTGACCCATCGCCGCCGGGCTGCTAAGGTCCGGTCCTGCGATCGCACGAGGAGGATCCGTGAAACTCGACGGTGCATTCACAGCCCTGGTGACCCCCATGCGGGGCGACGAGATCGACACGGCAGCGCTCGAGCGGCTCGTCGAGGCCCAGATCGCGGGAGGGATCCACGGACTGGTGCCCTGCGGAACCACCGGCGAGTCCTCCACCCTCTCCCAGCACGAACAATTGCGGGTGATCGAGGTCGTCATCAAGACCGCCGCCGGTCGAGTACCCGTGGTCGCCGGCGCCGGCTCCAATTCCACCGCCGAAGCCCGCGAGCTGGCCGCCGCCTGCGAGACGCTCGGCGCCGACGCGACCCTGCAGATCACCCCCTACTACAACAAGCCCACCCAAGAGGGACTGGTCGCCCACTTCAGCGCCATCGCCGAGGCCAGCGCACTCCCGATGGTCCTCTATAACGTGCCCGGCCGCACCAGCTGCGACATGCAGGCCGAGACGGTGGCCCGCTTGTTCGAACACCCGAAGGTGGCCGGGATCAAGGAAGCCACCGGCAACATGGTCCGCGCCGCCCGGATCCGCGAGCTTTGCGGCGACGGGATCGCCCTTTTGTCCGGCGACGATTTCACCCTGCTGCCCTTCTTGGCCCTGGGCGGCAACGGCGTGATCTCGGTGGGCAGCAACGTAGCCCCGGCCCTGTTCGCCGAGCTGTGCAATGCCGCCGCCCAGGGTCGCTGGGACGAGGCCCGCACCCTGCACTATCGCCAGTTACCGCTCACCCGGGCCCTGTTCTCCTCGGCCAACCCCGAGCCCACCAAGGCCGCCCTCGCCATGCTCGGGCAGATCGAACCCACCCTCCGCCTCCCACTGCGCGTCTTGCCCGACGATCATCCCACCCGCGCCGAGCTTCGCCGCGTACTCGAATCCCTGGAGCTGACCAAGTGAACGATCGTCTCACCTCCGTCGTCATCGTGGGCGCCCGTGGGCGCATGGGCAAGACCCTGCTGCGCACCGTCATGGAGAGTGACACCATGACCCTGGTGGGGGCCGTCGATCGTACCGGCGGCCCCGGCCTCGACCAGGACGCCGGACGCCTGTGCGGGATGCCCGAGTGCGGGGTGAAGGTCTCCGATACGATGGATCCCCCCCGCGGCGCAGTGGTGGTGGACTTCTCCCTGCCCGGCGCCACCGAGCGCAACATCCGGCGCTGTCTCGAGCTGCGCGCTCCGCTGGTGCTGGGCACCACCGGGATCTCCGCCGAGACTCGCGCTCTGCTCAAGGAATCGGCCAAAGAGCTGCCGATCATCAGCGCGGCCAACTTCAGCGTGGGCGTGACCTTGATGACCCGGCTGGCCTCGCTCGCCGCCAAGTCCCTCGGCCCCGAGTGGGAGGCCGAGCTGTTCGAGCTGCATCACCGCCACAAGCGCGACGCCCCCTCGGGCACTGCGCTGCGGATCGGCAAGGCCGTGGCCGCAGCCAACGGCCGGCGGCTCGACGACGTCGCCGTGATGTCCCGCGAGAAGACCGACCGGGCGCGAACCACCGACGAGATCGGGATCGCCTCGCTGCGCGGCGGCAACTCGGTGGGCGAGCACACGCTGATGTTCTTCGGCGAGGGCGAGCGGATCGAGCTGACCCACCGTGCCATGGACCGAGCGATCTTCGCCCGAGGCGCGCTTCGAGCCGCGCGCTGGGTGGCCGACCGACCGCCCGGGCTCTACGACATGGTCGACGTGCTCGATCTGGGTCGTCTTTAGCGGCAGCCCGTCGGTGACGACACAACGCGCGCAGCGAGCATCCCGGGGGATGCTCGCTGCGTCGTCGATCCTGGATCCTATGGCCTAAGGCCTCTAAGGCTAGGCGCGAACAAAATGGTCAGCCGTCAAGCCAGTGCATCGGGTCGAGATCCGGGGCGGCCGGGCCGGAGCCCGGCCGCCCCGCCTGTTGGCGTGGTGGGGTGGCGGACTCAGCCGGCCTGAAAGTCCTTCGCTCCGGTTCGTCCGCGCCTGGCGAACGCCTTGCCCTTGCCCTTGCCCTTGCCCTTGCCCCTCGCGCGCGCCTTGCCCCGACGCTCGCGATTGTGCTCAGCCTTCGCCCAGTTGTCCGAACCGCGACGCCCGACGCGAGCCCGTGCCTTGGTCCCGTCCCCCTGCCCCGACCACCGCGTGGCCTGGGACGTGCGATCGTCGTGCTTGCGCTTTCGCTTGGCGGCCTTGCGCTCCTTCTTGTTGGCCCTCTTGTTGGCCTGCTTGGCGGCCTGGCGCTCCGCCCTCATCGCGTCCCACTGCTCGCGCTGCTCGGGGGTGAGCACCGTGCCCATCTGCGCCCGCTTATCGTGCCGGGCCTCCTTCATCGTCGCCGCGAGCGCCCTACGCTCCGCCACAAGGCGCTCGATGGCCTCCTTGTCCGGGTTTGGAGAGCCGCGCTCGGCTTGCAATGCCGCGCGGATCTCCTTGGCCCGAGCCCGCTCGTCGGCCATCTGCTCCCGGTGCTCGGCCCGGATCGCCTCGAGCTGCACCCGCTGCTCGTCGCTACATTGGAGGGCCTGGCACATCCGATCGCCCTTGCCCCGATGGGTGCCGCTACGGTCCGAGGAATCGGTCGCCGTGGGCGAGGCGGCGAAGGTGGTGAGGAACGAGAGAACTCCAGAGAGGATGATGTTGTTCATGGTCAGAGAGGCTCCTTGCCCGGCTTCGACGGACCTCCCGGCCGAAGCTTCGTCAGTCGACCGAAAACCCCAGCCCCCGCCATGTAAGCACTCTGTCAACGAACCCGCGCGCAAGCGTCGGATCCCCACCATTTTGGGGCACATCGCCTCGCCGCGCGAGCCGTCCACCGCCCGGGCCAGCGGTGCACGCTCAGCGCAACGCGCGGAGGGCCTGCCCCATCCGGCGCAGCGCCCCCTCGATCTCATCGAGTCCGACCGCTCCTACGCTGAGACGAAACCACCCGTCGTCCGCTCTCACCCCAAACGCCTGGAAGGGCACCACCGCCACGCCGGCCGCGTCGAGCAGATAGCGACGCACGTCCTCGTTGGTCCTCAGCGTGGAGCCCTGCGGCGTACCGCGACCGAAGGGATTGACCCGCACCGTCAGGTAGATCGCGCCCATCGGAGAGATCGCCCGCACCGGTAGCCCGTCGTCGGCCATCGACGTCAACCCCTCGTACAACCGATGAAGCCGCGCTCCCACGCCCGCCATCAGCGACCCGAGGTACGCCTCCATCGCGTCGTCGTCGTGCAGCAGGGCCGCGGTCGCGTGCTGCTCGGGCCGCGGCGCCCAAGCACCCACGTGCCCCAAGATCGCCGCCATGCGCTCGATCACGTCGGCCGGTCCGGCTCCCCATCCCACGCGTAGCCCCGTCGACGCGAACGCCTTGCTGATCCCGTCGACGAGGATCGTGTAGTCGGCCATCTGGGGCACCACCCCCGGCGGGGTCACGTGCTCGACCCCGGGCACGCGCAGCATCCAGTAGACCTGGTCGTACAGCACATAGAGCGGCCGCTGACCCGATCCCGCCCGCATCCGGTTCTCCTCGACGACCTCCTCACAGATCCCGCGCAGGGTCTGGGCGTCGATGGCGGTGCCGGTGGGGTTGAGCGGCGAGCAAATGCAGACCAGCCGCGCCCCCGGCAACACCCCGGCCAGCCCCTGACGGGTGGGCAAGAACCGAGACTCGGGCCCGCACAATACCGGGACGGGATCGGCGCCCAGCATGTGGGCGTAGTGGTTGTTGTTCCAGCTCGGCACGGGGAACACCACCCGATCGCCTGGATCGACCAGCGCCCGATAGGCCGCGTAGATGAGCGGCCGGGCCCCGCCGGCGACGAGCACCGAGCCGGTCGGGTAATGCAGGCCCAGTCGCCGGGCGAGCAGCCGCGAGACCGCCTCGCGCAGCTGGGGGATCCCCGACGACGGCGGGTAGTTCGTTCGCCCCTGCGCCAGCGCGGCCTCGATGCCCGCACGCAGCGGCGCCGGCACCGAGAACTGAGCGGGGGAGAAGTCACCCACGGTCAAGTTGCAGATCTCGGCGCCCTTGGCCACCCGCTCGCGAACGTCGGCCGCGATGGCCAGGATCTCCGAGCCCACCAGCCCCTGCGCCATGACGGAGACCCGAGATCGTCGGCGAGGACGCGTGGGCTCGGAACGGGTGGGCGGCACCGTCGGCGACATACAGCGCAAAAACTATGCCACACTCGCCGAGGCCATGAGCAGCGCCCGGCTTCCCCGCCTCACGGCCCGATTGCAGGGCTTTGGCACCACGATCTTCGCCGAGATGACCGCGCTAGCCCAGCAGCACAGCGCGGTCAACCTCGGCCAAGGCTTCCCGGACTTCGAAGGCCCCCCCCAGATCCGCGACGCCGCGATCGAGGCGATCCGCGAGGGTCACAATCAGTATGCGCGCAGCTCGGGGATCCCCGCCCTGACCGCGGCGATCGCCGCCCACCAGCGCCACCACTACGGCCTGGACTACGACCCCGCCACCGAGGTCACCGTCGGCAACGGGGCCACCGAGATGATTGCCAGCACGCTGCAGGCGCTGCTCGACGTGGGCGACGAGGTGGTGATGTTCGAGCCCGTGTACGACTCGTACCTGGCCACCGTGGCCATGGCCGGCGCCGTCCCCCGCGTGGTCACCTTGCGCGACCCCTCGTTCGACTACGATCCGGCCGCGCTCGAGGCCGCGATCACCCCCAAGACGCGGGTGCTGCTGCTCAACAGCCCCCACAACCCTACGGGCAAGGTGTTCTCCCGCGCCGAGCTCGAGCACATCGCCCAGCTGTGCCGTGCACACGATCTCGTCGCGGTGACCGACGAGGTCTACGAGCACCTGGTGTTCGAGGGCGAGCACATCCCCCTGGCCACCCTACCCGGGATGCGCGAGCGTACCGTGGTGATCTCGTCGGCCGGCAAGACCTTCTCGTTCACCGGCTGGAAGATCGGCTGGGCCTGCGCCCCCGCGACGCTGTCGGCCGGCGTACGCACCGCGCACCAGTTCATCACGTTCTGCAACGGCACCCCGTTCCAGCACGCGGTGGCCAAGGCGCTCGCGCTGGGCGACGAGTACTTCGCCTCCTTCGTTCGCGACTACCGAGCCCGTCGCGATCGCCTCTGTGCCGGCCTGCGCGACGTGGGGTTTTGTGTGCTGGAGCCGGCCGGCACCTACTTCGTCTGCGTCGACATCCGGCCGCTGGGGTTTGGCGACGACATGGAGCTGTGCCGGCGCCTGCCCGAGGCGGTGGGGGTGGCGGCGATCCCCAACTCGGCCTTCTACATCAACAAGGAGGCGGGGCGTCACTTGGTGCGCTTTGCCTTTTGCAAGAGCGACCCGGTGCTCGACGAAGGGATCGCTCGGTTGCGCGCCAACATCGGCCGCCTTGGCGGCGGGAGCTCCACACCATGAAGGTCGCCGGCCTCCAACTCGACATCGCCTGGGAAGAACCCACCACCAACTACGCGCGGATCGAGCCCTGGGTCGCCACCGCCAAGACAGCCGGCGCCCAGCTGATGCTGCTGCCCGAGATGTTCGCCCATGGGTTTTCGATGCAGACCCACAAGGTGGCCGAGCCCGAGGATGGGCCCAGCACCGCATTCCTCGAGCAGCAGGCCGCCACGCATGGGCTGTGGATCGGAGGGACCGTGGCCGCGGTGCCCCCCGGCGGCCAAAAACCGCTCAACACCTTCGTGCTCGCCGGGCCGCAGGGGCAGCTGCACCGCTACCGCAAGATCCACCCCTTCACCTTCGCCGACGAGCACCTCCACTACGACGCCGGCGAGCAGTTCGTAACCGTGGAGATCGAGGGGCTGCGCTGCACGCTCTTTGTCTGCTACGACCTACGCTTCGCCGACGAGATGTGGGCCACCGCCCACGACACCGATTGCTACCTGTTCGTGGCCAATTGGCCCGAGCGCCGGCGCCACCACTGGACCACTCTGCTGCACGCCCGCGCGATCGAAAACCAGGCATACGTGGTCGGGATCAACCGGGTGGGCCAGGGCGGCGCGCTGACCTACAGCGGAGACTCCCGGATCATCGATCCCTGGGGCGAGGTGCTGGCCAGCGCCGCCGGGCAGCAGACGATGCTGCTCGCCGATCTCGATCCGGCCGTGGTCGCCGAGGCCCGCCGCAAATTCCCCGTGCTCCAGGACCGGCGAGCATCCCGGGCGTAGGCCCGACACTCCGCAGAGCGTAGGTCCGACGCTCCCAAGAACCCCCGTGGTTTTGGTCCTTCCTGGGCGCCGCCTGGGCAAGACCGAGGCCGGGCGCGACGTAGTCGCGCATCCCGAGTCGGCCTCGGCCTCGGCATAGTCGATAGATAGCTCAGCCCGCGTGAGCGCGCCGCAAGAGCTCAGCGTCGACGAAGGTGGTCACGCGGCGACGCTCGTCGTCGGTGACCGTGCCCAGCTCGCCGAGTCGGAGGTTCGCCTTTCGAAGCTGCTCGCCAGACATCGTCTGCCACCACTTGGGCTGCCGTACATCGAAGACGTCGAGCGCCCCGGACTGAGCATCTGGGGCGGCGCCATCGTGGCAGGGACTGCAGTGCGTTGTGAGCACGGCCATCGCGTCGGCTCCGAGCACCGAAGATGGCGCGTCGGCCAACGCTGACTCTTGCACTCGCTCCATTGCGGCGAGCCCAGACTCGGCCTCGAGCGCGCGCGGAGCTGCCGCGTGATCACAGTCGCGGGCCGCCGCCAGGCTCCCAACGTCGCGCGGCATCACACGAACCATCAGCATGACAGCCGCCGCCGCCGCGAATGCGGCCATCAGACCGACGACCCCAGAAGCCCGGGAAGCCCGGGAAGCCCGGGAAGCCCGGCGACCGATCCCGATCGTATCCGCGTCGACGCGGTGGCGCGTGTCGGTGAACGGCTCCGCAAACGGACCGACCCCATCCAGCGGTTCGACTTCAGGTTCGACGGAGAACGGATGCTCGGTGGCCTGGCTCATCGCCCAGGCGGCGGCGACCGAATCGGCGAACCCCGCGGGTGCGTCCTGCTCTGCCCAGGCGGCCAGGGCCGTCCGTTCGTCGAGGGTCAGGGGACCGTCGGCCAACGGATCGGCCACGAAGGGATCATCCATGGTGCACCTCCGCCAGGGCGTGCCGCAGCTTCGCCCGAGCCCGAGATAGACGAGACTTGACCGTGCCCACATCGATCTCGAGCACATCGGCGATCTCGCCGTAGTCGAGGCCATGGAGCTCACGCAACAAAAAGGCACCGCGATACGCCGCAGACAGATCGGCGACCGCTCGCTCGATCGCTTGCGCCGAAGCGTGACGCTCAACCACCGCGGCATCTGCGCCACCGACCGACTCGGTCACCGTGTCGAGGCACTCGGTCCGCGGCGGCCGACGCCGCAGCTCGTTGAGCGCCACCCGCGTCGCAATGGTCACCAGCCAGGTACCGAGGCTGGCCCGACCGTCCCCGCGGAAGCGAGGCAACGCTCGAAACGCCCGCAAGAAGGTCTCCTGCGCCAGATCCTCGACCATGCCCGCTCGCCCCACCGGCGCCAGCATGGCGCGCAATTGACCCAACACGCGCCGCTGATGGCGAAGCACCAGGGCACGACAAGCCGCTGCGTCGCCCTTCTGGGCACGCAAGAGGACGAGATCGGTGACCTCGCCGGGCTGGGTGGACGGTACAGGCACGATTGCGATGAACGGTTGTGGTGAACGGTCGCGGCGACCGGTCGCGATGAACAGTCGCGACGAATGCATACACCCCACGACCCGGGCCAAGGTTCCCTCCTCGATCCGACATCGTGCAGGCCCCTGGAACACGGGGCGAACGCCGCCCGAGCTCGACCCGCGCATGAGCCGCGGAGCCATCGCGCACCTCGCCGTCGCGCCCGGATCCCGGGGCCTGCTACAGTGCTTCGGCGTGCCGAACGTAGGTTCGTTGGCTTTGGCCGTGGCGTGGGCTTTGTGGGGGCCACCCTCGCTGCCTCCGCTTCCCGGCGAACAACCACCCGAACCCGCGCCGACCGAGGAGATCACCCCCGTCACGCCCCGCCGATCCGACCCCGCCAAGCCGAACCCGATCGCCAAGCCGGTCAAGCCGGTCAAGCCGGTCAAGCCCGCCAAGCCGACCCCGACCGCCAAGCCGGTCAAACCCAAGGGGCCCTCACCGCAACGACCGCCGGCCGGACCCTCGCCCACGACCCCACCACCACCGGCCCGCCCGGCGGCCGTCCCCGGCGGCGCCTCCCCCGAGCCACTGCCCGGGGTCCCAACCGTTCCGCAGGCCACCTCCGCCTCCACCCCGGCTGTGGTCGAGCCCCCCCAACCCGAGCCCCGGGGCCCGACGCCCGAACTGGAGTCCAGCGGCGAGACCACCTCGCCTCGAGCCGGTCCGGCTCCAGGCCCGGGGTCGGCCCCCGCCATGGACGACAACGGGCGACTGCCCGGCTCGGCGGACGAGCGTCCCGTGATCCGATTTCCTCCGCCCACCCGACCGCCATACTCGGGCACGGGCCTGATGATCGGAGCCGGCCTCGCATTCAGTGCTTCGCTGGCCGAGCAGATCGTGGGCTACGTGCTGGTCAAGCGCCGATGCATCGATCCCTTCGGGCAGTCGACCCCCTCCGATCCGATGGATCCGGACGAGGCTCGCGACGAGGCCGAGGACTTCGGCCAAGCGCTGCTGCAATGCGCTCCGGGCGTGCTGCCTGCGGTGGCGCTGCGGATCTACTCCGACGTGGGGCTGCTGACCGCGATCGGGCTGGCCGCCGGCGGAGCCGCCGTCCGAGCCCGACAGCAAGCCTACGACGACGTCTTTGCCGAGCGCTCCGCCCGCCCGATGCTGGGCCTACGGATCGCGGGCGCCAGCCTGATCGGCGTCGGCGTGCTCACCTGGCTCACCACCGGAGCCGTCTCGTGGGGCTTGCTCGCCAGCTGCCGCGACCCCCAGTGCGCGAGCCGAGCCCGACTGATGGCGTTCACCACCCGAGATGCGGGCGCGGTGCTCACCGCAGCCGGGGCGGGCATGCTCAGCTACACGCTGGCCCACCGGCGTGCCTACGATCGCACCCTCCGCGAGCGCCTGCTGTCGGTCGGCACCGCGTTCGTCCCCGGCGGTGCGGGGCTGTCGGTCTCCGGTCGCTTCTAGTGCGTGCTGTGGCTGGTCCGGGCGCGAGCGCAGGCGTCATCGCTCCCCGCCGTCCATGTGCAGCCAGTAGAACGCCGAGAGCACGAGCGCATGGTCGACCTCACCCGCCCGGATCCGGGCGGCCAGCTCGGCCGACGGCACCAGCTCGACGATCGTCTGCTCATGCTCGTCGTTGGCGATCTGCGCCACTCGCTCGCAGTCGTCGGCCACGAAGGTATGCAGCACGTTGCCGAACAGCGCCGGGTTGGGGTTGGCGCGACCCAGCGGGCGCAGGCGACCCCGATAGCCGGTCTCCTCCAGCAGCTCTCGCGCGGCGGCCTGTGGTGGCGTCTCGCCTGGATCGACCATCCCACCGGGGATCTCGAGCACCTCGCCTCCCTTGCCATGGCGAAACTGGCGGATCATCACCAGCTCGTCGGCCGCAGTACGAGCGACCACGTTGACCCACGGCCGACACTCGATGCGAAAGAAGGTGTGGGTCACACCGCTTACGTCCTGCTGGGAATGACAGGCCGTCACGTCGAAGACGCGGCAGTCGGCCACCCGTTCGGTGTGCAGCACTCGCCAGGGATCGGGGTGGGGCATCACCGGCACGATACACTCGCCCCGTGCCCATTCCCTGGCCGCCCCGCACCGATCGCCTGCAATTGGTCGACGTGGAGGCGGCGCACATCGATCTGTTCGTCGCACTGGATTCCGATCCCGAGGTGATGCGCTTCATCAGCGGAGGCGAGCCCAACTCCCGGGAGCGCTACGAGCAGGCGCTGATGCCCCGCATGACGGCCTACCGAGACGAGCCCTACGGATACCTCACCGCCTTCGAGCACGGGCACTTCGTGGGCTGGTTCCACCTACGGCCCAGCGTGGCCGATCCGGCGATCCTGGAGCTGGGCTACCGGCTGCGGCGGCCGGCGTGGGGTCGAGGCCTGGCCACCGAGGGGAGCCAAGCGCTCGTCCGCTACGCCTTCGAACAGCTCGAGATGCCCGCGGTGGATGCCTGCGCCGACCCCCGCAACGAGGCGTCGATCCGGGTGATGATCAAGTGCGGCATGCGGCGGGTCGGGACCTTCGTGCACCCGTTGGCACCGATCGAGGTCGTACGCTACCTGGTCGAACGCGAGCCCCCGCGATGAACCCCCGAGGTCTCGGAGGTCTCGGAGCCCATGAACGCTCTCGAACGCTCACCGCAGCTCGAACCGGCGCAAGACGAGCGAGCTAGGCGGGCGACTCAGTAGCGACCCCACGACCATCGCAACCCCGTTGACCAGCAGGCCGATCATCCCCAGCTCGAGCTGCAGCGGGTTGAGTCGGGCCGCAGCCTGCGGATCGACCTGCTGTAGCACGAACACGCTCAGCAGAGTCACCAGCCCGGCCCCCAGCCCGACCTCGGCTCCCCTCCGGCTGGCCCGCGGCCAGTAAAGACCCAGCAGCACCAGCGGCAAGAACTGGATCGGGATCGCATAGGCCAAGAGCAACAGATCGACGACCGAGGTGCCCCCCACCGCGTCGAGCATCACCCAAGCGATCACCGCCAACAGCACGATCATCAGCCGAATAGCACGCGTCTGCCCGGCCTCGTCCTCCCGCAGTGGATCCTCGGGACGCTCTGGCCTTGGCAGGATCCGCAGGCGGCGAGCCCCCCAGATCGCCGCCTTCGCCCATCGCCACCGCTCCAAGGGCAGCACCACGTCGCGGACCCAGATCGATCCCCCCGCATGAAGCAGTGCATCGCCGGTCGACATCGAGGCCGCCAGGATCGCGAACACCACGAACGCAAAGAGCAGCGGGTGCCACGCGCTGCCCGCGAGCCGGTCGACCAGCCATAGCAACACCGTATCGTCGGCCGGCCCGCCGGCGAGCACCGCCACATACCCCAGCAGTACGAGCGGCACCAGGAAGAACAAGAACGTGGGATACGCCACCACCGACTGCTGGACCAGTCGCGCGCTGCGAGCGGTGAAGCACTTCATGAACACATGGGGCCACATCGAAAGACCCAGGATCGACATCAAGATCTCCGAGCTGTAGCGGGAGATCGGCGTGCGCCCCTCCGGCCCGGGGAGGGTGAGGAACTCGGGCTGCTGTGCGACCACGCGGTCGAACATGGCGGACACCGATCCAAACAGCGCGGTAGGGATCCAAAGGCCCAACACCCACACGACCACGAGCATCGCGATTCCCTGCATCACGTTGGTCCAGCCCACGCCACGCACGCCCCCCGTGATCACGTAGACGAGCACCACGAGGTAGACCACCGCCGCCCCATAGACGCTCGACCAGCCAGTGACCGCCTCCATCACCAACCCCGCCCCCTTGAGCTGGATGACTAAGTACGGCACGAACGCGACCACCGATGCCAACCCCATCATCACGCTGACCGCCGGGCTCTCGAAGCGGGCGGCGACCAGCTCTGCCTGGGTGAAAAAACCCTCGCGCGCGCCGATCCGACGCACGCGAGCGCCGAAGAAGAACAGGGGCACCAGCCCAACAGCGCCATAGGCGAGCACGTAGAACGCATCCGAGCCCCGCGCCACCACCCGCTGCGGCGTACCCAACAGCGCGTAGGCGGAGAAGATCGTGGCCCCCACCACGAAGTACATGACCACCGGGCCGAAGGAGCGCTCGGCCGCGACGTAGTCGCCCGCGCTCCCTCGGCCGCGTCGGCCCGCCCAAACGCCCATGATGACCGTGGCGAACAAGTAGAGGACCACGACGGTCAGCGCCAACGGCCTCATGCTCGGTCGCGCTCCTGGTCGGCTTCGCCCGCCTCCGCCCCCGCCCGGCGCTCGTGCGTCCCCTTCGTTGTCGGCTTGCGCACGTCGTCGTCCTCGCCGAGCTCCCGAGCATCCACGATCCGCCGCCCATAGAGGGCCAGCAAGACCAAGAAGTTGGCCGCGATGACCAGCAAGACATAGACCAGCGACCAGGGAAGACCTGCGACCCGCGGCTCCACGCGGTTGCCCAGCCACGGGTAGACCGGCCAGACCAGCGCCGCGGTCGAGCTACAAAACCACACCAGGGCGACCCGAGACCACACCGAGCGCCGCTCGACCGGAGCCGGAGACATGGACGCACGCTATCATCGTCGTGATCCCGCGATCGCGCACCGTGCGACTCGTCCCCCGGACTGCTAGAGTTCGCGATCATGGCCCGCCTGCCCGGTCTCCTGCTCGTGCTTCCCCTCGCCGCCCTCGCTTGCGACTCCAAGCCCGCGGCAACAAAGAAGGAGGCCAACAAGGACGCGCCCAAAAAGGGCGACAAGGCCACCGAGAAGCTCGCCGACGCCAAAGCCCCCGACGCCAAAGCTCCCGACGCCAAAGCCCCCGACGCCAAAGCCTCCAATACCCTCGAGCCGCTCGAGGGCGAGACCCACTTCGGCACGATCACCCAGCTGACCTTCGGTGGCGAGAACGCCGAAGCCTATCTCAGCTTCGACGAGTCGCAGCTGGTGTTCCAGTCCAAGCGCGACGGCATGAAGTGTGACCAGATCTTCACCATGGGGCTCGATGGCTCGGGCACCAAGCGGGTCAGCTCGGGCCTGGGCCGCACCACGTGCGCCTACTTCTTGCCCGGCGACGACAAGATCGTCTACGCCTCGACCCGCGCGGCCGATCCCGGCTGCCTGCCCGACCCCGACCGCAGCCTGGGCTATGTCTGGAAGCTCTACGACGAGTTCGACATCTACGTGATCGACGCCGGAGGCGGCGAGCCCAAGCCGCTGATCGCGAGCAAGGGCTACGACGCGGAGGCCACCGTCTCCCCCAAGGGCGACAAGATCGTCTTCACCTCCACCCGCGACGGCGATCCCGAGATCTACGTGGCCAACCTCGACGGCAGCGGGGTCACCCGGCTGACCCAGACCCCCGGCTACGACGGCGGGCCCTTCTTCTCCCCCGACGGCAGCAAGATCGTCTATCGCGCCAACCATCCCGAGGGCGATGAAGAACAGGCCAAGTACCAGGAGATGATCAGCAAGAACCTGGTGTACCCCACCCGCCTGGAGATCTTCGTGATGAACGCCGACGGCAGTGACCAAACGCAGATCACCAAGAACGGCAAGGCCAACTTCGCCCCGTTCTTCCACCCCGATGGCCAACGGATCATCTTCTCGACCAACCTCTCCGATCCCAGGGGCCGCAACTTCGATCTCTACCTGGTCAACGTCGACGGCACGGGCCAAGAGCAGGTGACCCACGACGACCGGTTCGACGGCTTCCCCATGTTCACCCGCGACGGCAAGCGGCTGGTGTTTGCGTCCAACCGAAACAACACCCAGCGAGGTGACACCAACGTCTTCATCGCCCAGTGGAAGGACTAGGAGGGCGAACCGGTGCCTCGCCACGTCTTCACCCGCCCCGTCGGTCACATCGTAGAGATCGAGATCGACTCTCCCGCCCTGGCCGACAACCGACTCGGTGACCCCACGCGGCGCACGGTCGCGGTCTACCTGCCCGCCGACTACCACGAGTCCGACGAGCACTACCCGCTGCTGGTCGATCTGGCGGCGTTCACCAGCAGCGGACTCAAGCGCCTGGCCTGGACCGCGTTCGGACCGAGCGTCCCCCAGCGCATCGACCGGCTGGTGGCCGAGGGTCGCATGGGGCCGGTCATCGTCGCCTTCCCCGACGCCTTCACCTCACTGGGCGGCAACCAATACATCGACTCCGAGGCGATGGGCCGATGGGAGCAGTTCATCGTCGACGACCTGCTGCCCGCCCTCGAACGTGAGTTCCGCGTGCTGCCGGGGCCCAACCACCGCGCCGTCTACGGCAAGAGCAGCGGCGGCTACGGGGCGCTGGTGCAGGGGCTGCGCCACGCCGAGCAGTGGGCCGCGGTGGCCTGCCACTCCGGGGACATGGGCTTCGACCACGTCTACCGACGCGACTTTCCGGTCACTATCGGCGTGCTCGCCCGCCACGGCGGAATCGCGGGCTTCCTCGAGCACGTCAAGCGCTCCGACGCCCTGCGCGGCGAGGACTTCTCGACGTTGATGTCCCTGGCCATGGGCGCCACATACGATCCCGACCCCGACGCGATCCATGGCGTGCGCCTACCGGTCGACCTGTACACCTGTGCGCTGATCCCCGAGCGCTGGGACGCCTGGTTGCGCCACGACCCGGTCCACCTGGTCGAGGAGGCGTCGGCCCGCGCCAACCTCGAGAGCCTCCGGAAGGTGTTCTTCGACTGCGGTCGCCGCGATCAGTATTTCCTGCACTACGGCGCGCGACAGCTGTCCCACGCGCTGCAGCGTCACGGGGTACGCCACGTCTACGAGGAATTCGATGGCACCCACTCGGGCATCGACCACCGCCTGGATGTCTCGCTGCCCATGCTGTACGCGGCGATCACCCGCCCGTAGCGTCCGCGACGCTCGACCCGAGCGTATCGACCCGAGCACACCGATCCGGACCCGAGTACACCGACCGGGCGCCCCTACGACAAAAAACCACGATTCGGAACCGGTGCGCTCGCAGCGAATGGGCCGACGGTAAGACGGCCGTGGACCGACACGGACCAGCCGGGCCCAGCCCAGCCCAGCCCAGCCCAGCCCAGCCGGTCCCGCCCCGTTTTCGCAGGGGTGCAGGACGGGCTGCTATGATGCCCTCTGCTCGCCGATGACCCAGCCGCTGCAGCCAGGCGACCGCTACGGGCCCTACGAGATCCTCGAGCTCCTCGGAGAGGGAGGTTTTGGCTTCGTCTACAAGGTGCGCGACGCTCGCTACCCGTTGCCGATGGCGCTCAAGCTCTCTCGCGACGTGGTGACCATCGCCGAGACGGCCCAGCGTGCCCTGCGAGAGGTGGCCGTGCTGCGCACCCTGACCAGCCCCCACGTGGTGCGGGTCTACGACGCGGGGCTGCGACGCGACGGTCACATCTATGTGCTGATGGAGCTGCTGGCTGGCCGACCGCTGGACCAATGGCACGACTTCGATCGGCCCCTGACCCCACCCTGGGCCGCGCACATCATCCACCAGTGCTGCCTGGGGCTGGTCGAGGCCCACGACCGGGGGATCGTGCACCGCGATCTCAAGCCCGCCAACATCTTCATCACCGACAACGTGGTGGTGCGCCTGTTGGACTTCGGGCTCGCGCGCTCGTGGGAGGACGACTCCATCATCGGGCGCAATGCCACCCAGGGCAACATCCTGGTGGGCACCCCCCACTACGCCCAGCCCGAGCAACTGCTGACCCGCTCGCTGACCCCCGCCGCCGACGTCTACAGCCTGGCCATGCTCATGTACGAGCTGTTGACCGGTCGCTGTGCCTTCGTGCCCGATCGCCTGGTGAGCGAGGTCATCGACATGTGGTACGACAACCCGCTGCAGTGGCTCCGCGCCCACGCTCATACCCCCGTGGTCCCGCTCGTGCGCCATGTGGGCGAGCGAGTCCACCCCGCGCTCATCGAGCTCGTCATGCAAGGGCTGGCCAAGGATCCCCACGCTCGCCCCGCCAACGCCCGGGTCTTCGCCGAGCGCCTCCACGCCGCCTGGCCCCAGGCTTGAGCCGAGGTCTCGATGTCCAGCCGTAGCGCCCGCAACATGCTGATCCGGCAGTGGCAGATCCTGCAGCAGCTGCACGGCCGGCGCCGCGGGCTGGGCCTACGGCCCTTGCTCGAACAAACGGGCAGCAGCCGGGCCACGCTCTATCGTGACCTCGACATGCTGGAGCAGGCCGGGGTCCCGCTGCTGCGCGAGACGGTCAACGGCGAGGCCCGCGTGAGCCTGCTGGGCGACAAGCTGCCCTCGCTCACTGCCACTCCGTTGCAGTGGGACGCGCTGCGACTGGCCCGGAGCTACCTGACCCCGCTGGAAGGCACCTCGTTGCTCGCCGAGCTCGACGCGCTGCTCGAGCGCAACCGACCGCGCAAGCCGGGGATCGCCACCCAAACGCCCAGCGCCGAGCCACGCCACGCCCGCTCGCTCAAGGTGCTCGACGCCGCCATCGCCCAGCGCAAGAAGGTCCGCTTCCGCTACCGCTCGGCCGGCGCCGAAGAATACCGCACGCGCACCGTCGATCCCCTCATGTGGCGGCTGGTCGACGAGCACGTCTACCTCATCGCCTACGAGGCCGAGCGTGGCTACCGCACCTTCAAGGTCGCGCGCATGAGCCACACCGAGCGTCTCGAACAGGACGCCGCCGAGCACGAGATCGACGAAGACCAGATGTTCCGCGGCGCGGTCAAGATCTGGAGCGGCCCTCCCGTCGAGGTCCAGATCCGGCTTTCGCCCTATGCGGCGCGGCTGCTGCCCGAGTACCCGCTGTCCCCCGAGCAAACGGTGCAGCCGCAGGACGACGGCGGTGCGGTGCTACGAGCCGAGGTCGCGGGCACCAAGGAGGTAACCCGCTGGGTCCTGCACTGGGGCCCCCACGCCGAGGTCCTCGAGCCTCGCGACCTGCGCGAAGAGGTCCACCAAGAACTCCGAGACGCGCTGGCTCCCTACGAAGACGAACAAAACCCCTGACTGGTCAGCCGCTGCGGGCCAGGGCATGGTGCAATGGCGGTGGTGGCCCCGTTGCGCGAGATCACCGACACCGATCTGGACCCGACTCGCCCGATCACCGGCAGCCCCTCGCAACCGCCGGTGGACCTGCACGACGATTCGACCGCTCCCACGCTGCGGCGCGGCGCCCTGGTCGGCCGCTACCTCATCATCGATCCTATCGGGTCGGGAGGCATGGGCGAGGTCTTCTCCGCCTACGACCCTCAGCTCGACCGCCGGATCGCGCTCAAGCTGGTCAAGCTCGGGCCCCGCGAGGACACCCAAAACGCCCGGGATCGCCTGCTGCGTGAGGCCCAGGCGATGGCCAAGCTCTCCCACCCGAACGTGGTCTCCGTCTACGACGCGGGCACCCACGGTGCCCGCGTCTTCATCGCCATGGAGTACATCGAGGGTCGAACGATGCGGAATTGGCTCGACGAGCCCGCGCTGACCCCAGATCCGAGCGCTCGCTGGCCCGAGGCCCTGCAGCTGATGATCCAGGCAGGTCACGGGCTGGCGGCCGCTCACGCCCAGGGGCTGGTGCATCGCGACTTCAAGCCAGCCAACATCATGGTCAGCCACGACGGCCGCGTCCGCGTGCTCGACTTCGGGCTGGCCCGTCGCTTCGACGAGCTCGATCTGGTCGACCGCGAGCCCATCGACGAGCCCGAGCTCACCACCGACTCGCTCGACGGCCCCAGCGGATCTCGCAGCTCGCTGAGCATGCGGCTGACCCAGACCGGCATGGTCATGGGAACGCCCTCGTATATGGCCCCCGAGCAATTCTTCGAAGGATCGATCGACGAGCGAACCGACCAGTTCTCGTTTTGTGTGGTCCTTTACCGGGCTCTTTTTGGGGAGCGTCCGTTCCCTGGCGATACCTTCGAGGAACTGGGCAAGGCGGTAGCCCAGGGCAAGCTGCGGCCGCTCCCGCGGACCACCAGGGTCCCGCGGCACATCCAGACCGCGCTGCAGCAGGGGCTGAGCGTCAACCCACTGGCTCGCCATGCCTCGATGGACGATCTGCTCGCGATCCTTGAACACCGACCCGGGTGGAGCCGGCGGCGCATGGGATGGATCGCCGGCGTGACCCTCGCTGCGGGGCTCGGCGGCACATGGGTCCTGAGCCGCGCGGATCCACCAGCCCCGCCCCCCTGCGCGGGGGCCGAAGCCAAGCTCGCCGGGATCTGGGACGACACGCTCCGCCAGACCATGGCCGCCTCGTTCGCCGCCGCGGAGCTCCCCTACGCGCAGGACGCCCGCATCGCCGCCGAGCAGTCGCTCGACCGCTACGCCCAGCACTGGGTTCGCCGGCACACCCAGATCTGCGAGGCCACCCGGGTCCGGGGGGATCAATCCGAAGCCCTGATGGATCTTCGGATCGGCTGTCTCGACGGTGGATTGCGCAAGGTGGGCGCGCTGACGCAGATGTTCGCCGCCGCCGACGCCACAGTCGTCGAGAACGCCGTGCAGAGTGCTCGAGCGCTTCCCCCCCTGGATGAATGCACGACCCTCGATCGCGATGACCGCGGCTTGCTGCGCCCCGACGATGACCGACTCGCCCAGCGGGTCGAACAGATCCGGGACGACATCGCCGCCGCGTGGGCGCTGGAGTCGGCGGGCAAGTACGAGGAGGCCCTGCACCGCATCCAGCCGACTCTCGAGGCCGCGCGAAGCACCACCTATCGGCCCGCGATCGCTGAAGCCGCGCTGAGCTTGGGACACATCCACGCTCGCAACATGCAGGCCGAGCCGTCGGCCGCCGCCTACGAACAAGCCCTCTACGCCGCCGCCGCCTCGGGGCATGCCCGGATCGAAGCACGGGCGCTCATCGGCCTGCTCTCGGTCGTGGGCATGCACCCGGGCCAGACCGACGCGGCCCTGCACTACGGCAACCATGCCGCCGCGGTGCTCGAGCGCCTGGGCACGCCGCCGGACCTCGAAGCCCTGGTCGCCCTTCACCGCGGCAACACCCTGATGGCCGCCAACCGGCTCGAGCAGGCCACCGAACAATTCGAGCGAGCGATCACCCTGACCGAGCAGCTGCCCGCCGCCGAGCGTGTGTACCTCGCCGCGCTGAACAACATGGCTGCGGTCCAGGGTCGACGAGGTCGATACCGAGACGCGGTCGCGCTGTTCGAGCAAGCGCTGGCGCTAACCGAAGCCCGGCTCGGCTCGCGGCACCCCTTCGTTGGGCAATACTACAACAACCTGGGGATCACCTACTCGCAGCTCGAAGACTACGAAGCCGCCTCGACGCACCTGGAACATGCGCTCGAGATCTATGCGGAGGCGTTCGGCCCCGACCACCCCGAGCTCGGCCGCGCCAGCCACAACCTCGGGGTCGTGCAGGCGGCGCGAGGAGACATCGAGGCCGCCTATATCAGCTACCACGAGGCGCTGAAGCTCAAGATCCGCGGACTCGGCCCCGACCACCCCAGCGTGGCGCTCTCGGCCAACAACCTGGGCGACACCCTGATCCAGCTCGATCGCCCGGCCGAAGCGATCGCCTACATCGAAGACGCTCTGCGGATCTGGACCAAGGCCCGCAGCGAAGACGACCCTGGGAACGTGCTGAGCCTGGTCAGCCTGGGTGAGGCCCACCTCGCCCTCGGACAGCCCGACCGAGCCGAGCCGCCGATCCGACGCGCCCTGCGATTGGCCGAGGGCGTGGAGATCGACCCCGCACAGCTCGCCAAGGCCCAGTTCGTGGCCGCTCGCGCGATCTGGCGGGCCTCGGGCCGATACGACGAGGCCCGTACGCTCGCGCGGCAAGCCCGGAAGGGATACGAAGCCTCGGATCGTCCCTCAGCCGTAGAGATCGCTCAGATCGACGCTTGGCTGGCCACCCCCCAGTGAGTGAGCCCCGAGGTCGCCAGACCATGGACTGCGGTCAACATTGATCGCCGGCTGAAGGACTCGTTCGGCGGGATCGCCCGACAACACCGCATGGACGGCATGGCACGTCCTTTGCTTCGGGTTCGGCTCGGCCATGACCCGCGTCCCCACCCTACTTCCTCTGTGCACCTTTGTGCTGTCTATTAGCTGCGGCGACTCGACTCCCTCCGAGCAGGACTCGCCCGACACCGCCTCCACCGGAGCCGAGGGCGATCCGCCTGGCGACACGGGATCCGAGGCGGAGCCCGAGCCGGCAACCCCCACCTATACGTACTGGCGAGACGCCAAGTCCATCATCGACGCCAAGTGTGCCAACTGCCATCAGCCCGACGACATCGCCCCGTTCCCGCTGGTCAACTACGACGACGTCCAAGCCGTCGCTGCGGTGCTCCCCGCCTCGCTCCAGGGGCAGACCATGCCTCCGTGGCCACCAGATTCGAGCTGTCAGGACTATGCGCACTCCCGCGCCCTGGATCCACAGGAGCAGCAGGTGCTGCTGACCTGGCTCGACGAGGGGGCCCCCGAGGGGGACCCGAGCCAAGCACCCACGTCCGACGACGAGCCGAGCGGGCCCGCCTTCACCCCGACGCTCAGCATCGAGATGCCCGAGCCCTACACGCCCACCGCCGAGCCCGACGACTACCGCTGCTTCCCCGTCGCTTGGCCCGAGTCGGACACCCGCTTCATCACCGGCTACCAGGTGATCCCGGGCAACCGATCGATCGTGCACCACGTCATCGTGTTCAACGCCAGCGCCGATCTCGCCGACGAGGTCGCACAGATGGACGCGGACGATCCTGGGCCCGGCTACACCTGCTTTGGCAACGCCGGGGTCCAAGCGCAGTCGGTGAGCAGCTGGGTCCCCGGCAGCAACGCATCGGCGCTCCCCGAAGGCACCGGGGTTCAGATCGAGCCCGGCTCGGTGATGATCATCCAGATGCACTACAACACGCTATCGAGCGAGCCTGCCTCCGACCAGACTCGCCTCGAGCTGGTGCTCGCCGACCAGGTCGAACGTCCCGCGCTCACCCTGCCCGTGGTCAACTTCCAGTGGATTACCGGCGGCGAGCCCATGCACATCCCCGCCGGCGATCCCGCCGCCCGCCACTCCTTCGACCTCTCCGCGAGCAATCCCTTCGTGCGGCAGCAGCTGAACCGGCTGGGTATCGAGTCCGACGAGCCCTTCCTCGTCCACGGCGCAGGCTTGCACATGCACTACCTGGGCACCCAGGGCTTGCTGTCGGTGCTTCGTGACGACGGCGCCGAGGATTGCGTGCTCCAGATCGACCAGTGGGACTTCGGCTGGCAGGGCAGCTACACGCTGCGCGAGCCACTGCGAGTCGATCCCCAGGATCAGCTGCACATCTCGTGCACCTGGGACAATAGCGCGAGCAACCAGCCCACGGTAGACGGCGAGGTCCTGCCCCCGCAAGACGTGGAGTGGGGCGAGGGCACCACCGACGAGATGTGCCTGGGTTCGCTCTACGTGAGCGCGGAGTAGGAGTAGGCCATGACCCGCACGACCACGGTCCGGGTCACGGGGGTGCTCGTGATGCTCACCTCCTGCGTCACCCCCGACGACGCCCTCGAGACCGACATATTCCCGTCGAGCGAGAGCGCCGACATTGATGATCCAGCTCCCGATTCCCAACCCAACCCCGAGCCGGTCGAACCTACCGAGCCCCTGCCCCTGGTGGAGGCCGAGGCATGGCGCCCGACCGGCTCGGGCGAGGATCCTCTTAGAACGGAGCGACCGGCCGTGATCGACTGCCCATCAGCCGCCTGGGGACCCGAACTGGGGGGGTTGGAGATCCAGACCGGCACCTGTAACTACTTTCATGCCACGCAGCCCAGCCTGGCGGCGATCGAGCCCGGGGATTCGGTGCAGGTGGTCGTCTTCCACGACCGGCTCGACGCGGCCGAGCCCGCGGAGGGACACGTGGCCATCATGCTCGACGACGAGGTGATCTGGGAGGACTACGCCGAGATCCCCTCGGCCGCCGCGGTGATGGAAGCGGAGTGGATCGCGGATCGAGCCTGGCCCGCCGGGACTACGGTGGGGCTACACCTGCACAACCACGGGTACAACTCATGGACCATGCTGAGTCTTAGCGTGACCCCAAGAAGCTGAACCACGGCGTCCGGGGGCTACGCTCAGGGAACCGCGACCAAGCCTGGGGAGGGCGTGGCCCAGTACCACGCCAGCCCCACGAGGGCCGAGGTGGCCATGGCCACCGCGACCGACCACCCCAGGCCACGCGACTGGCGGCCACGCGACTGGCGGTCACGCGACTGGCGGTCACGCGACTGGCGGCCACGCGACTGGCGGTCACGCGACTGGCGGCCACGCGACGAGCTCGCACGAGCCGAGCGGACCTGCGCCAGCACGCCCACCCAGGCCAGCGCCGCCGCCAGCGGCACGAGCCACAGCGCTGCGCGTAGCCACCCGGGCGCCCCGAAGCGCAAGGGCCGAAGATAGGCGACCTGCCCCGCGTCGACCCACGCCACCACATAAAGGTGAGGCCCGAGCAGCCCGACCAACGCCAGGGCCGCCGCCCACGACGATACCCCGCGCCGCGATCGCGCAGCCGCCAAGAGCACCAGCACCACCACACCGACGAGCGGCAGCTGGATCCAGCGCGATGCATGCCACGGCACGCGCTCGGCCGACGACAGACCCCGGTGGACCCAGCGGATCTGCCCCTCGGCGTCGGCCAAGAACACCAGCGCCTCGGGCTGTCGCCCCGCGCGCTCCCGGTGGAACGTATGCGGGCCCGTCTGCACGAAGCGATCGCCGTCGACGGTCAAGAACCCCTCGTCATCCAGACGCACCTGCAGGGGAGCCGGCCACAGCAGCGTGATCGCCCGAGTAAAGGCCGGAGTGTCCCCCTTGTCCAGCCGCCGGTAGTCCCCCACGAGCGGCTCGGGCACACGGGGGCGCCCGTCGTCGTCGACGGTCACCAACGGCAGCGAGGGCGGCGGCAAGAAGCGCTGGGCGATCGACTCGACCACCTCGGTCGTGAGCGACTCACCGAACGAGTTCTGACACACGAACACCCCCACGCCGTACTCGTCGAAGAGCACGAGCCGGCTGAGGAACGCGGGCACGCTGCCCCCATGGCTGCGTGTGGGATGGCCGGCCGTGTGCGCGTGGGCGAATGCATAGTGGTAGGACGGCAGCGCGGGATGGATCGCAGGTACCACCTGCTCCATCCGCCGGGCCGCGTCGGGGGGAAGCACCGCCCGCCCCTCGAAGCGCCCCTCTTGAAGGTGCATCACCATATAGTGCGCCATGTCGGCGGCCGTGGTGTGTAGCGCGCTGGCCGGCACGGTCTTGAAGTAGAGGTATTCATAGGGGACGAGCTCGCCGTGCTCGAGGGTGTAGCCGGTCGCGAGTCGCTGCTCGATCGCCGGCCGTCGCTCGAAGCTGCTCGAACCCATCCGCAGGGGCCCGAGCAGCTCGTCATGAACGTAGTCGGCATAGCCCCGACCGGTCACCTCCTCCACCACCAGTCCCGCCAGCGCGTTGCCGTGGTTGCTGTAGACCACCGCGACTCCCGGCGGCCGCAGCTGCGGGGGCATCGTCTGGCGAAGGAATGGGGCGAGCCCGTCGTGGGGGGCAATTCGGCTGACCCGACCCACGTTGTTGTTGATGATCCCGGCGCTATGGCTGAGCAGGTGGCGCAGGGTGACCGACGAAGCGAAGGACCCAGGGATCGTCCATCCGTCCAGGTAGTCGTCGACGGGGGTGTCGAGCTCGATACTCCCGCGAGCCTCGAGCTGGGCGATCGCCGTCGCAGTGAAGGTCTTGGAGATCGAGGCCACCCGCACCACGGTGCGCTCACCATCCATGGGTGTGCCCGCCTCCACGTCGGCCAGGCCCCAGCCTCGCACCAGCAACACGCGATCCCCCTGCACCACAGAGACGACCACCCCCGGGACCCCCGTCTGCTCCAATCGAGCCGGGATCACCTCGTCGAGGTGCTGCTGGAGCGCGTCTGGATCGATCGACGGGGCCCCCCCGAGCAGCAGCAATGGCCAGACAAACAGCGGCAGCATGCAAGCCGCAGCGTACCGCGTCCCCGCGCCCCCGCGCCCCC
>JBCCWC010000092.1:0-51225 GCA_039194325.1 Myxococcota bacterium
CCAGATCGCGGGCACAACGCCAATACTCTATCACGGGCCCTCCATCGGGGATCTGAGGCGATCTGGACTATAGGGGCGCTGGGAAGTATCGGCCCACCCACGATGCTCCCGTTGATCCCACAATCCGATGAACCATCCGGGTCGGCCTGGTTCACGCGGCCGGCTTGTTGGCCTTGTGCGTGCGCGTGTCCTCGTTCGGCGCCGCCCCGGTGGCTCGTCGTCGCTTGCGTTCGCGGGTGCGCCGGTGGGCGCTGGCAAACCCCGCCGCTCGCTGGGGTTCGTTGCGGAACGCGTAGCGCCCTGCCTCTCGGAGGTGGGTCACGAGCCTCGCCAGGTGCGTATACGCCTGATCGCGAAGGCGCTTGAGGTCTGCGGGTTCTTGGTCGGCCCACGCCCGCCCCTCTCCGGTCGCGATCGCATGGGCCAAGGCGTGGGCGGCCTCGGCCTGCTGCGGCGCGTCGAAGCTCTCGTCGCGATCGAACGCCGTGCGGTGGTGCTCGATGATCGTCGCCAGGTCGTGAAGATCCTGCACGAGGTCGGGCGTGCCTTGCCCCTTGATCACGTGGTCGAGCATCGTCCCGAGCTGTGGTTGTCCTCGCAGGTTCCAACGGCACGCGGCCAGTAGCTCGGTGCGTAGGCGTAGCCCCGCGGCTCGTCGCTCCCGCAGTGCCTTGGGTTTGCCGCGCTCGCGGGCGACCAGGATCCACTGGGACTGCGCCTGCTTCATCGCAGCCAAGGCCTGCACGAGCTGGTCGAGGAGATCCGGCTCGACCCCGATCGCGAGTAGACGATTCCAGGTGTCGTCTTGCAAAAGCCGTGCGTGCAGGTCGTGTGCTTCTTGGAGCGCCACCGCCATCGACATGCTCGGCACGCGGAGCTGGTCCCCCGGGATGGCCCGGAGCACGGTATGCAGCTGCTCGAGCTCGGTCATCGCGGTGGTCTTGCCGCTCATACGGGGTCTGCTCTCTCCCACCTCTGTCAAGATGACTGAAAAGCCTGTCGAGTCACTCGAAATCCATGTCGAGCTCTAAAAAATTGCGGTCAATTCAATGAAATCAAACGTCAAGGATAGCCAAAAGAGTGGCAATCCAACTTCAGTTCATGTCTAGCTCACGTAATTTATTGTCAGGACGAGTTCCAACGCTGTCCAGACCACCCCCAAAGCGGTCCAGACGCGCTCCCGCGCGGTCATATTGTGCGAAATCGCCCGCCGGCGAGATCGCGCTCCCAAGAAAATCCCGGTTTGCGTTCCTCCGGGGTGCTGCTCGGGCAAGACCGAGGCCGGGCGCAACGCCGTGGCGCATTGCGAGCCGGCCTCGGCATGAATCGCTCAGCCCTTGGCGTACTTGACCGTGCATCCGTAGGCGGGCGTCTCGGCCGTCGACACCGGCGTGCCCGCGCGGACTTCGGTCAGCGCGGCCGCGAGGTGATTGCGGTGCTCGCCGCCGCCGTCGACCTCGCCAAAGGGTGCGTTGTCGATCGCACCTTTATAGAGCAGCGTACCCTCGGGGCTCACCAGGAACACGTGCGGGGTCTTGACCGCGCCATAGGTGTGTCCTGTCGCTCCATCCTCGTCGAGCAGCACCGGGTGCGTCATCCCGAAGGTGCTCACGCCTTCGCGATTCGCCTCCGCCCCGTGTCCTTGCTTGCCGGGGGCCCCCGAGTTGATCGCCAGCCACACCACCCCTTGCTCGATCTCCTTGGCGGCCATGTCCTTCAGCGGGCCCTCGGTGTGGGCGAACTTGACGAAGGGGCACTGGGGGTTGAACCACTCCAGCACCACCGTCTTGCCACGGTAATCCGACAGCTTGTGTGGCTTGCCGTCGAGATCGTTCAGCGTGAACTCGGGGGCGGGCTTGCCCACCACGGCGGTCGCCTCGGGTACGGCGACCTTGGGCGTGTGAGCGTTGGGCGTGGCGCCCTTGGCGGTCGCGTCGTTGGGTTGCTTGGCCTTGGGGTCGGCCTTGGCCGACGCTTCGGCGCCCTTCTTCTCGGGCGCATCGGGTGAGGCCTTGGGCTTGTCGCAGGCACCGAGGATGAGGCAGGCGGTCAGAGGCAGCAGCGCGCGGAGCATGCCGCGAAGGGTACCCGGGCTCGTCGCTCCCGTGGGGCGCTACTGCCGTGAGTCGTCGTCTTCCGCCGACTCGGCGTCGGCGTCGGGCTCGGCGTCGGGCTCGGCGTCGTCTTCGTCCTCGTTGTTGGCGCGGGTGTCGCCTTCGCCCTCGTTCTCGTTGTTGGCGTGGGCGTCGTCCTCGCGGTCCCCTTCGTCACCGCCCGTGGCGCCCCCGCTCGCTCGTTCGCCGCGCCCCCGCGTGCGCCAGCCGAGCACCACCAGCCCCAGGACCATCAGCCCGTTGAACAGCTCACCGGTCGCGCCGTAGATCGTCTGCGCCTGCGGATCCATCATCGGCACATCGGCCAGCACGCCCTCGGCCGGCTGCGGTCCCTCGATATCCGGATCGGTCACCCGGGTCTTGGCCACGGCCCGACCGGTGGGATCGATGATCGTGCTGATCCCCGTGTTGACCGCCCGCACCATGGCCTTGCGGTGCTCCACCGTGCGGAACACCGCCAGCCCCAGGTGCTGCGCCGGCTCGTGCGTCTTGCCGAACCAGGCGTCGTTGGTGAGGTTGACCAGCACGTGCACGCCCTCGTTGGCGGCCTCGCGCACGAACCGCGGCAAAATGTCCTCGTAGCAGATGAACGGCCCCAGCCGCCAGCTCGCGCCGTCCTTGGTCTGCACCTCCAGCACCCCGGGGCCGTCGCCCTTGCTGATGTGCGAGGCGTTGGGAAACTGCTGGAGGTACCAGTCCACCAAGAAGGGGACCGGGAAGTACTCGCCGAAGGCCAGCCGATAGACCTTGTCGTACATCCCGGTCACCTGCCCTTGGCTGTCGAGCATGATCGCGGTGTTGTAGAGAGGATCTCGCCGGGTCGGCGGTCGGTCGGTGATCTGCTCCCGGGTGACGGTGCCGAAGATCACCGGGATGTCGAAGCCCCGCTGCACCTCCCAGGGGTGGCCATCGGGCAGATCGTGGACGCTGTTGCGAAACCACACCCGTCCGTTGGGGTAGGCCGTCTCTCCCCACACCGCCAGCTGGGCGCCCTGGGCCTGGTAGTCGGCCATCAGTTGCTGCTGGCGGCGCAGGATCGGGATCTTCTCCCGGCGCATCCGCATCTGGAGGATGCTGAAGTTGCCCTGAATCGCGGCGATCTTGAGCGTGGGCGCGGCCTCCATCTGGGCCTTCACCTGCCCGATCCGGATCGCTCCGTAGGTGGGCAGCCCGATGATCCACGCCAAGAACACCACCAGCGCCCGGCGGTCGAGCCGGCGCTCGTCGAGCGCGGTGGCGAGCACTCGGTAGAGCGCGGCGTTGAGGGCCACCATGGTGCCGCTGACCATGGTCACCCCGCCCAGCTCGGCCGTCTGGATCCAAAGCGGCTGCCAGCACCAGCCCAGCGCCATGTAGATCGGAAAGAGGTTGGGCAGCACCGCCTCGGCGGCCACCCACGCCATGGGCGCGACGATCAGCAAGGAGACCCCCCGCTGGCGCAGCCAGGCGATCACATACGCGGCCAGCCCCCAGATGAGCCCATGCCACGCCGAGAACAGCACCGCGATCGGGAACGCCCCGACCATGGGCAGCCCGGCGAACTTGGTCAGCAAGTTCGTCATCCAAAAAAAGCCCCACAGCACGGTCAGCGTGCCGGTCAGCCACCCGTAGCGCATGGCCTGCCGCGGCCGCAGGCCCTCGATGGCCCAGAAGTAGGGCACCCAGGCCACCAGGCCCAGCCACCACAGGTCGTAGTCGGGGCAGCACAGCACCATCCCCACGGTGGACAGCAGGGCGGCGGCGGTCCGTTGCCACCGGGTGCGGGTGCGAGGCGCGGGGGGGGCGTCGGCCATGGAGCGGGGCCCACGATAGCAGCCTCTTTAGGCGGCGGGCCGACCCTCAGCGACGGTCTGGTGGCAGGACCACGTCAGCCCACAGGATGCCGAGCTCCAGCTCGATCGCATCGAAGGGCTCGGCGCGCGGCCGCTGCTCGTCTCGCCAGGTCCCGCGCAAGGTCCACGCCGAGTTGCTGCGGTGCCGGACCTCGAGGGTCCGCTGGAGCGGGTCGACAAGCCAGACCCACGCGATCCCCTCGCGGTGATAGATCTGTAACTTGTCGGTGCGGTCGTGTTGACCGGTGGACGGACTGAGGATCTCAGCTACCCAATCGGGTGCGAGCGTGAAGAACGGCTCGTCGGCCAGGATGGCGGGCATTCGCTCGCGACGCCAGCCGGCAATGTCGGGCACGAGGATGTCCGCATCGAGATGAAGCTCAGGCTTGTTGAGGAGGATCCATCCGCCCGGGCCTCCGCGCCCGCGCTTGAACGGTGGCCCGAGTTCTTCGCCCAGGGCGCTGCTCGCTGCGGCATGAGGCTTGGCCGGTCGGGGCTGCAGCCGCAGCTCCCCGTCGATCACCTCGGCGATCATATGCGGTGGCGCCGCCAGCACGTCGTCGTACGTGGCGGTGCGCTGCGCCGATGTTCCGTCGGCCATCCTGCTTCAGGATAACACCCCCGGGTTCGGCCCGCGCGGGTCGCCAAGTGCTCGGGGCAAGACCGGGGCCGGGCGCGACACCGTCGCGCATTCCGAGCCGGCCTCGGCATAGAAATTCAGCCCTCGTCCTCGTCCCCTGGCAGGGCGCGGTGCCGCAGGTACAGCTCTTCCAATTGAGGTTCGTCCGCCGGGTTGGGACACCCGGTCATCAGATCCTGCCCGCGCTGCGTCTTGGGAAACGCGATCACATCCCGAAGGCTATCGGCGTTGCACATCAGCATGGCGATCCGATCCAGCCCCAGCGCGATCCCGCCGTGGGGCGGCGGCCCGTAGCGAAAGGCCTCGAGCAAGAAGCCGAACTTGGCCTGGGCGTCTTCGTCCGTCAGTCCCAGGGCGGTGAACACCTTGGCCTGCACGTCGGAGCGATGGATACGGATCGAGCCCCCGCCGATCTCGTTGCCGTTGAGCACCAGGTCGTACGCGCGGGCGCGGACCGTGCCCGGGTCGGAGACCAGGATGTCCACGTGCTCGTCGCGCGGCGAGGTGAAGGGGTGATGAGAGCTGGCCCACTGCCCCTTGTCGTTCTGCTCGAACAGCGGAAAGTCGGTGACCCACAAGAAGCGCCACGGCTGCTCGTTGCCGGCCAGCATGTCCAGCTTGTCGCGCAGGTGCAGCCGTAGCGCGTTGAGCACCGTGTGCACCGTGTCCCACGCGTCGGCGCAAAAGAGCATCAGCGAGCCGGGCTGGGCCCCCATGGCCTCGGAGATCGCGGCCTGCGCGTCGGCGGAGACGTTCTTGGCGAAGGGCGCCTCCCAGCCCCCGTCGTCCTTGATCCGCACCCAGGCCAGGCCCTTGGCCCCGCCGTGCTCGCGCTTCTTGACGAAGTCGGTGAGCTTGTCGAGCTGGTTGCGGCCCAGCGTCTTGGCCTTGTCGGCGGGGACGCACAGCCCCTTGACGCAGGGCGCCCCCTCGAACACCCGAAAGCCGCAACCGCGGCTTGGGGCGGTGGCATCACGCAGCTCGAGGCCAAAGCGCATGTCGGGCTTATCCGAGCCGAAGCGCGCCATGGCCTCGTCCCAGGTCAGGCGCAAGAAGGTGTCGTCGAGGGTGACCCCGAGCACCTCCTGCCAAAGGTCGCGCATCAGCTGCTCGATCGGCGCAAACACCCGATCGGGGGTGGCGAACGACATCTCCACGTCGATCTGGGTGAACTCGGGCTGGCGATCGTTGCGCAGATCCTCGTCGCGAAAGCAGCGGGTGATCTGGAAGTACTTGTCGAACCCCGAGACCATGAACAGCTGCTTGTAGATCTGGGGCGACTCGGCCAGCGCGTAGAACGAGCCCGGGTGCAGCCGGCTGGGCACCAAGAAGTTGCGGGCGCCGCCGGGGGTGTACTTGACCATGTAGGGGGTCTCAAGCTCGTAAAAACCCGCGTCGGCCAGGGTGCGCCGGGTGATGTAGGAGATCTTGGCGCGGGTGGCGAAGTTGCGCTGGAACGAGGGCCGCCGCAGGTCGAGGTAGCGGTAGCGCAGCCGCACGTTCTCCCCGGCGTCGAGTCGCTGGTCGTCGGCGATCGCAAAGGGCGGCGTCTCCGACGTGGAGAAGATCTCCAGCGCGTCCACCTCCACCTCGATGGCACCGGTGGCCATGGCCGGATTGGCGTTGCCGCCGCGATCGATCACCGTGCCGGCCACCGCCACGCAGAACTCACTGCGCAGCCCCTCGGCTGCCGTGTGGGTCGCGGCGTGGATGTCGGGGCCAAACACCACCTGGGTGATCCCCTCTCGATCGCGAAGATCCACGAAGATCCGTCCGCCGTGATCGCGCCGGCGGTGGACCCATCCAAAGAGCACGACGCGGGAATCCACGTGCTCTCGGCGCAAGGCGGCACAGGTGTGGGTTCGGCCCGTCTCCAGCAAGCTGACCATGGCGGCGGACTCTATCAGCCCCTTTGTCGGTGTCTCCACCACGACCTTGGGGCCTCGCGGCCGGCGACGATTGCGGGCATTGCGCGAAATTGAAGGGCGACATGGGAATCCGCCGTATACGGTGTGGCCTGCTCCTCGGTGACGCGCGGTCCTGCTACAAACGCCCTGACGCGAATCCCCACCCGATGTCGCTTCGCTTCCTGCATACCTCGGACATCCACCTGCTGGATCTGAGGGGGGTGTCCCTGCGGCGCTACCTCAACAAGCGCTTGACCGGGAGGGTCAACCTCGCGATCAAGCGCGGCCGCTCGCACGACGGGCAGCTGTTCGAGGCGATCATGCGGATGGCGCCCGGGCTTTCGGTCGACCGGCTGCTGGTCACCGGTGACCTGACCAACCTCGCGCTGGAGCCGGAGTTCGATCTGGTGCAGCGGACGCTGCGGGCGGCGCCGGTGCCCACCACCGTCATCCCGGGCAATCACGACGCCTATACGCGTGGCAGCGTTCGCAGTGGTCGCTTCGAGTCGTTCATGTCGGAGTTCATGGACGGGGAGCGGCTGGGCCGGCGGGCCTATCCCTTCGTGCAGCGGCAGGGACCGGTGGCGTTCATCGGGGTCTCCACTGCGGTGGCGAGCCTGCCGCTCTATGCGGTCGGGCGGGTAGGGGCCGACCAGCTGCAGCGCCTGGGGATCCTCTTGCAACAGACCGCGGCCGAGGGCCTTTGTCGGGTGGTGCTCATCCACCATCCGCCGGTCGACGGCGTGTCGGGGGCGCGGCACGATCTGGTCGATCGCTCCGGCTTCGCCGCGGTCATCGCCGAACACGGCGCCGACCTCATCCTCCACGGTCACGAGCACCGTGCGGTGGAGACGGCGCTACCGGGGCCTTCGGGGCTGGTGCCCGTCCATGGAGTCCCCTCGGGCACCAGCGTGTCCACCCAACCCGGTCGCCAGGCGTGTTTCTCCGTCTACGAGGCGACCGCCGAGCACATTCGACGAGAGCAATACGTATGGAACGGCAGCGAGTTTCGAGCACGACCCGACTGAACCGACGACGTCGCGGCCCGGCCCGCGCAGGGGGCCGATCCCAACGCCAGGGCCGGCGGGGCGGGGTCGCGCTGGCCCTGGGCGTGCTGAGCCTGGCCTTGGGCTGCGCATCGCCGCTGGACAAGGGGCGCACCGCGTGGGCGGAGGGGGAGGGCGACTTCGCCGAAGCTCGACCCCACTACGAGGAGGCGATCTCCAAGGACAACGGCGAGTCGGAGATCGCCAAGGAGGAGCTCTTCGAGATCTTCATGCAGCTGGCGATCGACAACAAGAAGGATCACCCCAAGCAGGCCGAGGAATACTACCGCGGTGCGATGGAGATCGACCCGAGCAGTGCCGAGGCCCGCACAGGGCTCATCCGCCTGCTGATGACCCTCTATCGCTACGAAGAGGCGTTCAACCTGGCCATCGAAGGCACCAACTCCGGCAAGTGCTCGGGGTGCAGGCGCCTCTTGGCGGTGATGCACATCCAAAGCGGCGATCAGAACTCGGAGGCGAGCAACTGGCCGTCGGCCGAGGCGTCCTACGCAGCCGCGATGGATCTGCTGCCGGACGCCTCGGTGGCGCTGGGCCTCTCGCGGGCCCGGGTCGCCCAGGGCCGGCTCGACGAGGCGGCCGCGTCGCTGGAGCAGGCGGCGAACATGATCGACCAGCAAGACATCCAGGGGCGCAAGCGCTTCATGGCGATCCGCGGAGATCTGGTGAGCAAGGCGCTCGAGGCCGACAAGGCGCTGCTCGCCGACAAGGTGCTCGACGTGGCTCCCAAGGGGGTCAGCGCCACCGAGCAGCTGGGCCTCTCGGTCGACGTGGCCCTGCGGCTGGCCGGGGCCGGCAAGGCCGACGAGGCCCTGTCGCGCATGCAGGCCTTCGCCGACGCGGCGGAGGCGGGGCAGCTGCGCCTGACGCCGGAGCAAAAGGGCGAGCTGCTCGTCCGTACGGCGCTCATCTACGGGATCCGGGCCAACCAGCGCCTGCGCGAGGGCGATCCGGGCGGGGCGATCGCCGATCTCGACGCCGGCCTGAAGGTCGTGGATGGCCAGCCCACCCTGATCCTACAAAAAGCCCTGGTGTTCGCGACCCAGGGCGACCTGAACAAGGCGCGCGAGGCGATGGCGGTGCTACCCCGCAGCACCCCCGGCTTCCGCAACACCGACGCCCTGCTGTTCTCGATGGAGGTCGACAAGATCACCGCCTCGGGCACGCTGGGCTCGGCGCCCGACCTGGTCTCCTACGCCCAGCGGGCCGACGGCTCGCTGCCCGAGGTCCACGTGGCCTCCGCCCAGGTCCTGGCGCTCACCAGCTTCGACGACATGCTCAAGAAGGAAGCCAAGGATCTGCGCAAGCTGGGCCTGGTCCAGTACCCGCGGGGTAAGCACAAGCCGGTGCGTGCGGCTGAAGCGCTGTCAGAGCTGGCCTGGGCCCGCAAGGCCCTGGCCGAGCAGGATACGCTCTACCCCTTCCGCGACCCTGCCGCCCAGGCGCGCCTCGATGCGGCCGAGGCCAAGCTCAAGGAATTCTACCCGTTCCCCGTCGAGCGCGTCGAGGAGCCCAAGGCGGTCATCGTACTCAAGAACACCACCCCCGCCGAGCTGGTCGTCGTGGCCGAAGGGCGCAAATTCTTTCGCAAGAAGAAGAAGATCGCGGCCGGGGCCACCGCGCAGATCGAGATGAAGAAGCCCGGCTTGGTCACCTTTACCTACGGTGACGACGACAAGCAGGCCATGTTCCTCGCCGAACCGCACACCAAGGTCGAGATCTCCCTACCACCCAGCGGCCAATGAGCCACGTTTGCAGGGATCGGGTCGGACCGCCCCCGGAAAGGTCTGACCCGATGCGAGGGCCTCCCACCTTTTCTCCGGCTGAACCAGTGCGCAGGCTACTTCATGGATGACGATAGGTGAGGATGGGTGAGGATGGGTCACGATGGGTGATTTCGCACATGTCTATCGAATACGCCCGTTGGGCGCTTCCTTGGTAAGCTCTGCCACGCGGTGAAGGCGTGCCCCCATCGGCGGATCCGTCCCCTGGGCGAAGGAGCGGTCGGTGATGTTCATCTGTGTGTGGATGTACATCAGCGACGTCTCGTGGTCGTCAAGTGGTTGCGCGCCGAGGTCCACGAAGGCAGCGAGGCCGCCAAGCGATTCAACCGCGAAGCCAGTCGCATGGCCGGCCGCGAGTTCGACGGCGTCATCAAGGTCGAAGACTACGGCTCGGACGAGTTCGGCCGCACGTGGATGGCCATGGAGTTCGTCGACGGCATGTCGCCCGGAGGGGTCATCAGCCAAGGCGAGACCTGGGGCGTGCATCGTCTGCTCGAGGGCGTGGGGCGAAGCCTGGACGAGCTGCACGGGCTCGGGGTCGTTCATCGCGATCTAAAACCCGACAACATCATCTTGCGCAGCATAAGCGGCGGCTGGGAGCCGGTGATCATCGATCTGGGGATCGCCAAGTGGCTCGCCCACGAGGTGGCCACCGCGACCGGCTCGGTGTTCGGCACGCCGCACTATATGAGCCCCGAGCAGTTCAAAGACACCAAGCACGTGGGGCCCGCCACCGATCGCTACGCGCTGGCGGTGATCTGCTTCGAGCTGCTGACCCAAGAGCTCCCCTACGACGGCAGCACGCTGCCTGAGCTATTGCACCAGCACATGGAGTCGAGCGTGCCCTCGCTGCGGATCCGGCCGTCCGGGATGCAGGTCGACGACTACACGACGCTCGTCCCCGTACCGATGCTCGACAAGTTCATGCAGCGGGCCATGGCCAAGTCCCCCGCCAATCGTTTCGGTAGCGGGCAAGAGATGGCCGACGCCTTCCGCGACGCGGCGCAGGCCGATGGGCTGTGGCATCCACCCCCGGAGGTCGTGCCGCTGTTCGATCCGCCCCCGCGGCCGATCCTCGAGATGCGGCCGCCGCGGGGGCCGGCGCGGCGCTTCGACATGCGCGAAGGGCCGGTGGTGATGGGGCGGCACGAAGCCTGCCAGATGGTGCTGACCTCGCCTCGGCTCAGCCGGCTGCATGCGTGCGTCTATACCCACCGGGGGCGGCTGTGGGTGGCGGATCTCAACAGCCAGAACGGGACCCGCTACCAGGACAAGCCGCTCGGGGCGGGGACCTCGGTGCCGCTTCGGGCCGATGGGAAGCCGGTCAAGCTGGTGCTCTACGATCAGGTGATCGAGGTCATCAGCCATAAGGGTTGAGGGCGGAGATCGACGCCGATCGTAAGGGTCGCGGTATCGTCGAGTGGATGGGGCCAAGCGAAGCACGGCGGGCAAGCCTGTGGCTGTTTGGGCCAGCTGTCGTGTGGGCACTCGTTTGTCTGGGGGGGATCGCCTCGACCCTGCTCGATCCGTCGGCCTGGTCGGCGGTCGACCGGCGGCGCAGCACGATGGTGGGCTCGACCCGATGCGTGACGTGTCACCCTCAGCACCATGCCTCTTGGGCGCGTAGCTACCATCGCACGATGACCCAGGTGGCCCAGGGCGACGCGGTGCTGGCCCCCTTTGCCGGCGAGACGCTGGAGGCCCTGGGCTTTGTGGCCACCATGAGCCGGGGGGCCGCCGGGCAGCCGCACGTGCGAGTGGAAAGGATCGAGACCCTGGCGGGACAAGACCCGGTGGTGCTCGATGTGGACGTGGAGCTGACGGTGGGCAGCCACCGCTACCAGCAATATGTGGCTCGGATCGATCGCGGGGGTGGGCCGCATGAACGCTGGCGGCTGCCGGTGGCGTGGCACGTGGAGCTGGGCCGATGGATCCACCTCAATGGGGCGTTCCTCACCCCCGAGGGGCAGTGGGGCGACAAGGCCGACTACCTTCGCCACCTGTCGCGCTGGAACGACAACTGCGTCTTTTGCCACAACACCGAGCCGGTCCCCGGCCTGGATGACCATGGGCAGTGGCAGACCAAGGTGGCCGAGCTGGGGATCGCCTGCGAAGCCTGCCATGGAGGAGCCTCGGCGCATGTAGAGCGTCATGCTTGGCCGCTGCGGCGGATCTTGAGCGCGTGGATCTCCGGGTCGGACGGGACGGTGGCCCATCCCCAGCGGCTGGGCGCGGGCCTGGCCGCCGACGTGTGCGGGCGCTGCCACGGCAACCGGATCGCGGCCGATCTGGCGGCCGTGCTGCGGGACGGGGACGGCTTTTTGCCCGGGCATCCGCTGGCCGATGTCTCGCGGCCGATCCTGCGCGACGCCACGCTCGCCGGGCAGCCCGGCCAGCCCTTCGCGGCCCGGTTTTGGCCCGACGGGACCCCGCGGCTTTCCGCCTACGAGTACCAGGCGCTGCTCGCCTCGCCCTGCCACCAGCACGGCGAGGGCCTGTCGTGCGGGGATTGCCACACCATGCACGGGCCCGAGCCGTCGATGCAGCTGTGGCCGCAGTACGACGCGGCGGTGGTGTGCGGGCGCTGTCATACGCCGGACTCGCTCAGCGATGCGGCGGCGCCCGGAGGGCACGGGCGCCACGGCGCGGCCGTGACCTGCGAAGGCTGCCACCTGCCGCGGGTCACCTACGGGCTGCTCGAGGGCATGATGAGCCATCGTCCCACCCGGCCTCGACCCCAGGACCAGGTGGGTCACGACGATCAGCCCGACGCCTGCACCCAGTGCCACGTCGATCGTAGCCGCCGCTGGGCCGCCGACGCGCTGGTCGCCTGGGCCACGGGGCAGCCGCCCTCCACCGGGAGCGACGACGAGCCGTCTTCTGTCGCGCTCGATCTGCACGGAGGCGATCCGATCCAGCGAGCCCTGGCCGCGCATGCGTTGTCGCGGCCCGAGGCGCCCGTCGAGCCCCGGATCCGCATGGCGTGGCTGGTCGACGCGCTGCAGGACGACTACCCGGCCGTGCGCTGGTTCGGGTACCGCGGCCTGCGGGCCCTGGCGCCAACGACGGCACCCGAACTCGTCGAGCCTCTGGCCGAGCCGGGGGTCATGGAGGATCCCGGCTTGCGCGAGCTACTGGTCGACCGCCTGCGACAGGCGCTCGGTCCGGGAGCGCTGGTCGAGCGACCGGGGCTTCGCGCCGAGCTCCACCAGCGGCGAGACGATCGCGCGATCTGGATCGGCGAGTGATCGAGCAGTCGAGGAGTCGATGACCGCGACCCGACATCTTCGGCTGTCCCTGGCCCTCGTCGCCGCCTTCCTCGGGATCGGCCTGTTGCTCGAGGCGCTGCTGGGCCTACGGATCTCCGGGTGGACCGACGACGCCTTGCGCCGCGAGATGCTGCGCCTCGGTCATGCGCACGGAGGCCTGCTGGGGTTGCTCAACCTAGGCCTTTCGTGGGCTATGGAGCGCTTGCAGACCCCGGCGGTCTGGGCGGGCCGGATCCGCGGTGCCGCGCTGGTCGGGGCCGCGGCGGTGGGCCTGGGCTTCATCGGTGGCGGGCTGTGGCATGGTCCTACCGATCCGGGCCCGGTGGTGCTGATCGTGCCCGCGGGCGCGCTACTGCTGCTGTCGTCGGTGCTCGCGGTGGCGGTGCTGCGCAACGCCGACCACGACGGCGAGTCCTCGTAGGCCCCGCTTGCGCCCGAGTGCGGCCGGTGCTCGTTCAGCGCTCAAAGCAGCGGCGACAGCACCCGCGCAAAGCTCTCCGCCAGCCGCTCCCGCAGCGGCGGATCGCGGCGGTCTTCCACGGTGACCTCGCGGGCATGCAACAGATCCTGCTCGAATAGCTCGGCCAGCTTCACGGTGAACGGCGGATCGTAAAACATCCCGGTCACCTCATAGTTGAGGTGGAAGCTACGCACGTCCATGTTGGCCGAGCCGATCGCACAGATATCGTCGGCGATCAGGTACTTGGCGTGCAGCATACCCCGCTGATACTCGAAGATCCGCCCTCCAGCCGCGAGCAGCTCGTCGTAGTAACTACACGCCGCCCAGCTGACCAGGCGCACGTCGTTGTGCTCGGGTGCTGGCACCAGCACCCGCAGGTCGACCCCTCGTAGCGCCGCGGTGCGCAGGGTGAACATCAGCGGCTCGTCGGGTATGAAATAGGGCGTGGCCAGCCACGCCCGCCGGGTGGCGCTGGCGATCGCCGCGGACATCTGGGCGGCGATCACCGAGACGACGGGCAGATCCGGCCCGCTAGGGACGACCTGGACCAGGGGACCGCCGGACTCCATGGGCACGTTGGGCCGGGGAGCAAAGGGGCTGACGCGTTCGGCCCGGGCTCGGGCGACACGGGCTCGGCGTCGCCCCCACGGGCGATCTCGGGGCAGCGGGCGTCGGGGATCGAAGCGCCCCGAGATCGAGGCTGGCTCGCCCTCGAGGTCGAGGATCTGTGCGGTGCTCGCCAGCCAGTCTTCGAGGAAGATCGCTTCGAGCCCCACCACCGCGTCGCCGTGCAGCTCGACCCCCAGGTCGCGCCAGCGGGTCTGGTCGCCCTCGGGGTCGAGGTACTCGTCGCCGATGTTGAGCCCGCCCAAGAACCCCCACTGGCAATCGACGGTGAGGATCTTGCGGTGGTTGCGGGAGTTGAGCCACCGCCGGCGCAGCCGCCCCACGGGCAGGCGCGGACGCCCGAACGTGGCCACGTGGCCGCCGGCCTTTCGTAGCGCGTCGAAGTGGGCGCGGGGCAGGCCCAGGCTGCCCAGGTGATCGACGAGCACTCGAACCGTGACCCCGGCCTGGGCTCGTTCGGTCAGCAGCGCGGTGATCCTTCGCCCGGTCGGGTCGTCGCGCCAGATGTAGAACTCGCAGTGGATCGTGCGCTGGGCCGAGGCGATCGCGTCGGCAAAGGCCGAGAAGGCCGTGGCCGCCGTGGCGAGCAGGTTCACCTGCTCGCTACGGCGAAGCGGGGCCGCCGCGCTCTTGAGGGCCAGGCACACCAGTCCCCGGGTGGGCGCGGGCAGATCGGCCGGCAGCTCGTCCAGGTTGGCCACCTGACGCGTGTCCTCGACCGGGTTGATCGGACGTCGCGCGCGGCGTCCGATCCGGCGTCGGACCCGGCGACTGAACACCAGGTAGGCCACCAGGCCCACCACCGGCAGGAACACCAGCGCCAGGACCAGCGCGAGGGTGGCGGTCGGCCGGCGTCGCTCCAGCACGACCAAGCCAGTGACCACCAATACATAACCAGCAAAGCCGACCTCGATCACCCAGCGAGGTAGCGACGGCAACAGGGCCAGCACCGGATCCGCGCCCATGACCATGACCGAACGCGATCGGCATACCGTACCCTCCTCGGCTCGGCTACCGACCCGGCCGACCCTTCGATCGGGGCGCTCGAGCGGGTGTTATGGGAGCCTACAACCCCGCCAAGGTCCCCCGTGGTCCGCTCGGGGGCGGGTGGACGAGCGCCACGGGCCCAGGGGCTCGCACTCGTGACCCGATCCCCGCGGTGATCTCCCGTAACACCAGATTTTCACCTATGGTTTCCAGTGGTGCTGTCCCTGCCCCAGGTACTTCACGAGGCACAGCGTCACTCGGTCGACGAGATCGCGATCGAGCGGGGGGAGCCGGTGACCTTCCATGGCGAGCAGGGGGCGCTGATCCTCGGCGAAGAGCTGTCGGACTCCGACATCTCCGAGGCCCTGTCGCAGGTCCTCGCTCCCGAGCAGCAGGCTGAGCTTGCGGTCGCCGGGGTGGTCGAGTTCTATGTGGAGGGCTACGCCGAGTGGAGCTTGGTCGCCGAGACCGCCGTCGATGGCGTGGTGATCCGGGGCCGGATCCGGGAGGGCGACTCTCCGAGCGAGGTGGGGGCTCCGCTCGACCTGCCCCCGCTGCGGCCCTTCGAGCCCGACCCCGGCACCGACATGCCCCCGTCCTCGGACTCCGTGCTCCACCAGACGGGCCATCGTGCGACCCGCTGGGACATGGGGATCGCCGGCGACATGCTCGAGCCCGATCCGGTCGAGCCCTCCGAGGCGGCCCCCGAGGCGGCTCCCGAGGCGACCCCCGAGACGACCCCCGAGACGACCCCCGTCTCCGCGCGGCTCTCGACGAGCGCGGTCTTGCTGCCCGACGACCAGCCCCAGATGATCGACTTTGCCCTCGTCGGTGGCCCCGGAGTCCCTTCCGACGACGAACTCCCTGCCCCGGCGCCTCCGCGGACCACCGCGGCGGTGGCCCGAGCGTCCGAGCCGGCGTTCGCACCCCGTCTGACCTCGCGTCCGACCTTGCGTTCAGGAGCCGGGCCCGGGCCGACCGAGGCCAAGGACGAGGCCAAGGACGAGGACGAGGCCGAGGTCGAGGCCGAGGTCGATCTGGCCATGGAGACTACGGTGCCCAAGCTGACCCCCGGCCCTCGACCCGCCGTGGGGAGTGCCGCGCTTGAGGCGCATTCCCGGGCGGTGGAGCCCGGTACCGTGGTCTATCTGGCGGGTGTCGCGGTAGGGGAGGGTCTGCTCGAGTCGGTGTCTGGCGGGTTCACCGTGGTGGACGACGAGACCTGGGCCACCGTGACCACCATGTCCTTCGAGGAGCTACCCCTCGACCATGCCTATCTCGTGCGCCTCGAAGATCCCAGCCGCTGTCTGCCTTGGCTATTGCGCCGGCTCGAAGAGGGCGCCCGGATCGTAGTGGAGGGGCGCGCCAAGACCTCGGCGGGCGCTCGGCGAACCCTGCTGGGGGCCGAGGCCACCGCGCATCTGGTCCGGTGGCTCGATGCTCATCCGCAGCGGTGGCTGTGTCCCGATGGCTCCGGCTGGCGGCTGGAGTCGCTGTAGCCGACCCGCGGCGATTCAGGACCGGCGATTCAGGACTGGCGCAGCAGCGGATCGCGATCGGACCAGCGAGCGTCATGCAGCACGATCTGCGCGGCTCGGCGGCTGCGGGTGCCGACGCCGATAGGGGCCAGCAGGTTGGCGGTGGCCGGCTCGGGTGCGGGCGGCACGGTACACAGCGCCAGCACCAGCAACGGCTCGTCGGCATCGAGGTGCAAAAAGCCCAGTCCCCGGCGGACTTGTTCGATCGGATAGTCCGGGTGCAGCCGCAGGATGTCGACGGCCAGCAACTCGACGCCGGGCTCGTCCGTGCAGCGTAGCCAGACATACGCCGAGCCCTCGGACCGGGCGGCCAACTCGAAGTTTCCGTGTGGCGTCACCCCGGGCAAGCCCAGGGGAAGCTCGATGCCCAGCACCGCGCTCACGGGCTCGGCTCGGGGAGCGTGGCGACGCGGTCGCGATGAAGGGTGGACAGGGCACGGGCGTTGGCCGTGGCGAGGTCTTGGTAGAGCTCCTCGCGATAGACGGGCAAGCCGTCGGGCGCGACGATCCCCAGGCGGACTTGCCTCCCTCGGATCTCGCGGACTACGACCTCGATGCCGTTACCGATGAGGATCTTTTGACCGATCTTGCGAGTCAGGGTGAGCACGCGTCGCTCCAAGGGTGGCGGCTCGACCGCCCTACGCCGGCCATGTTTTTCGGCGAGGTGGGCTCGGGGCGCAAGGGCAAGGTCAGTGAGGGGAGACCCGAGCCCAGCCGTGGGGCCTGTCTGGCGCGGTCGCCCCGACGCCACGGCCCAACCCCGTCCCGAGGGGCAAAATGCCGATAATGGCCCCTGATGCCTACTGTACAGTGTTCGGTAACCATTGCGTCTAGGCCCGCGCCCCGGATCGACCGCGCCAATTAGCGCTGCTGGCGCTTGCGCAACTTCTCGACCAAGGTGGTGCGGTTCATGCCCAGCAGCATGGATGCCTGGTTTTTGTTGCCCCCGGTGCGGGCCAGGGCCTGGTCGATGAGGCTCATCTCGAAGGCCTGGACGGCCTTGCGCAGATCGATCCCGTCGTCGGGCAGCTTGAAGTCCTCCGGTGTCGCCATGCTCGGAGGCGCACTGGCGGCCGCCATCGGGGCCTCGACCACCGGCTCGGGCGCGGTCACGGCCACGGCAGGGGCGATCGCGGCCGGCAGCGGCGCGGTCGCGACATGCGGGGTGACCGCCGGTATCGGCTCGGCGGGTGTCGGGGCTCGGACCGGAGTGGGGGTGCGCGGGCGCCCGCCCGGCTGCATCTTGGGCGGTAGATCGGTCACGTCGAGCATGCCGCCGCCCTGGTGCAGCAGCAGCATGCGCTCCACGGTGTTCTGCAGCTCCCGCACGTTTCCCGGCCACTCGTAGCGGGTCATCGCCTCGAGGGCCGCAGCCGACATCGCCGGGGCCGGCTTGTTCGAGCGCTCGGCCAGCATCCCCAAGAAGTGCTTGGCCAGTCGTGGCACGTCGTCGACCCGCTCGCGCAGGGCGGGCAGGTGCATGGGGATCAGGTTGAGTCGATAGAACAGGTCCTCGCGGAACGTGCCCTGCTGCGTCATCACCTCGAGGTTCTTGTTGGTCGCAGCGATGATCCGCACGTCGCACTTGCGCGGTCGGGTCTCGCCGACCGGCACGTACTCTTTTTCCTGTAGCACGCGCAGGAACTTGACCTGCACCGCCAGCGACATCTCGCCGATTTCGTCGAGGAACAAGGTGCCGCCGTCGGCGACCGCGAAGCGACCTTCCCGGGCCGAGGTCGCCCCCGAAAATGCCCCCTTGGCGTGGCCGAACAGCTCGCTCTCGATGAGCGTCTCGGGGATCGCCCCGCAGTTGACCGGTACGAAGGCCTTGGCTTTGCGCCCCGAGGTGTTGTGGATCGCCCGAGCCACCAGCTCCTTGCCGGTGCCGCTCTCGCCCAGCACCAGGACCGTGCAGTCGGTGTTGGCGATCCGTTCGATCACCAAGAACACGTCGAGCAGGCGAGGGTGCTCGCCGATGAGATCAGGGGCGTGGGTGTCCCGCCACATCAAGCGAGGGTCTTGGCCGGTACCGTCGCCGGGGGCGAGGCTGCCCAACACCCGCCGCACCATGCCCAGCAGCTGCTCGAGCTCGAAGGGCTTGACCAAGAAATCGGTCGCACCCAGACGGATCGCGTCGACCGCATGGGAGATCGTGCCCTCGGCCGACATCATGATGCAGTTGGCCGCCATGCCCCGGGCCCGGGCGCGCTTGAGCACCTCCATGCCGTCCAGATCGTCCATCCGCAGGTCGAGCAGCACCAAGTCGAAGGGCGTGGACGCCATGCAGTCGAGCGCCTCGTTGCCCCCGCTTGCGCCCTGGCAGCGACAGCCCAGCACACCCAGATAGTTGGTCAGCAGGTTGCGATGCGCGTCGTGGTCGTCGACGATCAGCACCGAACGCCCTTCGAGCAGGGGATCGGGGCCGGTGCGACGTGCCGCCACGAACCTCAGTGTAGTGGTCAGGGGCGGGGAGTGGTCAATCCTCCGGCCCGAAACGATGCGTACCTACCCGGAACGACGTCGGTCTCGTCGGGCGCTGATGGCCCGATCGTCCCAGATCATCGCCCCAGATCATCGATCCGAGCGTTGGCCCGTACTCGCGCCGGCGCGGACGGTCGATCTCTGCCGGCGCCGGGTCCGGACTCGCGCCTGGGCTCGCGCCTGGGCTCGATTCAGGGCGGGCAATGCGTGGTCTCGTGCGCGCGGCGCTCCTCGTCCTCGGACAGCTCCGCGAGATCACAGTGCACGGCGGGAATGAACGGATTGACTCGGATCGCTCGCCAAAGCGCCTCAGTGGCCCCGGTCCGGTCGCCCGAGCGGAGCAGGGCCCGGCCCTGGGCCGCCGCGAGGTTGGCGTCCTCGGGTTCGAGCTGCGCCGCCCGGTGCAGCAGCGGCACCGCCGGCGCCCAGCGCTCCAACGCCACATAGAGCACGCCCAGGCGGCGAGACAGCACGGGATCTTCGCGCGCCCGGCGGTCGGCCGCGCGGGCCTTTTCGTACTGCTGCGCCGCTGCCTCGTCGTGCCCGCGCCCCTGCAGAAGTCCCCCCAGGCGGGCATGCTGCCGCGCCTTGCCCCCGCCCAGGTGCGAGAACACGTCGCCCAGCGACGGCGATTCCGTGGTGCTCTGCCCGTCCTTGAACTCCGGCCCGCGCAGCGGCCCTTCGCTGGCCGCCGCGGTGGCCTTGCGGGTGACCACCTTCCACTCCTCCATGAACGCGTCGAAGTCGTCCCCCCAGGCGGTGGCCAGGGCGTCCTTGGCATCGTCGCCCATCGAGACCCGGTCCAGCAGCACCTCGATCCCGGCCGGTCCGCGGCGATCGAGCAACAGCCCCAGCATCGTCTCCACCTCGGCGTAGGCCAGCGCGGCCTGCTCCTGGCTGGGCAGCATCGCCACCGACGGGTACATCTGGTCCAGCGTGACCAATGAGTCGCGCACGATCGCCTGATGCAGATGGTAGGCCACCGCCGGATCGAGCGGCGCCGGCTCGTCTCGTCGCCAGCGGGTCTCCAGCAGCTTGGCCAGCCCTTCTTGCAACCACACCGGCGCCTGGTTGCCCGTGCGCATGGTCAGCAGGTAGTGCACGTACTCGTGGACCGCGGTGTCGATCCACCCGTAGCCGTACACCATCACCCGCGGCGTGATCATCATGATCCGCCGGTACTTGGTCACCCCCACCGTGCCCGTGGTGCGGATGTTCTCGGTCGTCAGCGGGGTGATCATCGCCAGCTTCAGCGGATCGTCGAGCAGCTCGAAGCGGACCGGGTGATCGGGCCTCACCCCCAGGTCGGTGCCCAGCGCCTCTCGGGCCTGGGCCATCGCGTCGAATAGGTAGGGGGCGATGAGCGCATCCTTGGGATCGGCGAACACCGCCCGCACGTGGCCGTCGGCGCTGTCCACCGTCACGCTGCCCTCGAGCGCTCGCTGGGAGCCGCGCGCCAGGGCCAGGAAGTGGCGCGCTTCCCCGTCTGCGTCGCTGCCCTGCACAAGCTCGCCCGAGGCCAGCGCCGCCGCCAACAAGGTCTCGGCCTGCGCGTAGCGCCCCGCGAACACGTGCAGCACCCCCTGCTTGACGTCACGGGTCGCGCTCGCCTCGGCCTGGTCGATCGCCATCTGGGCGACCTCCAGATCCCAGCGGGTCAGCGCCGCCTCGGCATCGGCCAGGTGGGGATCGGACTGGTCGGCGACCGCCGGCGGGCCGGGCAGGACACCCAGCAGCAGCAGCACCAGGCCCAGCGCCCGCCGTCGGTTCGCGCGATGGGAGCGGGCGTGGGTCGCTCGTGTCGTCGCAGCGGCTCCTCGCCTCGCAGCGGCTCCTCGCCTCGCAGCAGCTCCTCGCATCGCAGCAGCTCCTCTCATCGCAGCGGCTCCTCTCATCGCAGCAGCTCTTCGTAATAGCGTTGGACGGGCTCGTCGTAGCCGTCGGGGGCAGCCTCGCGCATCGCCTCCATCAACGCATCGCGCAGCGAACGATCGCGCTCGGCCTCGGTCGACGCCTTGCCGCCGCGCGGAGGCGGGGGCGGCGGCGAGCCACGGCGCAGGCTGTCGAGCGCCTCTTGCAGCCCCTGCCACGCCTGCGACTCCGGATCCACCGCGCGCCCGGGTCGGCGTTGGCCCAATCGCTCCGCGCTCCGTTCCATGCCTCGATCGGCCCGTCGCATCGCCGAGCGCCCCGGGGCCGGCAGTGCGTCCGCCACCTCGTCGTCCAGCAGCGTGCGCGCCTGCTTGCGCAGCCCGCCCTGTCGCTCGGTCAGCTCCTGCAGCTGGTGCAGCGCCTCGGGCTCGAGCACCTCCGACGGGGCGGGCAGGGCACGCTCGAGGCGATCGTGGAGCCGGGCCGCCCGATCGCGAGCCCGGCGGACCTGCTTGCCCTCGCGCTCGCCCGCTTCCGATCCTTCGGTGGCCAGTCGCAGCGCCCGGGTGGCCTGCTCGGCCGCCTCGGCCAGCTCGAGCGCCGAGGCCTGCTCGTCTTGGCTACGCTGCTCCAGCCGCTCCAGGGCATCCTTGGCGTCGTCGAGCCCGCGCCGGCCCTCGCGGCCCAGGCGGGCGTCGTTGACTTGCTCGAGAGCCTCGACGAGCGCCGACGCCTCGGCGTGCGCCGTCTCGCGCTCGGTCGCCGGGGCGCCTTGCTCGTCCACCGCCGACCGCCAACGCTCGTGGAGTGCCCGGGTCTTGCTCCGCAGGTTGTTCTGCTCGTCTTGGAGGCGCGACAGCTCCCGCAGCAGCTTCATGCGGGCCCGCTCCTCCTCGCTCAGCTGGGGGCCCAGCTCGCTGTCTCCCAGGCGCTGCTGCACCTGGTCGCGCAGCCCCTGCACCTGCCCCAGCTCGCCTCGCGCTTGCTCGAGCGCCTGCTCCACGTCACCGCGGCGTAGGATCTCGCTGAGCCGCTCCTGCTGCTGCATGCGCTCGAGCACCTCGAACGCATCGAGGTTCATGAACTCCTGATCGATCTCCTTGCGCAGCATCGCCCGGGCCTCCGAGATCCGGCGTAGATCCTCGCGACGACGCTGCTCGAGCTGCTCGATCTGGGCGCGGACCGACTCGTCTCCCGCCTGCAACTGTTCAAGTAGCTCCACCAGCGTGCGCTGGGTGGCCTCCAGCCGCGCCACCAAGCCCTCCAGGCGCTCGATGATCTGCCCGTCGACCAGATCGTCGAGGCGAATGATCTCGTCTTCGAGCTGCGTGATCTCCTTGCGGTTGTGCCCCCGCAGCTGGCCCAGCACCCCGCGGGCGCTTTGCGGGTCGAGCCGCTCGGAGCGCGGAGGCATCGTCGCATGGAGCGACAGCTCGGTTCGGTAGAGCGCGGTCAGCCGCCCGTGGATCTCGGTCAGCGTGGCCACGTCGCGCTCGCGAGCCAGGGTGTCGATCGACAGGGCGTCGATCGCCTCCGCGAGCCGGGCCAGCAGCTGGCCGCTGCGGTGCAGCAGATCACGGGACAGGGCCGCCCGCACCGCGACCGACGGCGGGGCGGGAGCCCGAGGATCCGGGACCTCGTCGGCATCGGGATACGCGCGCGTGGTCATGCGGGCGGCCAGCAGGTCGACGGCCCGATCCCGGAGATCTCGCAGCTTGACGATGTTGGTCGCATGCTCGGCTTCGTCGTCTCGCACCAGCAGGCGCTGGGTCGCCGAGCGGCTCAGCTTGCCCGGTGGATCGGGCAGCGGCCGCAGGCCCAGGCCCGGATCGTTGTCACGCACCTCGATCCAGTAGAGCACCTCGCTGCGCTCGGTCACCGGGATCTGGGCGATGTCCCAGTCGTACCGCCGCCGCCAGCGACGTCCCGGATCGACCGGAGGGGGCACCGTCAGCCGGTGTGCGCTGCCGTCGGGCAGCTGGTACACCAACGCGGCCGAGCGCAGGCCAAAGTCGTCGCGGGCCAAGAAGCGCACCTCCACCCGATCCGTCTCGCGGACCTCGCGTTGGCTCTGCGGCAGGGGCAAAAGCTCGATCTCCGGGGCGCGATCGGGCTCTTGCGACAGGGGGAGCGCGGCCGAGCGTCGCTGGGACTGCTCGAGCTCGTCGTCCTCGTGGTCGAGCAGCACCACCGTCCACGTCCCGCTCGCCCGGACCGTGAATGTTCCGGTCCACGAACGCCCGGTCTCGTCGACGGTCGACAGCGACACCACCTGTGGCGGGGGCGGGGCGCTCAGCTCATCTGCATCGTAGTTGACCACCACCCGGGCCCCGCCCGCGGGATGCAAGGCGTCCATCTGCATCTCCACCTCTGTGCCTGCCGGGACCCGCAGCGCACCGCTGGGGTTGGGTACGTCTCGGGTCGGCCGCCCGGTGTGCGCCGGGTAGTGAAGGCGCAATCGCAGCGAGGACCACACCGGCTCGGGCGGGGTGGGAGGGCGGCCATCGGCCCGCGCCACCAACAGGCCCAGCCCGTCGAGCAGCGGGCCCATACTCGCCGCGCCTACGGCCACGCCCAGCACCAGGGCTGCGGCGATACGCGGGCGCCAGCGCGGACGGGGCAGCGCCCATGCCACGTCGATGTCGTTCGCGCATAGCCGTCGAGCCACATCCGCCACGTAGTGCTCGGTCAGCGTCGGCGAGCCCCGGTGGACGCCCGCCGCGGGGTCGTCACCCGCCTCGATGAGCTCAGTGGCTCCCAGGAGCTCATGGCGCAGCAGTCGGTGCTCCCGGACTCGTGTCGGCGACGAACCCGGTCCCAGCGGTGCTCGATGCGAAGCCACCGAGCGGGCCGTGCGGAGATCCGATCCCCACCGGCGTCGGGCATGGAGCAGCGCCTCCGCCAGCCCGATCGTGCTACCGGCCGCGGCGGCCACCCAAAATCCCAACGCGGCCAGATCCCCGCGCAAGGTCCAGCCCGCGCACAGTGCACAGAGGGTCGTGAGCCCGATGGCCCCCAGCAGGCTATCCACCAGCACTCGCGCGACCAGCCGGCGACGGGCCGAACTCCGGGCGGTGCGCAGCACCGCGCGTACGACCACGGCCCCTGCGGGCTCGCTCACGACGCGTTCACCCCGCCCGTCGCGCGTTGTGCGACCCCCGAGTTGGCGCAGCCCGGCACTTGGAAGGTATAACCGGCCGATGGGAGCCCGTCACCGGGGCGCGGTCGGGCTCCGCAGATCACGCCCCGGTACGGTGGGGCGCTCTGCGCGCATTTCTGCGTCGGTCCCTGAATAGGCACCCGAACGCGCCGTCCAAGAGCGAGGAGCACGTGGCTTCAACCGATGCCGACGACCAGGAGCTGGTCAATGCCGCACAGGCCGGCGATCGGAGGGCGTTCCAGGCGCTATATCAGCGCTACGAGCGCAAGGTCTACTCGGTGGCCTACGGATTCCTTCGGAACCAAGAAGATGCGCTCGACGTCCTGCAAGAGGCCTTCATCAAGGTTCACCGGTACCTGCCCAACTTCGAGGGGCAATCGAGCTTCTACACGTGGCTTTACCGGATCGTCGCCAACCTGTGCATCGATCACCTCCGTCGCAGCGGTCGCAAGCGCGACGTCGAGTTCGACGATCGGCTGCGTCACGAGGACTCCGATGCCGCGCCCGACCTGTCTCCTGTCGTCGCGCTGGGTGATCCCTCCGCGGCGATCAAGAACAAGGAGATCCTCTCCGCCGTCCAAGACAGCCTGGGTCAGCTTAGCGACAAGCACCGCGCGGTCATCGTTATGCGCGAGCTTCAGGGCCTCTCGTACGCGGACATGGCCAAGGCGATGAATTGCTCCAAGGGAACGATCATGAGCCGCCTCTTTCACGCCCGCCGCAACATGCAAAAGCTCCTCAGCGAGCGGCTCGAGTACATCCCGTCCACGACCGAACCCAGCAGTGGGGATTCTATGACCCAGGAGGCTGCATCATGAGCTCCGAGCCCTCCACCGGCATCACGCCCAACGACTTGCACGCCTACTTCGACGACGAGCTGCTGCCCGATCAGGCGGCCACGGTGGCCGAGGCCATCGAGGCCGATCCGGCGCTGCGTACCGAGCTGACGCAATTGCGCGGGTTGCAAGGCGTCGTCGACGCGAGCTTCGACGCGGTCGCGCAGGCCGTGCCGTCCGCGCGCTTCGAGCAGATCTGGGACGAGATCGACCGCGCGATCGATCGCGACCAGCGACTGCAAGCCGAGGCCGATCGCAATGCCTCGGTCTGGACCCGACTGTGGGCGGCGCTACGACCGGCTCGGATCCCCGCGCTGGCCGCGGCCGCGGCCGCGGTGGTGACCGTCTTGGTGGTGAGCCCCGGGTCCGACGGGCCGCAAGATCCGGCGAATAAAGCCGAGTCCGTCGCGTCAGTGAAACCCGAGGCCACGCCGTCCCCGTCGTCCTCGCCGGGGGCTACGCCCGCTCCATCGCAATCGGTGCCCGATCAGCTCGCCGCCGTCCCGACGCCGGCACCCACTGCCGAGCCCGAGTCCTTGCTCGATCCCATGCCCGTGCCGCAGACCCACGAAGCCGAGATCCACGGCATCGAGTTCGGGGTTCGATCCGGCCGGATCTCCAACAACGGAACCGTCACGGTGCTCTACGTCGAAGAGGACGACGCACCGACCAACAGTGAGCGCTCGCTATGATGCACCCAAGGATGAAATCGAAGCTGCTCGCCTCGGCCCTGGCCGCCGTCCTTGCCCCGGCCGCCGTGGTCTCCACCGTCGTCGCGCCGGCCACGGCCCAGGCCGCGCCAGTCCAAGAGGCTTCGTGCCAGGTGCACGCGGTGTTGGCCTCCAAGGACGGAGACGGGACGATCCCCAAGAACCTCGAGTTCCTCCGGGGGCATCTGGAGCAGGATGAGTTCGCCGCGTACAAGAGCTTCCTTCTCGTCGAGCAAAAGGCCCTCGAGATCAAGCTCGACAAGAAGTCCGAGGTGACCTTTCGAAGCGGGAATCGCCTGGGCTTGCGTCTTTTGGGCAACGACGACACCCGCCTCAAGCTGCATGCATCCCTCAGCGGGCGCGATGGCAAGAAGTCACTGCTCAACGCCGACTACAGCATCGAGGACCGCGGCGTCATGATGATCGCCGCGGGCAAGTCCGAGCTCGAGGGCAAGTTGGGCAAGCTCTTCTTCGCCATTCAGTGCGCGCGTGGCGGCTGAGGTGTCTGGTTAGGCCGAGGCCGGCTCGGGATGCGCGACACAGTCGCGCCCGGCCTCGGTCTCGCGCATGCGGCAACCTGGAGGGACGAACACTGGAGGGTTCTTCCTCGCCGATCCTCTGGTGCCCTCGCACGGGCGATCTTGCGGCCCCGTCGACGGAAGCGTCGACGGGGTTGTCTGCGTTGTAGGGGCCCGTGTCCTCGTGAGTGCTCGCGGTCCTCGATTGCGGCGCTGCCCATCCCCGCCGTAGGGTGAGTGAGCGTGGCGCGGGTCGACGGCGCGACGCGTCCACCCGCGACCTGCGTGCCAACCTGCATGCTCACCCGCGTTTGGCCCCTCATGATCGCTCCCTCGCCCGCGCCCAAGCCCCCTCGCCGCAAGGTCTGGCTGTGGGTGCTCGCGGCCTTGGGCTTGTTGCTGGTGGCTTTGGTGGGTGTGGCGTGGTGGCTGGTGCCCCCCTGGCTCGAGCAGGTCGCGGCCCGGTCGCTCACCTCCCGGCTCGAGCGCCGGCTGGGGCAGCCGGTCACGGTGGCCCGGGTGGAGTTCGATCTGCCGCGGGTGATCCTGCACGACCTGTCCATCGGCCAGACCGAGCGGCGATCGGACGAGGGATCGCACAGCGCGGGCCGCGGATCCGGCGCCGTACACATTCGCCTCGATGAGATCGAGGTCTTGCTCGACGAAGATGCGCTGTGGTCGGGCCGTGCGGAGCCGGTCGACGCGCGAGTTCGGGGCGGGATCGTGGTCGGGGAGCGGGCTTCGCTCGAGGAGTTGGGGGCTCGCCTGCGCCGCCGTGATGTGGAGCCCGAGCCTGCGACACGGGGTCGGGTGGGCCTGGTACCCGAGCACCTGAGCATTCGGGATCTACGGCTCGATCTATGGCAGGGCGATCGCGAGGATCCACCGCGGCATGTCGAGGCGGTCGTGCGACTGAGCGCCACGCCGGCCGCAGGCAAGGCTTCGGTGGTGCTCGAGCGGCTGTACCTGCGGCACGAGTCGCTGCCGACGATCCGAGCCGCGGCCGTCCATACCGAGATCGTGCTGGATCGAACCGAGACGGGGACGGGGACGGGGACGGGGACCGGGACCGGTCGGGCCCTGCGCTTTCCCCTGACCGTGCAGGTGGAGGGCGTTGGTACCCAGGTGACCCCGCAGATCGCCGTCGCCGGCGTCGATGGTCGGATCACCATCGCCGACGCCGAGATCTCGGAGATCACCGTCGATCTCGAGGGAGGGTTCTCCGATCGCGACGACGGACCCACCGCGGCCCGCCTGTGGTCGTTGTCCGGTCGGGTACGTCGCGACCGATCCGAGGGGGCGCTGACCGTCTCCATGGAATCCTTCCGGTTGGGCAAGGTCCCCCGCGTGCTCGCGGCGCTGCCTGTGGTCGAGTCCGAGGCGGCCACCGTCGGCGGTCGGGTAGCGCTGCGGTTCGGCTCGGGCCTCGCCCGCGCCGAGGGCCGGGTTCGCCTCGATGGGCTCAACGTGGCCCATCGACTGCTCGCCCGTCAGACGGTGCGCGACGTGGGGTTCGATCTCGACTTTGCGGTGGAGATCGATCCGCACAAGCCCCGGGTCACCCTGCACCACGCCACGATCGAGCGTGCGGGGGTCTCGCTGCGGCTGCGCGGCGAGCTGGTGCACCCGGCCGAGCGCAGTGATCGTCGCTATCGCCTCCACGCTGAGATCCCGCCCACCCCCTGCCAACACGTGCTGGAGGCGATCCCCGCCGCGCTCGTCCCCAGCCTGGAGGGCTTTACGCTGGGGGGGACCTTCGGCCTCGATGTGGACGTGGACGTGGACTTCGCCGATCTCGACGCGCTGCGCCTGGGCGGCGGGGTGGGTCTGCGCGGATGTCGGGTGGAGTCCCGTCCGGCCCGGGCGGCGGCCGAGCGACTCGCGGGAGGGTTCACCCACCGGGTGACGATGCGCGACGGTCAGCTGCGGGCGGTCCACCTGTTCCCCGGCTCGGGGACCTTCACGCCCCTCGATCAGATCTCGCCCTTCATGGTGCAGGCGGTGCTCACCACCGAGGACGGCGGTTTTTGGCGGCACAAGGGGTTTTTGCCCTCGCAGTTTCGGACCGCGCTGCGCCGCAACCTCGAGGCGGGCAAGGTCCGCCTGGGGGCCTCCACGATCACCATGCAGATGGTCAAGAACGTGCTGCTCAGCCACGAGCGCACCCTGGCTCGCAAGCTTCAGGAGATGATCCTGACCTGGTACGTCGAGTCGGTGCTGACCAAGCAGCGGATCATGGAGATCTACCTGAACATCGTGGAGCTCGGCCCGGGGATCTACGGAGTGACCCGGGCGGCCCGCCATTACTTTGGCAAGCATCCCGGTCGGCTGACCCCGCCCGAGGCGGCCTACCTGGCGCTGATGCTGCCCAGCCCCGTGCGTCGGCACGCGCAGTACTGCCATGGAGAGCTGTCGCCGCGGTTTGCGGTGAAGCTGGCTCGGATCCTTCGCATCATGAACGAGCGGGGGCGGCTCGATGATCTCGACTACGAGATCTGGAAGGAGGCACCCCTCGAGTTCGACCTGCGCGAGCGCGGGGAGACGGGCACCTGCCTGGGGGAGATCGAGGTGCTGATGGCGGCTCGCGAGGGGCAGCGGGCGCTGACGGGGCTGCTGGCCGATCCCGAGCTGGCGCGGTGGGCCGAGGTGGAGGAGCCGATGTATGTGCCCTCAGACGAAGGAATGATCGACGAGTTCGAGGACGACGTGCTCGGCGATGACGATCTAAAGGACAACGATCCAGCGAACGTCGATGCCCCCGGGGTGCCGGCGATGGACGAATGACTCGACGACTCGTCGAGTCCTTCGTGCCGCAAGTGCGGGCCGCGTTGATTCGTGAGAACCGTGAGAACCGTGAGAGCCGTGAGAGCCGCGAGCTCCCCGGACGCCTCGGCTCTACCGAGCGCGAGGGGGGTCTGGGTCAACCGGGAATGACGCACACACCCACGCTGGCGTACTCTGGCGGCGGCGGCCCGTCATAGTACGAAATGCACTCCTCGGTGGGCCCGGGGCACATGACGGTCTCGGAGGTGTCGCAGACCACGGCACAGCAGCGGATCGCTCCCGACGCGGTGCACGTGTCGCTGTCGACGGTCTCGGCGACGGCACAGATAAGGCCCGGATTGCATGCATTGATGAACTCGCAGGGGTCGCCGTGCACTCCAAGCCGAGCCGAACTGTCGCTATCGCAAAACCAATTGTCGGAGAATCCGCCATCGTCGTAGCAGGCCCAGCCGACGGGACAGTCCGGGGCTAGCGGATCGCACTTGGGCAGGCACAAGGGCAACATCCCCCCGTTGGTGATCGTACAGGGATCACCGGTGGAGCACTCGTCCTGCTCGTCACACATCTCGACGCATGCCCCGGAGGTGTTATCGGGCCCGACCCCCCAGCACAAAAAGCCCACGTCACACGAGTCGGTGTCGTCCTCGAGGGCCATGCACGGATCTCCGGCCAGGCCGCGGCCGACCACGGGCACGCACTTGTTGGCCCCCTCTGGGTTGGCGTCGTCGATGAAGAAGGTGCACTTCTCGCCTTCGGGGCAGTCCTGGGCTTGCGGGTCGCACATGCCTCCGCTCGGCCCGTCGTCGGTCGCTCCGGTGTCGACCAGGCCCGTGTCGTCGCCCGTGGAGGCCGGCCCAGAGGGATCCGCGCCCGTCGGGTCACTCCCCGAACCGGTCGGGTCGCCCGACGTACCCGGAGGGCTATTCGTCTCCTCCGGCTCGGTGCAGCCAAGAGCAAGCATCAACAGGGGGTAAAGCGGGGCTTTGAGTACACGACGCATTGTAATCTTGCTCTTGGTCTCTTGGTGAGCGCTCTTGGTCTGTTGGCGGAGCATGGCTCCGTTCGATGGAGCGCACACCCCATTGTCGTTCGGGTCGGTCGGTCGGTCGGCCCGTCATGGCGTACCGCTGATGCGGCTACCAAGGCCAGCTGCGAGCTGGTGGATCGGACGACGGGTCTTCTTGGTCGTCGTGATCCACTTGGTCGTGATCCATGTGGTCGTGATCCATGTGGTCGTGATCCATGGTCGGCGATTGTCCTGCGCTCGCCTCGACGAACTGCTCGCCCAGCAAGACCGGCAGCGAGGTGGCGTCGTTGCCCATGATCACGATCTTGGCGTTGCTGGACCCTGCGAGCGCGGCCGTCGTCTCGAGTGCCTTCCACTGAACCGCGGAGATCTCCGAGATCGACGCAAAGGCCCTCACTCCCTGAGCCTCGATGATCCGCCGTTGCTTCTCCTGCTCTTCTCGCTCGAGGATGAACTTGTAGGCGATGGCCTCTTGCTCGTGGACGAGCTTGTCCTGGATCGCCTCTTGAACACGATCGGGAATCGTCATCTTGACCAGCAAGACGTCCACGAACTCGACGGGCTGACCTTCGAGTCGTGCGCGAAACTCCGAGCGGATCTCGTCGAGCAGGGAGCGCTCACCGCGAGTATAGACCTGCTTGGAGTCGTAGCGACCGAGCACCAAGCGGGCTGCGGTGGTCAGCTCGGGCTTTACGAGCTTGTCGATGTAGCGCGGCCCGAGCTCGCGGTGGAGTCGGGGCAGACCCTCGCGATCGATGCGAAAACGAGCCGACACCGAGACTCGAAGATGTAAACCGTCGGACGTGTAGACCGATTCTTCGACGCCGAGCTGCTGGATCGAAAGATCGTAGATATGGACTTTGTCCCACGGCCATACGATCGCCGTACCCTCGCCATAGGACCAGTCGAGCTCGGTACCTCCCCAGAACCGACGCCATAGAACACCGCCCTCGCCCGAGTGCACGGAGACGAAGATGCTCGGCATGATGACCGTGAGCAGCAACGTACACGCGAGCGAGAAGACGAGCGCGAACCCCGAACTTCGTTTGACCGAGGACCTGCGCAATGCCCGCTCTGGGCGCGTCGAAGCAGCCTGGGACGATGTCGAGTTTGGCACTCTGTCAACCTCCCTCATGAATGCTGATTCATCGGTTGCCCAGTGAGCGGGTTGTATGAATGAGCGGCGCCGAAACTCGTTCGGAACTCATCTGTCGGAGTCAACTCGAAGAGGGAACCATTATGGTCCTGTTTTCGAGGGAAACTCCAAGTGGCACCTTTGGTCCGACGCCACTGGCGAGAGGCTCCTAGGGCGTGGTCTGCTCGACGGTTGTCGGTTCCGCGCTCCCCTCCCGACGGCTGGCAAGACCAGATTTCACCCGAGACGTTGCGCGGTCGAGCAACCCCGAGCCGGTGGTCGTTTTCGTGTACGCATCGGCCGCGACCAAGAGCCATCCAAGGGGCCCCAGGGCCATCCGCGCGGCCACGCCGACCGCGACTCGAGCCACGCCTTGACCTACCTGACCATCGAGGATCAAGCTCGTTCCCGGTACGACGAGCGTGTCTCCGGCAAGACGCACACCGTTGGCCACTACCTTGTTGAGATCATTCTGCTGCTCTGATGACATCTGGCTTCTCCACGCACTGACGACTTCGCGCGCCCGCCATCATGCAGAACCCCCGTACGGAAGGCAAGGGGACGGTGGGGGGCCATGGTGGGGGGCCATGGTGCGGGGCCGTGACGCGGGGGCCGTGACGCGGGAGCATGATGCGGGAGCATGATGCGGGAGCATGAGTCCGCATCACGCGCACCTGCTACTCGTCCCCACCGTCTTGCGCTCGACACGAACAGACACTCCACGCCACAATGAATCGTCAGCCTTCGTTCCCAACACCCCGTTCGAGTGCGGTACTACAGTCTGTGCCCCGTGTCGTCTCACCCCGGTGTTGTTTCAGCTGTAATGAACGAGAGGAAAGGGATCGAGCATGGCGCCTACAGACCCACCGCCCACGCCACAGACCAACCACGACATGCAACCGCCGAGTCCACGCCCGACCAGTCAGATTCCCGGTCTCGATGTCGTGGGGCGTGGGGTGTATCTGCGACCTCATCATCCCTACGAGCTTCGACGACTGCTGTTCACCCACGGCCCGCCTCGGGACCACCTTTCGCGTGAGACCAACCAGCTGTTCGCGATCCCGTCGGGCTACGAACTCGACGAGAGTCCGCCCAGTCCCAACGGTGTTGCTCTCAATACCATCACGATCGAGGAGTCCTGGGAGCGCTTCCACGAGCAGCGCTCTTTGGATGCCCACGTGGCGGCGCAATCATCCGTGTTCAGCATCAACGCGAGCATGAGCCACGGTAGCGAGCTGCGCTCCGATCAAGAATCCTACTATGCGACCCGTAGCTCGTTCGTTGCCCTTTGGAGCCTCTACATAGAAGACCCTTCCGCTCACGCCGACATCGACACCGCGCCGCTCCCGGTGCCGTTCCAGCCCAAGCACCGCGAGGCCTACGAGTCGTTCTTCCAGCGCTACGGCACGCACTACATCAAGCGCGCGTGGGTCGGCGGGAGGGCCGAGGTCGTCGTCAGCGTGGCGAAGTCGACCAACCTCAGCAAGTCCGAGATCCAGGCGGCGCTCAGCGCCAACGTCGGCGCCGTCTCGGGTCAGGTCGAGGCTCGGGCGAGCAAGAGCCGGGAGCAGCTACACAGCAACTCCCGCTGTACCGTGTTGGGTCGCGGCGGCGACGAGCGGCGCCTCGCGGCCATGGGCGAGCTCGACCAGGCGTCGTACAACGCATGGATCGCGACGATCCGCGACAACCCGCAGACGATCGAGCTCGAGGTCGCGGGCATCTGGACGCTACTGTCCGATCAGCCGAAGAAGGCCGAAGCGCTGAAGAAGGCCTACAGCGCGGCCTCGAGCTTTCGGGCGATCGCGGCCGTGTTCCGCATCGACGACCTGGTGTACTTCCTGCGCGGCCGCAACTTCTTCTCCTACGATCTCGAGAATGGCCAGAGCACGCGCGAGCGGCCGGTCGCGGACAAGTGGCCCGAGCTCGATAAGATCGGCTTCGAGCGGATCGACGCCGCGTTCCAGTTCAAGGGGCTGACCTCGGGCGAGGACCGCGAGCTCGACCACAAGATCTACATGTTCCGTCGCGACGAGTACATCGCGGTCGACGTCGAGACCGGGAAGGTCGACGAGGGCCCAAAGAAGATCCGCGACGGCTGGCCGGGCGTCCCCTTCAAGAAGATCGACGCCGTCGTTGCCACCGACATGGAGTCGATCTACTTCTTCGCCGGGGGGCAGTACGTTCGCTTCAACGGTCGCACCGGGAAGGTCGACGAGGGGTACCCGCAGTCGATTCAGACCCGCTGGATCGGCTTGACCCTGGAGCGCGTCGACGCGGCGATCTACTGGGGGGGCGGCAAGATCTACTTCTTCCGCGGTGATCAGCACTTTCGCTATGACATCGTCACGCTGCGTGCCGATCCGGGCTATCCCAAGCCCGTGCTCGGCAACTACGTCGAAGACTGGAAGTTCTTCGACTGAAGGGAGACATCATCTTGGCCCAACAAGAGCTTGAACGAGCAAAAGCGGTCATCGACAAGCACATCATCGCTGCGGTCGCCGTCGGCGTTCAGCCGCTGCCCGGCGCCGACCTGGTGCTGCTGACCGGCACGCAGCTGAATATGCTGCGACGACTCGCGCAGATCTACGGCGTCGAATTCAGGCCCGAGCTCGGCCGCTCGCTCCTCGCGGCGTTCCTCGGCTCGGTCGCCCCGCTGGCGTCGGCGAGCCTGGTCAAGATGATCCCTGTGGTGGGGTGGTTGGTCGGTGGCCTCGGTGGGCTGGCGTTCGCGGGGGCATCGACCTACGCCGTGGGCCGGGTCTTCGTGCAGCATTTCGAGTCGGGAGGCACGTTCTTGACGCTCGAGCCCGACAAGGTCATGGACTACTACCAAGAGCAATTCGACGGCTACCGCTCACGCCCCGAGCCTCCGCAACAAGAGCAGAGCGAGTACTACGGGATCAAGCCCTGAGAGTTGCCGGCATGACCAGCCGCGCGGCGACTGCCACAGAGCTCATCCAGCGAGCAGAACGCACGGCGTTCGCCATCGGCTTTCTACCCTTGCCCTTCGTCGACGCGGCGGCGGTTCTCGTGGTTCAGCTCGACATGATCCACAAGCTCGCCCGATTGTACGGGGTCCCGTTCGATGAACGAGAGGCAAAACCGGTGCTGACGGGATTGCTCGGCAGCGTGCTGCCTACGTATTTCGGCAACCGCGCCGCGCTGACGCTCGTCCGATGGCTCCCCGGAATCGGCAGCGTCTTGGGCCTGGCGACCGTGCCGGCATCGCTCGGCGCCGCGACCCGCATTATCGGCAAGCTGTTCGCCCAGCACCTCGAAGATGGGGGCACGCTCCAGGATTTCAATCTACGGGTGATCACCGAGGCGGACACCGAGGCGGATACCCCAGCAATGGACGAGCCGACCCCAATCACGCCTCGTGAGGCGTCAGGCTCCGCCCAAGTATCTGGACATGAGGATCTGACCCTGGTGATCGGGATCGGGCCGAAGATCGCTGCGTTGCTCGCGGACTCGGGGATCAAGACCTTCAGCCAGCTCGCCGCCGCGAAGGCCGACGAACTCGAGGCGCTCCTTCAACGGGCCGGCCCGCGGTTTCGCGGGCACGATCCGACCACGTGGCCCGAGCAAGCCCGCATCCTCATCACCGGGACGGTGGACGACCTCGAGAAGTTTCGGAAGTGACCACGACCGGAGTCATCGGAGCGTGCGGACCACTCGGGTCACGCGGACCACGCGGACCACTCAGATCATTCGGAGCGGATCCCTGATGATGGCTCGACGAGATCGGCGTGCAGGGCATGGCCGGCGAGCGCATGGGTGAGCTCCCCGAGATTGGCCACCAGATCGTGTAGCGATCGATCGTTCTGCCGGACACTGCGAGGGGTGATGGGCAGGCTCACGGCCCTTGCGCCGAGGAACGCGAAGATTCGCGCCTGCTCTTCGGCACGGCATAATCGTTCGTAGGTCGTCTCTAGAGGGGTCTGACCGTGGGCGTGGATCTGCCCGCACACATCCGCATAGTAGGCGTCCATCTGCTCGACATATCGAAACAGCTCGTCCACCTCCACGACAACGCGCGGTCGCTCCCTCGCCAGCGCGCTCCGGTCGTAGACCTCCCACTCGTCGAGCTGTTCGGCGATGCGGGTCGAGACGAAGGTTCGGACACGATTGCGCCGTCGAAGCACGATCTTGTGCACCGTGGGGTCGGCGATGAGTACGTCGAGCGCGCGCCGATTCTGATAGAGGGTCGTCTTGAGCCCGACGATCTCGTGGCCCAATGGAGTAGCGAAGACTTTCTGGAGGAAATCGGCGGGGTCCCGATCGCGCTGGGCCATGGTCCCCCAGCCGAGCTCGCAATCGCGATACTCCAGCGCCGTGAAGATGCCGCGCGGATTGAACAGCTCGTGGTGACACACGATGTCGGGGTGCGCCCCGACGATGGTACAGAGCATATTGCTGCCGGTTCGCGGGGCCGCGAGAATGACGAAGCGGCCCAAGAGCGCCCTCGGCTTCCCGCACTCGGCGTTGTGGCTCATGGGGATGAGATCGGTAGGCTAGCAGCCCGCGGTGGACCTGTCGCCTTCGCCCCACGCGATTTTCGAGGTCGCAGTCCACGAGGTCGATGATGCCATTGGGTTGTTACGAGGATGTCGTATGAGTCACGCTACGATGCACGAGTCTCGAAGCGCGATCCGAACCGAAACGTATCGTGGCCTTCCCACACAACTCTCATTGGCCTGGCATTGGCTCGGCATTGGCCTGGCATCGGCCTGGCATCGGCCTGCCGTTTGCCTGGCGGCGATGGTGATATTGCGGTGTGAATAAACTCATGTCAACACTGGAGTCTGTTCAATCCGGATGGGAGGGTGATGTCGGACATCACCGTCTCGTTGGGTGCGCGGGGGTGGTCGCGCGCGGCTCGGGAGCAGACGGGTGCGTGGATCGGAACCTCGGCTTGAATCTCCATGGGCATGGTGGTCTCATGCGTTCCCCGAAAGATTCGGGGCAGATTCGGGGCAGATTCGGGGCAGATTCGGGAGCATCTTCGATGGAACGTAATGAATGTCGTGTCTTGATGGTCTATTCCAACTTGATGTTGTCCACGATGTTCCCGTTGGGCATCGCGATGCTGTCGAGCGTACTGCGCCGAGAGGGCCACGCGGTACGCCTCTTCGACACCACCTTTTATGAGACCGAACAGCGGTCTCCTGACGAGTATCGCCTCGAGAACCTCCAGCTGCGCCCGTACGACACCGAGAAGCGACGCGAGGGCCTGCGACCGCTCGAGCAAATGAGCGCGGACTTCCGCGCGATGATCGACGAGTTCCAGCCCCACCTCATCGCGGTGTCTTCGACCGAGGACACCTTTGGAATCGCGCTCGGCTTGCTCGCGGCGGCCCGGGACTACGACATCCCCGTGCTTTGCGGGGGCGTGTTTCCTACGTTCGCGCCCGAGCGGGTGATCGCCGAGCCCGACGTGGACATCGTCTGCGTGGGAGAAGGTGAGGGTCCGATCGCCGATCTGTGCCGACTGTTGATGCGGGGAGAGGACTACTCTCGGGTGCCGAACCTCTGGGTCAAGCGACCCAGCGGCATGATCAACCGTAACCCCGTGCGTCCCGTGCTCGACCTCGACGAGCTGCCGCCCCCGGACTTCTCGCTGTTCGATCATCACCGGATGCTCACCCCCCAACGGGGCCGCTTGCTGCAATGGGGGCCGGTCGAGACCCACCGCGGTTGCCCGTACCGCTGTGCGTTCTGCAACTCACCGGCGCAGCAAAACCTCTACCGCGATGCGCGGGCGGGGAGCTTCTTCCGGCTTCGCGGCATCGAGGCTGTCCGCCGAGATCTGGTCCACCTGCGAGACGTTTACCAGGTCAGCTACATCTCGTTCACCGCCGATACCTTCCTGGCGATGCCTCGGCGGTACCTCGAAGAGTTCGTCGAGATGTACCAAGATATCGGGCTGCCGTTCTGGTGCCAGACCCGCCCCGAGACGCTCAACCCAGAGGTGGTCGAGTTACTCGAGCGTGCCGGCTGTGCCGATATGAGCGTCGGGCTCGAGCACGGCAACGAGGGCTTCCGCAAGGAGGTGGTGCGGCGGGACTACACCAACGATACGCTGGTGGACAGCCTCTCCACGCTCAAGGGCAGCTCGATCAACGTCAAGGTCAACAACATCACGGGCTATCCCACGGAGACCCGGGAGCTGGCGTGGGACACGCTGATGCTCAACCGGCGGATCCGCGACGTCACCCACACCACCAACTGCTTCCACTTCGTGCCCTACCGCGGCACGCCGCTTCGCCGGCGCGCGATCGAGCTGGGCTTCATCACCGACGAAACCGAGACCTGTCACAACTATAAGGACACGGTGATGGACATGCCGAGTTACAGCAAGGATGAGATCCGTGGGTTTGTTCGTACCTTCCAGCTGTACCTGCGCTTCCCGGAGTCCGAGTTCTCGCGGATCGCCGCCGCCGAGCGGATGGATTCCACGGGGGACGCCGCGTTCCTCGCCCTGCGCGAGGAGTTCCTCGAGCGCCACTACCAACACGACCAGGCCCCGAGCGCCTGAACCGGAGCGCCGAAACCGGAGCGCCTGAGCGTCCCTCGGGAACGCTCATCCCCCTTTGGTCCCCAACTCATCGCTGCGTGACGAGGTCGAACATGAACCATCGAGTTGCCGTATTCGAGGGAGCAGGGCAGGTCGAGCTGCGGTCCGAAGCGCTTCCCGCTCCGAAGCCCGGGGAGGCGCTCGTTCGGCTGCGCGCCTGTGCCCTGTGCACGATGGAGCAACGGCTGTGGACCGGGCGCATGAACGCGTACCCGATCGTCGCGGGCCACGAGGCCGCCGGTGTCGTCGTCGACGTTCATCCCGGCGCGGTCGGCCCCCCCAAAGGAGCGCGCGTCGCCCTGGCGATGCTCGATCGATGTATGGAGTGTTACGCGTGCCGTCGCGGCGATACGCACCTGTGCACTGGCAAGTTCCGCGGACGCGAGCCGGGGAAGATGCGGAGGATCGGCGGACTGGCCGATCATGTCTGCGTGCCCACGTGGAAGTTGTTCGCGATGCCCGACGAGCTGTCCTTCGACGAGATCGCGTTCGCCGAGCCGCTCGCGTGCGTGGTGCACTCGGTCAACAAGGGCGCGGTGCGGCTGGGCGACGACGTGCTCGTGATCGGCGGCGGGACCATGGGTCAGCTGCACGTCATGGTCGCGCGGCTGCGCGGCGCTCGGGTCTTGGTCAGCGAGCCGGATCCGGACAAGCGCCGCGTGGCGCTCGAGCACGGGGCCGCCTTCGCGTTCGAGCCCGAGCAGGCGACGGCGCGAGCGCGTGAGCTCACCGAAGGGCGAGGTGCCGACGTCGTGTTCGTCACCCACGGCAACGACGCGACCTCGAGGCAGGCGGCGGTGAGCGTGCGCGCCGGTGGGACGATCCTCTACTATGGGAGCTTCCCCGCGGAGGTCGGCACGAACCTCGGGCCGCGGCGGATCCACAACGAGGAGACCGTGCTCGATGGCGCGCGAAGCCATACCCTCGACGACTGGTCCTCGGCGACGAAGTTGCTCGCCTATCGGCTCGTCGACGTGCGGCCCCTGATCTCGTCGCGGTTCGAGCTCGAGCAGATCACGGTCGCCCTTGAGCAAGCGAGCGCGGGGGAGGGCTTTCGGGTGGTCGTGCAAATGGACGGAGGAGCGTAAGGAGCAATGAGCATCGTCTCGGGAAAATCGCGGCTACGACGGCTGTTTCGAGCCGACGGGCGGGTCTTGGTCGTCGCCATGGATCATCTCTCCAAGCCGGGTCGAGGGATGCGCTGCACCGACCCGGGGCGCGTGTTGAGCGAGGCGACGGCCGCGGGGGCCGACGCGGTGCTCTTGCGGCACGGGCTCGTGGATCGGTACGCGGGCTCGCTCGAGCGCATGGGAGTCATCCTCAGCGTCGGGCGTGACGCGCCCAACCTCGATCATGCGGTCGAGCTCGCGCTGCGGCTCGGGGCCGACGCGGTCAAGGCGGACATGTTTCCGGGGGCGCCTGATCCCTCGGCCTGGGCGTACGTGGAGCCGCTGGCCGCTCGCTGTGCGACCTGGGGCATGCCGCTGATGGCCGAGACGATCCCCGTGTCGTTCGGCGCCTCGGATGCCCACACGCCCGGGAACCTGATCGATAGCGCGAGGATGGGCTCGGATCTCGGCGCCGACATCATCAAGACGATGTACACGGGGGACCCGGCAAGCTTCCGCGAGCTCGTGTCCTTCGCGGGCGTGCCGGTGATTGTGCTCGGAGGGTCCAGCGCCGACGGTGATGCCCGCACGTTCTTCACGACGATCAAGACGGCCCTCGACGCGGGGGCCGCGGGGGCGGCGGTCGGCCGCCGGATCTGGCAGAGCGAGCGACCCGGCGCGATGACGGGGGCGCTCGCCCGCCTCATCCACGAAGAGGTGAGCGTGGACGCGGCAATCGCCGAGCTCGATCGCGTGGTGGTCGGTCCTCGCTGAAGCTCGACGCCGAGGATCCACGGGGGTATGGCGTGAACAGTCCGCTCTTGCTCGGCGTCGATCTCGGCACGAGCGCCCTCAAGTGCGGAGTGTGGGACACACGAGGTCGTTGCCACGGGCGGGCACGGATCCCCTATCCCACGCGGGTCGCGGGGGCCACCGCCGATCAGGATGCGGGCGACATTTGGCGGATCTTGGGGGAGGGGATCCGGGACGCCGTGGCGGCCGAGGCCGCGCCGCGGGTGGCGGGGCTCGGCGTCGGCGGGCATGCGCCGAGCCCCGTGTTCGTCGATGGATCGCTGGAGCCGGTCGCCCGTGTCCCCACGTGGATGGACACGCGGCTTCAGACCGATCGCGCGTGGATCGATCGCACGCTCGGCCGGGCTCCGGGCTCCGGGGCAGAGCGCCTCGCCACGCACCTGGCCTCGATGGGGCGCTGGCTCATGCGGACGGACCCCCAGCGGCTGGTGTCGGCACGCTGGGCGATGCACGCGGGGGACTACCTCGCGTCTCGTCTGGTAGGTCGACCCCTCGCGACCCATGCCAGCCTCGACGAGATCTTCGTCGTGGCCGAGCTGTCCCCGTCTTTGCGGCCCGAGCTCGTGCTCCCCGCGGGCACGGTGGCGGGGGGGCTATGCTCGGGTGTCGCTGCGGCGCTCGGACTTCGCGAAGGACTCCCGGTGATCGCGGGGGGGCTGGACGCGTTCCTCGGCGTGCTCGGCGGTGGGATCACCGAGCCCGGGGAGGCGAGCTTCAACCTCGGCTCTTCGACGATCGCCTCGCTCGTCGTACGTCCCCCGACGGCCGGCCGGTTCGAGCTGGGACAAGCCCCGGTGATGAGCGACGTGCTCCCGTTTGGTGCCTCGACGCTACGATGGCTGAGCGCACGCCTCGGCCGATCGCAGCCCTTGCTGGCGCTGGTCGACGACGCGTTCGCTCGTCCCGAGGCGCTCGCCCGTCCCGAGGCGGACGCCCGTCTCGAGCGCGAGCGGTTGGGCTCGCACCAGGACGTCGTCGCGATGGTCGAGCGCGCTCTGGTGACCGATGGGCTCGATCACGCGGCGATCGTGCGGCGGGTCGTCGAGGGAATCGAGCGTACGCACGCCCAGATGTTGCTGGAACGCGCGCGTTCGGTGGGGCCCGTGACGAGGTTGACCTGTATCGGAGGGATGGCGCGCGTGGCTGCGCTCCATCCACGCCGCGCCGCGCTGTGTGGGGTGCGGGTGGAGGTGCCGCGCGAGGCGGCGTTTGGCACGGCCTTGGGGGGAGCGATGCTCGCCGCGGTCGCCACGGGGACGTTGTCGAGCTACCGGGAGGCCGCCGCGAGGATGGTCTTGGTCGCGTCGATCTACGAGCCCGCGTGAACCCAGCGGACGGAGCGACCGTGTGGCTCGCCGGTGGCGATGAGCATGTCGTTGTCGGGGCGCCCCCGGTCGAACCGACGCACGCGCAGCTCGGTCGTACCGTTGTCCCACTCGGCGCCGATCTGGAAGATCTCGCGGTCGGTCGAGAGGGCTCGGAGCTGCTGGCTCATGGCCTCGCGTTGCTCTGCGGTCAGCTGGCTGGTCAAGAACGTGTGGGCGACGACGAGCCGTCTCGATCGCAGCCCGGCGCACGCTTGGACCAGGTCCCGCGTGACGTCGGCCTTCTTGAGCGGCACGGGGGTTGTGCGCAAGAGGTTGATCGCTCCACGAAATCCCCTGAGGCGCTCGCGGTCGTCGGCCCAGATGAAGGCCCGCAGCCACTCACGCGCGGCGCTGCGTTCGATGTCGAGCGGATCGATGTCGAGGCCAAGACGCTCGGCCAGCGGTGGGATCGTCGCTCCACGCTCGGCCGGAAACTCCAAGCCGCTCACCGAGCAATCGATGGGGACGGGCGACGACTCGGGTCCACGCGCCCAACGGCTGCCGGGGTGGCCGGGGTGGTCGGCGCGTTCGAAGCGCATCAGGAAGCGATCCCAGTTGAGGTTCAGGCCCGCGCTGGCGCCTAGCTCGACGTAGGCGACCGCGTCGCCCCCGAAGGTCAGCCCGATCCACTCGAACCCGAGGCGCACGAAGACGGCGCGGCCCGGCTCGTTGGTCTGGATCCGGCTGGCGGAGATCACCCGACGTAGCTGGTCTTCGTGCTCGATGCAAAAGTCGACGAAGTGTGGCGCCGGATCGCTCTTTACGGGCTTGCCCTGCGCGATGTCGGCGTAGATCGTGGTCAGCGGGTGAGAAGCACCCTGCAGCACCACGAAGTGCACGGCGGCGAAGAACATGGCCATGGGAGACTGGCCCGGCTGCGCGTCGGCGGCGATGTCGAGCAGGCGCGGCTCGGTGGCCACACGTCGGGCCAATTGGCGGTAGAGCGCAGAATGTGCGTAGAGCGTGGGGGCCTTGGTCTCGAACTCACGCGCGATCGCGGGATCGAGGGGTCGCGGGGGACAATTCATGATTCTCGAGGGGAAGGGGGGGAGGAGGTTCGTGCCTCGAGCACGGAGACGACGCCGGCGGGCAGAACCCGTCGCACGTCGAGCCCGGCTCGCTGGGCCAGGAGACGAAGCTCGGACTCGCTGCGCTCTTTGCCTCCGGGGCCGATGAGCATGTGCAGGTCGCTCTGGACGATCGCGCGATCTGTAGCCGACGTGGTCAACCGCTCGGGCAATAGGCGCTCCACGACGAGCAGCCGCGCGGCCGGACCCATCGCCTGACGACAGCACTCGAGCAGGCACGTGGCGCGTTCGTCATTCCAGTCGTGGATGATGCTCTTGAGGATATAGAGATCACCGCCACGCGGGACGCGGTCGAAGAAGTCACCCGCCACCAGATCGCAACGATCCCGTACGCCGATGGACTGAAGGTGCTGCTCCGCCTTGAGCAGGGCGTGGGGGCGGTCGAACAAGATCCCCCGGCGGTTGGGGTCGGCCTCGAGGATGAGGCCGAGCAGCTCCCCGCGCCCGCCGCCGACGTCCACGACCGTGGTCACGCCCCAAAACGGGTAGGCGCGGACCACCTGTTCGGCCTCGACACGGGTCAGTTGACCCATCGCGCGATGGAACAGATCGGCGGCGGCCGAGTCATCCTCCAGCATCCCGGTCGCTTCGCGACCGCTGGATCGCTGCCGCGCGCTGATGCCGGTCTTCACGCTGCCCAGTAGGTCTCCCCACACGGGCCATAGGTGTCCGCCCCACCACCTCGCCCACGCCCGTAAGGACCGCGGCCCGTCGCTCGCCAGCAGGTGCCCCATCGGGGTGAGCGCGAAGGCGCCTCCCTCGGACTCTCGACAGATCCCGATCGTGACCAGGGCACGCAGGAGTCGATGCAGCGCGCCGGCATCGACGGCGAGCGGCTCGGCGAGCGGCTCGGCTCGGCTCGCACCACGGGCCAGTCGATCCGCGAGCCCGAGCTCGGCCGCGACGAAGATGGCTTGCGAGATCCAGCTGGCATTGATGAGCGCGAGCAGCCGCGCCGCATCCGTGGGCTCGTCGTCGGTCATGGCTCGCGAGCGAGGAGTTCGTCGACCAGCCGGCGCGCGAGGATGCCGGGGGCGTCGTCCTTCCGATTGACGAACCGTACGTCCGATGCCTCGAGCAGCGACGCCTGCTGGGCCTCGAGGACGACGAGATCCTCGTTGAACGTAAAGAGCATCGAGCGATGCATCGTCTCGGTGATCTCCTCGTCGTCGAGCCGGAAGTTACGCGCGGCGGTGAAGAAATAGTGCGAGGTCAACTCCGACTCGGGGGTTGTCGCGTGAAAGTGACGGATCTGAAACCCCCCCTCACGCTGGCCTTCGTAGGCCCCCGTACCTGCATCGACCGACCCGGACCAAAACAGGAGAAACCCCGGAAAGAACTCACACTCTTGCCATCGATCGACCTTGCCCTTGAAACCGCAGACCGTTTGGTGCAGAGGCGGCGGGTCGACGTGAGGGACCCAATGTGCCATGTGTACGCGATCGCCTACACGCTGGGTTTCGACCTGGGCATGATCGGCTTGTCGTGCCGGGCTCCCGATCGTCGAGCGATGCACATATTGCAGGTGGTTGAGGCTCAAGAGGTTGTCCGCAATGAGCTGCCAATTGGCCTTGACGGCCAAGAAGCCCTTGGTGTGCACCCATGAAGGATCCGAGTGATATTTCCAGGGAGGGATCCGTTCGGGGTCGGCTCTGGCTGGATCGCCCGTCCAGATCCACACGAGGTCATCTCGCTCCACGAGCGGGTACGAGCGGATCCCGGCATGGTTGGGGATATGGGATTGCCCCGGAACTCGAACACAGTCACCCGTAGGGTCGAATTCCATCCCATGATAGAGGCACCGGATGCGGTCCCCCTCGCATTCTCCGCGTGATAGGGGTAGGCCTCGGTGGGAGCAGCGATCCTCGAGGGCGACCGCGACACCGTGCGCCGTTCGGTATAGAACGATCCGTCGACCGCAGATTCGACGCCCGAGCGGCTTGTTCACGACCTCCGAGCTATAGGCCGCCACATACCAGTTGTTGTGGAGGAGTATGCCCCTTTGCAATGGTAACGGGTTCATTGGACCTCCGGCCACCCGGGTGGCCTTGGTATCGATGCCCGAGCAGTCTGTCAACAGAGATCGAGGCCATGTAGAATTGCGTCGCTCACACGCGCTTTGCCACGACTACCGCCGGTCGTTGAACACCATGCCCACGCCCTCGAATACGCTCATCACGCTTCTGCAGTCGCGAGCGGAGCGCACTCCCGACCTCGTGCTCTACACGTTCTTGCCCGACGGGGAGGTGCAAGGCGACACACTCACTTGCGCGGCGCTCGAGGGGCGAGCGCGGAGCCTCGCCGCGGCCTTCCAGAGCCTCGGATACGGCGCGGGCACGTCCATCGTGCTGCTGTTCCCCCAAGGCATCGAGTTCATCCAGGCGTTCTTCGGCTGCGCGTACGCGGGCATCGTGGCGGCCCCCGCCCCCATGCCGCACCCCTCCCGGCTGGCCCGCACGCTGCCGCGCCTTCAGGGGATGATAGCGGACGCCCGCCCCGCGGCGGTCGTGACCAACCGCGAGGGGCTCGCCCTGTCCACGCGCGTGATGGCGGACATGCCCGAGGATGTGCGGGCGGTGCCATGGATCGCGCTGGAGGATTGTCCCGTCGATCTCGGCTCGACATGGCGGCCGCCGTCGTTGCACCCCGATGCGATCGCGCACCTGCAATACACGTCGGGCTCGACGTCGGCACCCAAGGGCACGCAGATCACCCATGCGAACATCCTGGCGAACTCGCGCGCGATCCAGCACGGCTGGCGCTACTCGAGCGAGAGCCGGAGCGTGGTCTGGGTGCCCCACTTCCACGACGATGGGCTCATCCAGGGCCTCATTCAGCCGATCTTCACCGGGTATCCGTGCACGCTGTTTCCGGCGAGCGCGTTCGTCAGCCGGCCCTCACGCTGGCTTCGTGCGATCACCCGAGCTCGGGGTACGCACAGCGGCGGCCCGAACTTTGCCTACGAGCTGTGCATCCGCAAGGTTGGCGAGGACGAGCGGGACATGCTCGATCTTTCGAGCTGGCAGGTGGCCTACAACGCGGCCGAGCCCGTCCGTGCCGCCACGTTGCGCCGGTTCCACGAGCGCTTCGGTTCGGTCGGCATGCGCTGGAGTTCCCTGGCGCCGTGCTTTGGCTTGGCCGAGTCGACCTTGCTGGTCAGCACCGAGTTGCGTGACGAAGGGCCGCGGATCGTGTCGCTGGACGGTCCGTCGCTGGAGAAGAACGGACGGATCGAGCCGGTGCCCGAGGGGACGGCGGGCGCGCTGACCTTCGTGTGCTGCGGCGATGCGGCGATCGACACCGAGATCCGCATCGTCGACCCGGCCACGGGCGCGCCGTGTCCGCCCGATCGTCCTGGCGAAGTCCTGGTCAAGTGTGCCTCGATCGCGGGGGGCTACCGCGATCGACCCGAGGAGTCGGAGCGTACGTTCCGGGCTTACCTTCCTGATGGGGACGGGCCCGACGGGGACGGGCCTGATGGGGACGGGCCTGATGGGGACGGGCCCTATCTGCGCACCGGCGACCAGGGCTTCGTGCTCGAGGGCGGGCTTTACATCACGGGCCGGCTCAAGGACCTCATCATCATCCGGGGGGAGAATCGGTACCCGCAGGACATCGAGCAGACCGTCGAGCGTGCGCATCCGGCCGTCGCCCCCGGGGGGGTCGCGGCCTTTTCGTTCGAGGCGGGCGGGGAAGAACGCCTGGGGGTCGCGGCCGAGATCAAGGGCAAGCCCCGCGAGGGGGTGTCCGAAGCGGAGGCGCTCCAGGAGATCATCGACTCGCTCCGCGAGGCGATCACGCAGGCGCATGAGCTACGACCTGGCGCGATCGCCCTGCTCGCCAAGGGGCGGCTGCCCAAGACCTCGAGCGGAAAGCTCCAGCGTCGAGCCGCTGCGCGCATGCTCGTCGAGGCAAAGACCCCGATGCTCGCCCGCTTCGACGACGCGAGCGCGACGTCGCAGGCCGGGCCCACGTCGGCTCGGACCAGGGCAGCGGGGAGGCAGGGGGGCAAGAGCGCCACCCAGATCGAGGACTTCATGCGGCAGGTCCTCGCCGATCAGTTCGGTGTGTCGCCGCACCAGCTCGCGCCGGACGTCCCATTCAGCCGGTACGGGCTGGACTCGGCGTCGTCGGTGCAGCTGTCGGCCGCGCTCGGCGAGTTCGTGGGACGTCCGCTCGACGCGGTCATCGCCTGGGATCATCCGAACATCGGCGCGCTGTCGCGGTACCTCGCTGGGGTCGAGCACGCGGACGGCGAGCGTGGGCATGGCGCGCAGGGGGGGGCGTTGGACGAGCCCATCGCCATCGTGGGGGCCGGTTGTCGCTTCCCCGGTGGGGTGGTGGACATCGAGAGCTTCTGGCAGCGGCTCGACGAGGGATTCGACGCGATCGAACCGGTCCCGCCCGAGCGCTGGGCGATCGACGCGGTGTTCAGTCCAAACCCGGACGCGGTGGGCAAGATGGTGACCCGCTGGGGGGGGTTCTTGCCGGGGGTGGACCGCTTCGATCCGACGTTCTTCGAGATCTCGCCACGCGAGGCGGATGCCATGGATCCGCAGCTTCGCATTTTGCTGGAGGTAACCTGGGAGGCGCTCGAGCGGGCCGGGCAGCCACTTGCCCGACTTCGTGGCAGCAACACCGGCGTGTTCATGGGGATCTCGAGCCACGAGTACCAGTCCATGGGCGTATCCCGGACCGGACGGCTCGATCCTCACCTGTTCTTGGGGACCGCCCACAGCACGGCGCTCGGGCGGCTTTCGTACTGGCTCGGGCTGCGGGGACCCAACGTGCCGGTGGACACCGCGTGCTCGTCGTCGCTGGTCGCCGTTCACCTGGCCGTTCAGGCGCTGCGCGAGGGATCGTGCGCGATGGCGCTGGCCGGTGGCGTGAACCTCGTGCTGTCGCCCGACGCGACGGTGTGTCTGAGCCGAATGCGGGCGCTGTCTCCGACGGGTCGCTGTCGCACGTTCTCGGCGAACGCCGACGGGTACGTGCGCAGCGATGGCGCGGGCGTGGTCGTGCTCAAGCGGCTCGGTGATGCGCTGCGGGCCGGCGATCCGATCCTGGCCCTCGTTCGCGGTTCCGCGGTCAATCAAGATGGTCGCAGTCATGGTCTGACCGCCCCGAGCGGACCGGCCCAGCAAGAGGTCATCCGGCGCGCGCTCGCGGTGGCCGGCGTGTCGCCCTCCGAGATCGGGTATGTCGAGACGCACGGCACGGGAACGTCGCTCGGGGATCCCATCGAGGTTCAGGCGCTCGCGGCCGCGCTCGGGCCGGAGCGTCCCGCCGATGCGCCGATTGTGCTCGGGTCGGTCAAGACCAACATCGGCCACGCCGAGTCGGCTGCGGGCGTGGCGGGGCTGCTCAAGGCGGTGCTGTCGCTCACCCACGCCCGGATCCCGCGCTCGTTGCACTTCGACGAGCCCAACCCCCACATCGACTGGTCGTCGCTGCCCGTTCGCGTCGCGGCCGAGCCGCTGCGGTTCCCGGAGACGGGCGGCCCCCGGCGCGCGGGGGTCAGCTCGTTTGGCATGAGCGGAACGAACGCGCACGTCGTCCTCGAGCAGGCGCCGCGCCGGCCCGAGCCGCCGCAGACCGAGCCTTCGCCAGGGGAGGCGCCCGTCCATGTCTTGCCGCTGTCGGCGAAGAGCCCGGAGGCACTGGTCGCCGTGGCGCGATCGATGCGCGCGTTCATCGAGTCGAGCCCCGAACGCCTGGCCGACATCACGTACACCGCGAGCGTTCGAAGAACGCACCACGAACAACGGCTGGCCATCGTTGGCAACTCGAAGGATCGGATCGTCGAGGCGCTCGATGTCTTTGTCCAGGGCAAGCGCTCGGGGCCGCTATGGATCGGACGAGCGATGCCGCGACCCAAGGTCGTCTTCGTGTTTCCGGGCCAGGGATCGCAGTGGGCCCGGATGGGCGCGGGCCTGCTCGAGACCTCGCCGGTGTACCGGCGGGCGCTCGAGGACTGCGCGGTGGCCTTGTCGCCGCACGTGTCGTTCTCGGTGCTCGAGGAGCTGTCGCGCCCGGAGGGCCACGCGCGACTCGACCAGACCGAGGTGGCGCAGTGTGCCCTGTTCGCGGTTCAGGTCGCGCTCGCGTCGTTGCTGCGTTCGCTGGGCGTCGTGCCCCAACAGGTGGTAGGCCATAGCGTCGGCGAGATCGCGGCCGCACACGTGGCGGGGATCCTCGAGCTCGGGGAGGCCGCGCGGCTCGTCGCGCTGCGCGCTCGGGTCATGCAGCGAGCGACGGGGCGCGGCCAGATGGTCGCGGCTGCGCTCACCGAGGCCGAGGCGCGCGACGAGCTTCGAGGTCTCGAGGACCGCATCGCAATCGCTGCGGTCAATGACGCGGAGCAGGTGGTCCTGTCGGGGGACCCGGAGGCGCTCGAGCCGATCGCGTCGCGGCTGTCGGCTCGGGGGGTCGAGTGTCGGCCCTTGCGGGTGGACTACGCGTTCCACAGCCCACAAATGGAGCCGCTGCGTGACGAGCTCGTTGGGTTGCTCGCGGGCTTGGAACCGAAGCGCGCGTCGACCCAGACCCAGATGATCAGCACGGTCACCGGCGACGGCGTTGTGGGGGACGAGCTTTTGGCGGGCTACTGGGGAGACAACATTCGCCAGACGGTACGGCTGGACCGCGCGATCACACAGGCTCGCGCTCGCGGGGGCGAGATCTTCGTCGAGGTCGGACCGCACCCGGTCCTCACCCTCAACATCCAGCGCATGCTGGCGGCCAAGGGCCAAGGGGGGACCGTCGTTCAGACCTTGCGCCGGGGCACCGACGACCACCGGCGCTGGGTCGAGTGCATCGCGGCGCTCCACGTGCAGGGGGTGGAGATCGATTGGGAGGCGCTATGGCCGACCCGCGGTCGCGTGGTCGGGCTGCCGACCTATCCATGGCAGCGCGAGCGTCACTGGCTGGAGCCGGCCGCGGTGGTGCCACGGGCGACCACCTCGGACCACCCGCTGCTCGGGCCGGCGATCGACTCCTCAGCCATGGACGGGGTGCACCTGTTCCAGCGGTCGATCTCGCAGGCGGATCCGCCGTGGCTGGCCGACCATGGGATCCAGGGACAGGTGGTCCTGCCCGGGATGGCCATGATCGAGATGGCGCTGTCGGCCTGCGCCCGAGCGCTGGGGACGGCCGCGGTCGAGCTCGAGCAGGTCGAGTTCGTCCGCATGCTCGTCGTGCCCGAGCAAGGAACGCGACAGGTCGAGGTGGTCGTGCACGAGCACGGGCAGGGGCTCGCGTCCTTTCACGTCGCGAGCCGTCGTGCACGGGACGACCGGTGGCAACGACACGTCACCGGTCACGCCCGCATCGAGGGGCCGACGCGCGATCGGTCCGCGCTCGATGCCACGATGACGACCGAGCCTGACGGCTCGGCCGAGCGGGCGCAGGCCCACTTGGCCCACCTCGCGCGTTGCGGTCTGGAGTATGGTCCCGCGTTTGCCGGGCTGGTCGGTCTGTGGGAGCAGGACGGCGTGAGGCTCGGGCGGGTTCGTCTGCCCGAAGCGCTCGATGAGCATGGCGTTCGGGTGCACCCGGCGCTGCTCGATGCATGCATCCAGGTCTCGTCGGGCTTGTTCTTTGCCGCGGGCGAGGCGGCGACCTGGGTGCCCGTGGCCGTGCAGCGGGCTCGATTCTCCGCGCCGGTGGGGCGCGAGGTCATCGCCAGGGCGACCCCCTCGTCCTCGTCGAATGCCCGGGACGGCGCCCGGGACGGCGTGTGTGACGTCGAGCTGTTCTCCCCCGACGGGACCCCCGTGGGCTCGATCGAGGGGCTGGGGATGCGGCGATTGGACGCGTCGCCCGCGTCGGGGGCCCTGGAAGCCGAGCTCGTGCACGAGGTCGTCTTCCGCCGCGTGGCGCCCGTGAGCGGGTCACTGCCGGAGGGAACCTGGATCGTCTTCGCGGATCGATCCGGCGTCGGTGCCGAGGTGACTCGGCTTTTGCGTACGCGAGGCGCCCGTGTGCTGAAGATCCTCGCGGCCGAGTCGTACGAGCGCGTCGAGCCCCAGCTTTACGGGATCCGTCCCGCGCACCGCGGGGATCTAGCGCGATTGCTCGACGAGGCCCTCACCCCCGAGCAGCCGCTGGCCGGGGTGGTGTTTTTGTGGGGGCTGGACTGTGCGTGCGCCGACGCGATGCCAGACGCGTTGACAGACGCGATGCTCGACGAGCAGCTCGCCCATGGCCTCATCAGCGCGGTCTCCGTCGCCCAGGAGCTCGTCTCGCGCCCCGGCGCGAGCTCGTCGCGGCTGTGGCTCGTCACCCGCGGGGCTCAGGCGGTCGCCCAGACCCACACCCCCATCGCGGTCACGCAGGCGCCGCTATGGGGCTTGGGCCAGACGCTTGCCTTGGAACACCCGTCGATCTTTGTGGGCTGCGTGGACCTTCCGCCTCGCGGGGAGGCGGAGGATGCGGCGCAGTTGGTCCGAGAGCTGTCGTCGGGCGACCGCGAGGATCGGATCGCCCTGCGGGGCGGCGAGCGTCATGTCGCCCGGCTTGTCCATGGGGGGCGCGCGGAGGTGGCCGAGCCGGTCCTGGATCCCGCGGGCGCGTACCTGGTGACCGGTGGCCTCGGGGGCTTGGGCTTGTCGCTGGCGGGTGCCCTGGTGTCGCGGGGCGTCGAGCACCTGTGGCTCGTGGGCCGCACGGCGCCGAGCACCGAGGCGCTGGCCGCCGTCGAGGCGATGCGGGCGCGCGGCGCCGAGGTCGTGTGCGCCCGCGCCGACGTCTCGTCTCGCGAGGATGTCGAGCGGCTCTTGGCTTCGATCCGTGAGCGTGGCTCGGCCTTGCGCGGCGTCGTTCATGCGGCCGGGGTGCTCGACGATCACCTCTTGCCCGAGCTGTCGCCCGAGTCCTTCCGCCGCGTCTTTGCACCCAAGGCCCACGGTGCGCTGCTCTTGCACCAACACACGCGAGACGATCCGCTCGATCTGTTCGTGATGTATTCCTCGGCGGCGGCGCTCCTCGGATCGCCGGGGCAGTCGAACTACGCGGCCGCGAACGCGTTCCTCGATGCGCTCGCGCGCGAGCGCACGCGCACGGGACGGCCGGCGCTGAGCATCCAGTGGGGCCCCTTCGCCGATGTGGGGCTGGCCGCTGCCCCGGCCGCTGGGGGAGAGCGCCTGGAGCGTCTTGGCCTGGAGCGCCTCGCTCCCGACGAGGGCAACGAGTTGTTCATGCGTTTGCTCGGCCGACGAACGCCGGTGATCGGGGTGCTGCGTTTCGATCCGATCCCCTGGCGTTCGGCATTCCCCCGCGCTCAGGTGTCGCCGTACCTCGACGAGCTGCGCTCGCCGAGCGCGGCGCCCCGAGGCGGTAGCTCCGTGCGGCCGCGAGAGGAGCTGCTGGCGTTGCCGCCGGAGGTGCGGCGCGAGCGGCTGGTGGAGTTCGTGCGCCATGAGCTGGCCGGCGTGCTGCGGCTCGAGTCGGGGGGGGGCGATGGGCGGGCGCCCGGGGGCCGCCGGGGGGGCGACGAGCTGCGAGGCGTGGCGCGTCGTGGTCG
>JBCCWC010000093.1:0-51182 GCA_039194325.1 Myxococcota bacterium
CAATGCTTTTTCGACCTTGCCCAGCAGCTCGTCGAGCTGGAAGGGCTTGGTGACGTAGTGCTTCGCGCCGAGGTTGATCCCCTTGATCATCGTCTTGGGATCGTTATTGGCCGTGAGGAAGATGACCGGGATCGGCTTGGTGGCGTCGTTGCCCTTGATCGCCTGTACGAAGGTCATGCCGTCCAAGCGCGGCATCATGATGTCCACGATGATGAGATCGGGGCGCGTCAGCTCCAGCATGGTCAGGCCCTCGAGGCCGTCGTCGCAGGTCACGACGTGGTAGCCGCGGGCCCGCAGCGCCTTCTCGAGCAGGGTACGCACCGAGGCGTCGTCTTCGATGACCAGGATCTGCTTTTGCTCGGATGCCACGGAGGGCCCGACTTTGACACAAGCCCGGCCGGGCGTCATCCCACCGAGGCCATGGGCGGCGACGCAGCGGCGTGCTCGGTCGATGGGCGATCCGGAGGCGCTGGCTCGGCACTAAGCTCGGGCGGCGCGGCATGGATCACCTCCATGGCGTCCATCCGGGTGGTCCCCCCGTTGCGCCAGTGTCGCAGCTCGACCTCCACCAGCCGACCGCTGTCCCGGTCGCGGCGTACCACCAGGTGCGATCCGTCCAGCCAGCTGCCGCTGTTGGCATAGACCACGTCGCCCTGGCGCTCGAGCTGGCCATGATGGCTATGACCCATCAGCACGAGGGGCACGCCGGTCACATGACCCACTCGGGCCGCAACCGAGAGCATGTCGCGGGCCACATCACGCGGCCGCCGAGATCGAGCGATCCAGTACACGCTGAGCGCGCTAATGGCCAGACCCGCCAAGACCCCCCACCACCCCGAGATCCCCATGATCAGCGCCAGACACAGGCAGATCGGGGTCGGCGTGAAGATCGAGAGCATGTAGTCCAGGGCGGTGACGGTCAAAAAGCCGCCCACGGTGGCCACGCTGGGAGGAGGCGCCATCTTCTCGAGGGCCGTCAGGGCGCTCATCTGCAGGCCAGCGTTGGCAGCCACCCGAGCCAGACGCTCCTCGTGGATCTTTTGCGCGCTCTGGTCGACTCGACCGGTCGCGGCCCACCACGCCAGCACCCGACCCAGCGTACGCAGATAGAGCAAGACTACACGGATGACGAAACGCCACCCCCGAGCCAGGGCCCAGCGGACATAGTCCAGGCCGCTGAACTTGTCGGCCACGTCGTAGTCCATCTCGGGCATGAGGTTGGAGAAGCTGCGGGTGGCCACCTCGGCCACGGTCTGGACCAGCGCTCCGCCCCGCATGGGCGACAAGGCTGCCTCGGTGGCGCAGCTGGGATCGAACTTGTGACCGTGCTCGATCCAGGCCCCGCCTTCCTCACGCAAAAACCAGCGAACGAAGCGGATCCGACCGGGCGGCATGGCGTCCAGTCGGACCAGCCCGGTCCGGGTCACGCTGGGATCACCATCCGGATCGCCCACGTCCGTCGGCACGGGATCGGGACTCATGGCCCGCTCGAGGCGCTCGGCGATGGCCTCACGGACCCCAGCATAGAGTAGCTCGGCGTCGTGGTTGCCGGTGACGAACACCACGCCGTGGCCCGCCTCGAGAAATCGCGCCAGCGCATCCTCGACCCGAGGGTGGGCATCGAACACGGCATGGAGCCGACGCACGGCCAGCCGCTCCCCGGTCTCGCCCACGTGGTCGGGCAGATCGACGTTCCAAAAGTCGATGAAGTCCCCGTTGATCACCAACTGCCACTGACCCTCCCGCAGGTAGTGATCGATGAAATGGGGAAAGGTCTGCTCGATCCGCGAGGCAAGGTGGACGAACTCGCCCCGCATCCGCGGCTTGAGATGCGAGCCCAGGTGGAGATCGCTGATGAGCAGTAGGTCGTGCACGTTGCTCCCGCATCCTACACCTGCGCATAGTACGCATCTTCGTCGCCCACGTCTGCCGCGTGATCTCCAGATCGGCGCCCGACCCGGCGGCGCGGCGGCCCGCTCCGCCGGGTTTTGGCCGATGATCGGGGCCCAAGTCGCGCGGCTTGTGGTATATCCCAGGCAACGGTTTTGCCTACCGCTCGGTCAGTGCAGAGCCGCGGAACGCGCTCATGGGTAAGCAGATCGCCTTCGCCATCCTCGTCATCGCCGCGCACATGCTGTTCATCTACAACGTGTCGCGATTTGCGCGGGTCGCCATGCTCGGACGGCCCGCCAACCTCCCCGAGACCTGGGGGGAGCGGGTCGGCAGCCTGCTCAAGTTCTTCTTTGGCCAACGCAAGGTCATGGAGGAGCGCTCCAGCTGGCACCACCTGGCGATCTACTGGGGCTTCTTGGTGCTGACGGTCGCCACCACCGAGATGCTGGTAAGCGGACTGGTCGGCCACTGGTTCACGTTCGGCACGATCTTCGGCGAGACGATCTACGGGGTGATCCGCCTGGCCATCGACGTGATGAACGCGGTGGTCTTTGCGGCAATAAGCTATGCGCTCATCCGGCGGCTGTTCATCAAGCCCTCGTTCGTGCCGGCCAACCTCGACGCGCTGCTGATCCTCGGCGCGATCATGACCCTGGTGCTGACCCACTACGGGCACCACGCCTGGGCCATGGCCGCCAAGGGCCAGGTCGACCCCATGATGCCGGTGGCCGCCACCTTCGGGCAGCTGGTGGGCTTGTTCACGGCAAAGGGCAGCACCGCGATCCCCTCCTACGACCCGGGCTGGGCCCACATGGCCTCCGAGATCCACTGGTGGGGCCACATGACGATCATCCTCAGCTTCTTGAACTACCTGCCCTGGTCCAAGCACATCCACCTGCTTGGCTCGGGCCCCAACATCCTGCTGCGCGACCAGGGCCAGCGGATGATCATGCCCAAGCTCAAGCTGTTCGATGATCCCAAGGACGAGGACGAGGAGGAAGGCGAGCCCCTGATGGAAAACTGGGGGGTGGGCAAGGTGGAGGACTTCAGCTGGAAGAGCCTGCTGGACAACTACGCGTGCACCGAGTGTGCCCGCTGCACCACCTATTGCCCTGCGTTCGCCACCGACAAGCCCCTGTCGCCGATGCACCTCATCCACGATCTCAAGGACGAGATGAAGGATCGCGGGTTCCGGGTGATCGACATCCACGATCTGACCAAGAAGATCGGGGCGACCACCGAGATCCCCGCCCCGGGGATCGAGCCGCTGCCTCCCGAGGACGACACGCCGGAGGCCGAAGCGGCACAAAAGCAGCAAGAGGCCTGGGAAGCGGCCGGAAACGACGCGACCCAAAAGCCCCTGGTCGACCGGGTGGAGGCGATCAAGGCGGAGCTTTCGGCCATGGAGCCGCTGGTGGGGGGCCGGATCAAGGACGAGACCCTGTGGGCCTGCACCACCTGCGGCGCGTGCCAGGAGGTCTGCCCGGTGTTCATCGATCACCCGCTCAAGATCGTCCAGATGCGCACGCACATCGTGCTCAACGACGAGAGCGGACGGACCCCGGGCGAGCTGGTCAACACCTTCGGCAATATCGAGAACTCGGGCAACCCCTGGGGCCTGCCCCAAGAAGACCGCATGCAGTGGGCCAGCGACCTGTCGGTGCCCACGATTGCCGACAACCCCGACGCGGAGTACCTGCTGTTCGTGGGCTGCGCGGGCAGCTACAGCGACATCAGCCAAAAGGCCACCCGCGCCCTGGTGCGCTGCCTGGAGGCGGCGAAGGTCAGCTACGCGGTGCTGGGCGAGGACGAGCCCTGCACGGGCGATACCCTGCGCCGCGGCGGCAACGAGATGTCCTTCCAGATGCTGGCCCAGGTCAACGTGGACATGCTCAACGAAGCGGGGGTCAAGAAGATCGTGGCCAGCTGCCCGCACTGCTTCCACACCCTGGCCAACGAGTACCCGCAGTTCGGCGGTCACTACGAGGTGATCCACCACAGCAAGCTCATCGCCCACCTGGTCGACAGCGGCAAGCTGCGGGTCGACACCCCCCTGCAAAAGAAGCTCACCTACCACGACAGCTGCTACCTGGGCCGCTGGAACTCGGTGTACGACGAGCCCCGCAGAGCCCTGGCGGCGGCCACCGGCCAGGCCCCGGTGGAGCTGCCCCGCAACCGGCAACACGGCTTTTGCTGTGGCGCGGGCGGAGCCCGCATGTGGATGGAGGAAGACGCCGAAAAGCGCGTCAACGTCAACCGGGCCAAGGAGGTCGTCGAGGCCGGCGTCGACGCGGTGGCCGTGGGCTGCCCCTTTTGCAAGACGATGCTCACCGACGGGGTCAAGCACTTCGACAAGGACGAGGAGATCGCGGTCATGGACATCGCAGAAGTGGTCGCGGCCGCGCTGCCCGATCCCGCGCCCAAGGCCGATACGGCCGCTCAATAACGCCCGCCAAAACCGCCAAACAGCACCGCCAAACAGCACCGCCAAACAGCACCGCCAAACAGCACCGCCAGACAGTTTCGCATGTCCGTAAAGCAGCAGATCCACGACAAGCTCGTCGATGCCCTCGCCCCGGCGGCGCTCGAGGTGATCAACGAGAGCCACATGCACAGCGGCCCCGCGACCGAGAGCCACTTCAAGGTCGTGGTCGTCACCGAGCGCTTCGAGAGCCTCCCGCTGCTGCGACGCCACCGACTGGTCAACCAAACCCTGGCCGCCGAGCTCGAAGGCGGTGTTCACGCGCTGTCGATCCATGCCTACACGCCAGGGCAGTGGATCGAGCGCGGCCAAGCGATCCCCAAGTCTCCACCCTGCCGAGGGGGGAGCAAGGCCGACACCTGAGAACTCTATGCCGAGGTCGGCGTCGAGGCCGGCTCGGATCCGCGACTACTTTGCGCCCGGCCTCGGTCTTGCCCAAGCAGCACCCAGGAGGGACGACAACCGGGGTTTTCTTGGGTGCACCACGGTTTCGCTCGATCGCCGCCTTCGTGCCCAAAACGTAAGGGCAATCGTGGTAAATTCATAACAATGCGATGTTGGTGGATCTGGCTCGGCGGGCTGGGCCTGGCCGCTTGCCAGCTCGATTCCTCCGGAGTGGGCTCGTCCGGAGGGTCCCTCGTCGAAGAAAACGACGACCCCGCGGGGGACGAGACCTCGGCCGATCCGGCCGACCCCGCCGACGGCTCGGCCGGGCTCGGGGGCCAGGCTCAGCTGAGCCTCTCGACCGATCTCTACCGCTTCGATCGCCTGCTGCCGGGAGAAGAGGCCCACGCCACGCTCACGGTGCGCAACATGGGCGAGGCTGAGGCTTCCGGGCTCACCGGCTCGCCGCTCCCCGCCCCCTTCGGCTACACCGGGGGCCGCTTCCCGGGCACGGCCGGCGACTGTGCACCGTCGCTGCCCGCCGGGGCCTCGTGCACGGTCGAGGTGTTCTTTGGTCCCACCGCTGCGGGTAATTTCGAGGCCCCGCTGAGGATCACCCACGACGACGGACCCGAGGCCACCGGTACGCTGGAGGGACAGGCCGGCGAGAGCGACAACCTGCTGGTCAACCCCGGAGGCGAGGACCTGGGCAGCCCGCCCCCCGGCTGGATGGTAACCGGCCCCGGCACCTGGGTGGCCGGCGACCCCTTCGATGTGCCCGATCCCCTCGAGGGGAGCAGCTACCTCGGCGCGAACGAGGGACCCAACGACCAGATCTTTCGGCTGCGCCAAGACGTCGCCGTCGACCGCTGGGCGGCGCTCATCGACCAGGGGATCGTGCGCGTGCGGTTCGAGGGTCACGCCCGCAGCTATCAAGAAGGCGACGATGACTACCGGCTCACCGTGCAGTACATCGACGGGGACGAGGCGTTCGGCAACTGGAACTCGGACTGGCAAACGAGCACGTCGTGGCAATTCTATAGCGACGACAGGATCGTCCCGGCCGGGACCCGCACGGTGCGGGTCTTGCTGTCGTGCAACAAGGGTCGCGGAGAGATCTGTGATGCCTTTTTCGATCAGCTGAGTCTGCGGGTCACCGCCCCGTGAGGCACGGCGGCGACTGTGCGCGCCGGGCGGGTAGTCCGGGGTGTGCGGGCGCCAACGGAATCGACCGCACGGGGCTCAGCGGAGGCCAGGCCACTCGAGACGGGCCAGGTTCGCGCGTGGCCCAGCACCCCGGGCCTCGTGGTAGCGTGTAAGCGATGCGCCCGCGCGGGGGATGGCTAGGGAGCCTGGTCGTGGCGGCCTGCTCGCTCGACACCGGGGGGGTGGCCTCGTCCGGGGCCAATACCCTGGGTCCGAGCCCCGGCGGCTCGGACACCACCAACGCCACGACCGAGTCCGATCCGCAGGTGGACTCGACCAATGGCGATTCCGACGACGCGTCAGGCTCGGCGTCGGGCTCGGCGGACGGTACCGGACCCACCACCGGAACCGACGGTATCGCCCAGCTGAGCCTCTCGGGCGGGCCGATCTACGACTTTGGCCTCGTCCCGGTGAGCATGCTGGGGGCGGGGACGCTGACGGTCACCAACATCGGGAACACCGACGCGACCGGCATCGCGTCGCTCGAGCTGACCCCGCCCTTCGAGTACACGGGCATGACCTACCCGGGCGCGGGAGGGACCTGTATGGAGACCCTGGGCCCGGGCCAGTCGTGCACGCTGGATCTGGCCTTTCGGCCCCAACAGCTCGGGATCCACGACGGCACCCTGACCCTCGCCTACGATCAAGGACCCGACAGCATTCGGGCGCTCACCGGCGGGGGAACGGGGCACAGCGCCAACCTGCTGGTCAACCCCGGGGGCGAAGACATGGGCAGCCCCCCTCCGGGCTGGAACGACATCGAGCTGGGCGAGTGGGCAGCCGGAACTCCATCGACCATGGTGGAGGCCTACGAGGGCTCTTACTGTCACTATGCCGCACAGGGATTCCCCTTCGCCGAGTACGCGCTGTTTCAGGACGTCGACGTCGCCGCGTGGAGCCATACCATCGATCAGGGCCTGATGCGCTTCGACTTCGTGGGCTGGGGTCGCACCTATCAGTTCGGGAACGACCAATACCGCTTCGTGGTGCGGTACCTAGGTGTCAGCGGCCAGCCTATCGACAGCTGGAGCATCGACTGGACACTCGACGCATTTTGGCAGATGCACGGCACCCAGGGCACGGCCCCCGCGGGAACCCGGTCGATCCGGATCGAGCTAGGGTGCGTCAACTACGTGCCGGGCACAACGCGATGCGACGCGTACTTTGACGCGTTGAGCCTGCAGGCGACCTACCCATAACCCCGCGGGCTCCCGATCTAGGCGGCACCTTCCCAGCCAGCGACCGCCGGCGACAACCTGCACCCCGGCGTGTGTCCACCCGCCCGCTCAGCGGTCGTGGGCCAGGGTCTTGCGGCCGTTCTCGAAGAAGACGTTCATCTTGCCGTCACCGGGCAGCATCTCGACCACCCCCTGCCCGAACTTGGGGTGCTCGACACGATCCCCCGGCGCGTAGGTCTCCGTCATCTTGTAGATCCGGATCGGCCGCGACAGATCGGGCTCGACCAGCGGCTCGTCGTAGGCCGTCGACTTCTTGGTCTTCTTCTTGGTCGACGACTTCTTGCGCGTGCTGGCCTTGCGCGTGCTGGCCTTGCGCGGCTTGGCCTTGGCGTCGACCCGCTCCTCCCCCTCCGGAGGGCGATAGCGGTGGTACGCCATGCACTCCTTGCACTGGACCCTGGTGATCTTGCCGTCTTCGACGGACACGATCACGTGCCACACCTCGCCGCACTTGCGGCAGACCGCCTCGACATCCTTCCCGACCGCGACCTGCATCTTGAGCCGACGATGATACCCACGTTGGGCAGAAGGAACACCGTCCGACCGGGATTTCGTCGTGGGTCCCCTGCAAGCCGCCCGCACACCACCTCGCGCCCGCCCTGCGACCGACCCACGATCCGACCGCTCGCGGGGGATCATCGGGGCGCGTCCGCTTTCGCTCGCCCGGCGTACGCCGCTGCCGAGCAATGCCGTCACAGCCCCAGCTCGTCCAGAGCCCCGGCGTTGCTGCGCACGGCCGCCTTGCCCGTACGGCTCGCGGCCGGAGCGGGCTCGGCCGCGGCCTGCCCAAACCCCGCGCCGGCCTTGTCGAGCGTGTCGAGCTGCCGGTCGAAGTCGGCGTCTACGGCCGGCTGCTGCGACGAGCTGGCCCGGCTACGTGCCGCTTTGCGGCGATTGCGGATCCGGCCCCGGCTGGAATCGATCGTGCGACGTGCGGCCGCGACGTCGCCCTCGTTGAACAGCTCGTTGGCCCGCTGAAGGGCGGCGGAGGTCTCCGAGCGCGCCAGCCGAGACTCGACCAGTGGATCGAGCGGCGAGATCTGATCGGCTCGCTCGGTCAGCTGGGCGACCAGCTCGCCGTCGCACTCGCCCGGACGACCGAGGGTGAGATCTTCGTAGCGCATATGGACGCGAGCCACCGGACGATCGCCGGCCGGACCCCCGGGCACCCTCAGACGCATCAGGAGGGTCTTGGTGTCGTCTCGCGCAAAGGAGCCGAAGGGCACCACGACCCGACGACCGTCGCGGGTGAAGCTGCGATCGAGGACCTCGAGCATCTGAACGCCCGGGGCCAGATCGACCTCGACCTCGGCTCGGCCCGCCACCGTGCGAACCAGGCTGTCGAGCTCTTGGTCGAAGATCCGGGGCAAGCCGGCCGGGGTCTCCACGAAGTAGTGGCGACCATTGGAGCTCTGCGACACCGCGAACATCACCCGCTCGTTGTAGTCGACGTCGACCCCGATCGAGCTGATGCTCACGTCGCGCTCGCGGGCGACCTGCGCCAGGCGGCGGAACCCGGGAACATCGCGGATCCCCGCGTTGGCCTCGCCATCGGACAAGAGCAGCATGCGCGAGACCCCGGGGCGCCGCCCCATCGCGCTCAGGCCGGCCTCGATCCCGCAGGAGATGCAGGTGTGCCCCTGGGCCTGCACCCCCCGCAGCGAGAACAGCACCGCGTCGCGCGAGCGGGCGTCGAGCACAGTGGCCGGCACCACCACGGAGGTCTCGGTGTTGTAGGTGACCACGCTGACCGTGTCGCCGTCGCGCAGGCGTCGGACCATCCCCCGCGCGGCCGCCAGGGCGTTGTCGAGCCGCTGTCCTTCCATCGAGCGCGAGCGGTCGATGACGATCGACAGGTTGACCGGCGCCGGGGTCGAGGCGAGCTCCTCGGTCACCGCCCGTACGTTGAGCATCAACAATGTCTCCGAGTCACCCGCGGCCGCGAGGACCGGATGGCCCAGCCGCCCCTCGAGCCGCAGGGTGGACCCCGAGGCGAAGGTGGCTCCCGAGCGCGCCGAGTCGTCGGACCACAGCCCCGACCAAAAGCCTCCCCCTTCGCCAGGATCCGACGCCACCGCGGTCACCGAGACCGGCGCCGAAGGCGCAGCCTTTCCCTGCGTCGGGGCCCATGCCCACACGCTCACGCTGGTGATCGCCATGCCGAGGGTCGAGAGCAGCGCCACGGTGCCTAACTTCATGGGTTCCTCCGCGTCCGAGTGGGCCAGGTCGCGTCCGGGGTGGACGTACGCACGGAGCCGGACGCCGATCTATCGCTTTGGTTCCGCTCGCCACATCGAGGTGCTGCGCCTATGCCGCAGCAACCCGCAGCGACCGCAGCGACCCGATCAGCGACTGCCCAGCAGCCGACCAAACCGCCCCAGCCACGCGGCCAACCAGTGCTCCCGCAAGGCCTGATAGTGCCCGGACTCCTCGCAGCGGGGGGGCGGGCGCGAAGCAGCATCCGGAGCCGGCTCGCGGTACGCCAACCTCGCCACGGACCGCGGGCGAGGCGAGGCTGACCACCGCGCCCGCTTGATGGAGGGTCGACCCACGACACGCTCACCATAGCCTCGCCCCGCCCACCGCGCCCGTGCCCCGAGGATCGGATCCTCCGCAGCGAGCCTCCTCAGCGAGCCTCCGGGGCGGCCACCACCGCCCCCTCCGAGGGGTGCCCCCGTGAAGGCGTCGACACCCGAGCCCGGGGCACTCCGGCCGACTCGAGGAACGCCCAGGGGGCCAGGGCGCCGATCATCACCAGCATCGTGTCCCAGGAGATCGACTGCGCGCCCTGCGAGCCGCGCAGGGTGATCGTCTCGGCCTCGACCCGCTCGACTTCGGTCCGCAGGCGTAGATCGATCCGCCCCGCCGCGACCAGACGCTTGACCTGCTCGATGTTGCGCCCCTTGCCCCGCCGAAAGTCGTCGCCGCGATAGGACACGGTGACCGTGGTGTCCGGCTGTCGAGCCAGCGCGACCGCGGCCTCCATGGCCACGTCCCCCAGCCCCACCACGAGCACCCGTCGCCCCGCCAGGCTCCGGGCGTCGGCCAGGCTGTAGTGCACCCGGCCGATGAGCGCCTCGGGGATCGGAACGGCGAGCTTGCGGGGGGTGCCCCGCCGCCCCAACGCCAAGATCACGCGGCGCGCCACCCAGCGACGCACCCCGTGGGCGGTCTGCCCCTCGATCTCGAAGCAGGGCCGCGGCCCCGGCCGGCGCGTCACCGCGGTCACCCGCACCCCCTGCTCGATCGGCAGCCGCCGGGCGCGGATGATCCGCCGCCACTGGCCGAGCAATTCCTCCTTGGTGGACTCCCGCAGCCACAGATCGCCCTCCAGGGGCAGCCCCAGCGGCTGATCGAAGACCAGCTTGCCCCGGGGAAACGAGCGAATGCTCTCGGCCACGCTGCCCTGCTCGAGGGTCACCGTGCGCACGCGGGCCTCGGCCGCGGCCAGTGAGGCGGACAGACCGGCGGGCCCCGAGCCCACCACCACCAGATCGAGCACCCCGGACTCGCCCGACGCAGCCGATCCTCCCTCGGCGCGCAGGCTCTCAATCGCCGCTCGCGTGGCCCGAGCCCCCTGGTTTATCGCGTTGCGGATCAGCGGGAGTCCGGTCAGATCGCCAGCGACGTAGATCCCCGGGGTGTCTCGCGACTCCAGGGTCTCGTCGACCCGCGGACGATCCTCGATAGGCTCCCCGTCGGTGACCACGAGCGAACCATTGGGGCAGCGTTGCTCGCACAGGGTGAGCCCACAGCAGTCGTCGGGGCGAACGACGTGGGCCACGAAGCTGCGCACCTCCAAGACATCGTAGGGGCAGGCGTCGACGCAGGCGTGGCAGCCAATACAGGTGGTGGTGTCGATCTGCGGCAGGCGCCGCACCGTCGGGGGCACGACCGCACCGGCCGGGACCGCCGGACGGCGTCGGCCCGCCCAATGCGCCAAGCCCCGCGCGATCCCGAACGCAAGCAGCCCAAAGGCCGCGGCGAGCAGCAGCCCCGCCCAGGCGGATCGGTCTGGCACCGGGGGCGGCGGGGGCGTAGGCGCTCGGGCTACGGCTTGCCGGGCGGCCGCCCAAAGACGGGCCCGCTCGTAGACCCCTTCGCCCCGGGTGAATGCCTCCGCACCGAACGCCCGATGCTCGTCGAAGCACACGGTGGGTTGCTCGGGTCCCCACGACGACCGATCGCCCAACAGACAGCGGTGGATCGGATCACCCGTGCGCTCGGGCCGATGACAGCGATCACAAGACCCAAGGGGCACCACCGGCACGCGAGCTTCGACAGCCGGCGCCGGCACCAGGCGGGGACCATCCTCGACCGGCTGGGCCGCCCCCGGCCCGAAGCGCCACGGCACGCCCGTCAGATCGAACGCAATGCCCCCGAAGTCGTCGTGGACCGCGTGGCAATCGGTGCACGCCAGGGCGTTCGCCGCCATGAGCCGCCGGTGACCGGGTCGGGTCGAGGGATGCGGACCATGACACCCGACGCACTGGGCGACCACGGGCTGTTCCTTCACGTGACAGCTGGTGCAGGCCAACGAAGCCTCCGCGTGCGGACGCGACAGCGGTCCGGGAGCGCGCTCGGTGGCCGGGTCGATCGTGGCCACCACTGCCCCCAGCACGGCGAGCGCGGCGGCCACGGACGCAACCAACACGCCCCGGAAGCGCGTGACGTCGCTTGGGCGCTCAGCCCGGGGCGCCGTGCGTCGCCGGCCGACATCGGGGCCCTTGGGCGCACTGAACAGGCCGGGATCCGGCGACGACGGGGAGGGCCCGCTCACGGTCCTCCGAGCATCACCGCCACGTGGAGCCCGAGCAAGGCCAAGGCGACCGCCGAGACGACGATGTGGAGCGGGAGCCAGCCGCGCAAGACCGCGGTCAACGAGCGCCGCAGCGGCAAGGCGCGCAGTTCCACGGCGGTGCGCACCAACTCGTCGAGCCCCCCCAGGCGCCCCTGCCCCCGCCCCTGCCGCATGGCGTCGATCCGCGCCCGCAGCCGACGCTGCTCTTGGGCCAGCCCGCGCCCCGACAGCAGAAGCACGACCGGCCCGTGCAGCGCGCGGGCATAGGGCACCAGCACACGCGCGACGATCGTCTTGACCAGCGTGTCACGGCCGCTGGCCTGACGAAACAGCCGATCGAGCAGGGTCTGACGCTCGGCGGCCAGATCCTCGGGCAGATCGCCGCGCCGCTCGAGCCGAGCCAGCCGGCGCGGCACGAAGTGATAGGCCAGCGCCCCAAATACGCCCAACCCCGAGACCAGCCAAAAGGCCAACGCCAGGGTGCCCGCCGGGCCCGCGGGCACCCGCAGACCCGTGTGACCGAGCACGGCGGCCATCGTCAGGATCCCCAAGATCCCGTGCAGATTCAGCCAGCCCCGCACCCGCGAGCGCGGCGAGCTCCGCCGCCGCGGTGAACCTTCGATCGTCTCGGCCGCCCGTCGAGCCGCGCTGGCCTTGCGGCGACGTCGCATCCACAGGCCCACGATCCGCTTGGGGGCGGCGTAGGACAAAAGACCCACCATGCCCACCGCCGCCACCACCCCGGCCCGTAGCCCCGGCCCCTGCCCGGGGCTCCACTGGCCGACCGTCTGCAGGCGCAGGGCGTAAAGGCCCACGCCCAGGCCCACGGTCACGGCCAGACCGCGTGCCAGGCTGTGGAGTCGGTCATAGAGTCGGTCGGGGAGCCGGTCGGGGAGCCGGCCGCCGACCGGACCACCCGCGGTCGCCCCGGCCGACCGCACCGAAGGGCCGAGCACCTCGGCCACCTCGGCCACATCTCGACCCGGATCCAAGCGCAGGATCGAGCCGGTCGGGCACGCCTGGACGCAGCCCGGCGCCTCATAATGGCGACACAGATCGCACTTGGTCGCCAGCTCGGCCCAAAGCGTCGCCACGGGATCGTCGGCTCGACGCGCCGGGCCGTCGGCGAGCGCGTTCGCTCGGGGCGCCATCCGGATGTTCTCCCAGGGGCACGCCTTCGCACAGTTGCCGCAACCGGTGCACAGCGCGTCGCGAATGAAGACCTCGCCCTCGGGATCTCGACCGATCGCCCCGGTGGGGCAGTCGATCATACACACGGGATTCTTGCAGTGCTGACACGAGTTGGGAAGCATCAAGCTGCGCACAGTGCCGGCGGTCGAGGCCACCGCGGTCAAGATCTTGTCGCCCCGCCGTACCAACCGCGCGGTGCCGTAGAGGGCCTCGCAGGTCCATGCGCAGTGTCCACAACGCACGCAGGTCTCCTGATCGATCACCAGCAGCGAGCGCGCCATCTGCATGCGATACAGATCCTTGAACACGTGCTGGGTGGAGCGAGCCGCCGCCGCACCGACGGCCTGCTCCTGGGCGGCCTGGCGATCGGCCGCGATCCGGCGGATCCGGTCGAGCAGGCCGGGGTTGCGATCGCATAGCGAGCGCAAGAGGGCCGCGGGCACGAGCAGCAGCCGGGTCGACCCCATCGCCACCGCCGCAAAGCGGCGCGGCTGCCCGGCCAACGCGTCTTGATCGCCAAAGCCGTCGCCACGGGTCAAGTAGGCCCGCACGTGGAGCCGCTCGTCGTCCTCGGTCTGCAGCTGCACCAGGCCGTCGACAACCAACCACAGGCCATCGGGAGGATCCCCCACCGCATAGATCGAAGTGCCCCGCGACACCGTCCGTGCCTGCACGCCGTCGAGCACCAGGGACAGCTCGGCGTCGTCCAGATCTCGGGTAGCCGCCATGGTGCGCAACAGATCGGCGGTGGCCCGACGCCGCAGCCGCCGTAGCTCGCGCTCGACCACCGGGGCGCCCCCGCTGCGTCCTGCCCCGCGCCACAACAGGGCCGCTGGCACCTGCGCGACCCGGGTCGGCTCCACCGCGACCGCATCGCCACGGCGACCGCCGTACTCGGCCAGCGACTCCTCGCCCAGCGTATCTCCGGCGCGGGCCGTTCGCAGCACCGTGCGCCGCTCGTCGCCGCGACGCTGGGCTCGAAGCTCCACCGCGCCGTCGAGAACCACGTAGAACGCATCCGCCGGCTCGGACTCGACGAACAGCGCCTGGCCCGTGGCGATGCGGCGGATCTGTCCGGCCGCGGCCAGCGAGCGTCGGGCGGCCTCGTCTAGCCCCCGCAGCACCGGGGTGCTCCACACCGCCGCCCAGGGATCGTTCATGGGATCTCGACGCGTACGGAGTGGAGCTCGACCACCTCGAGGCGCTCCAGCATGTCGTGAGTGACCAGCGGCCCGCTGGGCCGACGGCCCCGCGCCGCCTGCCGGGCCTCGTAGTCGGCAAAGGCCCGCACCAAGAACGGCGGGAAGGCTCGGAACAATAGCCGCGCCTCCACCACGTAGGGCGCCGGCCCGACTGCGGGCAGATCGTACGTGTAGCGCAGCGGCACCCCCGGTGGAGCGGACCGCGAGTCGATGATGGCGTCGGGGCCCTTGGTCGCACCGCGGGTGGCATCGAGCCCGCCCACCGGGAAGTAGGTCTCGAGCAGGGCCTCTTCGCCCGAGAGGTTCGAGCCGCACGCCCCCGTGTCGATGTCGTAGGCGCCGTCGGCGTAGCGATCGGCGCGCGTACGCCCCTGGCCCGGGCCGGGCTGGCAGCGCCCCTGCGCGTCGACCCGGCCGATGCAGGTTACACAGCGCAAGAACCCGTTTTGGAGGTTGAGCAGCCCGCGGCCGCGGAACCGGGTGGCTCCGCTGAGCGTCGATGGGCTCCACTGCGGCACGTCGGGTCCGTCGACGATATCGGCCCCGAACACCCCCTGAGGCGCCCCGCGTTCGTCGACCAACCGATCGTCGACGTTGACCTGCAAGAAGCGCTTGTCGTGGAGATCCTCGTCGCCACGATCCACCCGCCCCACCTCATAGACCAAGCCACCGTCGGCATCGGTGACCCGCAGATGGACCCAAAACTCGCGCTCTTGTGAAAACCCAGCCGGCACCCGGTGCCCGGCCCCCACGTTCTCGATCTCGATCGGGATCTCGAGCTGGCCGCCCCGACGAAGCGGCGCAGGAACGTCGAAACGAAAGGTCCGCCCCAGCAAGAGGTCGCGCCGCGGCCGGAGCCCCCGGGGCAAGCCGGCCTCGTCGAGGCTCGGATCGTCCAAAAGACGCCCCGCCAGATCGGGCGACAGGGGCACGTCGACCCCGGAGAAGTAGTGGGTGGTCACCGGTCGGGCCGCGTCCGAGCCGATCGCCGGCCGCTGCTGAGGGTAGACTCCTGGAGCCCGCGGCTCGAAGTGCGTGCCCGGGGGGCAGGCGCGGCGCAGCGCCGTGGCCCCGGGATCGACGAAGGCCTCCCCGAACCCTGCCCTGTCGTCCACGCAGATCCCGGGGTACTCGCTCATGTGACAGTCTTGGCAGCTGGCCGGCTCGCGACCAGCCCGGCGCTCATCTTGGGCCCACACTGCCCACTCGGAGTAGGCATTGCGCAGGCGCTTGAAGTGCTCGCCGCGATCGCGAACGCCCAGCACATCGGTGCCGAACAACCGCACATCGTGACAGGAGCCGCAAAACTCGCTGCTGCGCAGGTAGTCGCGGGCCTGCGGCGACGGACGCCGGTGCACTCCACCGGCCAGGGCCGGCTCACCGCCGTCGGCGACGAACACCGTGGCGTCCAGATCATAGCCGCTGTTGGCGATCCCCGGCTGTCCGCGGGCATCCTCGGGGCGCGAGGAGAACCGCTGCCCCGTGACGAACGAGACCCAGTCGGGGTTGCCCTCGTAGCGACCCTGGGCCGCGTGACCGGGGCGCACCGGGCCATGGGCGGTGTGGCACACCACGCAAGAGATCCCGTCCATGGTGGCCGGTGGCAGCAGGTCGCGCAACGGCTGGCGGCTGTCGGATCGGCGGGCCCGGCCGTCCCAGGCGGGCATGCGCGCTCGGAGGTTCTCGCCGGCCGTGTGACAGTTGACGCACCAGTGCTCCCCGCCCGAGCCCGTGATCGGCAGACCGCTGTCTCGATCTCGGCAGGCCGTGCGTGGATCGGCCTTGCGCAGCACCCCGGCGCCTTCGGGGCATTCGAAGTCCCGCCCGGCCTGCTCTTCGATGAGCATCTCGAGCGCCTGGAACAGCGGGCTTTGGGCCGAGTGCGCCATGACCGACTGCGTCCACTGGGCCACCTGACGAGGATGGCACTGCGCACAGTCGTCGGGACGGGTGCGGTCGAGGGTCAGCGGGGCGACCGCTCCCACGCTAGGGGCCGCCGGGGTGGCGGGAGGCTCGACCTGGGCCTGGAGGACCGCCGCCAGCCCGAGCCCACCGAGCACGGGCACCATGAGCGACAGGCGACCCCACCAGGCAGACCGAGCCGCCGGCAAACGAGCGCCCGTCGGGGACACAGCCCGCGAGACCGGTGATGAGGGGACCGGTGACGGCCCCTCCTGGGTGCCGCTTGGGCAAGATCGAGGCCGGTCGCGACCCAGTCGCGCATTCCCAGCCGGCCTCGGCATCGACATCCGCCGCCGGACCGCCGCGGCCGAGCTCGGACGCTGGGCTGGATCGGGCTCGAGCAGGGCCAGGCACAGCGACTGCACCCCGGGCGGGAGCGCAGCCGCCACGCCGTCGGCCAGGGGCGGTGCACCCCGCTGGGCCTGCTCCTCCAGACCACGACGCAGCCCCTGACCGGAAAACGGGTGATGGCCAGCCAGTGCCCGATAGAGCACCAGGCCCACGACGTATCGGTTGGCCGCGCGGTCCCAGGGCTCCCCGCGCGCCACCTCGGGCGGGATCCACCGCGATAGGCCGGGACTGTCCGGACTCGGCTCTGGCGGCCCTCCGCACAGGCTGCGCGCCAGTCCCTCGGCCCGTAGGGTCACGGTGGCGGTGGTCGGATCGGCGGTGGTCGGATCGGCGGTGGTCGGATCGGCGGTGGTCGGATCGAGGGCGACCTCGGCCGGTCGCAGCGGCCCGATCCAAAGGCTCTGCGATTCGCTGATTTCGAGGCGCTCGAGCAGCGCATCGAGCACCGGCTGCACCACCGACCAGGGATAGGGCCCCTCGCGCAGCCAGGCATCCAGTCGCACCGGCGCGGGCGGCCGGTAGAGCCACACCCCGTGCCGATCGCGACCGACCTGTACGAACCCCCCCAGGCCCTGCGCACCGAAGGCCCGCAGCCGGGTCACTGCCGGGTCGTCCGGTGCCGACCACCGCCACAGCTCCGAACCGTCGGTCCGCCACTGACGAAGGGCCCGACCGACCGGCTCCTCCCGGCACACCGGCTGCTCCGGCGGACGACCCGATGGGATCGCGTTGGTCACCGTGCCGGACCGGCCACTGCCGTCACCGCAGAGGAATCGCTCGTCGCCCCGGAGGCCACCCCAGCGCGCACGAGATAGGTGACCACCCCGGCCATGGCCGACAGGACGACGATGATGACCAGCGCGAGCGCGGTCGGGATCTGCCGTGGCCCGCTGGCGCGCTCGATGAGGCCGACCGTGTCGGCCGCGACCGCGGGAGGGGGCACCGGGTTGGCCGTAGATCCCTCGGTCTGCCCGGCTGGGGGATGGGGGGCTACGGGGGGCACGCTGTCGGCCCGGGGCAGGGTCGACGACGGGGACGACGGCGGACGGAGATCGAGCTGGGCGGCCGAGAACGGCTCGAGCGCCTCGATCACCGCCTGCGCCGACTCGGGCCGAGCCTGGGCCTGCTTTTCCAATAGAGCGAAGACCATGCGCTCGACCCCTTTGGGCAGGCCTCGGCGGACGTCCTCGGGCAGCGGCGGGGCGGGCTCGGTGCAATGGAGATTGAGCAGTTCGCGGGGCGAGGCCGAGCGAAACGGCGGATGGCCGGCCAACAGCTCGTAGAGCGACAGTCCCAAGGCGTACAGATCGGCCTTGGGCCCCACCTCGCCGGCGTCGATCTGCTCGGGGCTCATGTACTGCAGCGTGCCCACCGAGTGCGTCGTGCCCTGGCGCATGGCCTCGAGCACCTTGGCGATCCCGAAGTCCATCACCTTGACTCGCCCGTCGGGCAGCACGATGACGTTCTCGGGCTTGAGGTCTCGGTGTACGATCGGCGGGGTCTGCCCATGAGCCGCCGCGAGCCCGGCGGCGATCTGGACCACGAGCGCGGTGGCCTCGGTCCACGGCAGGCGGCCGCGATCGACCAGGATCTGCCGCACGGTGGGCCCCTCGAGGTACTCGAGGGCCATGACCAGCTCACCGTCGACCTCCTGGCACGCCAGGCAGCGGACCACGTTGGGGTGGTCCAGGTGCGCCAAGATGGTCATTTCGTTGAGGAACAGGCGCCGCCCATCCTCGGACCGGGCCAGCTCCGGACGGAGCACCTTGAGCGCCACCCTCCGCTTGGAGAGACGCTCCTGCGCCTCGTAGACCTTGCCCATGCCCCCCTCGCCGACGAGCCGGGAGATCAGGTATTCGCCGATTCGATCCATCGCCGCTTCCGCCTAACGTACGTCGGTGGCAATCGTGCTACCCAGCGGGCACCACCCGCCCCCAAGGACACGGCAAAGCCGCCCCGGTTCCCGAGATCCTTGAGGAATTTCAACCAGCGCAAAATACGCAGCGCACGAACTGTAGCGCCTCCTCCTGGGTGCCCCGTGGGCAAGACCGAGGCCGGGCGCGACGCAGTCGCGCGTCCCCAGCCGGCCTCGGCATCAATAGTTCGCCGGGCGCGACGCAGTCGCGCGTCCCCAGCCGGCCTCGGCATCAATAGTTCAACTGGCTGGGCCAAGCCAGCGTGGCTGCATCAGCATGCCGTTGCTCGCGCGCAGCGCAACATGCGCATCCAGGCCCGGCTCGAAGCCGGGCCAAAGTTCCAGGCGACAGCGTTGGAGGATCGTGGTCAGGATGAGCTTGATCTCCATCATGGCCATGGCCTGACCGATGCACTTGTGGGGCCCAGCGAAGAATGGGAAGTAGGCGCCCGGGTGACGCTTGGCGTTGGCCTCGGGCGTGAAACGCTCCGGGTCGAAGCCCTCGGGGTTGTCCCATACATCGGGACGCCGGTGGGTGATGTAGGGCGATAGCAGGACCCACGCCTTGGCCGGGATCGTGTAGCCCCCGATCCGATCCTCGGAGACGACCTCCCGAGGCAACATGAAGGCGGAGGGATAGATGCGCATCGTTTCCTGGATCACCGTCATGATGGTGGGCAGTGCGTCGAGATCGGCCACGGTGGGCGTCCGATCCCCCAGCACCTTCGCGATCTCGTCGTCGACCCGTCGGGCGACGATGGGGTGACGCGATAGCACATAGAACATCCAGGTGAGGGTGGAGGCGGAGGTCTCGTGGCCAGCCACCAGGAACGTGAGCATCTCGTTGCGGATCTGCAGATGGGTGAGCCCTTCGCCGGTCTCGGGATCGACCGCATCGAGCAGCATCGACATCAGATCGTCGTGTCGCTCGCCGTCCTCGAGGCGCTGGGCGAGGGTTCGAAGGACGAACGACTCGAAGACCTTCATCGCCCGTGCAAATCGCCGGTTGGAGCGGGTCGGCACGGCGGTGGGCATGCGGAACGGGTTGGAGCTGCCCGCCATGTACTCCAGGGCGACCACCATCGCGTCGGCCAGCTCGCGCGTGCTGGCATCCTGAAGGTCGACGCCGAACAGGGCAAACCCGATGATCCGCAGGGTCAGCCGGGGCATCTCGACCGCGAGATCCAGCGAGGCTCGCTGAGGACGATCCGCCCATCGATCCACCATGTCGGCGGTGCAGCGGACCATCATGTCGGCCATGCTCGCCACCGACTGGCGGTGGAACAGTGGCTGCGCGATCCGCCGACGCATGCGCCACTGCTCGCCCTCGGTCGTCGCGATGCTGTCGTTGAACAACAGGCGAAACCGATCGTAGCTGACCCCGCGGATGTAGTTGCGGGCGTGATCCACCAGCACGTGCTTGACGTGGTCGGGATGCGACAGCAGGTACCACTCTTGCCCCGGCATCGGCAGACGCACCACGTCGCCGTACTCGTGAAAGCACCGCATCAGCAGGCCCAGAGGATCGCGAGAGACCGCGGGCAGCTCCCCCACCAGCAGGTGACCCCGGGGGCCGGGCGCCTGGCGAGAGGGCAGCGCCTCGTGGTCGGAGACGATCCGCCGCCAGGTCTGGGTATCACCGATGTCGAACGCCTCGGCGACGAGGACCAGCGCACGCTCTTCTTGCTCGCTGATCGGCTCGGACAGGCCCCAAAATCCCCCCGCAGCCTCGGCGACTTCCTTGCACAGCACCAGCAGGTGGCGCAGGGTCTCGCTGGTGATGGCCTCGGCAAAGCGGTGGCGATCCGTAGCCAGCGCCTTGATGAGGGCCAGGCCCTTGTCCACGTAGGTCTGGTCGGGCGGCTCGCGCAGCCACCCCTCCAGCAGCGCCTCACCGCTGCCGACCAGCCACCCCTTGTCCCGCGCGACCCGGCGGATGAGCGACTCCTCCGCCCGCTGCACCGCCCCGTCGGCCCAGGCCACGACGATCAGCGGCAACAACCCGAGCGTGCGGAAGTTCTCCTTGTCGATCCCGAGTTCTCGCATGGTGTCGGAGACGTTCATGGGCCAATCCCTCGCATCGTTAGGATGGCACACCGACGGGCCGCGCCAATACCCGAACGTCGCGACAGTTCGTCGTCCATGCACGATCCGCACACACCGTCGCGCGCCCAGCCCGGGCGTTGCTGCGCACCGTCGGTGGATCAAGACTCGCCGACCAGTCACGCTAAAACGAACCGGCACGGATCCGCACCGCGTCGCCCGAATCCGCCCTCAGCCAAGGCGCTGTTCCAGCCACGCGCGGGCTCGAGGCGCCCGTAGGTCGGAAACGACCTCGGAGGGTCGGGTCGCCCGCAGCGTCTCCACATCGTAGTGCGATGTAGCCACGGCTAGGCACTCCGCGTCGATCGTGTGGGCCGCCGCCACATCACGCGGCGTATCTCCTATCACCAGCACCCGACAGCTCGACACGGGCACTCCCAGTCGAGCGGCTCCTCGTCGTACCCCCGCCCGCAGCAATTCCGCCCGTTGCTCGTGATCGGAGCCGAACCCTCCGAACGCAAAGTATGCATCGAGCCCGGCCGCTCGCAGCTTGGCACGGGCTCCCGCTTCCACGTTGCCCGTTCCCAGCCCCACCGCCGCGCCATCGCGTGTGCGCATCAAATGGTCGAGCAGTTCGCGGACCCCCGGCAGGACCCGCGGCGCCCGAGCCTGCAACTGCGCGGGGAGGTGCTCGAGGTAGGACTCGATGATCGCTTGGATCTGTGCGTGGAGCCCCGCTTGGGTCGGTTCCACGCCCGGCTCCACGCCCGGCTCCACGATCGGCTCCACGCCCGGCCCCGAGGCACCATCCGGCAACAAGCCGGCCGCTCGTAGGCCCTCACGGGCGATCGCTGGATCGGTCATCCCCGCGAAGCGAAACGAAGCCAGGGCCCGGCCGGTTGCGGCCAAGAACCCCGCCTCCATCGCCCGACGCCCCGCCCCATGTGCATTCAGGAGGGTGCCATCGATATCGAACAGTAAGACGGTAGGCATCGGCTCGTCGACACTCCCGGGTTTCAGTACGCCACCGCCGCTCCGCCATCGCGGCTTACGTCGGCCACGGCGCGAAATCCCCGGGTCTGGGGATCCACCTCGATGCAGTTGGCGTGCCCCATGCCCGATCGCTTGCGCAGCGCGTGTCCCTTGGCCTGCAGCGCCTGCTCGGTCTTCGGATCGAGCCGTTCCTCGGTCCAGATCTGATCGGGCTTCCACTGGTGATGGACCCGGGGAGAAGCGATCGCTTCATCGAGGCGCAGGCCATAGTCGAGCATGCCCCGGATCACGGTCGCCACCGTGGTGGTGATCGTCGGGCCTCCCGGGGTACCCACCACCGCGCGTAGCTCTCCGTCCTTGGTGATGATCGTGGGGGTCATGGAGCTGAGCATCCGTTTGCCCGGCTCGATCTTGTTGGGCTCGCCCTGTACCAAGCCAAAGATGTTGGCCGTGCCCGGCTTGACGGAGAAGTCATCCATCTCGTTGTTGAGCAGCACCCCCACCCCGGGCACCACGAACTTGGCCCCGAAGCCCAGGTTGAGCGTGTAGGTGTTGGAGACCGCCCCCCCTTGCCCATCGACGACCGAGAAGTGGGTGGTCTCCTCCGACTCGGGGCGCGCCGGCAGGCCGGCCCCGACCTCATCGGATGGGGTGGCGTGATCCGGATCGATGTCGGACATCCGCTGGGCCACGTAGCGGGTGTCGAGCAGCTGCTCCATGGGCAGCGTGACGAAGTCGGGGTCGCCCAGCAGCATGTTGCGATCGGCGTAGGTGCGGCGCATGGCCTCCACGAACAGGTGCACCTCGGCACCGCCGCGCCAGTCGTGCTGCTGCAGATCGAGGGTATCGGCGGCGGCGAGCAGTTGCCGCAGCACGACCCCCCCCGCCGAGGGCGGCGGCATGGTGACGATCTCGTGACCGCGATACGGGAACACGATGGGCTCGCGCAGCTGCGCCGTGTAGGCGGCCAGATCCTCGGCCTTCCAGATCCCCCCCGCCGTGGACACCTCGCGCGCCATCGTGGCCGCCAGATCGCCGTCGTAGAACGCCCGAGGACCCCCCTGGGCGATGAGCTGCAGGGTCGTGGCCAGCTCGGGCTGGACCCAGGTATCGCCCTGGGCGTACGGGCTGCCGTCGGGCTTGCGGTAGTAGGCCGCGGAGGATTCGTAGCCCGCCTTGACCATCCGATCCGAGCCATACGCCAGATCCTCGGCGTGAAAGCGGTCGAGGGCGTGGCCGTCGCGCGCCAGGGCCACCGCGGGCATGACCAGATCCTTCCAAGGCAGCGAACCGAAGCGCTCGTGGGCCAGGCCCAGGCCGGCCACCGTCCCCGGGATCCCGGCCGCCTTGGGCCCCAAGAGCCGCTCGTTGCTGGGCTCCCCCTTGGCGTCGAGGTACATGTCGCGCGAGGCCGCGCCGGGGGCCTTCTCGCGATAGTCGATCGTGGCGGTGGTGCCATCGGCCAAGCGCACCACCAAAAAGCCTCCGCCGCCCAGGTTGCCAGCCGACGGATGGGTGACAGCCAGGGCAAAGCCGACCGCGACCGCGGCGTCCACGGCATTGCCCCCCCGCTGGAGCACCTCCACGCCGATCTCGCTGGCGTGGGCCTCGGCACTGCTGACCGCCCCCTGAGTGCCCAGGGCCACCTCGGGCGGTCGGGCCGGCCCCGCGGGCATCTGCCGCTCTTCGGTCGCGGCCGCCACCGAGGAGACCGGGCCCTCCACCGTAGGCTGTCCCCCGGACGCGGTCGCCCCCCGACGGCAGGCGGGCGATCCCACAAGGCCCACCACGGCCAGCCCCAGGCCCACCCCGAGGGCCCACCGGCGCGAGCAAGCGAGCGGTCGTGCTGCGGTATCGACGCAAGGCGGCATGCACCGGAGCCTACCCCACCCGTGTGTCCTCAACCCGCCCAGACGATCCGGCTACCACTCGGGCTCATCCGCTCGCGAACGGGTCCGGACCGACGTTCACGGAGATTTCACACCCGAGGGACCTTGACAGCGTCCGAGCCTTTGCGCATCTTTCCGCCCCCAACAACCACTCCTGATCGGGGATCGTCTAAGGGTAGGACAGCAGTTTCTGGTGCTGCTTATCAAGGTTCGAATCCTTGTCCCCGAGCCAACTCCGGCCCCATAGTCTAGCGGTTAGGACGCTGGGTTCTCATCCCAGAAACCCGGGTTCGATTCCCGGTGGGGTCACCCCAAACTACGTCGCCCACCACCTCGTGAAGGTCGGTGGGCGTCGTCGCATCTGGCCCCCGACGAGAGGCGATCTCCGTGCTTGAAGATCTCTTGGGCCCCGCGACGATGACCACGCGCCCACCGGAGCGTTCAATCGAAGGGATCCGGAGCTCGACGGTCGAAAAAGCAACGCCGCAGCCAGGGCTGCGGCGTCGGGCGCTCGCGCGATGCGAGTCGACGGAGGATCCGATGGAGCTCGGGGTTCACCCCACCCAGCTGCAGGTCCGCAAGCCGGGGGCGCGCGGGAGAACGTCGAGCCCCGCCATGTCCATCACTAAAGACCCCGGCTTACGGTTGGCTTTCCGACAAAAACTTGGCCTCGTGATCATTTTGGTATGTATTTATAAGTATCTGAACGCTAAAAACCTACTTTATCGCACCTCGGTCTTTACTTCGGACCCCTGCCCGTGGCTGCTATCGTAAGAGACATCCTTCCTTCGCCGATGTCCGATGCGGCTCACGAGCGACTGACTCCCGAGGATCTGGGACTTCCGGCGAACGGCCGCATGCCCATACGGTTTTGCCCCGCCGCACAGTGGTCACCGTTGGTCATCAGCTTTCCCCACGTGGGACTGGCGTGGCCCCACGATCTGGCGCCCGAACCACCGGTGGACTTCCCACGCAATGCCGACTATGACGTCCACACGTTGTACGATACCGCCACACATTGGGGCGCGGCATGCGTGACCGCGGTCTACAGCCGGCTGGTGGCCGACCTCAACCGGGCAGCCGATGATGTCTCGCGCCGGATCGTGCCCGACCACCCCGCACCTCGCCCCCGGCGCAACCCGGGGATCGAGGTCCATGGTGAGGAACCGGAGGCCGATCGCGACGCAGGTCGCCCCGGGCGCGGGGTGGTGTGGACGGTGGCGATCGGCAACGTGCCGATCTTGCGAGGTCCATTGCCGTACGCGCACTTCCGCAACCGGATCGAGCGTTACCACGCGCCCTATCATCGCGCGCTCCAGGTGTTGCTCGAGCGCCGCCGCCGGCGCTTCGGCTTTGCGATCCTGCTCGACGCGCACAGCATGCCCAGCTCGGTCGGCCCCGACCTGGTGCTGGGTACGTTGGCCGGCCGCTCGTGCGATCCCCGAGTGGAGACCACCGCCTTGGCCGCGCTTCGCGGGCCCGTGTGGAGCGAGTCGCTGCAGGTGACGGTCAACGAGCCCTATCGAGGTGGCGAGCTGGTGCGGCGCTTCGGCAGACCCCAGCAGGGGCTGCATGCGTTACAGCTCGAGGTGAGCCGGGGCGTGTACATGGACGAGCAGCGCTGTCGTCTCTACGAGGTGCCGCGGACCCTTTCGGGAACTTCGCCTGGCCCCGACCGTGAACGATCTGATCACCCACCATCGAACCTCCCACCGAACCTCCCACCGAACCTCCCGCCGAACCTCACCGATCGCACGGTGACCGGGCACGGAGTCACCGGTCCACATCGCGCCCCCATTCCCGTAGGGCCGCGCCGAGGTCGCCGGCTGGCCGAGCTGCACCGTCGCGTCGAAGCATTGGTGCGCAGCCTGACCGACTATGGCCTCGATCCCCTGGGAGCCGAGCCCACCGCGCGCGCCCTGCCCTAGTCGACCTCTTCTCTTGTCCGATGAAAGATCGAAAGGATACACTCCGGTTGCGGTGACGCCCGGAGGAAAGGACCCAAGGCCGTGAGCAATTCTCGACAGGGCCAGAACGCCGACGCCTTCGACGACCTGCTGGGGCAGCTGGTCGACGAGCTGGCGATGACGCCCACGATGCCGGAGGAGCCGGAGATCCCCGAACCAGCCCCTGCCCCCGGCGGCACCGTGATGGCTGCGATGCCGGTCGCGCCCCAAGACCCGGCCGCCGCCGCGGCTGCGTCCGCGGCTGCGACCTACGAGCCGCCGCCCAAGAGCGGCTCGACCGCGGGCCTGGCGATTGGAATCGGAGGAGGCATCGTGGTCCTCGGCGGGATCGTGGCGGCGATGTTCATGTTCAAGGACCCGCCCCCTCCCGCTCCTTCGAAGACCGAGACCGAGGCAGTCAAGCCCGCGGAGACCAAGGTCGCCGAGCCCCCGCCCCCCGCTCCCGGGGACACGCCCGTGCCAGGCCAACCGGGTACGGTGCCGGGCCAACCGGGGGCGGTACCGGGTGCAGTGCCGGGCCAGCCGGGTGCGGTGCCAGGTCAGCCGGGGGCAGTGCCGGGCCAACCGGGGGCGGTGCCGGGCCAGCCGGGCGCGACGCCGGATCAGCCGGGAACCCCCGCTGCGGCCGACAAGCCCAAGCCCAAGCCCAAGAAGAAAAAGAAGAAAAAGAAAAAGAAGAAGAAGGCCGCCACGGTCAATCCGTTCGGCTAACACGCTTCCAACGACGGTCGGGTACCCCTGGGGTCCCGACCGTCCCGCATCATCGACCCTTCGATCGGGCCCCAATGAGACCATGACCTGGACACCAGCCTCGCTCTTCGCCGCGCTCTCCCTGTCGATCGCCCTGGCTCCCCTGCCGGTGGTCGCCGCTGTTCAGGACGTCGCCACCATGTCCGACGAAGACCGGATGGAACGGGCCAAACAGCTGTATGGCGAGGGTGATGCCGCGTTCAACGAGGGCGACGCTGCGACCGCGCTGACCAAATTCGAAGAGGCCTACAACACCTACGCACCGAGTCTGCACGTCTTCAACATCAACATTGGTCTGGCTGCCTACGATCTGGGCGACTGCGTCAAGGCCAAGGTCGCCTTCCAGCGCTTCCTCGACCTGGTGCCCGAGCACCCCGCCCGAGCTCAGGCCCAGGAGAAGATGCTGGAGATCGAGCGCTCGGGCTGCGATAAGGCCGCGCCCGCGCCCGCCGAGCCCGCCCCGGTGGTGGCTCCCGTGGTCACCACGACCCCGCCGCTTGAGGACAACGACGACGCGCCCGAGCTGACCAGTCGACGCAGCGAGCGGGAAGAGCAGGCCGACCGCGAGCGAGAAGCCAATGCCGGCGCGGGGCCCAAGCTGATCACGGGCGCAGTGCTGACCTCGGTCGGGGGCTTGGGCCTCATCGGCGGGGTCATCAGCGCTGCGATCGCCAACCAGCGCGCCAAGGAGCTCGCCTCCTTGTCTCGGCCGGGCGCCACCGGATTTCCCGCCGGCGACTACAGCAACGACGACGTCGCCAACCTCGATCGCTCTGGGTTGCCCGCGGCCAACACGGCCAGCGTGGCCATGTTCGTTGGCGGCGGCGTGCTCGCGGCGATCGGGATCACGCTCATCGTGCTCGACCGTGCCGGCAAGAAGAAATCCCGAGATAAGAACGCACGCCGCTCCGGTCCTCGCCTGACGGGGGTGGGCCCCGCCGTGCTGCGTGGGGGCGGCGCAGCGGCAGCCACGCTGCGCTTTTGAGAGCCCACCGTGGCCAATCGCGCTTCGCTGGCGGCCGTACGGGCCCAGATTGAGGCTCGTCTCGCGGACGAGCGAGGCACGCTCGGCCTCGATCGTAGCGCGCCCGTATGTATGGTCTACCCCAGCCCCTATCGGGTGGGGATGTCGAGCCTGGGCTATCAGACCCTCTATCGGCAGCTCAACGAGCAAGGCCCCGGGGCACACCGGGCATTCTTGCCCGACCCGTGGGAGCCAGCCGCCTTGCCCTGGCCGCAGCCCAAGATCCCGATCCTCGCCTACGAGAGCGCGAGGCCGGTCTCCGACTACCCGGTGCTCGCCCTGTCGGTCTCCTACGAGCTGGAGATCACCGGGGTGATCCGGCTGCTCGAGGGCGCAGGGATCCCCGTGCTGGCCGCCCAGCGAGGCCCTCGCGATCCAGTGATCGTGGCCGGAGGTCCGCTCACCACCAGCAACCCCTCGGCGCTGCTGCCCTTCGTAGATCTGCTGGCCTTTGGCGAAGGCGAGCAACTGCTGCCCGAGATCGTCGAGCGCCTGCTCACCACCGGTAGCCGCGAAGCAAGGATCGAGCACGCCGCGTCACTGCCCCACACCATCAAGGGCGAGGTGGCCCCGGGGCTGCTGGAGCCGCTGGCCTCGATGGCCCGCGCCGATCGGCAGTGGCTACCCGCCCACTCGGCGATCACCACCCCCAACACCGAGCTGGCCGACATGTTCCTGGTGGAGCCCGAGCGTGGCTGCTCCCGGCGCTGCACCTTTTGTGTGATGCGGGGAGCCACCACCGGGGGCATGCGCCTGCTCGACATCGAGGCCCCGCTGTCACGGATCCCCGAGCACGCCCGGCGAGTCGGGCTGGTCGGGGCCGCGGTCACCGATCACCCCAAGCTCGAGCAGCTCGTGGCCCGGGTGATCGAGGGGGGGCGCGGGGTCGGGATCTCGAGCTTGCGCGCCGATCGGCTCACGCCCGATCTGCTCGACCTGCTCGCGCGCGGCGGCTACCGGCAGATCACGGTGGCCTCCGACGGGATCAGCGAGCGCATGCGCAGCGCGCTGCATCGCAAGATCCACGCCGACGATCTACGCCGAGCCGCCCGCCTCGTGGCCGAGCACGGGGGCTTTCGGGGCCTGAAGCTCTATCAGATGATCGGCGCCCCCGGGGAGACCGAGCAGGACGTCGACGAGCTCATCGAGTTCGCTCACGAGCTCGCCAGCATCGTGCGCCTGACGTTCACCATTTCCACCTTCGTGGCCAAGCGCAACACGCCGCTCGACGGCCAGCCCTTCCTCGGGGTCAAGGCGGCCGACGCCCGGCTTCGTCGGATCCGCCGGGCGCTGCGGGGTACTATCGAGCTTCGGCCCCAGTCGCCCCGCTGGGCTCATGTGGAGTACCTGCTGGCGCAACGCGGGGTCGAGGGCGGCCGGGCGGCTCTGCAGGCGGTCCACGCCGGCGGCCGCTACCGCGATTGGGTCGACGCATTCGCGGCCCAACCGGTCACCGAGCGACCGCTCGTGTACGGCGACGAGGCCCGCCGAGCCCGTCGCAAGGGCAAGGCGGCCCTGGTCGACGACCGGCCCGGCGGGGTACTGCCCGTGCTCGGCGGGCCGACCGTGGTGCGGTGAACGCTGACGGCCAAGCCCCGACTCGGGGCATGCCCAGCGCCCCCGATGCGCACGGCGTCATCACCGGCGAGGTGCCGCGCCTGCGCCGAGACGGCGCCGCAGCTGCTCGTGGTGCGCATCGATCCGCCCAACGGTGGCATAGTGAGCGGGCGTCATCGTCTTGGCCGCGTCGAGCATGCGGTGGGGCTCTTGTTCGCGGGCGGCGTCACTGCGCACCAGCAACACCGACAACCAACCGTGCATCAGTAACAGGACGCTCACCACCCCGACCGCGACCACCCGCGAAGGCACCGGACGCTCCGCTCGGCGGCGACTCCACGCGACGACCCCGATGCCCATCAGCAGCAGCGGTAGGGTCACCGTCACCGTGATGCTCACGGGCACTCCCAGGGGCACCCCCCGCTGCGCCCATGCAGCGCTCCAGGCCTCCGGTCGAAACGGCCGGCGCAGGGCCGCCCCATACTCCACACTTCCCATGATCCCACCGGTGGTGGCCTCGGGGTCGAGCCAGGCCGACAGGTGCAGCAACGCGGTGGGTAGACAAAGCGCCACCGCAAGCCCGGCCAGCGCTCGCCCGTACCCTCGCGCGCGCGCCAGGGCCACCAGGCTCGCGAACCCCGGCAGCATCAGCGGCAGCACCTCGACGAGCTTGCGCGGCCCGAACGAGACCCCCCCGGACCAGGTGCGCGTGCCCAGCACCGCGCGGGGCTCGATCGCCCGCATGCCGCTGTCGACCCACAGCTGGACGAGGACCAACCCCAGCAACAGCCACGCACCGCGCTCGCGCCGGGCCGCACTGACCCCCATGGCCACCAGCGCCAGCATGATGACCGGACACCAGGGCACCACTCCGTGGTGGGTCGACAGCAAGAAGTACGACAGGTGGTGAGAGACCGACCCCCCGTAGTCGGACAGCTGGGTTCCGTACATCCACCACTGGGTCCGCAGGTGCAGCAAGGGCCAGGGCACGAAGACCGCCGTGCCCAGCAGCAATCGTCGCCACCGCCGGGGACCCGACCAAGCGTCGTGCACCACCAAGAGCCAAAGCGGCGCCAGCTGAGGCCGCACATAGGTGGCCAGGCCGACAAGCGCGGCCAGGGCCATCGTGCGAGCGTACGGCAAGCCCCGATCGGGTCGCCTCCATAGTGCCACCACGGCCAGGGTAAGCCCGGCTCCCCAAAGGTGCGGACGCACCGGAGCCTCGGCGGCGTAGTAGAGCCACGGGGTGCCCAGGACGATCCCGACCGAGACCAGCCATCCCGCCCGGCGAGCGCTCCGGGTGTCGGAATCGGGCTGAGCGACGGTACACAGCCGGGCGACGGCGATCGTCATCGCCACCAGCACCAGCATCGCCCACGCCCGGACCGCGAGCACAACCACCACCCCCAACGAGGAGCCCCGACCGATCCCCAGCCCCGCCAGTGCCTTGGCGGCCACAATCCCCAGCCCGTAGCCCGGGGCCTGCAACCAGCTGGCGCCAGCGGGCCAATGGTTGGACACCACCCCTTCGTCGGTCACGAAGGCGAACAGCGGCGACATCTGGAGGACGGCGTACTCATCGTCGTAGAGCAGATCCGCATCGACGAACAGCGCGTGTAGGTGCGCGAGCATGCCGGCCGAATCGGCCTGGTCGCGCGGAATGTTCCACCAGGGCGCCGCCAACGCCACGATCGCCACGAGCCCCAGGCCCACGAGCAGCCAGCGCACGCGGGCGGGGAACAGCGCGCCCCGGCGGCGCGTATGGGTGCCGTCGCCCGTGATGACGATGGTAGCGTGCCCTCGATGAGCCTGCTCGGACCCATGCTCCTGACCCACACGGTCGCCGCCATGCTGGGCACCGAGCCCCCCGGTGGGCCGCAGCAGGTGCAAGTGGAGCCCTCCGAGACCCGCTACGTCGAGGCGCGCTATCTGGAGACAGTGATACGGGGGCGCCCCTGGGTGCCGCACAAGCGCGTGGCCACGATCGTCAAGGGGACCCGCCTGGTGGTGCGGGGGGAGGTGCCAAGCCGCGACGACGAGGGCTGCCAGGGCAAGATCTGGTACGCGGTCTGGCCCTTCGGCTACGTGTGCTCCCGGCACGTGCGGCCCAGCGAGCAGCCGCCCGAGACAACCGTCGCCCTGCCGGTGGCCAAGGGCAAGCGGCTCCCCCACGCCTACGCCCTGGTGCGACGCGACGGGGCACCCAGCTACGCCAACGCGGACGCGGCCGAGGCCGACATCCCCGAGCGCCCGCTGACCCGGGGGATGAGCCTGGTCATCGCCCGCGGGGTGGATATCGGCGAGCGCCGGTTCGTGCAGACTTCCGCCGGCAAGCTCGTCCCTCGCGAGGACGTGGGCTACATGGGCCAGGGCTCGGCGTGGAACGGGGTGGACCTCGACGCGGACCGGCCCGGTCCCCTATTGGGATGGGTACGCAAGAACAAGACCCCGGTGCGGGCCGACGCCTCACGCGAGGCCACGGTCGTTCGCACGGTGGATCTGCGGCAGCGGGTGCCCCTGCTCGAGCCCAGCAGTGCCTCGGTGCGACCGCTATGGTGGCGCGTGGGCGAGGGCGAGTGGATCGCAGCCGACGCGCTCAACGAGGTCCACATCGTCGAGCCACCGCTGGCGGTGCTCAGCGATTACCGGGTGCACACCACCGGCAACGACCAGTGGTTCGACGTGGACGTGGGTGAGCAGGTGCTGGTGGCCTATCGCGGCCAGACCGCGCAGTACGCCACGCTGGTGTCCAGCGGCCGCGGCTCCCCCACCCCCCTGGGCAACTATCCGGTCTGGGCCAAGGTGGCCAGCATGGACATGGCCAACCAGGAGTACGAGGACAAGCCGTACATGGTGCAGGGGGTGCCGTGGGTCTTGCTCTTTCAGGGGCACAATGCCCTGCACGGGGCCTACTGGCACGATCGCTTCGGCAATCGCAAGAGCCACGGCTGCGTCAACCTGGCCCCGCTCGACGCCCGCTGGATCTTCGAGTGGGCCGGTCCCAGGCTTCCCAAGGGCTGGACGGGGTACCTCCCCTCCGATCTGCAGCATAGCCCCGTGGTACACGTGCGCGATTCCAGCAAGGGGCACGGGGCCAGCTTCACCCAGCAGCGCCCCCCGGGCCCGCCCGATCGTGAGGCCGAGCGAGCCAAGGTGGAGGCCGCCGAGCGTCGTCGAGCCGAGCTGGCCGAGGCACGAGCGCTCCAGCAAGACGAGCCCGTCGACGGCTGGGAGTCGCTGGCCGACGAGGAGGCACCGCGGATCGAAGCGCCGCCCCGGATCGAACGGCCATCACGGCTCGAACGGCCATCACGGCTCGAACGGCCATCACGGCTCGAACGGGTGCCGCAGATCGAAGCCCCACCGCCTCGCGATGGATGAGCACGCCTTGCTCCGGTGGCGGTACCCATCCCCCGCTCGCGGCTCCGCATGGATGATGAGCACACCTCGCTCCGGTGGCGTCCACCCATCCCCCGCTCGCGACTCCGCAGCGATTGCTTGTCCCGGTTACCACAGGGCGACACGGATCGTGCGATCGGTCGGCATGACCCTCAGACGACGCCGAGAACCAAGCCGTACCATCGGGCGTCAGGTACAACGAGCCTGGGCGGGCATGCTCTTGAGCTGCATGCACGAGCCTTTGCAATCGAGCGCCTTGCATGCCGCCTGATGGGTCGAAAAACAGCGCCCGTCCGCGAAGGTCTCCGAGGGCGCGCAGTCGGTGAACGCCCCCACGCGTCGACCCTCGCCCCGCGAGGGCCGAGCCGACCCCTCGGGCTTGCGGGACTTGTTGGTCGTCCCCGTGGTCGGCTCGCCCGCCTTCGAGTCGGGCGAGGTCTTGGCCGGAGGCGGGACCTCGGGCTTGACTGGTGAGGCCGCCGCCGGGGCTGTCGGTGAGGCCGCCGCCGGGGCCGCCGCCGGGGCCGCCGTCGAGCCCGCGGCAGACGCCGCCGGTGAGGCCGGCACGGCCTTGGCCTCGGCCGGCGTCACAGAGGGCTCGGCCGGACGAGGTACGGCCCCGTCGGGCTCGGCCTTGGATCCCGCCTTCGATCCCGCCTTGGCCTCGGCAGAAGACTCGACCGAGGGCGTGGTCTTGGCCTCGGACTCACTCGACGGAGACTGGTCACAGGCCAGCGGCACCATGTACAGGACCAACGCCAAGGAAAACAACGATGGAGTGAAGGCTCGCATGGGCACGTCCTCGTCCGGTGGGCGACCCGGGCGACCATAGCACCCGGCCCGATCTCTCGAGTGATCGACCGCGCCCACGCCCCGGTACAACTCAAGGCGAGACCCGAGCGGCCAGGCATGGCGCACCGCTTGTCGGGCCACCGGCGCCGTGCGTACCCTGCGGCCCCATGCTCCGTGCTCGCCGCCTCGCACTCGCCGCTGTGCTCGCCATTCTCGGGCCCGGTCTAGGCAGCGGCTGTACCACGTCGACCGAGCTACGGCGGATCCGGACCCCCGCGGGGGTGACGCTCGCCTACCAACTGGAAGCGGGCCAGGGCTACGAGGGCAACCTGCGGGTGGGCAACACGCGAGCCATCGAGGGGCTCGACAAGCCACTGAGCCAGACGGCGACCTGCGACGTCACCATGGCGATCCTGGGCACGACCCCCGAGGGGACGGAGGTCCGCGCCACCTTCGGCAGCGTGGAGCTAGATTGGGATCTACCGCCTTCGGCCACCTACTCGACCAACGAGCTGCTCGAGCTGGCCGGATCGCGCCTGCGGGGCATGCAGGTCAGCTTCCTGGTGCGTCCCGATGGTCGGATCCAGGCCCTGCCCCGGCCACCCGACGACGCCCCCCCCGAGCTACGCGAGGTGATCGAGACCCTCCTGCTCGGACTGGAGGCATTCTTTGTGCCCCTGCCCCCTACCGCACTGTCGCGCAACGAGCCGTGGACGGCCCAACTCGAGCACGAGACCGCCGACGGGCTACGCCTCGCGCTCGACCAGACCCTGCGCATCGAGAGCAGCTATCAGCACCGCAGCCAAGACGTGACGCTACGCCGGCTAGCGGTGGAACAAGAGCGTCGCGAGCAGCGAGTCGGCGAGGCGGGACCATTGACGGTGGAGCGCCAGGCCCGAGCGGTGCTCTTGTTTGCCGGTGATGGGTATCCTGTCGAGCTCGACCGAGAGATCCAGGAATTCGATCCGGTCGACGGCATGGTATTCCGCAAGGTCCGCGCCCAGTGGACCCGGACCCGCGGGCTGACCCCCGAGCTCATCGCTCCGCCCGACTCCGGAGACGTCCAGGTGATCCGCGATCCTTGTAATCCCGACTATGTCGGACCCGAGGCCTGCGAGGATGACGAGCCGTCGCCGGCCAACGCAACGGCCGAGGATCCCGCCGCCGAGCCGGACGACGCGCCTGCCCGCGATGGGACGCCCGCCCTCTCGGATGAAGCACCACCGACCACCAAGACCGAGGACACGGACGAGACCAACGACGGTCCTGCCCCGAGCCGCGCCCCCCAAGACCGCGAGAACGGGGAGGATCCTTCGCCTGCTGCCCCCGCCCCGGACGCGGCCGCGAGTAACGCCAGCGCAGGTTGATCGTGCACCGAGCGAGCTTCCAGCCGCTCGTCCCGGTCGGTTCGGTGGACATTTGCGTCCCCTGGATGCTCTTTGGCACGCCTCGAGATGGGACAAGAGGCGTCTGGGGAGCTCGGTTGGCGACCGCCCGATGAGCAAGAAGCTCATCGGGCGCCTTATTTGAGACAATATCGACGTTTATTGCTTCATTTTAGCCTATTTGGGGACAATTCAACGGCTACAACGCTTTACAGCCGCTTGATTTAGGACAATCCAATGAATAATCGACATTCATAAGCCATTTTCGGGACAATCGACCGATGATTTCAATCGAAGGACCCATGAGTCGAAGCAGGATGCGTATCAGGACCCCGCGAGCGCCCCGAGGAAACGAACGCGGGATCACAATCGACGTCCGCCCCCCGTTCACGCCGGCCTGACGCGCTCAACCATCGCCTATCGTCCCAACCTCAGCCGCGTGACTGTGCGGTCAGCGTGATCTGGTTGCGGCTGCCAGCATGAAGGATCTCCAGCGAGACCTCTTCGCCCACCCGGACATAGCGGGGCTGCAGCAGCTTGGCCGCGTTGGCCGCTCCCATGCGAACAACCGTTGTCCCGTCGACCGAGGCGATCTCGTCCCCGGGCACCACGCCTTCGTAGGCGGCCGGACCCCCCGGAGCAACCAGCACCACCCATAGCCGCGGCGTTTGGTCGATCAGCGCCTCGTCCGGGTCGTCCCGTGCCTCGGGGGCGCGCGGTCGCTTGGCGTAGGTCGCCACCTGGACGGTCAGGCCCAGGGTGCCACGCTCGTCGGGCTCGATGTAGCTGGGCGCGACGCCGGTGATCGTCCCCAGATCTTCTTCGCCCTCGGCCTCGACCTGATAGTTGGCCTGGGCCACCACACCAGACATACCGGTCGCATCCCGGTCGAAGAACAGGATCTGCCCCTCGCCCGGCGGGACCTCCCCCACGGTGAAGGTGCCGTCCTCGTCGGTCTGGGGACCAACCCCGGTGAACATGCCCATCACCGAGCCCACGCTGGGACCCCCGTCACCCAGCACGGTGATCGAAAGTCCGGGCAGCGGATCGCCGGTGGTGGCGTCGATCACCTGGCCGCGAAGCGAGCTCCAGCCCCCGATCTCAAGGGTGACCGCGCTCGTCGTTCCTTCGGCGATCTCCACCTCGGCGCGGGCCGTGCCCTCCTTGCCGCGAACGATCACGTCGTAGGATCCCGCGTCGAGCCGGGTGATCTCGAAGCGGCCGTCGGGGGCGTGGATCTGCCGGGATCGCAGGGCACGCCCCTTGACCTCCACCGTGTACTCGACCACCGGCTCACCGCGAAGACGGACCACCCCCCGAAGCCCTGCGAGGGCCTGCACGTCGATGCGCACGTCGGACCCGAGTGAGACGTCGTCGATCAAGCCCCGCGCCCCGTCTGCGTGGGCCTCGGCCCGCAAGCGATAGATCCCGTCTCGCAGCCCGCGAACCTCGAAGCACCCCGATGCGTCGGTCAGCACGGGAGACTCGGCAAACAAGGACATCTCCCACTGCCGCATCACGTCGTCGTCGCCGTCCGCCTCGTGGTCGGCCTGACCACGACGACGGCTGGCGGCGGTCAGATCCTCGCTCCATTGCCGAGCGGACTGCTGGCGCAGGGCGGTCACCCAGGCATCGGCCAGCGGCTGACCGTGGGGCCCTACGACGATCCCGGTGATCACCCCGTCTTGGGCCTCCACCGCGAGCACGAGATCCTGACGCTGCTCCCCCGACGCCACGCTCACCACCACGGGCGCCCGAGGATCTTGGGGCTCCTCGGGCTCTGCCCACGCCAACGAGGGACCTCGGCCGGGCCGCACGGTGACATTGTAGTCGCCGGCATCCAGGCCCTTGACCACGAAGTGGCCATCCTGATCGGTGGTCGCGGTCGTCTGTGTGCCCAGCGAGCTGCCCTCGAAGCTCACCGAGATCATGCCGCGCCCCTGGGCATCCTGACGACGAAAATCCACCGTCAGGCCCGCCCCCGGCTCCCCGCCGGCGTGGACGACCCGTCCCTTGATGCTGGCCCGTGGCTCGAGATCGATCACCAGCCCGTCGATGTCGGCGTCGCCCACCTCGACGTCGATCTGGCCGCGACGACCATCGTCGGCCTCTACGATCACGGTCAGGGTGCCCGTGGCCACCGGGTGCAGATCAAAGCGCCCTTCGTCGTCGGTCCGGGCGCGCACCAGCATGTTGGACATCGACTGCATCATGGTGCTCATCGACAGGCCCTCGGTATCGACCTGCACCGAGACCCGGGCGGGGACCCCCGGCGAGACCCGCCCGCGAACATGAACGCCGGCATCCATCACCACCAGCACGTCACGCACGTCCTCGTCGACGACCTGGGCCGAGGTCCCCATGAGGTTGGGCAGCGCCTCCTCACCGATCGCCCCCACGGTATAGCCGCCGGGCATCACCCCGAAGATCTCGAAGTATCCGTCGGACGCGCTGGGGCCGGAGGCGACGTAGAGGCGCCCCGGCTGTAGCGACCAGGCTCCCACCAGCACGCCCTCGAGACCGCGCTCCTCGTCGCCGGCGGCCACTACGAAACCCGAGACGGTCAGGGCCTGATCGACGAGGATCTCGACGCCAGACACCTGCTCGGCCACGCCGAGCACCACCTCGACCGGCTGGCGGGTGGCGTACCCCGGACTGACGGCGCTGAGCCGGATGACCCCCGACCCGAGCCCGCGCAGGACGAAGCGACCCTCGGCGTCGGTGATCACCTGGGTGTCACCCAGGCCGTGCACCACGAAGGCACCGTTGTCATCGTTGTTGCGGCTGACGATCGCGCCCTCGACGGGCTCGCCGGTGTCACGGGCCAGCACGCGCCCCTCGATGCTCGCGGCGGGAGTGATCGTCAGGTCGATCGTGCGGGGCCCTCCGTCGATCCGCAGCCGCTCCTGCCCGTCTACATAGTCCAGATGAAAGGTCGTCAGCGAATACTGACCGTCGGGGAGCTGGATTGAGAAGCGCCCGTCGCCATCGGTCGACACCCCCAGCGCAGGGCGATCGAAGTTGAAGGGGCTGTCTTGGTCCAGCCGAGTCACCTGGACCAAGACATCCTCCACGGGCCCCCCACCGATGTCGGAGACGGTGCCCTGCACCGTGTAGCCGCCGGGCGAAAGGGAGAGATCGAGCCCACCGTTGTCCTGCCCGGCCGCTAGCGTGACGTCGGCCCGCGTCGCGGGCAGATAGCCGACCGCGGCGGCCGACAGCGTGTACCGCCCGGCCGGAGCCGCAACTATCGACCAACGGCCGTCGGCCCCCGTACGCGTCTGCAGCGGGCGTGGGGATTCACCGGGCGTCATCGAACGTGAGCGCTGGTCCAGGCCCTTGGGGGTGAGCAGTACGATCGCCCCGGCGATCCCCGCCCCGCCCTCGCTCGCGATCACCCGACCGTGCGCGCGCGCCGGGGACAGATCGATCTCGCCGCCCTGCCGAGCGCGCATCTTCCGAGCGATGATCCCCTGGCGATCGAGACCGGCCGTTGCGGGGGCGGAGGCGGTCTCCGAGCGATCCGCGGGGCCCTCACGTCCGGTCAAGAGCACGATCAGGCCCAGGGCCGCGGCTACGACGACGACGATGAGAATGATGCGGGGCTTCATCGTTCGAACGTCTGCGTGGGGAGGGCTCTTTGGCCACTGGGCCACTGGTCCCTCGGATGATGGAACGAGCGAACGGCTGGCCTCGTCAAGGGCCCCGGAGGATCGCGCTCAAGCGGTGGAACGTGGTGGTCGTGGTGCGGGATCCACGAGCCAACCCGAGCACATCGTTCATTCAACGACCGAGCGCGCGCGCGAACAACGAAGAGCGCGTGCGTACGGCGATCGGCCGCCGTGTGCTCGACGATCCGTGGTGCGGTGCTCGACCGACGATGGGTCCGTTCAGCAACGATGGCGGGGCACCCGCTTAGAGATCCCACACATGATCTCGTAGGGAATCACCGAGGCCCAGCTCGCCAAGGTGTGCACGTCGAGGGTCTCGCTGCCCTGGCGCCCCATGAGGATCACCCGCTCGCCCGCCCGCACATCGGGCAGATCGGTGACGTCGAGCATGCACACGTCCATGGTGATGTTGCCGAGCACACAGCAGCGATGCCCTCGCACGAGCATCTGGGCCTGACCCGACATACTACGGGGGTACCCGTCGGCATAGCCCACGGGGACCACGGCCACCCGGGCGTCGCGGTTCAGCTGGTGGCGACCGCCATAGGAGATCCGAGCCCCGGCCGGCAGATCGCGAACCGCCAGAACGCGCGAGCCCACTTCCATGGCCAGTCGCAGATCGGACAGCTGAACCTCGGGCCCGGAGGCCGCCCCGTAAAGGGCGATGCCCGGCCGTACCATGTCGTAGCGCGCGCTGGGGAAGCGCACGAGCGCAGCGCTGTTGCTCGCGTGGCGCAACGAGGGCCGAAGGCCCCGGGCGGCGATTGTGCCCAGGCAATCGGCAAAGACCGACAGCTGCCGTGCGCTGCTGAGATCGTCGTCCGCATCGTCGGCGCACGCAAAGTGGGTCATGACTCCTTCGAGCCGTAGTGACAGCCCGGCGTCGGAGCAAAACCAGTCGAGCATGGGACCCAGATCGCCGGGCAGGACGCCCAGACGCGACATACCGGTGTCGATCTTCAGGTGCACGGGCAAGGGCCGCGCCCCCGCCCGGCGCACCGATCCGGCGAGCATCTGGAGATGCTCGCGCGACCACACCACCGGGGTGAGCTGACGATGCACGATGACATCCTGCGAGCCGGGCACCACACCGCCGAGCACGACCACCGGCACGTGGATCCCTCCCTCGCGCAGTTCCACCCCCTCCTCGACCAAGCTGACCGCCAAGCCCCAGGCCCCGTGAGCCGCGAAGGTGCTCGCCGCCTCGATCGCCCCGTGGCCGTAGGCGTCGGCCTTGACCACGGCCAGCACCCGACACTGCGGCCCCACGTGCGCAAGCACCCGACCCAGGTTGTGGGCTAGCGCCTGGTGATCGATCCGCGCGGTGGTGGGGCGCACCTCGACGGTGCGCTCGGCATACGCTCGGACGGCGGGCGACGACGTCATGGGGGCGTGAGCGCCCATGGGCGGGGGTATAGCACGCCGCTCTCACGCCCCAAGGAGACGGTCGATTCCCGCGATCCGGTCATCGTGGGCAGCGAGATCGCCTCGAAGCCCTCGCGTCGTCTTTTTTTTCGTCGCTTCACCGGGCCTACGCACCGAGGGCCCCGAGATCGTCTCGGAGCCCTCGCCGTACCGCCAACCGCTCGATGCACTCCCAAGAAAACCCCGGTGTTCGCCCCTCTTGGGTGCCGCTTGGGCACGACCGAGGCCGGGCGCGACAGCCGTCGCGCATTCCGGCCCTCGGCATGGACAACTCAAGCCGCGACGTTGGTCTGGGCCACCGTTCCCAGCAGGCTGTCATCGAGGATCATGCGTCGACCGCTGGAGCTGACCAGGCCGTTGCGCGCCATGGCCGACAGCGTGCGAGAGACGGTCTCGCGACACGAGCCGACCATACGCGCGAGCTCGGACTGGGTGGGTACCGGCGCGAGGATCCAACCGCTGGACGCAGGCGCTCGCCGACCCTGGCGACGGACCAGCCGAACGAGCGTGCGGCGCAGACGCTCCTCGACGTCGTGAAGGGCGAGGCTGCTGGCGACGTTCTCGATGTCGCGAAGCTTGTCGCTCAGAAGACGGACGAGGCGGATCATCGTCTCCGGCTCGCGCCGCACGTGGGCCGACATGATCTCGGCGGGCAGTCGGAGCAACTCGACGGGAGTGGCCGCTACGGCCGAGGTCGACATGCCGCTACGGTCGAAGGCACAGCTCTCACCCAGCACATCGCCCGGCCCAAGAGTGGAGAGGATGAGATCCCGACCCCCATCCCCCATGCGGACCAGATTGACCCGTCCGCGAAGCACCACGTAGAGCCCGTCGGGGATGTGGCCTTCGGCCACCAGCACGGTACTCGCAGCCTTGCGCAAGCGCACAGCGGCCTTCGCGAGGCGCTCGATCTCCTCGGTCCGAGCGGCGGTGAACGGCTCGACACCACGCAGCACGTCGGACACGGCCATGCGCTCGAGGGGGATCGTGGGGCGGCGGGCATCGACAGCGAGGACCATATCGACCTATAGAGCAGGACCCGTGCCATGTCGCACACCCCGCAACTGATCTACGAAGCGTTGGAATCACTGAACAAATCAGGGACCGCGCATTTGTCTCCAGCCAAGGGGCATGTTGTGAAAAAACCACAGTGGTGGACCATCACCACGGTCGAGCGTGGTGGAACGCCCCGGTGAACCACCGGGCCGCTGGGACTCGGTGCCCCAGCGTGACGAGGACGGCGATGGGAGGTGACGCTGGGCCGACCGGGCACACGGGACTGCGATTTACGCGCAGGCCCGTCGACACGCGGCGTGATCATCGCGCGAGGGGATAGCGCTTCCCTTCAAGGTCGAGGACGGCGAGGGCGGAGGGATGGAATACTGCGCCAGTGGCGCTACCTCGGGTCGATGTCATCGAGCTCGGTGAGCCTGGCGAGTCCACGAGCCCTGGGCATCCGGAGCACCTCGGGTTTCGTCTGCTGGCCATCACCCCGCCCAATGGGGCGGTGGACGAGGCCGTGGTGGAGGCGTGGCGACCGGGGGGTACGGTGGGAGTGGCCGTGCTGCTGCGCGAGCCCGGGACCGATCCGGCCGCGCTGGTGCGCGATGATCACCGATTGGCGCCCCTACGACGAGCGTGTGCCCGCACCGGGTTCCGCTGCTTATTGTCGGTCGATCCGAAGGGATCGTCGGCGCTCGAGCCGGCCCTTTGGGCGCCCCTGCGAGCGCCCGGGATCGGCGGGATCCAGCTACGCGGCGATCCATCGGTCGACGATCTGGCGCGGGCTCGTCGGATCCTGCCACCGGGGCACGTGCTGGGTCGCTCCTGCCACGGGCAGCCCGCCGGGGCCGGCGCGTGGGTGGACTACTCGGTGCTCGCTCCGATCTTCACCCCGCGCACGCCGTCGCCGACCCCCGGTCCGGGCAAGCGAGCGGTAGGGCTGGCTCCACTGCGAACCCTCGCGCAGGTAGAGCGCCGGGTCTTCGCGCTGGGAGGGATCACGGCAGACAACGCCGTGTCGTGCGTTCGGGCCGGCGCGTTCGGGCTGGCGGCCATCCGCACTTTCTTTGGCCCGCCGCTCCGTGTCGCCGACAATGTGGCCCGCTTGGTCGACGCGCTGACCGAGCCCACCGACGATGCTGCGCCGCCGCCCTGATCCCGACGCCGACGCTCCCCCTGCCCCCCCACGCTCGGGCCGAAGCTGGTCGACCCGCTTGGCCTGGCTGACCCTGGTGGGCGGCGTGGTCGTGGTGGCGACCCGGGTGGGCGTGGCCACGGTGGTGCAAGTTCATGGCGACGGGATGGCGCCGACGCTGCTCGACGGCGACCACGTGATGCTGGTGCGGGGTCACCAGATGGTCGAGCGTGGGGACGTGGTGGTCTATGCGCCCGGGGCTGCCCACTCGTCGGTCCCGTCGCCGCCGCCGAGGATGGCCGAGGCCGATCATCCCCAGGCCGACAACGCAGACGGGGCGGAACAGCCCGATCTGCGCCGGGATCCCGCGCGGCACCTTCGCAACACGGCGGTGATCGATCCCGAGGAACTCGAGAACAATTGGGAGCGCGTGCAGGCCCGTTCTGACGGGCTGGCCGCGGCGGCCGAGTCCCCGACCCTGCGGGTGGGTCGAGTGCTCGCGGTGCCCGGGGATCGAGTGGCCTTCCACGTGCCCGGGGTGCCGCTAGGGCTGGCGGTGGACGGCACGGCGCTGGTGCACAAGAGCGCCGAGCCGATGCGGCTGGCGCTGCGCGAGGCCGAGGATCCCAAGGGGCCCACCGGACCGCCGCGGATCCGGACGACCGCGTACGAGAGCAACGAACAGCGCCGCTATCGAGTGCTGGTGCCCGCGGACGAGCCGACCGACCCGTGGCCTGGGCTCGACCTACCACCCCCCCAGGGAGGGCCAGTAGAGCTGGAGGCACCGGGGTTCTTGGTGGTGGCGGACAATCGAGAGGACGGAGCGTGCTGCGACTCTCGCGCGGTTGGGTGGATCCCCGCGGATGCGGTGCGCGGGCGCGTGCTGGTGCGGCTGACCGGAAGCTCGAGTGCCGCGCCCGATCTCGCGCCCCAGGCCCGTGGTTTGCAGTGGAAACCGTGAACCCGACGAGGCGGGAGGATGCCGCTTGACGATCCGGCCAAAGCCGTCGTATCTAGCGCGCCCTCGCCATCGTAGCTCAGTTGGTAGAGCAGCTGATTCGTAATCAGCAGGTCACCAGTTCAAGTCTGGTCGATGGCTCCGATGGACCCCGCCTCGGCGGGGCCTTTGGATCGGATAGACGGATGGTCCGGATGGACGGGGCGTAAACGCCACAACGTACATCCCGACGATTGGGTGGTCGATGGTCACCATTGGCTCGACGACCGCGCGAGCTCGTCGAAGATCCACCTCCGCATCTGACAGCGGTCTGCCCGCAATCGATCGGAAGTATCGGTTCACCGCTCGCGAGCGCTCCCGAGATGTTGAGCGCGACCGCACGCTCGCGAGTCTCCCCACGATCGAACAGGTGAGTCTTCATCGTATTTTTTCATACACAACATACGTTGAGGTGCTACTGTGGCGTCAATGTAGTCAAGCCACCGCAAGGGGAGTGAGGCGCTCGGGGGAGCGCACTCGCTTGGTGGCCGTCTCACGCTTTGTCGTCACGCCAACCGTCGAGCATCCGTCCGCTCGCCACTCGCCACTCGCCATTCGCCTCGTTCATCGCGGGGTCTCGGACTGCATGCGGTTCCGAGCCCGCATTGATCGATCGTAATGCGCGATCCTTGAGGGAAGAGAGCCCATCTTGAAGATCGATTCCGTTTCGTCGACGGTCTCATGGCGCGGCAGTCCGCGGGTTGCCGAACCGATACGCCGAGCCCCCCGGCCGTACCCAGGAGGCCATCGAGTCATCCGTGTGCGCCACGGGTGACGATCACTTGTAACCGCGCGTGGAAGGCCCTGTGCGTCGAGCCGGCCACGCACGACGGTGGCGCCGTCTGTCGAGCGCCATGTCCGTGCGTTGGAAAGCCGCCCGTCGTCACGCATGCCGATTCCCGGACGGGTTCCGTTCCGACCCAGAGTCTGTCACGCCAACTCGAGCCGAGGGTCGATGACCCGCTATCGCGTACCCCCGACCCGCCCGGGTGGGTCCGCCCTCGGGCTCGAACGCCAGCCCGCGGAGGACATCGACGGTGACGACGATGTCCTCCGCGGGCCCGAGCGACCGTCGCCGCGTTCATTGCCCGCGTTCATTGCCCGCGTTCATTGCCCACGTTCATTGCCCGCGTTCATTTGCGCGGATCGATCGGCAGGGTCATGATCGCGCCGTGCCTCGGGCTCATGCCAACGACGCGGATCCCGAGCCAGAGATCGCGGGGCTCGGCCGGGGCGCATGGATCGCGCTGGCCCTCTTGTGGGCCGCCCTGAGTGGGCTGTACATCACCCACCCACCGGGTCGCTTCACTCTCGGCGGCCAAGCGCACGGAGACGGGGTCTATTACTACGCCTATACGCGCTCGCTCGTCTTCGATCGCGACCTCGATCTGGCCAACGACTACGCGCTGCTGGGCGATCCCCACGGCCACGGTCGGGGACCCACCGGACACGCGGAGAACCGGTTTGCGATGGGCACGGGGGTGTTGTGGATCCCCTCGATGCTCGTGGCTCATGCGGTGGTCCAGGGGGCAAGCGCCGCCGGGTGGACCGACGACGCAGGCGACGGGACCTCGCGGCTCTACCAACGGATCACGCTATACGGCAGCCTGATGCTCGGCATGAGCGCGGTGGTGCTCAGTGTCCGCCTGGCCACTCGCTACGTCGGCGCCACGCTGGCCACCACGGCCGGGCTCACGATCACCCTGGCTTCACCGTTAGGCTGGTACATGGTCTATCAGCCCAGCTGGCCGCATGCGGCGGATGCGTTCGCGATCGCCGCGTTCGTGGGGGTCTGGCATCAGCAACGGACGGCTCGGACGTGGCGGGTCATCGTCGGACTCGGCGCGCTGTGGGGCTTGGCGATGCTGGTCCGCCCGCAAAACGTGGTGTTCGGGGTGCTGCCCGGGTTCGACCTGGCGCGAGCGGCCTGGCAGGGACTTCGCACCCACGACCGCGCCACGCTGCGGTCCGTCGGGGTTTCGGCCGCGCTGCTGCTGGGCGCCGCCGCGCTGTGCTTTGCCCCCCAGATGGGGATCTGGGCATCTACCTACGGTACTCCCCTCACCATTCCCCAGGGCCCGTCCTTCATGCGCTGGGGCGACAGCAAGTGGGTCGAGGCGCTGTTCTCCAGCCGCAATGGCTTGTTTGCCTGGACCCCGCTGTTGGGCTTTTCGTGCGTGGGCCTGGGCTGGCTGGGGCTGCATCGAGCGGAGGCCCGCGTCACGGCGGGGCTGCTGTTGCTAGCATTCGCGCTGCAAGCCTACGTCAACGGCAGCGTAGACGACTGGTGGGGCGGCTGGTCGTTTGGCGGCCGTCGCTTCGTGGGCTGCACTGTGGGGTTCGTGCTCGGCACCGCGTACGGACTGCACGCGGTGCACCGATTCTTGACCGCGCACCCCCGAGGCGTGGCCACCACGACGGTCGGTCTCGGGGTGCTGGTCTTCGCGTCCTACAACGCCAGCATGATGTGGGACTACTTCCATGCGCGGCTCCCCCGGGGGCAGAGCCAGTCGCTCGAGCCTGCGACCCAGCGCTGGGCGGCGCGGATCGTCTCGGGCTGGTACGCGGTGCTGGGCCATCCGGGCGCCATGCCAGCCAACCTCGCCTTTGCGCTGAGCACCGGGGTCTCGCCCGGTCGCTACGATGCGGCCTCGGGCTGGGAGCTGGCGACCGATCGAGGGCAGCGCCGGGGCTGGGATCGGATCTCACTGCCTGATGCGCGCTTTTGCGGGGCAGGCTTTGGGCCGGCGACGCCGGTCGACGGCCTGAGCGCCAGCTGGGTCGAACGCGAGGCGGTGCTGCTACTCCCCGTGCGCCGCGCGACCCCGCTCGAGGCGGTCTTGCTGCTGCGCCCGGCCCGGCCGGGCGCGGCGGTCCGGGTGGAACTTCACGGCCACGTGCTGATGGATCGGATCTTGGAGGAGGGCTGGGCGTGGTACCGCACGTCGATCCCCCGCGACGCGCTGCGGGCCGGGCTCAACTATGCCCAGATCACCCAACGGATCCCGGAGCCGCCACCCGCCATGCCGCGTGCGGTCGGAACCACGGGGCAGGCGACCACCGTGGCGATCGAAGTGACCTCCGATCCCGGACGCGACGCCGAGGTACCGCTGCGCGTTGCGCTAGATCGCACCACCATCGAGCTGGTCACCCGAGGGGTGACCGCATTCGCGATCGCTCCCAGGTCCGCAACCGGCCTCCCCGGCTACCACCCGCTGGGCACCTTCGAAACCGACCACGACGTGCACGCGGCGGCCCGACTGGCACGAGCGATCGAGCGCCTCCCGGCGGGCCAGATCGTGGTACTGGGACTGGCTCGCTCGGCGTTGGCCCGCTGGTCCTCCGATGCAGACCAGGCAATCGCACTTCTAGGCGGCAACGTACGCCTGGATCCGCTCCGAAAGGACCCCGCGCACCGCTCGATCGGCTATGTGCTGATCGGGGCCCGAGGCGCCGCGCAGGGCACGGCCCTCGAGGCCATGACCGACGATGACCCCGCTGTGGTTCGGGTGGGACTCCCCGCCACCGAACGCTACGAGGGGGTGGCGTGGGGCAAGCTGACCGTGTGGCGGAGCCACTTGGCGCTCCCGGAGATCCTGGCCGGCCGTACGCTCTTACCGGCCCGCTGAGCCGCGCTCGGACTGGGCCCGCTGTGGCCCGAACACCACCAGCGTGGTCAGGCGCTCGATGTATGCAGTTCGCTCGCTGCCCCGGCCGAGCTCCAGGGTGGTGACCGCCACCCGTCCGATCCGATAGACGGTGTCCGGACCCCCGGCGCAAGGCTCCAGGTACTCGCTGATCGCCGAGACGGCATAGTCGCGACCGCCATCCTCACCCAGGTACAGCATGATGTGCCCCGGCATGTACAGCAGCACGGCACCCCGCCGGGCCTGGCGGCGCAGCTCGGCCCGCTTGGCCGCCTCGTCCATGCCCGACACGTCGATCCGCTCGGTCCCCAGCTTGGCCTGGACGCCCGAGTGCCGCGCCATCTGTAGACCAAAGGTCGACAGCACATCCCGCACGAGCCGCGAGCAGTCGCGATGGCCTCCCCGGCCTCCCCAGCCGTAGGGGGTGTCTTGCTCGGCCAGGGTCAACGACCACAGGTGGCGCCGGGTCAGCGGCAACGCCCCCTCGCTGGCGCGCCCCGTAAGCCGCACGGTGTCCTCCACCAAGCCCTCGGCGGTCGGGACCAGCACCCGCCGCCGGTCGCCCTCGTGCCCGACCACGGGCACCGTGGTGCCCACCCGCAGCCGTCGACCGCCTTCGGTGCGCAGATCATCATCGGTGGGACGCAGCTGGGGCCCCGCGAGCAGCGGGCGCAGGTGCGCCGCGGGCAACGAGGGGGTCAAGACGGGCGTGTGCAACCAGCCGGTGGTGTGGCCCGCGTGCACGTAGAGCCACGCCCCGTCGCCACCGCGCCGCAACACCCGCACGACCTCCCCAGGGTGAAGGCTGGCGCAGCGGTTGCGATCGAAGTCGCGATCGATCGGCACCTTGTAGAGCCCGGTATCGAGCGCCGCACACCACAGGGGCGCCTCTGAAACCACCATGTGCAGGGTATCAGCCGGCGTCGCCGCGTTCGCGATCCGCCGCGCCTCCGCGAAATCGCCGGGGGTTCCCTCGACCAAGCGTCCGTCGTCCACCCGCTGACCCATCCACGTGAGCCGCCGGTCGAGATCGCCCGCCAGCGTGGCCGGATCGGTCCGCGCGGGGTCGAGGGGGTCGACCCAGGCCCCCTCGACCTCGGAGAACCGGGCGTTGAGGGCCTCGATCCGCTCGGAGGACACCAGCACGGCATCGGCCTGCCCCGGGGGCAGTCGGGCCAGCCAAAACTCCACGTCGCGATGCTCAGACCGGGTCCCGGGAGCGACCGCCACGTCGATCGCAGCGGCCGGACACGCGCTCGGAGCGGCCGACGCCGGATCGCTCGCCATCGGCGTCGCGGAATCCACCGGGGCGGTCGACGACCCGCCACAGCCCCCCATGAGGGCGACCCCCAACAGCCACCGGCCGGCTGCGCGTACGTACATGCCCCCGAGGACGCCCGGCGGCCGACGGCGATTCCCGCGACCCCCCGGGTTCACGACCCCCCGACCCCCGGCGATTGCGGCACCAGCCGGGCTCGATGGTGCGAGCCCTCCCCGGTGAAGGTGCCGATCCACGTCAGGCGCCGGCCATCGTCCTCGATCACCTCGCAGCGACGCTCGATCCCGGTGCGGATCACCCAAAGGCGCCCCTGGCAGCGCACCTGGGTGACGGGCCGCCCCTCGGCCCGCAGGCGTTGCTCGATCTCGGGCTCGATCCGCGCGGTGATCAGGGTCGCCGATCGCGGTCGCACCACGGGCGGCGCTTGTTCGGCCACGATCTCCATGACCACCTCGACCCTCTGGTCACCGATCGTGGCCTCACATTCAACCCGAGAGCCCACCCGGTCCGAGAGCCGCCCGTTGCAGCGCACGGCATCGACCTGCACCCCTTGCTCGGCAAAGTAGTCCCGAAGCGGCCCGTGCAGGGTGGACTTGGGCCGCTCGAACGAGCAGGCGATCGTGCAGACGCTCGCCACCGTCGCGATCACGCCCCACAGCGCTTTGCCCCCCCCCACGACGTTCATGCCCCTGTGGTGTCTACCACGGTCCCTTCGGACCAAAGCGGCGCGCGGCCCGTGCTACCGTCACCGCCGCGGCCCCCGTGGCCCTGCGGATCCTGCCGTGACCCCGCCCGCGCCGTTCGAGTTTCCCCAACCCGGGACCGTGTTCGAGGACTACGAGATCCTCGCCGAGATCGGGCGAGGCTCGTTCGCCCGCGTCTACAAGGTGCTAGGACGCAAGAGCGACCAACCCCTGGCCCTCAAGCTGACCGCGTTGCCCGATATGGCGGTGGACACGGTGCAACGGGCGATCCGGGAGATCGCGGTGCTGCGGGCGCTGTCCAGCCCTCACGTGGTGCGCCTGCACGGCTCGAGTATCGGCGAGGGCTACTTCTTCTTGGTGATGGAGTGGCTCAAGGGTCAGCAGCTGGACCACTACCATCCGATCGACGAGCCGATGCAGGTGGCACAAGCCCTGGAGATCCTGCTGCAGGTCTGCGTGGGCATGGCCGAGGCCCACGCCAAGGGGGTGGTCCACCGCGACATCAAGCCAGCCAACATCTGGATCCAACCCGACGGCCTGGCCAAGGTTCTCGACTTCGGGCTGGCCCGGGCCTGGGGCGTGCCCTGGATCTACGGGCGCAACGCGACCGCGGCCCGCAGCGTGGTCGGCACGCCCCACTATATCCAGCCCGAGCAGTTGGTCACCCACGAGCTGACCCCCGCCAGCGACGTGTACAGCCTGGCGACGATCCTGTACGAGCTATTGTCGGGACACGCGGTGCTCTTTGCTCACCAGCGGGTCAGCGAGGTGATCGAAGCGCTCCACGACGATCCTCTGGGCTGGCTCGATGCCCACGCCACCCGCGAAATGGTACCGATCACCCGCTACCCCGGCTGCGGCGGCCTGCCCGACGGCCTGGTGAGTCTACTGGAGCGCGCTCTCGCCAAGGATCCCAACGACCGACCCCAGCTGGCCGGGCAGATGGCCTCGGCCCTCGGAGACATCCTCCACTACGACCTGGGCGCCACTCCAGCGGCGGAAGTCGAGGTACAGGTGGGCCCCAGCCGACGATGCGTGCCGTTGGTCCCCGGACGCCGCCGGGTCGGCGCGGGCGAGATCTGTGCCGTCCAGGTCACGGGCCGTGACCTGCTCGACGTCCACGCCCACATCGAGTGGAGCGGGCGACCCCGCCGGGCCCAGCTCCGCCCCGCAGCCCCCGGTATCCCGCTCACCGTCGATGGCCGCGACGTCGATCGAGTCGCCACCCTCAAGCCGGGCACCGAGGTCCAGCTGGGCTCGGCAACCTTGCGCCTGCGCTACCCCAAGGCCGACTAAGCGCCAAACACGCCCCTCCCCACCACCACCCAGGCCAGTACTAGACTACCCACGATCCTGGCGCCGCCTGCCGTAGCGACAAACAGCTGAGCGCACCGTCTCCCCGGTGGAACTCGCCCAACGAGATCCGAACCACCGCACGGCCCCGCGACTCCAACCACCGGGCGGTCTTCGGGGCCGCCGCAGACACCAGCACCCGATCGCCGAGTGTCAGCACGTTGGCCCCGACAGGCTCGGGCACCGCATGCACACGAAGACCGAGATCCCGCAGCGGTCCTGGATCGAGTGCGGTCGGATCGACGAGCACCGTGGTGAGATCGAGGGCGGTGCAGGCGGATTTGAGGTGCAGGCCCGCGGTCACGGGGATCCCGAGGACGTCGAGCCCTCGGGGAGCCGCCAGCCCCCGCAGTTGCTCGATGCCCGCCTCGTTGGTCCGACGCGACGAGCCCACCAGCAGCCGGGCGCCCAGGCGCAGCACATCACCTCCGTCCAGGGTGGCCGGGGCCTGGATCTGCCCCATCGCGAAGATCTCGGCCAGTCGAGGCTCGATCGTCGCGCTCTCGGACTGACGCGGGACCGCCCCGGGCCGGGTCAGCACCGCGAACTCGGGGTCCAGGATGACCGCGACGTCCTCCACGAAACAGGCGTCGGGCAACCCGGCGACGGGGGGCAAGATCTCGACCTCCACCCCCGCCGCCCGCAGGGCGGCCACATAGCCGCCATGCTGCTCGAGGGCTCGATCCACGTCGGGTGTGATGGTGTCATCCGCGCGAAGGCATCGCGCATAGGCATCACTGGGCGCACGGACCCAGGCCCGTTGGGGGGTCGCGGGATCGGCAGGGAGACTCACCACGCCGAGAACCGTACCAATGGCCAGCGCCGTCGTCGGGGGATCCGAGCCCATCCCGGTCCGAGCCCCGGCCTCCGCAAAGGCCGTGGTCTGCCCCACGAATCCACCAGCGCCTCGGACCACTCGACCACTGTTCTGACGCGCATGGTCATGGCTGTGGCAGAGCCGCCGACACGGCATACACCCCCCCACGAAACCGATGAGGGGGTGGTCGGGTGACCCATCCGACCGGACGTCCGATGGTGCTACCCTTGCCCGGTCGGCGCGACGCCTTTGGTACGTGATGGGCCAAGACCCGGAGACTACGACCCTGCGCGTACGCAGTGGCCCTCGCCGCGCGGCGAGAACCCGTCAGAACGCACCGCTGCAACAGACCGCGCTGCTGGTCGCGCTGGTCGGGCCCGACGCGGGCAAGCGCGTGGTGGTGGGCGACGGCGTGATCATCGGCCGCGACGTGGACGGCCGCGGGCTCATCATCGACGAGGGGGTCTCGCGTCGCCACATGCGGGTGTCTCGACAGGCGGATGGATCCCACCTGGTCGAGGATCTCGGCAGCCGTAATGGCACGTACGTCAACGGCCAGCGGATCGAGGCCGCCCCGCTGCGCGGTGGGTTGCCGCGGTGCTTTCTGCGGGGTTCTCGCCGCGCGGCGAGGGCCACTGCGTACGCGCAGGGTCGTAGTCTCCGGGTCTTGGCCCATCACGTACCAAAGGCGTCGCGCCGACCGGGCAAGGGTAGCACCATCGGACGTC
>JBCCWC010000094.1:0-50979 GCA_039194325.1 Myxococcota bacterium
GTGGCCGCGGGTCGAGCGAGGACCGAGGTAAGGGATGTCGTGTCGGGCAAAGGCTTCGGGGTTCGACCACGATGCCGTGGTGATGATCGTGATGATGATCGTGAGCCATCGGGGTCGGGCGATCGACCAGCGACGATCGAAGTGAGGCGATCCAGATCACCATGATCACAACGAGGCAACGCTGTCCTCTTCGAGGCATCCCAGGGAAACCCCTCAATGATCGTTCTCGATTGACGCTGTTTTTCTTCGAAGTGTAGGGTCTCGATCGTTGGTGGTGGGCCCATGGCAGAACTTCCCTTCGAGCCCTTTCGCATCAAGATGGTCGAACCCATCTCGATGACGACCCGTGCCCAGCGCGAGGAGATCATCGGTCGGGCTCGCTACAGCCTGTTTCGCGTGCGCTCCGAAGAGATCGTGATCGATCTGTTCACCGACTCGGGTACGGGCACGATGTCGAGCGCCGCCTGGTCGGCGCTGCTACAGGGCGACGAGGCCTACGCGGGGGCCAGCAGCTGGTTTCGCTTCGAGTCCACCGTCAAGGAACTCTTCGGATTCGAACACGTGATCCCCGTACACCAGGGCCGCGCCGGTGAGCGGATCTTGCTGGGCCAACTCGTGCAGCCGGGGCAGATCGTGCCCAACAACACGCACTTCGACACCACGCGAGCCAACATCGAGGTCCGCGGTGGGCAGGCGGTCGATCTGCCGAGCGCTGCCGGCACCACCACCGAGCACGAGGCCCCCTTCAAGGGCGACATGGACGTCGAGGGCCTGCGGCGCCTGCTGGGCGAGCACGGGCGCGACGCGATCCCGCTGGTCATGCTCACGGTGACCAACAACGCGGGGGGGGGGCAGCCGGTGTCGATGGCCAACATCCGCCAGGTGAGCGCCGTGGCCCGCGAGCATGGGGTTCCGCTCTACCTCGATGCGTGCCGCTTTGCGGAGAACGCCTGGTTCATCAAGATGCGCGAGGAGGGGTATGCGGATCGCTCCATCGCGCAGATCGCCCGCGAGATGTTCGCGCTGGTCGACGGCTGCACGATGTCGGCCAAGAAGGACGGGATCTCCAACATCGGCGGCTTCGTGTGCACCAACGACGCATCGCTGCGGGAGCGCTGCCTGGTCGATCTGCTGGTCACCGAGGGCTTTCCCACCTACGGGGGCCTGGCCGGTCGCGATCTCGAGGCGATCGCCGTCGGGCTGCGCGAGGCGGTCGACGACGACTATCTGCGGCACCGGGTCGGCCAGGTCGCGTACCTCGCCGATCGCTTGCACGAGTCGGGGATCCCGGTGCTGCGACCGCCCGGTGGCCACGCGGTCTACGTTGATGCCCGGCGGTTCTTGCCCCATGTCCCGCCGCCGCAGTTTCCGGCCCAGGCGCTTTGCGTCGAGCTCTACATCGAGGCCGGCGTACGGGCCAGCGAGATCGGGACGGTGATGTATGGTTTCGATCACGTCACGGGGCAGGAGCGGCCCACCGACAAGGATCTTATGCGGTTGGCCCTGCCGCGGCGGACCTATACCGCCAGCCACCTCGACTACGTGGCCACGGCCCTTTCGCGAGTATGGGCCCGCCGTCAGTCCATCCGGGGCCTGCGGATCGTGGCGGCCGCGCCGATCTTGCGGCATTTCTCGGCCGAGTTCGAGTGGGTGGGGGCATAGCAAACCCCCCAAGAGCGCAGGAGCACAGGAGCGCAGGAGCGCAAGGCACATCAGCATGGGCTCGCCCCGAGCGAGCCACACGGAGGGAGCGTGAAGGAATCACATCAGTTCGTCATCGTCGGAGCCGGGCCGGCGGGCCTTCAGCTCGCCTACGACCTCGATCGAGCCGGGCGTAGCTACGTGCTGCTGGAGCGGGGGGCCGGGGTCGGCAACTTCTTCCGCACCTTCCCACGGCGCCGCACGCTGATCTCGATCAACAAGCGCTACACGGGCTACGACGATCCCGAGATCAACCTGCGCTGGGACTGGAACTCGGTGCTCGGCGGGGATGGCGGTGGTTCGTTCACGAACTACAGCAAGGACTACTTCCCGCAGGCCGACGATCTGGTCCGCTACCTGGTCGACTACGCCGAGCACAACCGGCTCGACGTGCGCTGCAATACGGAGGTCACGCGCATACGCCGGAGCGACGAGGGCTTCGAGTTGCAGACGCGGGACGGCGCCACCTTCGCGGGGCAGGTGCTGGTGATGGCCACCGGCGTGTGGCGCCCCTACATCCCACCCATCGAAGGGATCGAGTACGCCGAGCCCTACACGACGATGTCGGTGGATCCCGACGACTACCTCGGGCAGCGGGTGCTGATCATCGGCAAGGGCAACTCGGGGTTCGAGACGGCCGACACGCTGGTCTCCACCACCGCGATGATCCACATCGTCAGCCCGCAGCCGGTGGTCATGGCCTGGAAGACCAAGTTCGTCGGTCACCTGCGGGCGCTCAACAACAATTTCATCGACACCTACCAGCTCAAGTCGCAAAACGTGATCCTCGACGCCGACGTCGAGCGGATCGAACGAGAGGGCGACGAGTACGTCGTCTCGTTCCGCTACTCCCACGCGGCCGGTGAGATCGAGCAGCTGCGCTACGATCGGATCCTGGCGTGCACCGGGTTTTGCTTCGACGCGAGCGTGTTCGACGACTCGTGTCGTCCTTCGTTGGTCATCGACGAGCGGTTCCCGGCCCAGACCAGCGCCTGGGAGGCGGTCGGGGTGCCGGGCCTCTACTTCGCCGGCGCGGTGATGCAGATGCGGGACTACCAACAAAAGCAGTCCGCCTTCATCCACGGGTTTCGCTACAACGTGCGCGCTCTTTTTCGGCACCTGGAGCGGCGCTACCAGGGCGTGCCTTGGCCCGCGCGGGTCATCGAGCCCGAGCCGCAGACCCTCGCCGATGCGATCCTCGCGCGGGCCAACCGCAGCTCGGGGTTGTGGCAGCAGACCGGAGCGCTGTGCGATCTACTGACGGTGGGATCGGACGGCGTTCGGTACCACGAGGACGTGGCGACCGACTACGCGCACGAGACCCTTGCCCGAGGCCACGGGCACTACTACGTCATCACGCTCGAATTCGGGCTGGAGCTCATCGCGGCGGCGCCCGATCCTCTCGCGATCGAGCGGATCCACAAGGACGACGTGGAGCGGGCCGATCAGAGCACGGGGATCCACCCGATCGTCCGCCGGTATTGCGAGGGCACCCTGGTGGCCGAGCATCATGTGATCGAAGACGTCTTGTCGGAGTGGAAGGAGCCCGTGCACGTCGAGCCCCTGCGGGCGTGGCTCGAGGCGATGCTCGCGAGCGAGCCGGCCCAAACCCGGCCCGTGGTCCCGTCCACGGTGGGCGTGTTGCCCTGATGCGGCCCGACATCCGGGCTCGACGTCCGGGCTCGATGTCCGGGCTCGATGTCCGGGCTCGACGTCCGAGTGGGCGGCACCGCGTCAGGGCAAGCCGGACAAACGAGGCATTTCCGTCGAAGGCGCAGTCTGTCGAGGCCGTCGGGGGCTCGGCGACGGAACGGGCTTCGCCGTCTCCAAGCGCGATACCCTTGCATGTGGAGGGCGACCCGGCTAACCAACCCCTCGACACCGTGGAATACCGCAAGAACATGGCGTGGGAGATCGTCGACGGTCTCCTTTACGTCCTACACGAGACCGAGGCGGTCGACGAAAGCGCGTGGCGGGATTTCTTGGCCTACGTCGAGGCGCAGCCTCGGATCAATGGGATCCTGGTGTTCGGGCGCTGGGTCAAGCCCGACGCCCACCAGCGCAACGACGTCCGCCGGATCCACGATCGCTTCGGCACCAAGCTGGCCATCATCACCGATTCCAAGCTCACCATGGGGGTGCTGACCGCGATCCGCTGGTTCGGGGTGCCGGTGCGAGGCTTTCGTGACGACCAGATCGCGGAGGCCCATGCCTTCTTGGGTCGCGAGGACATGGTCGAACAGGGCACCAAGCTGCTCGCGCCCTATCTCAGCGCTGCCCCGGAGGCCTGACCGCCGGCCGGCGTGCTCCCGACAAGACCCGGTCTTCGCCCCTCCCGAGTGCCGCGTGCGCAAGACCGAGGCCGGGCGCGACGCAGTCGCGCATCCCGAGCCGGCCTCGGCATAAATAACCAGCCCTCAGTCACGCACTCGCCCGTGCGGGGTGCCCTCGTGCAACCCGCCGCTGGTCTGGACACCCACGACGACCTGCTGGCGAAACCGGGGCAGGGTGGTGGCGCCCGCGTAGGTCAAGGCGCTCAGCAGCCCCGTGATCACGTCGATCAGGATCGAGCCCACGCTGGCTCCGCCCTCGCGTAGGTAGATCCGAGAGGTGGAGATCCCTTCACGAAAGAAGCCCTTCTTGGCCCGCGAGAACGCGTCGTCGCCCTCGCTGCGCTCTTGCACGGCCCGGGCCGACGCCATGCCGTAGTTCTCCTTGTAGAGCCGCCCCTGCCGATCTTCCTTGATGTCGCCCGGGCTTTCGAAGGTGCCGGCGAGCATGGTGCCCACCATCACCCGTGAGGCGCCGGCCGCGAGGTAGAGCGCGACGTCACGAGGGTGACGCACCCCGCCGTCGGCCCACACATGGCGGCCCAGGGCGTGGGCTTGGCGGGCGCACGCCAGCACCGAGCTGAAGCTGGGGCGACCCACCGCGGTCTTCATCCGGGTGGTGCACATGGCGCCCGGGCCCACGTTGACCTTGACCACGTCGGCTCCGGCCTCGATCAGCGCCCTGGTGCCCTCGGCGGTGCAGACGTTGCCCGCCACCAGCGGTATGCGACCCCCGAGCGCGCGGCGGACCTGGGCCAGCGCCTCGAGCATACGGCGCTGGTGGCCGTGGGCGGTGTCGATGACCAGGGCGGCCACGCCCATCTCCAGCAGCTGGGCGGCGTGATGGACGGTGTCGCCCGAGATCCCGATCGCGGCGGCCACCATCAGTCGGCCGGAGCCGTCGACGGTGGGCTGCAATAGCTCGGTACGCACCGCCGCATCGCGCTCGAGCACCCCACACAGCCGTCCCTGGGCGTCGACCACCGGCGCGGCTCGTAAGCGGGCCTGCTGCATGCGTTCGAAGGCCTCCTGGTTCTCGATGTCGGCGGCCAGGGTGACCATCTGGGTCGACATCACGTGGTGGGCCGCGGTGTACTGGTCGCGATCACGAAGATCGTGCTGGGTGATGATGCCCTGGGGCCGGTGCTCGTCGTCGACCACCACCACCATGCCGTGGGAGCGCTTGCGGATGATCCCCATCACGTCGCGCAGGGTGGCCTGCGGGGTGACCGTCAGCGGGGTGTCGAAGCGGGGGCTGGCCGCGTGGATGTGGCGCACGATGCGGTCCACCGTGTCTGGGTGCATGTCCTGGGGCAGCACGCCTAGGCCGCCGTAGCGGGCCACCGTCTCGGCCATGCGCTTGCCGGTGACCGCATTCATGTTGGCCGAGACCATCGGGTGAGAGCCGCCGAAGAAGTCGTCGGGGCGCAGATCCACGTCTTGTCGCGAGCGTCCGTCGAAGTAGCCGGGCACGATGAAGCAGTCGTCCAGCGACAGCTCGAGCCGCTCGTCGCGGTCGGGGTGCAAGAAGCGCATCGCCGCCGAGGGTAGCCTAGCGCCCGGGGCAGGCGCCGTGGGGCGGTGCGGGATCCGGCCGGGGCGTTCGGGATCCTCGGCGATCGATGGAGCGGTGTTCGAGGCTCGATCGGATCTCGATACGGGCGACGAGATCCGACGAGCCGCTCGATCGCGTCTGGTAGGATGCGCCGAGGTCCGATGCGCGTGGTTTCTCGGTCCATCGGTTCGCTGGCGGTGCTGTTGGCGACGGGGTGTCCTCTCGATTCCTCCGGGATCGCGTCGGGCGTGGGGTTCTCCGGCGGCTCCGGGAGCGGGAGCACCGGGGGAGGCGACGGGGGAGCGTCGTCCTCGACGGGGAACCCGCTCGACGGGAGCGCCGGTAGCTCGACGGCGACGACGGTGGCGACGGTGGCGACGGCGGCGGAGACCGAGGATGGCGCGTCCACCGGTCCCGGCTGCCCCCCGGGGGACGATGGGTGCCCCTGCCTCGGGGATCGCTGCGATGCGGGGCTTGAGTGTGTCGGGGGGGTCTGTGGGCCTTCACTGTGCGGCAACGGCACGGTCGATCTGGGGGAGCTGTGTGACGACGGGGATCGCGAAGACGGCGATGGCTGCCAGGGTGATTGCACCCCGACCGTGGGCATGCAGGTCGTGGCCGGCGTGGCGGCGGGGCGCGAGCACACCTGCGCGCGGCTGCACGACGGCGAGATCGTGTGCTGGGGCAACGGGAGCAATGGCCGATTGGGCTACGGGAACGTCGACACAATCGGTGACAACACCGACGAGTTCGCCAACGCCGGGGGCTTTGTCGACACCGGCGGTCACGTGGTGCAGCTGAGCCTGGGCAGCAACTTCACCTGTGCCCGGTTTGCCGATGGGGCCGTGCGCTGCTGGGGGAACGGGCAACACGGGCGCCTGGGCCTGGGCCTGGGGAGCACCGACGACATCGGGGATGGCGAGCTGCCCCTCGACGTCGGCCCGATCATGCTTGGGGGGCCCGCCGTGGACATCGCCGCGGGCAACGCCCATGTGTGTGCGGTACTCGATGGTGGGGATCTGCTTTGCTGGGGTCAGGCCCAGCTGGGGCGCCTGGGCTACGGCAGCACGAACGACGTGGGGTTGACCCAGACGCCCATGGAGATGGGTCCGGTCATGGTGGGAGGCTCCGTGGTCCAGGTCGTGGCCGGCGAGGCCCACACCTGTGCCCTGCTGGTCGGGGGAGACGTCCGCTGCTGGGGAGACAATGATGTCGGGCAGCTGGGCTATGGCCATAGCGATGACATCGGGGATGACGAGGGGGAGGTCCCCGCCGGGGAGCCGCCGGTCGTCATCGCCGATGCCGGGGGGATGGTGATCGAGCTGGCGGCGGGCAAGGATCATACCTGCGCGATCCTGGAAGGGGGCGCCCTACGCTGCTGGGGGGACAATGGGGACGGCCAGCTGGGCTACGACCACACCAACAATATTGGCGACGATGCCGATCCCGCGTTGGCGGGCGACGTCGACGTGGGGGGTACGGTGATCGGGCTGGCGTTGGGCAATCGACACACCTGTGCGTTGCTCAAAGACGGTAGCGTCAAGTGCTGGGGCAGCGGCGGCTCCGGGGTCTTGGGGGTGATGACGGGCGAGGTGATTCCCCCCGCTCGACAACCGATCGAAACGGGACCCGTCGCGATCACCCAGCTCAGCGCCGTACACGACCACAACTGCGCCTACCGAGCCGATCGAGAGGTCATGTGCTGGGGCGCGGGGGGGCAGGGGCGGCTGGGTCATGGCAATACCGAGAATATCGGCGACAACGAGACCTTGGTGTCGGTGGGGACGGTGATGATCATTCCCTGAGCGAGGCACCGCGTGGACGCCCCCACCGACTACCGGCGGTCGCTGACCACCAGGGGCTCGCCGGCGGCATAAAGCGCCAACAGCTCGGCCACCGCGTTTTGTACCGTTCGCGCCTGCGAGGTCTCGCTGCGGCGGATCCCGTTGATCAAGATCGAGAACGCAACGGGCGGGCGCCCCGGTGCCCCCGCGTAGCCCGACAGGGCCGAGACCCCATTGAGCGTCCCTGTCTTGACCCGCACCCAGCCCCGGCGGGAGCTCTTGGCCAGCCGGCTGCGGGTGGTCCCGTCCACGCCCATGATCGACAGCGAGGCCATGTAGTCGGGCCGAATGCGAACGTCGCGATGGACGGCCGCCAGCAGGGTGGTCAGCTGGGCGGGGCTTACCCGGTTGGTGTCGTACAGCCCCGAGCCGTTGCCCAGCGAGAGTCCCGCTCTGGGGACACCCAGCGCCTCGAGGTGCGCCCGGACCCGAGCCAGCGCACCCTCGAAGGTGGCGGGACCTGGGGAGGCGTCGAGGGTCTTGAGGATCTGCTCGGCCATGAAGTTGTTGGAGAACTTGTTGACCGCGCGGATCAGCACCCCCAGCGGGGCCGACCGGTGCGACGCGACCAAACGAGCGTCGCGGGGGACCGAGCCGGCCCGGGGCTTGCGGCGCCCGAGCTTGATCCCGTTGCGCTCGAGCATCAGCCCGAGCACGGCGCCCGCGTAGATCGTGGGGTCGTCCACCGGGTAGCGATACTGGCCGGAGCCCGAGTCGACGCCCAGCGTGCCGCGTAGGCCCAGGGTGATCCCGTCGCCCTCGGCGTCGTAGTCGGCCAGCAGCTTGCGACGGCGTCCCGCCTCGGTGGTGGCCTCGGTCCGCAGTGCGATCCCGGACACCGGCGGATCTACCCCCGCGAGGATCGGGCTGCCCACCGTGGTCCCGGGGCGTGCGTGCACGACGAAGGTATTGAAGTTGACCACCGTAGCCCCGCTCGGGGCCCGATAGGACGCCAGCTCGTTCTTTTGGTCGAAGCCCGGGGGGAGCTCGTCACGGTCGAAGGCGCTGGCGTCCACGACCACGCCGCCGGTGATCCGTTTGATCCCCAGTGCCCGGAGGCGGGCGGCCATCTCGTAGAGGTCGGCGGTGACCAGCGCGGGGTCACCGCTGCCCTGGAGGTAGAGGTCGCCCTTGAGGGTGGGGCCCAAAAGCGCGCCGTCCTTGCGCCAAAGACCGGTGGTGTAGCGGTGTGCGGGCCCCAGGATGCCCAGCGCGGCCGCGGTGGTGACCAGCTTGACGTTGCTGGCCGGGTTGAGGGCGACCGTATCGTTGCGCTGATAAAGGAGCTGCCCCGACGCCAGGTCGATCGCCGAGAGTCCGAGCTGGGCGTCGTCGAGAAACGGTCGGGCCAGCGCGGCTTCGAGGGCTTCTCGAAGATCCGCGACGGAGGGAGCCGAAGCGGCGGCGGGGGGCTTGGCGTGGTCGGTGCCCGAGGCCCGCGCCGGTCCGCTGGTGGGGCGAAGGGTCGCGCCCAGGGTTGCCGTGACCAGCAGCAGGGCAGAGGCGAGGCGAAACGGCCGGCTGGCTCGGCGGGCTCGATGGGCTCGGGTTTGCGCAGGGGGTCGCACCGTGGGCGAAGGCTACCCCAGGCGGGTGTTTGCTTGGGTCATGGTTTCACGCTCCGGCGGTCCAGGCGGTATCCTGAGGAGGGTCGGCCGTGCGAGGACGGTGGGTGGACACGCGGTATCCGGGAGGGACGCAGACCGACGTCTTGGTAGGAGCGGCGACGGTAGTGGCGACGGTAGTGGCGACGGGAGCCGAGTGAGGGTCGGTGGGGTCCTACGGGAGCGCCGGCAGGATCGCCATCTGTGGCCAGAGATCCGGATCGGCGTTGGGCCGTGATCGGGTGGGCTGCGACCGGGTGCGCAGCCCTGGCGAAGGCGGAGCGGCGGCCCCTTCGCCCTCCTCTTGGCCCTCGTTTGGGGGTGGAGGAGGCGGCAAGCACTCCCCGGTGGCCAAGAGGTGCAGCGCGGCGGCCAGCGAGGCCTCGGCGGGGTCACCCAGCGGCGCGGTGAGATCGTCGGGAGCGGCGCAGGTCACTGTCAGCCCGTCGAAGTAGTCGCTGTGGCCGCGTGCGTTGACCAAACGAAACGTGATGGGGGCGGCGACCTTGTCGCAAAAGTCGAAGTGCTTGGAGCCCACCGGCTTGCCCCCGGTGGTGCTGCCTACGATCGACACCGGCACATGGGCGGCGACCGCGTTGATGAGCAGCTCGCTGGCCGACAGTGAGCTGCCGGTGGTGATGAACACGACGTGGTCGACCGCGGGTAGCGAGGGGTCCAGGCGCACCAGCGACCGCGCGAGGTTCTCCTCGGCAAAGGTGTCGTTGTAGCGGATGGCGTATGCGGTTTGCCCCTCGGCCACCGCCCCGGCCAGCAGGTGCATGAAGTGTCGGGCCACCGAGATCAGCCCCCCGCCGTTGTAGCGGATGTCGATCACCACCTCGCGGACCCCGGCGGTGCGCCACTCGGTGAACACGGCATCGAGAGCCTCGGGCGCGGTATCGACGAAAGTGGCGAACTGCAAGTAGCCCACCGGGCGGCCCTCGACCTGGTGGGTCCGGGAGATCGGAACGGTCTCGATGGCGTACCAGTCCCGGGTTAGCGTGATCGGCCGGGCGCGCGTGCCGGGGGACGCCACCTCCATCTGGACCTCCACGCCGGGCATGTTGTCGCCATAGGCCTCGGACCAGCGATCCTCTTCGTCGAGCTGGGTGGTGCGCAGGCCGCCGACGGCCTGGATGACGTCGCCGCGAGCGAACCCGGCCTCGGCTGCTGGGGAGCCCGCGGTGACCTCGGCCACCACCACGCGGTCGTCGGAGTCACGGCGGGTGCGATAGCCCAGGCCGACGACCTTACCCTCCTGGTAGAGTGCGTCGCTGCGCGCCTTGTCCGAGACCCGACTCCAGCGGTCGTCGCCGACCCGGAGGTCGCGGATCATCGCCGAGGGCGACTCGTAGTCGGCGGGATCGACAGCCGGCAGATCGTCGGCCCACAGGTACGCCTGCTGCATCAGATCGTAGACCCAAACATTCTGATCGACGGCCTCGCAGCTGCGAGGGCCGCCAAAGTCGAACGGGTCATCGGGAGCGCAGCCCGACCCGAGCAGCCCCAATGCCGCGGTGTAGAGCGCCGCGATTGCCCACCGGTTTGTCATCGTCGATCCGTACGGTACCACGCGGGCGTTCGATCGCACGCGGCGTGGGGTGAAATGTCCGCGGGGGTGACCACGCCGTGCGCGTCGCTCGGTCGGCGGTCTTCGGGAGCCTCGGCGCGCACGGTGGCTCGATCTGCAGCGCGGTTCAGGGCGCGACCCAGGGCCGCAATGCCCGATCCAGGGAGGTGATGGATGGGCTATTGTCGAAGGGGTCAAATGCAACGCAGCGGCAAGGCACGGCGCCAATGGCGGCGGATCAATCAGGGAGGCCGGCAAGGAGGCCGGCAGGGAGGCCGGCAGGGAGGCCGGCAGGGAGGCCGACTCGCGGGCTGGCTCGTGGCGGCAACGTTGCTCGGGAGCGCTGGAGCGGCCATGGCTGCGCCACTGGCTCCGGAGGATCTGACGGTGGCGCGAGCGCGAGCGCTGCCGTTGTCGGCGCGTCTGGCCAATGGGCGGGTCGAGCACCACGAGCTGGCGCTGTTGGGGATCCCGCTGCGGGGGGCCTACGAGACGTGGCGGGTGCGAGCCGACGGTACCCACGAGGTGCTGGTAGCCCGTCGCCCCGCGGCGGCGCCCCAGCTTGCACCCCACCAGGCGCGGATCGATGCGGCTGCGGTGCCCGGGTTGGTGGCGGCCCGTCGCAGCACGGCCGATGCGCCGCCGCTCGAGGGGCCGCCTGAGCTGGTGTATCTGATGGTGCTGGGCCAGCCGGTGCTTGCTTGGGAAGCGCAGGTGTCGCTTACGATGTGGCCCGAGCCCACGCGGCCTACCGTGTGGGTCAGCGCGGCCACCGGTCGGGTGCTTGCCGAGGTCGACCAGGTGCGCCAGAGCCGGGCGCAGATCTTCGCCCAGAACCCCGCGGTCACCCCCGAGCCCATCGAGGTGGAGCTGGTCGACATCGACGTGCAGGAGGCCGGCCACCGACTGACGGGCTCCCGGGTGCAAGCGTTCAACTGCCTCGGCCAACAAACCGAGGAGGTCTCGCCCTGGTGGGACGAACAGGAGTGCTGGCCGGCCCAGACGGTGCTCTCCGACGAGCACGGGGATTTCTTCGTGCCCTTGCCCGACGTGGTGCGGGTCGAAGACAACATCGACGCGAACGATCGCTACGCCGAGCTGTCGATGTACGTCCATGCCGAGCGCTTCCTCGACGTGATGCAGCAAAAGGGCGTCGAGCAGTTCCAGTGCGAGCTGTCGTCGATGTTGGCCAACTTCCGCAGCGTCGAGCCCTCCGGGACACTCGAGTACACCCCGCTCAACAACGCGTACTACACCAACCAGTGCGATCCGCAGAGCGGGCCCACAATGATCTTCGGCCAGGGCACGGAGGTCGACTTTGGCTTCGACGCGGACGTCATCTACCACGAGCTGGGCCACGGCATGGTCGCGCTGCTGGCCCCCGAGGGGCTGGTGTCCCGGCGCCTGCGGCCCGACTCCTCGATCGTGGACGCGGGGGGGATCAACGAGGCGCTGGCCGACTACTTCTCGATCATGATCACCGACGACGCTCGCTTGGGCGACTACGTGGGGCGGTTTTGGTCGACCAGCTCGCGGGCATACATCCGCGACGCAGAGAACGGCAAGACCTGCCCCCAAGACACCGTGGGGCAGGTGCACAACGACGGCGAGCCCTTTGCGGCGGCGCTGTGGGCCACCCGCAAGCGGCTGGACGAGGGGGGCAAGGATGCGCTGGATCGGGCGGTCATCGAGGCGCTGATGCGGATGCCGCCCGACTGCGAGCTCGAGCAGGCCTCGGCCCTGGTGTTGGAGATGGCGGAGCGCGAGGTTTCGCTGGGGACCCTGACCGAGGCCGAGGGGCAGCTTCTGCGGCGCTCGTTCGACTCGCGGGGGTTGCTCGATTGCCCGCGGGTGATCACCGGTCAAGACCAGGTGCGACAAGGGCGGAGCATGTACCTGCGGCGGCGTGATGACGGGGTCTACCCGTTCTATCCGGGGCCCATGCAGATGCGCTACGTGGTGCCGCCCGACGCCGACGACATGGTGCTCACCTACAGCCTATTTCCCCGCCAGTCGTCCGATCCGGTGGAGGCGCGGGTGCTCGTCAAGCGGGGAGACGCGCCGATCGAGTTCGAATATCAGCTGGTGGCCGTGGACGATCCGCCGGTAGATCCGGAGGAGGAGGACCAAGGCGATCCGATCCGCGAGCTGACCCTGGTGACCGGGGACTGGGATCTGGAGCTGTCGGCGACCGAGGTCACCGACAACGACTACGTGCTGGAGCTGTCGGGGCTCGAGCCGGGGGAGGTGCTCCACGTGATGCTGGTCAACGTCACCCGGCCCGAGGCGGTGGCGGTCGACACCCTGTTGCGCAGTTCTACCGAGTGGGAGCAGGACGAGCAGGAGGGGACCTCCGGGGCCGCGGCAGACACCGAGCCGCTGCCCGATCTCGATCGGGTGCCTGGGGCGGCCGGATCCGCGGGGTGTGCCTGCCGCAGCGGCGGTACGTCGTCCGGAGCATTCGGCGAGGGGAGCGCGGGCCGTGGGGGATCGGGATGGAGATCGTGGGGCCTGCTCGGGCTGTTGTTCGGGCTCCGGTTTGGGTTTCGGCCGAGGCTCCGGTCTGTTTGGGGGGCGAGGCGACGGCAACGATGAGCGCGGTGCCGCTGCGGCAGCGGGGGCCGGTTCGGGTGCTGCGGGCGCTGTCGGTGCTTGTGCTGGGCGTCGTCATCATCGGGCTGAACATCCCGCGCAAGCACCTGGGCGAGGAGCTGGGCCACGCGGTGTCCTTTTTGGCGGGGCGGCTGCGGCAGGTCAGCTTCGTGCAGAGCTGGAAGATGTACGCGCCCAATCCCCAGCGGGCGCAGGTCTACATGAACCTCACCGCGCACTACGACGACGGGAGCGAGCGGGCGTTGTTCGAGACGAAGCAAGAGCGCTACGGCTGGGGCACCAACTACGCGTGGAACAAGACCCGCGAGGATATCTGGCGCCACTACGCCAACTTCAACCCCAAGCGCAACAACGAAAACCGCACCTGGTACCTGCGAGGGGTATGCGTGCGCGAGGCGAGGACCGGGCCGGTGCCCGCCAAGATCGTCATGCACCAGGTCAAGCGGGGGTTCGTCTCGCCGGCCAAGGTGGCCCGGGGGGCTCCGGGGCTGGGCAAGCCCCGACGAGGGCTGGTGACGGTGGCGTACTGTCGGGTCAAGAAGGTGCGGGAGATGATCGAGGCCGACAAGGCGCGTCGGGCTGGGTGAGGGGTCCGAGGCACGGGGTACGAGGGACGAGGGACGGGCGGTGGCGGCGAGGCTTCGGATCGGGGCATACAGGCGACTTTTAGCGGAGCGGAGCATCGTTTGGATCGACCAGCGGGCGTCGATCGCCTCCGTCTCGTAGTATCGCTTCCGCATACGCGCGGGGCAGGCCGTGCTCGATGAATCCCCTCCGATAGTGCGCGAGGTAGTCAAGCGAAGGCGACGGCGGCGTGCCGGGGGACAGGGCGATGTAGGTTCGTGCGGGCACCAGCGTGCCCTCGGGATCTTGGATTCGTAGCTCGGTGTCACGATAGCCGCCCTCGAACGTCGCCAGCTGCTGCCACTGAGGGGGCGATAGCTCGTAGAGCACCCCGTGTACCGCGCGGTACGGATGGGGCGCGATGGTGCCTTTGCCGGTGCCATCGCGGCCGAGCTTGGAGAACCGATGCTCGTGACCTGGCAGTCGGGCCGGGCCCTGGCACTGAACCTCGCCCACGCGGGCGTGCAGGCGGGCCGACGACAGGTTGGAGCCGTACGCGAAGTAGAGCATGCGATGGCAGCATAACCCTGCGGTGCGGCGTGCGTGGCTGGATGGGTCCAAGAGCGCGGTGGTGTTGCCTTGGACTGTCCCATGCCGAGCTAAAGTTCAGCGTCTGACTTCATGATTGTCTCGACAAAGGCTCCGCCGGAGGTCTTGCACGAACGGGAGGTGGGTCCCAAAGCTCCGCTGGAGCTTTTTTCATGATGGTCGGTCGGTCCAAAGAGCTCCGCCGGAACCTTTGCATGATGAATGTTCGGTTCCAAGAGCTGCCCTGGAGCTTTTCGCACGAACAGTGGTTGGTCTGCGCGCTGCCCGGGAGCTTGGCAAGATCGGTACACGATCCCCTCCGCTTCGAGGGTCCGCCGTGGTGAACTCCGCCCGCCGGATCGAACACTGTGCGGCGTCGTCGCCACAGGCTGCTAGGCCACGTACGGCATCGACGAGGCCAGGGCGCTGGCCAGCAGCACGATCGACGCCGGCCCGACGTGATCCCCCAGCGCCCCGGTCGACCGCAGCTCGTCGGCGATCCGTTCGATCTTCTGTTTGAGGCGGTGGCTGCGTCGGTAGGCCACCGCCTCGCTTAGGCCGAGCTCGTCACCGACCTCTCGGACCAGGCGTCCCTCCACGAATACCCCCTGGAACAACGCGAGGTCGACCGGGCCAAGCCGCTCTTGCAGCGCCACCCACAGCCGCTGTAGCGCGTCGCGGTCGAGCACGCGGCCCTCCAGCCCGTCGTCGCGCCACAGCGAGACGAGCGGATCGGTCATGGCCACGGTCGGGTTTTGGTGCACCCGCTGGCTGGCCAGTGCGCGGGCGATCGCGAACGCCCGCATGCGTAGGTAGTAGCCAAACGAGCCTCGCTCGGGGTCGTAGCTGCGCAGCCGCCAGCCGCCATCGGCCACGAAGCGGGCCCAGATCTCGCCGATGAAGTCCTCGAGCTCGCCCTCGAGCGCGGGGCGATGGCGGATCGCGGCCACCACCGCCAGCCGGACGGCAGGCTCGTACGTCTGGTAGACCTCGGCAAACGCGGCCCGGTCTCCCCGCAGCGCCAGGGCCACGCGCTCGTGGGGTAGCTCGGGATAGCGAGGGGCCACCCCGCGGAGGATAAAGGCGGACTCGCGGTCCTTCGACCGGTTTCGTTCGATCACCGTCGGCGTTTGTTCACATCGATCGCTCCGTTCGGCGGCTGGCGCTCGAGCAGGCCGGTCGTGAAGCATGTGCGCGAGGGAAGAGGGAACGCTGCGGCTCGATTCGTTACTACCGACACCGCAGTTTCATGGCGATCCGCCGGCGCTCTCGCGCCGCCGGCGTGGTCGCCTGCCCCCCCGTGCGCGACCCCCATGGACGAGACAATGATGCGATCGACAGCATGGACCCTCTGCCCGTTCTTTGCCCTCTTGGGCGCCTCGATGCCCACCCTCGCGGCGGCTCCGGACCCGGTCAGCGATTCCATTCCTACCATGCTGGTCGGGACGATCGAGCCGACGCACTATCCGGATCCGATCTGCTCCAAGTGCTCGATCTTGGTGTCCGAGGATGAGCAGTCCGATGGCTCGAGGGCCGACATCCACATCGCGTATCCCGTGGACGCGCCGCGCTTCATCGGTGACATCGAGGTCACGGTGGGCCTTCGCGGGGGGAGCCGCCGCGTCCTGTGGCTGTCGGATCTCACCTTCGAGCCCGGAGACGAGCGGGAACTGGTGGCCGTGGCGGCGATGGACTGGTCGTGGGCAGACACCGAGTTCGTCTGGCTGCGCTTCGTCCCCCGCTAGCCCACGCGGGCGATCGCTCTGGGTCGGCCCACGGCCTGGGGCGGTCGCCGCTCACGGCGGCGCTCGATATAGTGCGCACGGCTTGCTGGGGGGCTGCGAGCCGGGCGTCGCGGCCGGATCGGGACTCGGATCGGGGCTCGGATCGGGGCTCGGATCGGGGCTCGGATGGAGCCTTTGTCATGGAGCCACAGGGAGCAGCTGCACCCACGCCTGCTCGACCTCATAGGGCGCGCTTTGGTCGGTGCGTACCTCAGCGGCCGTCAGGGGCAGCAGCCCCGGTGGGCCGACCACCAGCGTCAGCTGCCAGTCGCCCGCGCTCAGTCCCCAGGCCCGGGGCTGTCCGATGATCTCTACCACCCCCTGGGGGGTGATGCGCGGCTCGATGGGCAACACCACGGTGCGTCCGTCGGTGCGGATCGCGAAGGCTCTTGCGTCGATCGTCTCGCGGACCGCGTGCGCGGGGCGAAGGGTCAGCTCGATCCGACGGTCGAGTCGATACCGCGGCCGCTCGCGCTCGTGCCGTGGCCGCTCGCCTTCTGGGCGCGGTGTCACGGCTCGGTCGCGGGCCAGCATGCGGTGGAACTCGAGCGCATAGCCGGCCTCGAATGGCGGCGCGACGGGCTCGGGGGGAGGCTGCGGCACGACGAGCAGCAGCACCGCGGCGGCCGCCATCACCACGACCCCGAGGATCCAGCGACCGGAGGCGGAGCGGGAGGGTAGGCTGAGCGACGGGCTGGGGCGCTCGTCGCTCGGCGCGTCCGTCCATGCCTCCACAAGCGCCTCCATGCGCGCTCGTGACTGGGTCGCCGACGGGGGCACGAGCATCCGGGCGCTTCGCTGGGCCAGCGCCTCGGGCTCGTGGGCGAGGGCCTGCTCGAGGGCCTGCTGCGGCGACGCGCGCCCGTGTGCCAGGTCGACCCACGCCTCGGGCATCGAGGTGATCCCGCGGTGGGCGGCCAGTTCGTCCGGGGCGCCTGAACTCGACATGGTGCTCGTAGTCCCTCGATCACTTTAGGGCATGAGCGGCCCGTCGCCCAAGGGGACGGTCGCCCATGCCCACCGGGCTCACGCACGTTCGCTTCGCGACGTCGGATCGCCTGGTCGTGTGGGTCTTGGGGGTCACGTCATCGTGGCTCCGTCGATGGCACGGGTGCACGACCATCCCTGGTCAAACCGGCAAAGGTCGGGAGCCGCGTGCCGTCCACCGCGATATATGCGAGGCGGAGCCAGTCACCGGACGAGGGATCCGACTTTTGTTCGAAAAAGATCGCGGTACGGGGTTCCTTGGGCCCAAACGCCGCGCGAGCGGGCGTTGGTGCTCAGCGCACCCAGACCCGTACGTCGGCCAGCGACCCGGTCGTGCGCCATCGCTCGCGCTGGGCGTGGTGCATCGCGAGCACGAGATCGAGAGCAGATCCGTCGGCCACCGTCTCGTAGAGCCCCCGAGCGAATCGAGCTCCTTGTGCGTCGTCGATCGCCTCGGTCGAGGCCACCACTTGCTGTCCCCCCGCGACCAGCAGGGCCAGGGCCATGCTGGTCTGCCCGGTGTCCAGCTGCCGCACCCCGGTTCGGCACCCGGCGAGCACGGCCGCGCGGGGGGCCGGTCGCATGGTGAGCACGTCGTGCACGGTGAGTCGGCCGGCTCGGCCCAACTCGAGGAACGCGGCCCAGCCCACGTTGCCGCCCGCGTAGGGGGGCCAGCCGCCAGACGAGGGGGGAGCGCTCGCCTCAGCGTGACCGGCGTAGTGGAACAAGTCGTAGCCGGCCAGCGAGACCATGCCGGAGGCCGAAGCGCGCGGGTGCTCGGACGGCCGATCGACCAAGAGCACCGAGGTCGACCAGCCGGCGGCGGTCAGGTGTTCGTCGACTTCGCGCACCTCCGCTTGGGCACGCTCGAGGGTGTCGGTGGGATCGGCGATGAGCAGGGCTCGAGGGGCGCCCGAGGGGGGATCGCGCAGGGGGAGCGCGGGCAGCTCGACGCCGTAGCTCACCGGTCGCTGCACGCCCAGGGGGGCGCCGCGCCAGGGCAGGGCATGGACGTCGATCCGCTGGGCTCGACGGTGAGCGAGCACCCGGATCCGCGTCGCGTCGGCGAGTCGGCGGTCGACCGACGCGAGGATCGAGCTGGTGAGCGCCGAGGGAGGGTGATCGGGAACCGGCGGGGGGATCGGGTGCACCGTGGTGTGCATGCCATCGTCGGCAAATACCAACCAGTCGCGCTCGCGCGGGTAGATCCCCAGCAGCAGCTCCCCGTCGCGAGGCGGGCTCAGCTCGGCGCAACGGGGGTGAGGCGCGACCTGCCCGAGGGTTTTGACCAGCTCGTTGGCCAGCGTGCCAGCGTGCGCTCGGGCCTGGGCCGCGGCATGCAGCCGGTCGCGCATCTGGTCGCGGGGCAGCGCTCGGGCCTCGCGACGCAGCGACTCGGCCTGGCGCTTGTGAACGCGATAGCGCTGGATCATCCCGTCCAGGCGCGCCCGGGTCTCGGAGTCCAGGGCGGAGGGGGCCACCGCGGCGGTACGGCGCCGGGCCTGGTCTTGCCGCACGATGCACCACGCCTGGTCGATGTCCCTGCGATGGACCAGCTGCGAGACCAGGGCGGCGGTGCTCTCGTGGTAGCGATCGGCCAGCTCGCCGCGGCCGATCCCCACCGCGCGCAGACGCACCAGCGTGTCGAGCTCGCCCTCGGCGGCGCGGTAGGCCTCGATCGCGCCGCGGCTTTGGCCCTGGCGCTGCCGCAGGCGACCCCGGCGGGTGTGCAGCCGCCAGCGCGCGTCGGCGGTGTCGGCCGCAACCACGCTGTGGCGAAGCTGCTCGTGGGCGCCTCGGGCCGCGCGTGAGTCCCCTCGGGCCAGCGCCAGTCGGATCGCCGCGTCGTCCAGGTGTACGCGCTCGTCGATCGACAGCGCGTCGCGATCGATCCGCCGCAGCTCGGTCGCCGCGTCGTCGAGCCGGCCCTGCTCCAGCGCCAGCAGGGCTAGGCTCAGGCGGGCTCCTCCGCGCTTGGTCGGGCGAGGGCATGCTCCCTCGGGGCCGAACACCTCCAGCGCCTCCACGAGGAAGGGGGTGGGATCGTCGTGGGGACGATCGCGCTGTCGCAGCAGGAGGTTGACCCAGCCCACGGTGCGCAACGCTGAGCCCAGCTCGCACGCGGGGCGGCGACCTCGAACGATACGCAGGCCCTCGCGGGCCCAGTGGCGAGCGTCATCGAAGTATCCCAGTTCGGCCAGGGTCTCGGCATACATGGGGATCGCGTCGGCACAGAGCCCGGGATCTTCGAGTCGCAGCGCCACCCGGGTCGCGTCGCGTAGCGACTCGGCCGCGTCCTGGATCGCGCCGCGGTACCAGTGGTGCAGGCCCTGGTAGGCGGCCAGATCTCCGCGGCCCTTGGGGTAGCGGCGGGCCAGGGGCTTTAGGGCCCGCAGCACGTGTTCCGCGGTTGGGATCCCCTGCCGATGCGTGCTCAGTTGATGGGCCACGGCCAGGCCCAGGTCGACCGCCTCGCTCAGCCGACCGTGGTGGAGCGCGATGTCGATGGCCCGCTGGGTCGCCTGCCCGGTGGCCTCGGGATCGTCGCCACGCAGCGTCGTCCGAAGCTCGGCGTAGGCTCGCCGTAGTCCCTCGGGCGGCTCGGCCCCGGGGGGGGCCAGCGCGAGCGACCAAGGGGCCATGAGCGACGCGGGATCACCAGGGCGGACGGTCAGCACCCGAGCGCCCTCGGGCACGGTGACCCGCAGGCCCTGGCCCGACTCGTTGCCGACCGCATGGCGCTCGGTCGCGACGGAGCGGTCATCGATCTCCACCACGAGGGCATCGGCTCGGGGATCTTCGATCCAAAGTTGGAGCGAGCCGGGGCGATCCAGCTGGCATACCAGGGTGTCCTCGCGCAGCGCGACCGAGGTGCAGCCCCCCCACTGGACTGGCAGCGGGGCGACGGCGGACGGGGTGGCGGACGAGGCGGCGGACGAGGGCGTGGCACTCGGGGGGGACGCGGAGTCCGAGTGCAGCGATCGATTGAGCGAGACCAATGTCCACGCGAGCGTGCCGACGGCGACAGCCAGCGTGCCCAGGCCGATCCGGTGGTGCCATGGTCGTTGCCGCGGCGGGGTCGGGGTCTGAGCGCTCGAGGACACTCGCGAAGCTCGAGGACGTCGCGCCACGGTCGACGCCGATCGTAGGGCCTATCGGGCGGACGCAGCCCCGCGTAGCGTCGATCCGCGCGATGCTCGGTCCCGAACCTTGGGTATCGGTCGTCTGAACGATAGGAAAATCAAGAAAGTCGGATGCTTGGCCGATCGGATCATCACCGCGATGCTCGACGATCCCACCCCGCGAGGCGCGGTCGTGCGCTTGTTCGACGAGCGATTGAGCATGAATCTGGTCGCGTCGTTCGGCAAGAACCCCGAGGCGCTCCCCGAGTTCGACGAGGCGCGGTGGACCTCCATGAACAGCCGGCCCGCCGACGATGCGCCCTCGACGGTACGCAACAGCACCAACGTGTTGTGACCGCCCTGCAGGCGATGGGGACCAGCGAGACCACCATCGACGGCGGACTGGCCGAGGATCCGGGCGGGCCGATCGACGAGCCGCTGGTCTGGTCACAGGGCCCGCTTTCGGTCGCGGCCCGAGCTGCTACGCTTGTCGCGCGTGCCCGGGGTGTGGTCCAAGGTCGATCGTCTGCTCGGCCGCGCGATGCTCGACGAGGAAGATCCCGAGGCTCTGGGCCTGTGTCGGATCGCCTTGGTCGCCGTCATGACCGCCAGCATGCTCACCCACGTGGGCGCGGTCTCCGACTACTTCTCCAGCCACGCGGTGCTCGGCGGCGAGGTGGCGCGGCAGGCCTTTCACTCGCGTTGGTCGCTGTTCTTCACCATCGACGAGCCTTGGGCGGTGCGCTCGATCTTCGCGCTAGGCGTGGTGGCGCACCTCTCGTGGATGGTGGGGCTCTACACCCGGGCGGCCTCGGTGGTCGCGTGGCTGGTGTGGATCAGCATGGTCGGCCGGCACCCGCTGCTCTACTCCTTGCCCGACCAGATGCACACCGCGCTGGCGACCGTCTTGATGCTCATGCCCGCGGGGCGGGGGATGAGCCTCGACGCGCGCTATCGGGGCAAGCGGCGGCCCGTGCCGATCTGGTGTCGACGCCTGATCCAGCTGCAGGTGGCGGTGGTCTATGTGTCCACCGGTGCGCTCAAGACCGGCAAGACCTGGCGGGAGGAGGGCACCGCGCTCTACTACACCCTCGCCAACCCGTACAACCGCCATTTCATCATGGATCGGTTCTTGGCCCTCGTGCAGCCCTGGCTACTGCGGCCGATGACCTGGGCGGTGCTGCTTTGGGAGGTGTCCTTTGGTGGCTTCGTGGTCTTGCACTGGCTGCGCGAGATGCTGGGTCGTCCTCGCCGGTTCCCCGATCTGCGCAAGCTGTTCCTCGGCTTCGGCGTGCTGATGCACGTGGGGATCCAGCTCATGCTCTACGTGGCCTGGTTCACGCCGCTGATGATTGCCGCGTATACGGCCTGGTTGACTCCCGGGGAGGTCGAGCGGGCTCGCGATTGGCGGCAACGACGACGACAACGAAGACGACGACGATCGGGGACCGGGGGCGAGCTGGGCTCGGTGGTGTCGGGCGAAGACGAGGCGTCCTGAGCTGATCTACCATCGTGTCTCGGTGCGTCGCGTCTTGGTGATCTCCGCTCCTACGGCCCGGCGCGGGCTCAACGTGGCCCTCGTCGTCCTCGTCGTTTTGCACGTGGTGCCCGTGCCCGGCGATCCACAATGGATCGCGCTGGGCTTCATCCCCTGGGATCTGGCCTATCCCCTGATCTGGATCCTCGCGGCCGCGTTGGTGGTCTTGCTGATGACTGGCCCCGCGTGGCCCGACGAGCCTCCGCCCGCGCTGGTGGCTCCGCCGGGCGACGCGTCGTCGGAGTCGGAGTCGGAGTCGGATTCGGGGTCGGAGTCGGAGTCGGAGTCGGGGTCGGGGTCAGGGTCGGGGTCCAGAGCGGAGCGGGCCCCATGAGCGTTGGCGCCACGCTGCTGGCCGTGTGCCTGGCGTATCTGGCGGTGGTGGTGGTGATCGGCGTGGTCGCCTATCGACGCACGGGCGCGGGCACCGAGGAGTACTTCCTCGGAGGTCGCACGGCCCGCACGGTGGTGCTGTTCATGGCGCTGCTGGGCACCAACGTCACGCCCTTCGTCCTGATGGGGATCCCGGGGCTGGCCTACCACCACGGGGTGGGGGTCTTCGGGCTCAACGCGGCGATCGTGGCCTTGGGGATCCCATGGACCTTCTATGCCATCGGCTATCCGGCGTGGAAGGCGGCCCGACGGGTCGGGGCGATCACCCCGGCGGAGCTCTTTGCCGAGCGCCTGGGCAGCCCGGCGGTGGGTGTGGTGTTGTTCGTCGCCTTCGTGGTCTACACGCTGCCCTACCTGGTTACCTCGGTGCTGGGCGTCGGCTTGGCGGTCAGCACGCTGACCGACGACGCGGTTTCTTTGCCGGTGGCTGCCGCCCTCATCTTGCTGGTCACCGTGGGCTACACCGCCAGCGGCGGCATGAAGGCCACCATGTGGACCAATGTCTTCCAGGGATCGGTGTTCTTGGGCTTCATGGTGATCGCCTTCTTCGGGGTGGCTCACGGTATGGGGGGCCTTACGGCGGCGACCGAGGCTGTCCGGGCGCATGCGCCTCAGTTGCTGGAGAAGGGCGATCGCGCAATGTTCGCGCCGGGGGCCTGGGCCTCGTGGGGACTGGCGATCTCGCTGACCGTCATCGCTTTTCCTCACATGTTGGTGCGGATCTTTGCAGCCCGTGATGCGTCGGCCCTCAAGAACACCTGCCGGCTCTACCCGCTGGCGTTGGTGTTGCTATGGCTGCCGGCGGTGATGCTTGGGGTGTGGGGGGCGGCCGAGATCCCGGGCTTGGTGGGCCCACAGTCCGACCGGATCTTCCCGTTGATGATCCAGGCCCATCTGGGCCCCGTGATGCAGGGCCTGGCCCTGGCCGGGGTGTTGGCCGCGGTGATGTCCACCGTCGATGCTCAGTGTCTGACCTTGGGGTCCATGCTCGGTCGCGACGTGGTGCGGCGGGTGTTCCCCCGGCTGTCCGAGCGTCGGGAAGTGGCGGCGGGACGACTGTTCGTGATCGGGCTGGCCGCGGTCACCTACGGGGTCGCGCTGCTCGAGCCGGCCTCGATCTTCGATATCGCCAAGGTCTCGTTCTCCGGCTATGTGATGCTCGTGCCTACGATGTACGGGGCGTTGCACTGGCGGCGGACGACGGCCGCGGGGGCGATCGCGTCGGTCGTGGTCGGCAATTCGGTGCTGCTGGGGGCCATGAGCCTGCCGTTGTGGTTGGGCGGGCTGTGGCCGGTGGCGTGGGGCCTGCTCGCCGCGATCGTGGCTCTGGTGGTGGTCAGTGGTCTCACTCGGCCGCCCCCGCCAGCAGTGGTCGAACGGGCCCTTGGCCCCGGCTGAGGGCCCGCTCAGTCGACCCCCGACAGCGCGACGGCCCCCGGCGTGGGAACCTCACCGACACGAGCGGCCCGGATTTGCCTGCGCAGGGTGGCGCGGCTGGCTTATGCTTTGGATGAACATGGCCAAGCAGCTGGAGTACAACGCCACCCTCGTCGATCGAATAGACATCGAGCCTGCGCTCACGATCTTCAAGGTCAAGCCCGACCAGCAGGTGCGCCCCAAAGGGGCCGAGGGGACCTCATACATCCCCGGCCAGTACCTGACGATCGGGCTCAACCGTGAGGTCGTCGAGGGCGAAGACGATCCGCGCCCGGTCTCGGTGCGTCGCCCCATGTCGATCTCTTCGGCGCCCGAGCAGGGCGACGCGGTCGAGTTCTACGTCCGCTACGTCAACAAGCCCGAGTCCAACCTGCCGCTGACCCACCTGATGTGGAAGATGAAGGCCGGCGATCGGATGTTCTTGCGACCCATGCCGGTGGGCAAGTTCACCGTGCACGACACGATCGGCGACGACGATCCGCGGATCAAGCTGTGCGTGGCTGCGGGCACCGGCCTGGCGCCGTTCATCAGCATGGTACGCAGCCGGATCTTGCGTGACCCCAAGGCGCGGCTCGACGACTTCGCCTTGATCCACGGGGCGAGCTACTCGATGAGCCTGGGCTATCGGGAGGAGCTCGAGGGCATGGCCCGCGACCATGGGCTGCGCTACGTACCCACCATCAGCCGCCCCAAGGAGGAGCCCGACTGGACGGGCCTCACCGGTCGGGTCGAGGCGTTGCTCGAGCCCGATCGCATCGAGCAGACCGAGCAGGCCCTGGGGCTGTCGCCGGGCGATCTGAGGCCCGACAAGGCGGCGATCTTGATCTGTGGCCTGCAGGGCACGATCACCAACACGATCCTCTACACGATCCCGCGGGGCTTCGTGCCCGACAATCGCAAGATCCGGCGCGCGCTCGAGGTCGACGGCGATCGGCCCTCGACGTTGTTTTGGGAGCAGTACGACAACACGCCCGTCATCGACACCAAGGACGAGGCGCTGATCGAGAAGCTCCGCGGGCAGCTACAGGCTGCGCTGGGGTGAGCGCGCGACGGTGGTGGAAGGGGGGGCGGCGTGGCCGTGGGCTCGCCGCGGGGCTCGTGGTGAGCCTGGCCCCCGGGGGATGTCGCCTGGCGTCGACGGGGTCCGAGGCGCCCGCGACCGAGGTCGCCTCGGTGCACGGTGAAGCCGGGGTCGATCCCGATCCCGCGGCTTCGGGCGGTGACCGGTCGGACAGCGACCGGTCGGGCGGCGACCGGTCGGGTGGCGATCGGTCCGGTGAGCCCGGGTGGGTCAGTCCCGGCGAGGTCTTGCTCGCGCGCGTCGGCGAGGTCTCGCTGTCTCGGGCCGAATTCGACGCGATCTACGCCCTCAAGGAGAAGAAATACGTCGATCGAGGGCGAACGATCCCCGACTCGGCGCGTCGACGCTATCGGCGGTCGATCGCCATGCGCCTCGTCGTTCAGGAGCGGCTGCGGCAGTACACCACCGAACTGGGCATGCAGGTCGACCCGGCGAAGATCGAGGCGCGCATGGAGCAACAACGGCGGGGGATCCGGGACTGGCCGCAGCATCTGGAGCGGCGCGGAGAGACCGACGACTCCTTGCGTGCCATGGTCGTGGCCGAGCTTCAGGAGCGGCTCATTCTCGAGCACCGCGGAGCGCTCGAGCCCACGCGGACGGAGATCGAGCAGGACTACGCCAAGATCAAGGACAACTGGCGGTCGAACAAGACCCGAGTGCGAGCGTCGCACATCCTGGTGCCCATCGTGCCGGGTCCCGGGGAGTCCGAGTCCGACGCCGTGGCGCGGGCCCGGGCCGAGGCGCGGGAGGTGTACGCGAAGGTCACGGCCCCGGGGGCCGACTTCGCCGCGCTTGCGCGGGAGCTCTCGGTAGGGCCCAGCGCGGACAAGGGGGGAGACATCGGGATCTTCACCCGCGATCGTATGGCCGCGGAATTTTCGAAGGTCGCGTTTTCCCAGAAGCCGGGCCGGATCTCCAAGCCGGTGAAGACCAAGTTCGGGTTTCACATCATCAAGGTCGTCGGCCGGTGGCCGCCGGGGGTGCTGCCGCTCGAGGCGCTCGAGGAGCAACTCGCCGATCGGCTGCGTGAGCGTGCGTTTCACCAGGGGCGGCGCGCGTTGAAGGCCGAGCTGGCCGAGCGATATCCGGTGGTGCACTACGTCTTGACCCCACAGGAGCAGGAGGGTGAGCCCGACCAACCGCCCGTCAGCGAGACGATCGAGCCACCCGGTCGCGTTTCGATTCGGCCGCGTTTGGGCTAGGCCGCCGTTCGGTTAGCCGGGGCGGCCGCCTTTGAACCTCACCGTGAAGTCGAGCTCGTAGTAGGTGCGTTCGAACCCCCGGGGGTGCGGGGGGAACCGCCACGAGGCGCGCTCGAGCCGGCGCAGGACACGGCGGGCGCGCAGGGGGCCCAGCGTCGTGGCGAGTACCCGGGCGAAGTCGAAGCGACCGGTGCCGGTCCACACCAGGCGCCCCTCGGGGGATACGCGCAACAGGATCGTGATCGAGTGACCCTTGGAGATCCCGGGCACCGGGCTGCGGTCGAGCTCGTCGAGGAACAGCTGGACGATCGTGCGGCCGTAGATCGAGTGATCGAGCATGCCTCCGCCCGAGTCCCAGCCGGAGCCAGCGCGGTCGCCCGAGCCCTTTTTTGTGCGCTCCCGACCCGAGTTCCCGTCGGCGGCGGATGCCGGGACTGGAGGAGCGGGCTGGACGGCGACCGGGGGCGCTGGGGCCGGCTCGGGCGGGGGGTCCACCACGACGTCGGCGGTCGACTCGGGGTCTATCGTGAGCGGTCGTGCGCGCGGCCGTTGGGTGCGGGGCTTGGGGTCCGGGGGGGGCGGCGGTGGACGAGCCGCGTCGAGCGGGTGAGCGGCCATGGCCGGCTCGCGAGCGTCCGGGGTCTTCGCCGGCGTTGGCGCAGGGGGGGGCGGGGGTGGCTCGAGAACGACTCGTTCGATGGAGACGTGCGTGCGATCGCGTACCGCGTCGGTCGTGGGGTGATCGTGTCCCGTAACCCAGGCGAACAGCGCGGCATGCGCCATTCCACTGATCGCGATCGCTGTCCTCTGCCGTCGGTTCACCGTGATCCCAACGGGCAGGGTGGTGATCGCCAACAGTCGGTCGTCGATTGTGACTGGATCGTCATGGGCCCGCTCACCCGGGCCCATACAGTAGCATTTCCACCAGGTTCGGTATCGCAAGGTCGCCGATGTGCCGATGGCACGAGTCCGCCGGCAGTTGTCGTGCAACAGGCTCGCTGGCGGAATCGGCGACCATTGGGTCCGTGGTCATGATGGCGCGACGAGTCGAGCGCTCAGCACCCCACGATGCACACCTGCTTGCCCCGGTGCTCCACGTGCCGCCGGGTCAGCCGCTCGGTCCAGCTCAGCGTCGAGCGCAGGTCGAACATCACCAGCCACCCTTCGTGCAGCCCCGCATGGTCGAGGTACGGCACCCGCTGATCGAGGGCCTCGCCCTCCGTCTCGGTGTCACGTCGTCGCTTCACCTCGCTCGCGTGCATCTGTCCCCGCCAGTGCACCATCAGGTCGAGCGCCCTCCGCCCCAGCCCGTACTCGCGCTCGAGCCGGCCGCCGCCGTTGACCACTCGCGGCAGGAACGCCATCAGCATCAGGTGGGGGCCGGCCTCGCGGTAGCGGAACGCCAGCACCACCGGGAGGGGCTCGAGCGTGGTGAGGCGCGACCAGCCCCGGGCCGGAGTGCTCACACCGCGATCCACACCCCGCTTCGCGTCGAAGCCTCGCGGATCTCCTCGGTCGCGCTGTCGGGTGCCTTGTGCTGCTGCAAGATCTGCAACGCGGCCTCGATCGCCGAGAGCCATCGCCTCCAGTCCAACGGAGTGCCCGCCATGATCAAGTCATCGAGCGCGTCGTCACGACCGACCACCGGTTGCGCTTGCTCGACGATCCTCTCCAGGGCCTGGGCAGAGGTGATGCCTCGCAGCTCGTGGGTCAAGTGCTCGAGCACGAGGTGATCATGCTCGAGTAGCTCGGGGCGATGGTTGACCTGGCGGCTGATCTCCATGGTGCCCAGTACGTCTTGCCATATGCGCTCGCCCTGCTCTGCCGACCGTAGCGGGTTGCGGAGGTAGTCGAGGATCGTCCGTTGTATGTCACGGATCAATATTCGATCTCCGATTCGGAAGTCGCGGTACTCGGCGCGACCGATCAGCATCGCGATGTTGGTCCCCACGAGCCTCAGGCGCTGGGTGAGGGCATGGCCGTGGGTTTCCCCGGTCCGGATCACCCGCCGGCGGAACAGGGCCAGACGCCGCCGGACCTGGATCGAGCGCACCAGCTCCGTCACGTAGATCTCGTCGCCGGGCAGCCGGGATTCCATTTCCTGACCCAGCGTGCGTCGAAGGGCGGTCGTCGCCTTGACGATGTGGCGACGGACCCGCTCGCATATCTCGATGATCTTCCACCCATCCCAGCTCGGGGTCACCGCCTCGAGCTCGCGGGCGAGCGACTGCATCTCGAGCTTCGCGATGAAGGCGATATCCGCCGATGCCGAGGTCGAGAACGCCTCCACGGCCCGATCGACGTGTTCGAGGAACAGCTCCGACTCGTCAGCGGGCTCGATCCGCGGCGGCGGATCGCTTGCCGGGCCACTGTGGAGCTGGGCCGACTTCAGGACTCGTTCGAACAACCCGGTCGCGACCACGAGCAAGTCTTTGGACATGACCGAAGCCCGGGCATGGATCTCCTCCGCCGTTGCGGTCTCTAATTCATGAAGGCGCCACTCTCCCAGACAATGAGTCATGGACTCGAGATCTTCGACGATTGCTCGACGCATCATGTAGTCGCTTCCTTGCTTGTGCACCCGCATAGGGACTTCCTTTCCCATTGTCATAGTTTCACCGGTCTACCTCCGCACTCTAACTGTATGGGACATCGTTGTTAAGGGTTTCCTTGTGGAGATTTCCATGATTCAATTCCGCCCGTAGCGATCGAGGGAGTACGCGATGCGCCAGCGGCGACCGGGCGATTTCGCTATTGCGGGCACCAGAATGACCCAATAGGGCATTTTGGTACCTTCGGGCAATTGCCACTTGACGGGATGATAGTTTGTTTATAATGAATAGCGGCGAGTCTGGTTCATCCTTACGCGGATTACACCGCAGCGGGGAGGGGCGGTCTTGTCGGAGAGGGGAGTTTACGCGCATCAGCGTAGGACGCACAGCGCGTTTTCACGAGGCAGATGCGATAGTACAGATCTCGCTACCAGCCATACGGCACACTGGAACAAACAGTATTTCGGTGCCGTGCGTAGGCCGATGGATTCGTACTATCGATACTGTCACTTCTCGGCAGATTGGGTTTTGCCATGGAGCGAAACCGGACAAGGACAGGAGTCATGGGGACAGGAGTCGCGACACGCTGGCGCGAGCGAGCCTCGCTCGTGCCACTCGATATAGCACCATCGGGTCCGGCCGAGGGCATTGGTATCGTTGCGCCCGGGCCACGTGGGCCACGGGGGTCATTCGGGGCGTTCGGATCGCAAATAGTGCCACCGGGATCGGTCGAGCGCATGGGTCGCTCTGCGCGCCCACCGAGCCGGGCGAACCTGGCGATCAGCGTTATTGGCAGCGTTCTTGGAGATCTCCTCCCGTCTGTGATGGTGTCAGGCACTCCGAGCAATAGAGTTGCCCGGTCCGACGATGATACGGTGCGGTCGTACCCGCCTCGAGCGGTTGGTGGCAGCCGTCGCACACAGTGCCGACCTCCAGTGTGATGTACGCGTAACCTTCGAGGGGCAGCGCCACCCCCGACACCTTACGGGCCCGTGGCTTCGTCTTGACGATCTGCTTGCGGAATACCTCTTCGAGCGCCCGCCATCGCATGATGAGGTGCTCGGGGAGGCCCGCCGCGCGAAGGCAGCTCTCCATCAGCGATTCTCGGTGATCGAACAATTCATCGGAGATGACCATCCAGTGATGAGCATTGCGCGGGCGATTGCCGAAGTAGATCTTCTCTCCGGTGAATTTCGAGCGCATGAATGAGTACTGCTTTTGTGCGACCCACTCCTTGGTGATCCCCTCGAAGAACGGGCTGAGCCGAGGGTCGGCATAGACCCTCGTGTAGAAGTCGTCGAGGATCTCGGTCAGCTTGGCGCCCTCGTCGAGGGCCGCCCACATCTCGGGATCGGGAGTGAGAATGCCTGGCGCGGCTTTGCGAGAGATCTTCACCACGATGCTCCACCTTGAAATTCATGCATTGCCTTGTCAAGGAGTGTCGAGATCATCTTCGGCGCAGAGCTGGACACCGATCTGGATACAGGACCGGATACAGATCGGGACACCGATCGAGACACAGATCGGGACATCCATCCTGATACAGATCCTGATACAGATCGAAGCGCCGATCCGGCATCGCAACGAAATAGATCTCATTGGTACAATCGCGAATTGGAGTCATCTGTGTCGGTACCACTGTTTGAAATCATAGGAGGCACGGTTTGCGGGCCTCGGGGCATGGCCCTCGATTCGCTAGAGCTCGCGATCCGCGATCGTGCGGTCACTGCGGTGGTAGGGCCCGTGGGGAGCGGCAAGAGTACGCTGCTGCGCGCGCTCAGCGGTCGAGCCCTGTCCGAGGGCTGGACGGTCGACGGGCGGTGGCGATACCGCGATCGCGATCTGCGTGCGGTATGGAGAGCCAGCAAGCCTCTGTTCGATGCATCGTGGGTGCCGCAGATCCGCCACGGACCCGCGGGGGAGCACCCTGACCCGACAGAAGTCGCGTCCATTCGGGCGCGCCTCGATGGGGCCTTGTTCTGCGGCGCTCGGGTCGTCTTGCTCGATGAGCCGACGCGCGGCCTGCCTGCGGCCGATCAGGACGACTTGGTCGTGCGTATTCGCGAGCAGGCGACCCGCGGCGCGGCGATCGTGGTCTCGCACGACCTGGAGTTCACCCGCCGGGTGGCCGATGACGTGTGCCTGTTGTGTGAGGGGCGCCTTGTCGCCCACCGATCCGCGGATGACTTCTTCGATCGGCCCGACGAGGATCTCGCGGCCCAATTCGTGCGCTACGGGACCTGTGCGCAGCCCGCTCCGCTCCCCGAGCCACCTCGTCACTTCTATTGGCTCGAGGCCGGGCGCTTGGCTGGTATGGGGCGCCCGGGGCTCATGAGAGAGCTCGACGACGATCTGCTCGCAATCGCGAGCGCGGGGGTCAACCTGCTGGTCAGCCTGACCGAAGACGGGCTGCCCATGACGCGCCTGCGGCCCTTCGGCATCCGGGGGCGCCATTTTCCCATCCGCGACATGGGCGTTCCGGGATTGTCCGACACGATCTCGCTGGGCCACGAGCTCGCGGCGGCGATCGAGCGGGGGCAGGTGGTCGCCATCCACTGCCTCGCAGGGCTCGGGCGGACCGGTACGATCCTCGCGTGCCTCCAGGTGGTTCGGGGCCTGACCGCCAAAGAGGCGATCTCCGAGGTTCGTCGGATCACTCCGTTGGCGATCCAAAACGAGATCCAGGAATCGTTCGTGCGCGCGTTCGAGACCCGGGTCTCCTACCTCCATACCCCAGACCGGGGGCTGCATCATGGATAGGGGGTGGGTCGGGACCTACGGTCGGTTCGCGAGCGAGAGCCGCGAGCAATTCACGGGCGGGCGGGCGACGTCGGCTTTTGTCGGGTGTTGCTCAGACTCCCGAGGAGCGGATCCTCGTGATCGCGCAATGACGATGGAGTGCATCGGCCACCGCGGCCAGGGATGGATCGACCGAGGAATTTATTGCAAGATAACCTGAGGCATACTAACCTCTTCGAAAGGGTAGTCCAGCTCGGCCGTGTGTTGGGGTCGAGCGTTAGTGTAGATGTGGTGGAAGTACGGGTGCCGAGAGGGCCGATGTTGCATGTGCCAGATCCTCCTCGGTTGGGTCGGGTTCATCACGGAGTATGTGTTTGACCATGGCATTGCCCCGTGGTCGCGGCGCGGTCCTCTTCGCGCTCGGTTTTCACCCGATTCTTCACAAGCTTCTTCGCCCGTTTTTTCTCCCGAGAGTTCATCTCTCTCAACCGACAGGAGTCCAGTAATGAGCATCGACAGTGTACTTCGTGAAGCTCAACGAACGATCCCAGAGTGTATCGCCTCCGGAGTCATCGACCTCAACAGCGGCATGTTGCTGGCCGTGAAGACGGTCGATAGTCATCCCCAGGAGGTGCTCGACATGCTTGCCGCCGCGACCGGCGACCTCTTCCAAGGCGACAATGTCGTGAGCATCGAGCGCACGTTCAAGCGAATTCGAGGGGTCTCCGACGACGATCATCACTACTTTCAGGAGATCGTCATCTTCTCCGACAATCTGCTGCATGTCTTCCAGCGGTGCAAGCGTCGCACCGACACCATCTTCGTGACCGTGTGTCGCAAGAAGGCCAATGTGGGAATGGTACTGGTCAGGGCTCGTGGTCTCATCGACTCGATCGAGCGGTCGATCTGAGCGGAGCGGAGCGGAGCGGAGCGGAGCGGAGCCGAGCAGGTCCGAGCCGAGCAGGTCCGAGCCGAGCAGGTCCGATCAGGTCCGAGCCGGTCCGAGCCGATCAGGTCCGAGCCGGTCACATTCGAGTCTGATCCGATCCGATTGGATCCGGTCAGATTCGATCGGCTGCCACACCCGGAACCCGGAACGAAACGACGGCGGGAGGTACCAGCCCGGGTGCTGGCGCCTCCCACCGCGTCATCGGATCGGAGCCGTGGGGTTTTGTTCGGCTACTGCGCGGCGTCGGCGTGGGCCACTGACGACAGCGAGGCGATAAGCTTCGGCACCGTATACGGCGGTAGCCCCTGGACGAATCCGTCCACCGAGGTCTCGCCGAGATCTTCGGCATCGCGGCATCGCACGTTGATCGTCTTCGCCTCGGCCTCCTTGGCGCCCACGACCACCAGGTAGGGCACCTTGTTCATCGTGGCCCCGCGGATCTTGAAGCCCAGCCGCTCGTCGCTCTGGTCGACCGTGGCCCGCAGCCCGGCCTCGCGCAGCGAGGCCATCACCGACTGGGCGTACGCGTGGAACTTCTCCGAGATCGGCAGCACCCGCACTTGCTCGGGCGCGAGCCAAAGGGGGAACGCTCCGGCGAAGTGCTCGGTGATGATCCCGAAGAAACGCTCGAGCGAGCCATAGCAGGCGCGGTGGATCATGACCGGGGTGTGCTTGCCGCCGTCGGCGCCCACGTAGTCCAGGCCGAAGCGGGCGGGCATGGAGAAGTCCACCTGGATCGTGCCGCACTGCCACGAGCGACCCAGTGAGTCGCGGATGTGGAAGTCGATCTTGGGCCCGTAGAACGCGCCGTCGCCCGCGTTGACCTGATACTCCCGGCCGGCCGCATCGAGCGCGCCTTGGAGGGCCGACTCGGCCCGCTCCCAGACCTCGTCCGAGCCGATCGATTTTTCGGGCCGGGTCGACAGCTCCAGCCGCACGTCGTCGAGCCCGAAGACCCCGTAGACCTCGAAGAAGAACGCGATCAGCATGCGGATCTCGCCCTCTATCTGATCGGGCGTGCAAAAGTGGTGCGCGTCGTCCTGCACGAAAGCCTGCACGCGGAACATGCCGTGGCGCACCCCCGAAAGCTCGCGCCGGTGCACCTGGCCCATCTCGGCGATCCGCAGCGGCAGCTCGTGGTGGCTGTGCATGCGATGGCGGTAGATCATCAGGTGCCCGGGGCAGTTCATCGGCTTGACCGCCATGGCCCGATCGTCCTCGGCGTCGGCGGTCACCTTGTGCGGGTCGTCCTTGTCCCGCCGCTTGCGCTTGGTGAAGAACATGTTCTCCATGTAGTGGTCGTAGTGGCCGGACGTGTGCCACGTGGACTCGGGCAGGATGAGCGGCGTGCGGACCTCGTAGTAGTCCCGGCGCTGCAGCTGGGCCCGCATGAAGTCGACCAGCCCGTTGTAGACCGTGGTGCCCTTGGGGTGCAGGAAGGGGAAGCCGGGAGCCTCGTCCACGAAGTGGAAGAGATCGAGCTTCTCGCCGAGCACCCGGTGGTCGCGCTTCTTGGCCTCCTCGAGCAGGTGAAGGTAGCCCTCGAGATCCTTCTTGGTGAAGAAGGCCGTGCCGTACACGCGCACCAGCTGCTCGCGGCTGGCATCGGCCCGCCAGTAGGCGCCGGCGATCTTCATCAGCTTGACGTGCTTGAGCCACTTGGCGCTGGGCACGTGCGGCCCGCGGCATAGATCGATGAAGTCCCCCGTCTTGTAAAAGCTCACCGTGGGCGCGTCTGCGGCCCCCGAGAAGGCCCCCTTTGCCTCGAGGCCCGCGATGATCTCCTGCTTGAAGCGGTTTTGGCCCCCGTCGATGGCCACGTAGCCGCGGTAGATCTCGGAGTCCTTGCTGTCCGCCTCGCAGCGCACGAAGGCGTCGCCGCTGGCGGCCAGCTGCGCCATGCGCTTTTCGATCCGCGGGAAGTCCGACTCGGAGAGCGTGGCGCCGTCGGGCAGGTGGATGTCGTAGTAGAAGCCGTCGTCCGTGGTGGGGCCGATCGTCAGCTCGGCGCCGGGCACCTCGTGGAGGATCGCCGCGGCCATCAGGTGCGCGGCCGAGTGGCGCAGCGTGTCCAGGCCCAGCGGATCCTTGTCGGTGACGATCTTGACCGTGTCGCCATCGCGCAGCGCGTGAGTGACGTCGACGGGCGTGTCGCCCACCACGCCGATCACGGCCGCCTTGGCCAGGCGCGGGGAGATCGCACGGGCGAGGTCGAGGACGGAGCTGCCCTCGGGAATGTCCTTGGCGGAACCGTCGGGAAGGGAAACGCGGATGCTCATGATGAATGCCTTCGAGGGGTCGGTGCGGACGGATGCCGAGGGTAAACCAACGAAAAACCCCCGGCAGGCCGGGGGTCTTTTGCTTGCGCGAGACACCACTGCGGCCGGCTACGCCGAGTCGGTAGTGGTCGTAGTGCTGTACGAGTGCGCGCGCATGGGTTTGTCTTGAACATATCGCCCCTGCGCCGACGAGCAAGCGATATCGAAAACGCGTGTTTGGCGCAGGCTCGGCCGGACCGGGAGTGCGACGCGCGGGATCGAAGGGGGAGGTGCGTCTCGAAGGCCGCGTTCCGCAGGAGCAGGAGGTCGAGGTCCACGGGCCATAGCCATAGCCATACCCATACATAATAGATGCATAGCGCGCATTATATATCTGAAATCAATGCACTGGATACACTCATGATAGAGCCCTACGTTGAGCATCGAGCTCGGGGCCGACGATCCACGCCGGATTGCCGAAGCCCCACGGTCCACGACTACGCATCATGTCTTATGTCGATCGGACCCACGCGTAGCACCGGGCCGCGATGGAGCAGCAGGGGGCGCCCGGCTGGATGATCGACACCATCGTCGGGCTCGAAGGGGTCAAGGGCGTGGGCGGGGCCGCCGAGATCTCGCCGGTGGTGGCCGAGGTGTTGGGGCGCGCACCGCAGACCTCGCGGGCGTTCGTTTCGAAGCACCGCGACGCGTTGACGTCGTGAAGGTACCGATGCGGCGGTGGGTGGCGATCATGAGTGTTGGGCGGCTCACGATGCGGGCTGATGGTGGTGGCCTTGGTCGGGGTCGACATCATCGTCATGGGATCGAGCACGTGATCTCGACGTTCGGTCGGCGCCGGGCGGATGCGCGTTGATCGGTGCGCACCTGCGGTTGGGCAGCTCACGGGGTCGGGCCGATCCAACCGGGTCGGGCAGGGGTCGGGCAGGGAGCGGGCAGGGGGCGGGTGACCCACGTCAGTCGCCCTGCTGCCGTCTTTGACCGCTCGTAGGCGATTGCGGTGGTCGCGTTGACGTGGGGCGAAGTCGATGACGCAGTCGTGCGCAAACCGGTTCACTTCTCGGGCCGTCTCCCGCGAGGTAGGGTGCGTCGCCAGAGGGGAGGTCTTTTGCCCATGACGAATCTGGAAGACGAGTTCAACTACGCGATCGAACGGGTCGAGCTGCTCGACCGTCCGCCCAACAACGTCCTTTTGGACCTCTACGGGCTCTACAAGCAAGCCACGGTAGGGGACGCGGACGGCAACCGCCCGGGCATGACCAATCCTCGCGGCCGCGCCAAGTACGACGCGTGGACTGGTCGTAAGGGCATGAGCCAGAGCGACGCCAAGCAGGCGTACATCGAGCTGGTCGACAAGCTCGACAACTAGATCGACCGCGGGCGCGATCACAGGTCAATGTCACGGGATGGCGTCTTGCGCAATGAGCGCAAGGCGCCATCGCCGTTTTTTACGACTTCACACTTCTTCATGAAGGCCGGGCGAGGGCCTTAACAATCGCATCGCACGCTAGGGGCCAAGGAGAACGAAGACCATGTTCGGATTCATTCTTGGAGCGATGTGTTTGGTGGGCCTGGGCGCGATGGCGCGGCGGCGACGATATTGGCGGACCTACGGCGGCGGTTGGGGGCCAGGCGGCGGCTGGGGCTGCGGGCGCTACGGCGCCTTGGGTCCCGGTCATGGCTGGCACGGCCCGGGTGGCGGGTATGGCCCCGGCGGTTGGTGGGGTCCCGGCGGCTGGAACGGCCCGGGTGGGTACGGTCCCGGCGGCGGCTGGGGCCAAAGTGGCGGGCCGGAGGGCTCGAGCGGGGGGTACGACTACGGCCCACCCCGAGGCCCGCAGTGGCGCGGTCGTTGGTGGCGCGGAGGCCTGTTCATGATGATGCGGCGGCTTCAACTGACGCCCGACCAACAGACGGTGGTCCGTGAGGAGCTCGAGCAGCTCGGTCAGACGGTGCAGGAGCACCGCGGTGAGTGGGCCAATAGCCGGCGCGACGTGGCCCAGGCGATCCGGGGCGAGAGCTTCGACGCGACGGTGATGGGCGAGCTGTTCGGTCGCCACGACGAGCACCTCGACGCGATCCGCAAGGCGGCGATGGAGGCGCTAGGCCGGATCCATGCCGTGCTCGACGAGACCCAGCGGCAGCGGCTGGCCGAGTTGCTCGAGCAGGGCGGTCGCTGGCACCCCTTCCGCGGATCGATGGTCTGAGGGCGAGGGAACGTGAACATCATGCGACCGACCATGCGACCCACCACGCGAACGGGGATCATCAAGGGACTGCTCGTCGCCGGCGTTGTGCTCGGCTTCGGCTCCGGCTTCCATCACCTGGCTCACCATCACCACCATGGCCACCATCGGGTGGAGCGGCTGACCCAGGTGTGCGTCGACGCAGCGCTCGATCGGGCGCCCCATGTGACCGGGCGCCATGACCGCTGGGTGGCCGAGCGCTGTGCCGCCTACGCCGATGCGACCGCGACCGCGACCGTCCATGCCCCGGCTCCCTGACCGGCGGTGGCCCGCGGCGAGATCCTTCTCGCCGCGGGCTGCTACCGTTGCCGGCGACGTGTCGATCCGCCTGCTGCTCATCGATGACGACGCCCGGCTGGCGGAGCTCTTGTCGCGCTATCTGGGCGAGCAAGGGGTGCACCTTCACCATGCGCCCGACGGCCACGCCGGCCTGCGGGCGCTTGGGGCCGATGCGTACGACGCGGTGCTGCTCGACGTGATGATGCCCGGGATCGACGGCCTGCAGACCTTGCGCAAGATCCGGGCGCGCAGCGCGATCCCGGTGCTGATGCTCACCGCCCGCGGTGACGAGGCGGATCGGGTGGTGGGGTTGGAGCTGGGGGCCGACGACTACGTGCCCAAGCCGTTCAGTCCGCGGGAACTGCTGGCTCGGGTGCGGGCGGTGCTGCGCCGCACCCGACCCGAGGCGATGGGCGAGCACCTGAGCGCGGCCGGCATTCGGGTCGACGTGGCCGCCCGTGATGTCTCGGTGGACGAGCGCCGAGTCGAGCTGACCGGGCTCGAGTTCGACCTGCTCGTGGCGTTGCTGCGGCGGGCGGGACGGGTGGTGCCTCGGACGGCGTTGCTCGCCGAGGCGGGTCGCGACGATGTTGCGGTGGGCGAGCGTACCGTCGATGTGCACATCTCCAAGCTGCGCAAGAAGCTCGGTGACGACCCCCGGGCGCCGCGTCGGATCCAGACCGTGCGCGGGGTGGGCTATGTGCTGGCCCGGGATCCATGAGGGTGGGCGATGCGGGCCGTGCGATGAAAGCCTTGCGATGAAACCTACGCGATGGCATCGCCGATTTCGGCCGGGCGGGCATGGGCCTGGATTTGCCGGACCCAGAGGGCCCGGCTCTCGGCGGTGGGCGATGGGTCCGTTGGCGTACTACGTGCGCGGTCACCTGCGGCGTCGGCTGTTCGTGTGGTTCGGCGTCACGATCCTCCTGTCGGGCTTGGTGGGGGCGGGCATGGCGAGCCTCTTGCACGGTCCGCGCAGCGCGTGGCGGGACTCGATCGATCGCGCCACGGTCTTCGTCGGTCATCGCTTCGCCGAGGTCTGGGACGATCCGGCGGCTCGGGATCACCTGGCCCGCTCGGCGGCCGAGGAACTGGGCGTGGAGATCGAACTGCTCGATGACCAGGGGCGCTCGCTGGCGCGGTTCGGTGAAGCCTGTCCGTCGCGGCACTCGGGTCAGTTCTCGGCCCCGGTGCGGCGGGATGGACAGCACCTGGGGCAGCTGCACGCGTGCGTGAGCCGGTTGGGTGGAGGCGGTGGGCCGGCGTTGGTGTTGGGGATCCTCGGGGCGCTGGCCGTGCTGTGGGCTGCGTCGGGGGTGATCGCCTGGCGACTGACCCGGCCGCTGGCTCGGCTGGTTCGGGTGACGCGGGCGATCGGGCAGGGGCAGCTCGACGCCCGGGTTCGTATGCCCTGGGGGCCCGGAGAGCTGTCGTTCTTGGCCCGGGCGGTCAACGACATGGCCGATCGGATCCAAAGACAGCTGGCCGATCAGCGCGAGCTGCTCGCGGTGGTTAGCCACGAGATCCGCACGCCGCTGGGGCACATGCGGGTGCTGCTCGATCTGGCCCGCGACGGCGCCGATCCGGCCACGCTCGATGAGATCGAGGCCGAGCTACTCGAGGTGGATCGGCTGGTGGATCGTTTGCTGGCCAGCTCTCGCCTGGAATTCGAAAAGCTCGATCGTCGACCACTCGAGGCCCAGGCCCTGGCGAGTCGGGCGCTGGCGCGAGCGGGGCTGCCCGCCGAGCGTTTGCAGGTGTCGGCCGAGGTCGCCGATTCGTTGCTTCAGGGCGATGCCACGCTGCTGGGGCGGGCGCTGGCCAACCTCATCGAGAACGCCCAGACCCACGGGGAAGGGCTCGTGGCGCTGCGGATCGAGCTGCGCGAGGGGCTTTTGTGCTTTGGGGCCGAGGATGCGGGTCCGGGGTTGCCCGTGGCCGAGCGCGAGCGATTGTTCGACTCGTTCGTGCGTGGGGCCCAAGGGGGCAAGCTTGGGCTGGGTCTGGCGCTGGTTCAGCGGATCGCGGTGGCGCATGGGGGGCGGGCGTTTGCCGAGGATCGCGAGGGTGGGGGGGCCCGGGTGGGGTTTGGCGTGGCGCGTGGTGAGTCGGCGGATTGAGAAGCGGGTGACACGGAGCGGGTGACATGGAGTGAGCGATCCGGTGTTGCACACGGGCGATGTTCGCCCCCGACGAGATGGGGCAGACCGAGTCGGGTTTGCTCGACCATGTGCAGGCCCAGTGGGGCGATCGCTTCGCGGCCGCGTTTCCCGGACAAGACGGGCCCACGGTCGAGCAGGTGACCGAGGCGCTCGCGGCCTACGAGCGGGTGCTGCCCAGTCCGTCTCGCTTCGATCGCTACCTCGATGGAGATCGCGAAGCGCTCAGTCGGCAGGAACGCCGCGGGTCTCGGCTCTTTCGGCGCAACTGCGAGTTCTGCCACGGTGGGGTCGCGGTCGGGGGCCAAGGGTTCGAGCGGCTCGGAGAGGAAGTGCCGTGGCCCGAAGACCGCCGCGAGGATCAGGGGCTCTACGAGGTCACCGGTGAGCCCGACGATCGCATGCGCTTTGTGGTTCCTTCGCTGCGCAACGTGTCGAAGACCGGGCCCTGGTTTCACGACGGGAGCGTGCAGACGCTCGAGGAGGCGGTGCGGCTGATGGGGCGCCACCAGCTGGGCCGGAGCTTTCGGACCGGCCAGCTCGATGCGCTGGTCGCCTTCTTGCGGAGCCTCGACACCGAGGAGATCCCGCCGTGGGCGTACCCTGAGTGGGACGGAGTGATGGGCCTTATCTGATCAGAGCAGAGCGTACAGATACTCAATGAGGTCACTGCTGGTGACGATGCCCACCAGGTTGCCGTCGTCGTCGACCACGGGCAGCGAGTGAAACGCCCCGCCGCGGAGCCGGTCTGCGGCGTGGCGCACGGTCTCCTCTTGGTGGACCGTGAACACGCCGGTCGTCATGACCTGTTGGATCGAGAACTGGGCGTCGAGCATGGTGTCGACCGTCTGCTCGCTCGCGCCGTACGCCGCAATGCTCAGCCGCATCATGTCGGTGGCGCTCAGGATGCCGACCAGCTTGCGCCCGTCGACGACGGGCACGTGGTGAAACCGCCCCTCGGCCATGAGTCGCCGGGCTTCGCTGAGGTTTTGGCCGATGTCCACGGTCTGGGGGTTCGCGGTCATCAGGGACGTGATGGAGTCGTTGCGGGTCACGGGTGGGGCCTTCGTAGCACCGCAAGCGCGGAAACCGTCCTGTGTTATTTGCGCACAGCGAAGGGGGCCGGGGCGCGGAATCTGCACTGGATCTCGTCCGCGCGTGCGGGCGAGCATCGACACGTGCCTCTCCTGGTCAAGGATGTCATGTCCACGCAGCTGGTCACGCTCAGCGTCGACGAGTCGGTGAGCCTCGCGGAGCAGCTGATGCGGGCCATGTCCGTCCGCCATCTTCCGGTCCTCGGCGAAGGCGACCAATTGGTCGGGGTGGTCTCCGACCGGGACCTGCTCGCCGCGGCTGCGAGCTCGCTGGACGACGAGGACGCCCAGCAAGCCCGCGCGAAGAGCCGGCGGGTGCCGGTGGACGAGATCATGACGCGGTCCGTCCGGGTCGCCGAGCCCACGACGCCGCTGCTCGATGCCGCGGTCATGATGCGTGAGCACAAGATCAGCTGCCTGCCGGTGGTGGAAGACGGCGCACTCGTTGGCCTGCTCACCGAGACCGATCTGGTCAACGTGCTGATCAACGCGCTGCAGTCCCCGGGCTCGGCTCCTCACGCGACGCCCCAGCAGGGGTGATGCCGCCGAGCGGTGACGATTCCTGGTGGATTGAGGAGTCGGTTGGCACCCAGATGCTGCTAAAATAGGGCGCAGGAGTAACCCCGCGTGAGACGCCTCGATCCCTCGGAGCTTCGTGAATACGCTCGTCGTGACTGGGATGCACCACAGCGGCTGGCTCGACGAGCTCGTGCTGTGCAACCCCTGGCTGATAAGATCCGACTCGCCGTGGGACTCTACGAAGCTGCACGAGCGGCCCAGCCATGCTTGCCCGACGAGAGTACGCGGCGTGCCGATCTGCAATCGCACCTTCGGGTGCGTGCCCTGCTCGACAAGGCCGCGCATGTCGGCGCTTGGTGATACGCTTGCTGTCTTGGCTGCTGGGTCAACTCGAACAGGCCCTTGGCCAATCCGATCTTCTCCCGCAGTTCGAGCAGGCGGTCAGAGATCTGAAGAAGCGTAGAGTCGATCACTATAATCGATGAGTTGATCCAAAATCCAAATGACGAACGTCGACTGCCGATAGCGCAAACCTTGTTGCCCTTTTCGTAGGGGAGGTTCTGGCGCTCGTACGAACCTCGCGGCGGTTCCGGAGGTCGATCGCCTATTGATTCGGCCCCTGGCTATGCCTGCTCGTCGCCTATCGGCAGCGTAGCAACGAATGAGGTGGTCAACGGATACTCGTCGGGATTGTTGATGAAGTCAAAGTCCTCCTGGCGAAGCTGTTCCTGCGTTAGGTCGGGGACATCGCGGAGGTACCGGCGAAGGATTACCAGGAGCATCTGATCATCTGCGAAGACTGTATGCTTCTGCAGCATCTCGTCATAAAGAGCCCTGTAATCTGGGTTGGGTCCACGAAGCGCACGCTCGAGGAGGTCGAGCGCCTCGGCACCCAGCTGTTAGGCTCGTTCTTCTCGAATGAAGTGCTGGCCTATCCGGGATGAAGGGCCCGGGCTTGGTGGCCTGGATTGAGCTAGCGGTTCTCTGTGCGGCCAACGGGGCCCGGCTCAAGGCGTGGAGCACGCGATTTCAAGCCCCTAGGCCCGGCCAATGGGTCGTTCTGGTCATCATCAAGATACGCAGCGCATACGACTTTCCCGTGACCGCTCATCGGTCAGAAGCGAGTCGGGATCTCGCACTCGTCACGCGGTTTCCATGGGCCGGACCGAGATGCCGAGGTGGGACGGCCATCTGTGGGCAAAACACGCACTTTCGTCTACCAAACATCGACTCTCGACCGATTAACCACTCCAGATCGCACACTACTCATCACGCAATGAACGTACGCGATCAGCCGGCGTACACCCGCGCTGAGGACCGGTGCCCGCTGCATCGCCCGCGCAGGGATCGAGATCGTCTCGGTGGTGCCCTATCGGCCAGGCCCTCACGGTCGGGTATGGGCATCCCGGACGGTGGCCCGCACCCCGCGGAAGAACGAGTCGAGGCTCTCGAGGGTTTCGTCGGCGATCGGGGTGTTCGAGGCGAGCGCTCGGACGGCACGCCGCAGTCGCTCGCGGGCCCGGCTGATCCGTCCGGCCATCGTGCCCGCGGGGATCCCAAAAACCTCGGCCAGCTCTCGGGCGGTGAGGGTCTCGTAGTCCTTGAGCTCGAGCAGCAGTTGATCGTCCAGTGGCAGGGATCGAAGCCCCCGTACGAGCAGCGCTTGTTGCTGGCGATGGGCGAACAACGAGGTGATCGATCGCTCGACCCTGTCCTCGTCGATCCCATCACGGAGCGGGTCGAACCGATCACGCTGCTTGCGTGCCTTGCGCAGATGGTCGACCAGTTTCCAGCGCGCGATGCCAAACAGGTATGTGCGCGTCGACGAGTCCCCGCGGAACCGGTCCTGGCTCGTGCACAGCGTCTCGAAGGTGTCCTGCACCAGATCGGCGCTGGTCTGTTCGTCGACCTTTCCCCAAAAGAACATGAACAAGGAATCATAGTGCCGCTTGACGAGGATCTGCCCCGCGTTGCGATCGCCGTCTCGCCAGCACTTCAGCAACTGCTCGTCGCGCATGCGAGCCAGGATAGCCACCCTTGAACGAGCACGAGAAACGCGTAACCGGCGCTAACGCGGCAAAGACCGACATGGGCATGGCCAACACCCTGGTGCGGCTCCCCGAGCGCCAGTCGGATCTGTCGATGGTCGGGCCCCACCGCGACGCGCTGCTCCAGCGGATCGCCGGTTTTGGCGAGGCGGCGCCCAAGCGGATCCGGCTCGGCGACAACCTCGAGCTCATCCGTCGGCTGGGCGCGGGCGGCATGGGAACGGTTTGGGAGGCGGAGCATACCGGGCTGAGGATCCGGGTGGCCGTCAAGCGGCTCCAGCGCGAGCTGGCGCCCAGCGACCCGTCACGGCTTCGCTTCACCCGCGAGGCCCGAGCCGCGGCGTCGGTCAAGCACCCCCACGTGGTCGACATCCTCGACGTGTCGACCGACGACGACGGCAACCCGTACCTCGTGATGGAGCTGCTAGACGGCGAGCCCTTGAGCGACGTCCTTCGCCGCGAGGGTCCGCTGCCGTGGGCTCGGGCGCGCGCCTTGCTGGGGCAGCTGGTGGACGCGCTGCACTGTGCCCACGCCAACGACGTCATCCATCGCGATCTCAAGCCGAGCAACATCATGATCATGGAGCCCGGCACGGCGCACGAATCGTGCAAGATCATCGATTTTGGGCTCGCCAAGCAGCAGACGCTGGAGCCCGAGGCCCAGGAGATCACCCACACGGGGGACGTGTTCGGCAGCCCCGGCTATATGAGCCCCGAGCAGCTGCGGGGGGAGGTGGTCGATGCACGATCGGACATCTACTCGCTGGGGTGCGTCGCGTTCGAGATGCTCACCGGGCGAAGGCCGTTTGCGGGCCCCTCGCTCGCCGAGCTGATGGTCCAGCACCTGACCCAGCCTCCCCCGGCCCTCGAACCACTCGACGCGCCACAGTCGGTCGCCCCCGCGGTCCGGGCGCTCGTCTTGCGAGCGCTCGGCAAGGAGCCCCGCGATCGACAGGGACGCATGGCCGAGCTCGCCGAGGAGCTGTTGCGGATCGATCGCAGCGAGGGCTCGTGGTGGGCCCGTACCCGCGCGGTGGTCCGTGCGCGGCGGCGGCCGGTGGCGATCGCAGCCGGTGGCGTGGCCTGTTGCGTGGTGGCTAGCGTGGCGGTGGGGCTGGCGGCCCTGCTCACCCGCCCGGCCGAGCCAGACGTCGATGCGCCCGCGGGCGATCGCGGCTCGACGTACACCCAAGAGCTCGCGCGGCCGATCGAGCAGCGGACCCCCCAGTGGCCCGCGCGGTGGATCGGCGCGGATCTGGGGCTCCCCGAGCCTTCGCACGATGAGGCCGCCGATCGCACCGGAGTGGACGTCCCCGACCCGTTGGTTGCGGTCTGGGCCGCCGATCTACGCGAAGCGAGGACCTACCGGATCATCGCCGACCGAGGCGATGCGCACGCGCTGTCCCGGCACGCCGTGCGTCAGGGTCTGACGCTGGGCCACACCGTCGACGATCCCGCGTCCGCCGAGCGGGTCGGGCGAGCGGGCGATCCCTCGACCGGTCGGGTGTTCCATACGCAGACACAGGAGTTCCCGCTACGCGCGGTGGGTACGGTCCACCTGGATCGTCCATGCACCGGTGTACAGGTCGGGCCCGTTCACGTGCTCACCTCGGCCCACTGCCTATGGACGCTCGGTGCCGCCTTCCCCAAGGACGAGGCCGACTGGCGGGCGGGCGCCTGGCCCGACGAAGACGCGCAGGGGGTGGGGTTCGTCCGCGTCTATGTGCCCCAGCCTTGGCCCCAGAACGCCCGCGCCGGGATGTTCGACTGGGCGGTGGCGATCACCGAGCGTCAGCTCGGAGACGAGTACTTCGGCGTCACCGCACTACCCGACCGGGCGCTGGTCGCCTCGCGACTGCACCACAAGGGCTTTCCCATGGAGCACGATCCCGAGTGCGAGGCACGTAGCCCTACCAGCGGGCCGCTCGGTCTGCGCGCTCCCTGGGGCAATGCCGAGCCGCTCGAGGTCACCGCCCGCGCCCTGCGGGCTCCCAGCCCGGTCAGCGGGTGGTCGGTGATCCTGGGCACCGCGCAGGTGAGCAGCATCGGCCACGGGGGCGGCCCCTACTACTACTACGATGACTCGAACCGGCCCGTGGTCGTGGGGATCCATCGCGGCGCGTGCTCCGAGGCCGAAGGCGGTACGGCGGCGTTCTGCGGGTGGGAGGGCCCGTGGCACTGTGGGATCGAGGCGGCCCGGCCCTCGCAGGCGCTCCGGCTCGAGCCCGATGCGCTCTACGGTCACATCGTACCGATCCTGACGTGGTGGGGCGTCGACGACTCGGGCCAGGCCCGGTGCCTGCTCGACAGCGGGTGCTAGCCGAAGTTCGGAAAAAAGTGGACGACGGGACCGATCAACGGTCGAGCTTCCTCCACTAATCCTGCGTACGGGTCGCGCGGCTCGGGTGGTCGACGAGTGTGTCGATCGCCCGGCTCGGCGACCCATTCCCGACAACAACGAGTCGAGAACGATCATGCGTAGCACCTCTATCCTCGGCACCGCCATCGCGGCGGGCGCCCTCCTTTCCTCTTCCACCGCTCGCGCCAACGACATCTGCGCGCCCGTGCCGTTCGATCGGCAGGGATTCGACAGCGTGATCGAGCAAGCGTTCGAGGGCAACCCCAGCAGCACGCTCGATGACATCAAGGGCTATTCGGTGGCGCTGGCCAAGGACGGTCAGATCCTCACGGTCAAGAACGGGGGGTGGGCCGTCAATGGCAGCAGCTCCCCAAAACCCATCGAGATGACCGGCGCGACCCCGATGAACATCGGCAGCACGATGAAGATCATCTCCATGATCACGCTCCTCCAGTTCTTCGAGGACGACCCCTCCGCCACCGTAGACGAGTGGCTCGATCGCCACATCGTCGATTACTTCCCGCAACAGTGGTACGACAAGGTCTACTCGCCGGGTAGCCCGCTGGCGGTCCAGAACGTGCGGAACGTGCGATTCCGGGACATCCTCTCGCACCGCTCCGGACTGCCGGAAACGGGGATCCTCATCGATGACGGGATCGATCAGGCGCGCCTCAATGCTCAGGTCTACGAATACGCGAACGGCAATTACTCGGTCATCGGGTACATCCTGCCCTACATCGTCGATCCGGGCTACGGGGCGACTATCGACGGTCTGTTGGTCGGGGAGACGCCGCAGGAAGGCGGCCTGTTTCGGGAGCACACCGCCGAGTACTTCGGGGACTACGTCCAGACGCACATGTTCGATCCCGTCGCGGTCTCCCTGGGCGCCGGGATCTCGATCCCCGAGGGTTTGTGGTCGGCGCACCTCGAGCCATCGTGCAACACCGACCAGACCTACGCGCGAACGCCTTACGTCCGGGACATCGACTGGGGGATCGTGGGCGACATGCCCTTCGCCGCCGACGCGAACGGCGATGGCGTCGACGATCTGATCGTGTGGCGTCCTAGCACTGGGCAGTGGTTCGCTCGACAAGTCGACGGGACGACGATCAACGCGGGCCTGGTGTACGGCAACGAGGCGCTGGGCGACATCCCCCTGACCGGCGATGTCGACGGGGACGGGAGCAGCGACTACGTGATCTGGCGGGGCAGCAACGGCGACTGGTACGCCAAGTCGTCGTCTGGGGTGGCCATCGCCAGCGGCCTGGAGTACGGGGTCCCGGGAGACATTCCCCTCGTGGGCAACGTCGGCGGTACGGATGCGGAGGATTTCGTCATCTGGCGGCCGAGCACCGGCCAGTGGTACGCCAAGCAGAGCGACGGCACGACGCTGTTCACCGGGATCTTCTACGGAGTCAACGGTGACGTTCCCCACCTCGGCGACGTCAATGGCGACGGCGTCGATGAGCTCATCATCTGGCGTCCGAGCACCGGCCAGTGGTTTGCCAAGGAGGTGTCTTCCGGGGTGGCGCTGGTGTCGGGCATGCACTGGGGCTGGCCCGCCGATATCTCGCTCGTGGGCGACGTCGATGGGAATGGCGACGACGAGCTCGTGATCTTCCGCCCGTCCACCGGAGAGTGGTACGCCCGCGACTCGGGGGGCGACGTCTTCTTCCGCGAGGTGTACTGGGGCCAGGGCGAGGTTGGGGGGGGCAACGATCCGCTCATCCCGCTGCTCGGGGACTTCGACGGCACCGTCAAGGACAAGCTGACCGTCTACCGCCCGTCGAACGGATACTGGAGCGCAGCCGGCCGGCGCTACGCGATGGGCTATAACACGCAGTGGGACTTCGGCCCCGGGACCCCCGATCCGTTCCTGCCGGAGCCGCCAGGATGCTCGGCCCAGGGCGGTACCTGGATGTCTTCGGTCGAGTACGCGGGCTGGGCCGCGGCGCTCTCCGCCGGTCAGTTCATCTCGCCGGGGTTGCTGGACTCCCTGCACGATCCGGCCGATCTGTCGTCGTTGCTGGGCTGGGGGTCGAGCCCCGTGCCCTCCTTCATCAGCTCGAACTACGGGGTCAGCTCGATCGCCTGGCATGCTGGAGCCGACCACCGCTTCCGGGCCGTGTTGGTGGAGCTCCCCGACGGCTACTACGGCGTCGGGCTGAGCAATCATGCGGACTTCCCCGGCGACACCGATAGTGTGATCGTGATCAAGGACGCGATCGTCGACGCCTGGATCGAGGCGGTCGACCTGGACTGCGAGTCGTAGCGGTGCTCGGGTGTGACGTTGACCCAGTGATGGGCGGGATATAGCGAGCACCTCACGCACCTCGGGCGTTGACAAATCAGTCAACGCCGACTATCCCGGTCCATCTGATGGCGTTCGGGGCCTTCATCCGGAGGGAGCGTGAAAAGCGCGGGCTGTCACTGCGAGCCCTGAGCGAGCAGTGTGGTGTCGACGCTGGCTATCTGTCGCGCATCGAGAACGAGCACGTCTCCCCCTCCCAACATCTGCTCGGCGAGCTGTCTACTGTTTTGGGGTGTGACCCGGCCGTGCTGTGGGTCGCGGCCGGTCAGATCCCCAAGGACCTGTACGCACGCCTGGCCGAGGATCCCCACGAGTTCGCGTCCCGGCTGCGCGAGCTCGCGTCTATCCCGTACACCCCGTTCACGAAGCGGTGCATCGAGGGTGACATCCCCGTCGAGGCGCTCAGCGACATCGCCGAGCTCGAGAGCTGGCGCAAGGAGATCCACCGGCCCATCTACCACATGCACAAGTGGTGGGCGCAGCGCCTCGGCAGCGTCTTTCGGGCGATCATCTTGGCGAGCACGTTGCCCGAGGGTGCGGACCTGATGCGCGAGTTCTACGGCCGCCACGACCTGGGCAACCTGACCATCTTCGACCCCTTCCTCGGTAGCGGGACCACCCTCGGTGAGGGCATCAAGCTCGGCGCCAAGGTCATCGGCCGCGACATCAACCCCGTGGCTACCCGGTCGGTCATGACCGCGTTGGGGCCCATCGACCGGGAGGCGGTCGAGCGCGAGTATGAGCGCCTCGACGCGGGCGTCGGTCGGCAGATTCGGGCGCTCTACCGGGGGCGTGACCGCGACGGGAAGACCTGCGACGTGCTCTACCACTTTTGGGTGGCGACGCTCGCGTGCCCCGAGTGTGACGCCGCCGTAGACCTGTTCCCAAGCTACATCTTCGCGCGTCACGCCTACGCAAGCAAGCACCCCGAGTGCTCGATCCTTTGCCCTGCATGTGGGGAGGTCTTCCGCGGCGATGTGCGCGCGAAGGTGGCGACATGTCCGAGCTGCGAGTCTTCTTTCGCGCCTCATGTTGGGCCGGCCAAGCGGACCACGGCCGTCTGCGGATGCTGCGACCACGAGTTCAAGATCGCCCAGACCGCGCGCGCGCAAGGGCGGCTAGGTCACCGGCAGTACGCCAAGCTCGTGCTGACCAAGTCGGGACAAAAGCAGTACCTGCGCGTGACAGACCGAGACTTGAAGGACTACCGGGCGGTGCAACGCAAGCTCGCCAAGCTCGCGCCGCCGCTTCCCAACGTGGCCCTCGCGCACGGCCATAACACGAAACAGGCGATGAACTACGGGTTCGCGAGCTGGCGCGACTTCTTCAACGACCGCCAGTTGCTCGGGCTCTCGCTGCTTGGTGCGGCTATCGCCAACATCGAGGACGCTGCCCTCCGCCGCGTGTTCTCGACTCTATTTAGCGGCGCGCTCGAGTTCAACAACATGTTCGCGTCGTTCAAGGGGGAAGGCACGGGGGCGGTGCGGCACATGTTCTCCCATCACATCTTGAAGCCGGAGCGCATGCCGCTCGAGGCGAACATTTGGGGGACCAGCAAGTCCAGCGGGTCGTTCTCTGGGCTGTACAAGACGCGAGTCCTCCGCGCTCTGGACTACAAGGATGACCCCGTGGAGATCCGGGTTGGGAGCACGAAGGCGGGCAAGGCGAAGGCCGAAAAAGTACGAGGGGTCAACCATCCCGCCACCGCGGATCTCATCACCGAGTGGCCCGCCGACGGCATGCAACCGGGGCAAGCCTACATCTCGTGCGGGGACTCGGCCCAGACCGATCTGCCCGATCGCTCCGTTGATCTTGTGGTCACCGATCCCCCGTTCTTCGACAATGTCCACTACTCGGAGCTCGCGGATTTCTTCCACGCCTGGCAGGCGACGCTTTTTGCCGAACAAGCCCGCGCGACCACGCGCGCGAGCCAGGAGGTTCAGGACGCAGATGCGGATCGGTTCTCGGAGAAGCTCGGTGGTGTCTTCGCGGAGTGCCACCGCGTTTTGGTGGACGATGGTCTGCTTGTCTTCTCCTACCACCACTCGAGAGACGATGGGTGGCGGAGCCTCGCGCATGCTCTTTGCATCGCCGACTTCGCCGTGGTCGCGAGTCATCCGGTGAAGGCGGAGATGAGCGTGGCGACGCCAAAATCGGCCGCCAAGGAGCCCATCGACGTTGACAGCATCTTGGTGTGCCGCAAGCGACACGCCGATCAGCGTGTTCGAATGGGACTCCAGCAGGCGCTTGGCCAGACCCAACGACACGCCGCTGCCCTCGTCCGCAGGTTCAGCGCGCGCGGGCGCCCGCTGTCTCGTGGGGATCTCCGAGTCATGGTGACCGGCGAACTGCTGGCGCTTTTGTCCGCTGGCCGAGAGGAAGTCGAGATCCTGGCCGAGCTCGACGCGAGCAAGGGCGCCGTGGACCGAATGATCGACGACTTTAGCAGCACGCGTCTTGCTCTGGTCTGGCCCTGCCCGCCGCGGACGAGGCAGAGGTCAACTAGGTAGAGCGCGTCCATCCAAAAAAGCGGCCCAAGCCAAAGACTTGGTCCACCATGGAACATGGAGCTAAGCGCCCGGGTCCCATGCACTAAAGTCCGGAATCGACGGGATCTGCGGATCTACCCGTACCGGTCGTCGCGAGTGATCGGTGGCCAGGTGGATCACCCGTGCATCGGGAAAGCTGCGGCGGTAATCATTGACGTGGGTGGGCTCGTTGTCGAAGACGGCCACGGGCGGGCCCTGGGTCTTGAGCTTCTCGTGCACCCGGGCCTTGAAGGCGTCGTCTTCTTCCTCGAGCGCGGGCTTCATCCACAGCTGCACGTCGTTGCCGTTGGGCCGCGCAAAGCCCAGGCGTTCGAACGACTCCTCGGTCCCCGCCCGCATGCTTTGTTGCCGGCCGGTCACGTAGTAGATGCGAGCGCCGAGCGCCCCCAGGGCCGAGACGTAGGCAACCGCCCCGGGCACCGCCTCGTCGATCCGGCAATACTCGGAGGTGAAGAAGTGCTCCCTCCACCAGGCGCGGTAGGCCTCCACGTGGTCCTCGACCTGGTCGGCGGGTAGCCCAGCGTTTCGCATGGCCGCGCGATAGTCCCATCCATCCCAGTGCTCGGATCGTGTGGCGGCCAAGGCGTCTACGCCATGCGCCCGCCCGTATTCGGCCATGATGAGCGCTTGGCGGGTCTTGTTATCGAGCAGGGTGGAATCGAGGTCGAAGACCACGAGTTCGGGGCGGGCTCGAACCCGGTCGACCACCTGTTGGAGTAGCGCATGGGCCCTGGGGCCTCGCCGCAGATCGAGGGGGCCCCACACGGGATCGGAGCCCGAGTCGGAGGCCGGATCGGAAGAAGGCGTGTTGCTCATGGGCGCACCGAGAGATCGGGGGCGCCGAGGTAGCGCGCCGGACTGCCGTCGATCGGCACCTCGAGCAGCCGCTGCGTCATGCCCTGGTACTCGAGACCCAAAAGGGCGTCGTCGCCCGAGGCCCAGCCGATGAGATCCACGTTGTGGTCCGGGGTTGCGGCCAGGGTCGCA
>JBCCWC010000095.1:0-50523 GCA_039194325.1 Myxococcota bacterium
CCGGACCAGAGCAGTAACGGCGAGCGGGCGGGGTCGAGCGGATGATGCTGGCAAGCGAGGGCCCGGGACCTGGGACGACTGGGGTCGCGCGCGGGGGCTCGGGTGATGTTCGCCGGTCGTTGTTTTATTGGTCAGATCGGCTCGGTGTCGCGATAGGCTGGCTTCGTGTCGTCGCTTGAGATCGTGGTGGCCAATAAAACAACGACCGGCGAACATCACCCGAGCCCCCGCGCGCGACCCCAGTCGTCCCAGGTCCCGGGCCCTCGCTTGCCAGCATCATCCGCTCGACCCCGCCCGCTCGCCGTTACTGCTATGGTCCGGCACCGTGTCCAGCGGAGCAACGAAGACCGTAGCGCGGCGAACGATGAGCAGATGACGAACACCACGCCACCCGCCGACCACGTCCCGACCGGGAGCAGGCACGGCATGATAATGTCGTCGGCGTGGAGAATTGGCCCATGGATATCCCGAACATCATCGTTGCCTCAACTGGCGCGGTGGTCGTGGTCGCCGGCCTCTGCAGCGCACGCCTGGCGCTCAAAGGCCTCGAAGGCATCGGCCAGGTCTCCTTCTCTCGCCACTGGGGAGGTCTTGGAGCAGGCCAGAGCGGCTGGGAGATCTCGGGGCCCCTGCTTGCTGCGTTGGTCCGGCTGAGCTTCGCCACCGTGCTGGTCGCGCTGGGCGTCAGCTTGTCGTGGCACGCTTGCTCCGCTGACGACGACCAACAGCCCGAGGCAAACGCTGCACACTAGGCGGCCGAGAGCACCTCGATTCATGACGACGAACCCGGAGCCATGGTCGCCTTCGGCACGAGAGCATGCCGCCGCGGGTAAGACGGCGATCGACAACCTGGCGGACTCACTGGCCACACGTCGGCTGGTTGCCAAGATCAAACGCTACATCGCCGGTGATTTCTGCGGACACGCCGTACTCGTGGCCGGTCACCGCGGGGCGGGCAAGACGACGGCCATGCTTGCCGCGATGCAGCAGGTGTACAACGAACAGCGAGAGGCAGACCGCGCCTGTCGGCCGCTGTTGGTACGACTTCACGGACCGAGCCTGCTCGTCCCCGGTCCCGCGAACGGTCCCGCGAATGGCCCCACGAGTGCTCCGACGAGCCCCCCGGCGGTCACTCCCAGCAGCGCCCAGTACTACTCGTTGCGTCTGCTGCAGGAGATGGCCGCCGGCATCTTCCCCGCAATCGCGCAGGAGCTACGGTGGTTGCTCGAGGGTACGATCGCCAACGAGAACAAAAGAGACGACCTGAACCAGGTCCACGCCCAGGAAACGATCACCCACCTGATCGACGAGCTGTCCCGGGGGCTCTCGCTGGCCGAGCTGCGAGAGCTGTTTCGCCGGCTGAAACTCCTGCCCGGGGGATTACTACGTAACAACGGGTTCGCCGAGCTCACCGCGATCAATGCCGCGTGCGAGGCCTACTTGGTCGTCACCGGCACGCTCGACACCTCCAACGAGGTGGAACGCCAAGACCACAGCAAGAACACGCGCACCGTCAAGCTGACAATGGACTCGACCCTCGGCAAAGCGCTGTCTCCCGTCGCAGCAGCGCTCACCGCCACCGTGGGGCTGGCCAGCGATCATCCGATCGCCGCGCTGCTGAGTGCGGCCATCATCCTGGTCGGTGGATCGACCCTCTCGAACGACTCTACGCGTACGCGCTCGATCGATGCGACGCGCAAGCGTACCTTTACCCGGGACAACAGCCTGGAGTCCTTGGTGCGGCGGGTGCCACTGCTGGTCGATCAGCTGCGCTCGGTCGGGTTTCCGCCCGTGTTCATGGTCGACGAGCTCGACAAGATCTACGATCCACCGGTCCACGAACTCATCGACGGCCTGATGCGCAACATCAAGTCGTACGTGACCGAGCGCTCGCTCATCTGCTTCCTCGTCGATCACCAGTATTACCAGCGGATCATGCAAGCACCCGTCACGGCCCACGGGCGCAACGCAGCGGGCGCAGCCGACACGGCCGAGGAACAAAACCAGGACGAACACGAGCAAATCGAGCACCATCGACAACCAGAGCGCTATAGCGTGGAACACACCTTCTTCGGTGACTGGATCTACGTGGTCTCGACTCCCGCCGACCTGCACCAGTACGCGCGACGAATCCTGAACGAGGACGACGACACCGACGAGCAAGACCTTCCCGCCCATCGCCGGACTCTGCAACGACGCAGCCTCGCCTTCTTCCGCCACTGGTTGATTCATCGGGGGCAGCTGCACCCCTACGACGTACGCCGAGAGCTTGAACGCGCTCACGACACTCGAGAGCTGGATCGGGCCAAGGATAGCCCATCACAGGTCATGCGTACGCCCTCGATGAGAATCGAGGTCTTCCTCCAGCTATGCATCGAGTGGGTACTGTGTGAGTCTTCGCAACAGCGTGAGGTCGAGCTCGACCCTTACTATATGCAGATCGTCTACGACGCGCTATACGACGTGACCGATCGATGGAGAGCAGGACAGCGGCTTCGCCGTGAACGCGACACAGAATACTGGATCGCCGATCGCACCAAGAAGGCAAGCCAGCGCACACTGGCCAAGCACGCTCTCAACGCGATGCACGCATATATCCATCGACCACTGTCCTTGCTCGACGACATTCGGAGCGAGCTCGACGAGGTGCGCCTCGATCTCTATCTGCTCTCGGGCGAAGAAGATCCCGAGACCTATGCGATCGACCGCGCCAAGGAAGAACTCGAAGGCACGCCACTGCACGGGCGAAGCATCGAGCGCTTGGCCAAGGCCCTCGCGGCTGTAAAATTCGAACTAGTGCGTGAGCTCGCGACAAGACTGCGAACCATCGTCGACTTCAACAAGGGCGAGCCGCAGATCGATCCATCGGGTCAACCGGTCGGCAGAGACATTGGCGCCCCCAGTCGTTACGATCCTCCGCCGATCGAAAAAACCGTACGGGATCGCATCGATCGGCTGCTTGAGTTACGCCAGTGCAAGGTCATCGATCAGGTTGGCCTCGATAGGCTGCTAAGCATTGCAACCAATGACAGCCTCGCGCCACTCCTCGATGCAAAGAAAGCCTATGAAGCATTAGGCAATAAGCTCAGCCCGAACCATCGCACCAACATGCAGCACTATGCGAAGCTCGCGCCCGAAGCAGAGCGAGTGATGCTTGCCCTACTGGTGGGAATGGCGATCCTCACGAGGACTCGAGATGAGGACGATCCACCACAGAAGAGAGCCACGACCCCAGCGGCCGATGTCCTCGAGCGCCTCGGACGTTCCATCACGGGCGTCGAGATCGCAGAGCGCCTTCGTTCTGCCCGAAAGATCGTGACCCGGCTGTGTGAACTGCAAGGCTTGCAGCTACCGCGCGCGCTCGAACACTTGCTCGATGAAGACAGCAACATGCCACCCGCGGAGATCGATCAACGACTCGACACCTCCAATATCCCGGACTCGGCCGACGAAAGTTTACGCGAGCACTGGACGCAATCCCTCGCGAGTCGCATTGCCCAGCGAGCAGCAGGCCAGAGCATCGCGTCGCTTACAAGTGAAGGCGATATCCTCGACATCATCGCCAAAGCACGAGGATGGTTTCCCGCCCCGCTGCGCATATGGCTGGAGCAACCCGACCCCTCCGCGTGGACCATCGACACGTGGAGCGAGATCATGCTCAGCGAGCAAATCCCACGACTCATTCGAGCCGTCGCGGCGGCCTACCTCAATGTCCGGGAGACACTGATGAAGCTGCTCCACGATGGGACAGAAGTATGGAGCACCGAGGTGCGGGAGTGGCTCGCGCGCAAGCTCGACGCGCTGAAGCATCGCCGCCTGCCTCTGGTCGTCCTAGTCAATCCCTCCACGATCATGAAGCATTGGATGCCCATTTTGGGCTGTGAGTTGCTCGCGATCGAAGTCGAGGACCTCGACGCAAGAGCGCGAGCGCTGAGCCGAGCGCTGGTGGCCTTCGAGGAGCACGACACCCGGGTCTCGCGCCCCGCCGCGTTCGAGCGCAATCAGTACGCCGTGATTCGGGACGGGGACACCTCGGGCGGATGGGCCCATCTCGAAGACGGAACAGTGGTGCTCATCGCACCGAGCGATCTCAAAGCCGCGATCCAACAATACGATCGCGCGTTGAGCAGTGTTAGAAGAACTCCTTGATGGTTGCCTTGAGCGCTTCGAGGATCTCGTCGTTGTTGCGCTCTGGCTGGTATTGGCTGGTCTCTTCCAGGTGATCCAATCGACGCTGCACGCTCGCCTGGCGCTCCTCGTCGCTCATCGCCGCCCGTGCTTGCTCTTGGGCTCGTAGCGCTCGGGCTTGCTCGCGCTTATTGGCCATATCATCAATATAATAGGCGGGAACTTGGCGTGGAGCAACCACGCGGGGATCCGTGCCCCCGTGGATGGGTCCACACGATCCAGGCTGCTATAGTCAGAAGCCATGTCCAATGGAGCAATGGATGAACTGGGACCCCTGGCCCGCCTGGTTGGGACCTGGGAGGGCGACAAGGGCGACGATCGATCCCCAGCGGCCGACAGGAGCGACGGGCACAACGTCTATCGCGAGCGCATGGTGTTCGAGCCCACCGGGCAGGTCGACAACCACGAGCAGACCTTGTTCGGCCTGCGCTACCGCACGACCGCCTGGCGGCTCGGCGCCGACGCGCCCTTCCACGAAGAGCTCGGCTACTGGATGTGGGACGCCGAGCGCTCCCAGGTCATGCGCTGCTTCTTGGTCCCGCGCGGGATTGCGGTGATCGCCGGCGGCACCGTCGCGCCCGACGCGACGACCTTCTCCTTGGCGGCCACCCTGGGCTCGGCGACCTACGGGATCTGCTCCAACCCCTTCCTCGATGCGCAGTTCAAGACGGTGCGCTACGAGCTGACCATGACCTTCCTGCCCGATGGGGGCCTGTCCTACGAAGAGAACACCATGATGGAGATGCCCGACCGGGCCCGACTGCACCAGCACACCGACGCCAATACGCTGGTGCGCATCGAGTCCTGAGCGCTGGTTTGCGAGGATCCGCTCGTTCGGGTGGAACGCCGCGCAGGCTTGCGTAGTTTGCGCAAATTCTTGCGTCCCCGAGGGGCTTGACTGCCTCGCTGGCGTGCTTAGGGTTCGGCCGCGAGCCGGGCCGAGGATGCTCGCCGACGGTGGACCGTGCGGCCCGTCCTCTCTCGTCCGTCTCTCTCGTTCGTCTCTCTCGTCCGTCTCTCTCGTCCGTCTTTGGACCGTCCCCCCTGCCCGAAGGAAGCCCCGTGTCCGACGCCACCGCCGCCAAGACCCACGAGTTCAAGGCCGAGGTCGCCGCCGTCCTGCGCCTGGTGACCAACTCGCTCTACACCAACCGCGAGATCTTCCTGCGCGAGCTGATCTCCAACGCCTCCGACGCCCTCGACAAGGCCCGCTTTACCGCGCTGGTCGACAAGGAGCTACGCAACCAAGACGTCGAGCCCCATGTTCAGCTCACCGCCGACAAGGCCCGCGGGGTGCTGGTCATCGAAGATACCGGGATCGGCATGAGCGAGCAGGAGGCCACCGACAACCTGGGCACCATCGCCCACTCGGGCACCCTGCGCTTCCTCGAGCAGATGGCGGCCGACCAGGCCGAGGGCAAGAAGCCCGATCTCAACCTCATCGGCCAGTTCGGCGTGGGCTTTTACAGCGCCTTCATGGTCGCCGACAGGATCGACGTCTACAGCCTCTCGGCCCGAGAGGGCCACGAGCCGATCCACTGGAGCAGCGACGGCAATGCGTTCACGGTGGAGCCTGGCGACCGCAAGATCCGCGGCACTCGCATCGAGCTGCACCTCAAGGAGGAGGCCAAGGAGTTCCTCGACCGCTGGCGGATCGAGTCGATCGTCAAGCGGTACAGCAACTTCGTGCTCTACCCCATCAAGTTGCAAGCCATCGACGACAAGGGTGTCAACGATGGCGACAACAAGCAGGTCAACGCGGCGTCGGCCTTTTGGACCAAGAGCCCCAAGGATCTGACCGACGATGACTACAAGGAGTTCTATGGCCACGTGATGGGCGGCTTCGTGCTGCCCGGGGACGAGCCGCTGACCCGCCTGCACCTGAACCTCGACGCGCCGATCCAGTTCCGGGCCGTGCTCTACGTGCCCGGCCGGCGCCCGCCCGATCTGTTCAACGAGGACGCCAAGGCCCTGCAGCTCTACGCCCGTCGCGTGCTGGTGATGGAGAGCTGCGACAAGCTGCTGCCCACCTACCTGCGCTTCGTACGAGGCGTGGTCGACTCCGAGGATCTGCCCCTCAACGTCTCGCGCGAGATGCTGCAAGAGCACCAGTCGCTGTCGGCGATCCGTCGCCAGCTCACCCGCAAGGTGCTGCGCCTTCTGGCTGACACTGCCAAGGACGACACCGAGACCTACGACAAGCTGTGGACTGAGTTCGGGGTGTTCCTCAAGGAGGGCCTGCACACCGACAACGCCCACAAGGACGATCTCACCGCCCTGTTGCGCTTTGCCGCCACCGGCCAAGACGACGGCAAGCGCATCTCGCTCGACGCCTACGTCGAGGCCATGCCCGAGGATCAAGAGGCCATCTATTACATCACCGGCGACTCGGTCGAGGCCCTGACCCGCAGCCCCCACCTGGAGGCCTGCCGCTCTCGCGGCTATGCGGTCCTGCTGATGACCGACGCGGTCGACGAGTGGGTGGTGCAAGACCTGCGCGAGCACCAGGGCAAGCCCCTGCGCAGCGTGACTCAGGGCGACCTGGGCCTATCCAAGCCGGGGAAGTCCCCGGACAGCGACAAGGACGGCGAAGAGGGCGACAAGAGCGAGGCGGCCAAAGACAAGGACGACGCGTCCGATGGGCCCTCGATCGATCCCCTGCTGCGCAAGGCCAAGGAGGTCCTCGGCGAGCGGATCAAGGAAGTCCGCGCGTCCTCGCGCCTGACCACCAGCGCCGCCTGTCTGGTCGACGACGAGGGAGGGCTGTCCCGCAACATGGAGCGGATCCTCCGCATGGCCAACCGCGACGTCCCCGAGCGACCACGGATCCTCGAGCTCAACCCCACGCACCCCTTCGTCCAAGCCGCCAACCGGCTCGCCGAGCAGGACCAGGGCGCGGCCTCGCTGACGGGGTGGGTCGAGCTGCTCCATGATCAGGCCAACCTGGCCGAGGGCACCGTGCCCGATCCCTCCGGGATGGTCCTTCGGATCCAGAGTCTGCTCGACCAAGTGGCAGGCGTGGGGGACGGTGGTAAGACTTAGCCGCCCGTGCCAAGCCGCGTCGGAATCCTGTTGGTCAACCTCGGCACCCCCGACGCCCCCGAGGCGCCGGAGGTGCGCCGCTATCTGCGCGAATTCCTCTCCGACCCCCGGGTGATCGACATCAACCCGGTGGGTCGGTGGCTGCTGCTCAACCTCTTCATCTTGCCCACCCGGCCCAAGCAATCGGCCGAGGCCTACCGCAAGGTGTGGGGGGTCGACGGCTCGCCGCTGCTCGCCAACGGTCGGGCACTGCGTGACGCGGTCGATCTGAGGCTGTCCGACTTGCCGGTGGAGTTGGCCATGCGCTACGGCAACCCCTCGATCGCCGCCGGCCTCGACCGCCTCCATGCCGCCGGCTGTGACCACCTGGTGGTGCTGCCGCTGTTTCCCCAGTACGCCAGCTCCTCCACCGGCTCGGCGGTGCAAAAGGTCTACCAAGAGGCGGGCGAGCGCTGGAACACGCCCTTCATTACGGTGGTGCCGCCCTTTTACGACGATCTGCGATTCGTGGAGGCTTTCGCCCAGGTGGGCCAGCCCGTGCTCGACGAGCTTTCGCCCGATCACGTGCTGATGTCGTTCCACGGCTTGCCCGAGCGCCACATGGTCAAGAGCGACGACTCAGGGCACCACTGCCTGCGTAGCAATGACTGCTGCGCCAAGATTGGCGATCACAACCGCAATTGCTACCGCGCCCAGTGCTTTGCCACCGCCCATGCCCTGGCTGGGCGCCTGGGGCTGCCGCCGGGCCAGTGGAGCGTGTCCTTTCAGTCGCGGCTGGGTCGTGATCCCTGGATCAAGCCCTACACCGACGAGGTCCTCGTCGAGCGGGCCCAAGCCGGCACCAAGCGCATGGCCGTGTTCTGCCCCGCGTTCGTGGCCGACTGTCTCGAGACCCTCGAGGAGATCGGCATACGGGCCCAAGAAGACTTCCAAGCGGCCGGCGGAGAGCGGCTCGAGCTCGTGCCCTCGCTCAACGCTCACCCCGCCTGGGTCGATGCGGTGATCGGGCTGCTCGAAGACTCCCTGCCGCCAGGTGCTCGGCAGCAGATCGTCGCGGGCAGCTTCGCGGCGGCCCCGGACGCGGGGTAGCGAGCCGCGACGAGCGAGCCGTGGCCGGGCCGCGAAGGCATCATGACCAACGCGTAATCGGCCCTTCCTTTTGGTCCACCGTGGAGTGACGCGTTGAGTCACCCGTGGAGTGACCGATGCACAGGCATCGCGCCATGGTCTCGATCTCGCTCGTTCACCGCCGAGTTCGAGATTGCACAAGCTCCGTCGCGCGTCGTTGATGTAGGCAGAGCCACACGTTTGCCGAGTACCATGGAGACTCGTGATCCGATCGTATGAAGCATGGCTTGTTTGATTGTCGTGCTGCTTGTGGTCAGCTGCTAGCCTGTGCGATATGAGCGGCAAAGGGGTGATACTGGTCGTAGCGCTGGCGGGGTTCGTCAGCTGTGGCGGTGATGGTGGCGGGGACGATGGCGCGGCCCATGACTCCGGTGGAACCGGGATAGGGATCAACCTCGATGACGCCGGCGCGAAGCTCGACGTCCCCGCGGGCGACGGAGTGCCCACGGGAGGAGCCTCGATGGAAGGCGGCGACGGATGTGCCGACGTCTACGCCATGACGGAGCCGGAGACGCCCACGATCATGCTCGTGGTCGACCAAAGCGGCAGCATGAACAACGAGTTCTCGGGCGGAATGAACCGCTGGGAATCGCTCTACACCACGCTGATGGATCCCGCGACGGGGATCATCGCGCCCCTGGAGGGCGAGGCTCGTTTCGGGCTCACCTTGTACACGTCGATCGATGGCAACGAGGGTCCAACGTGCCCCATGCTCGAGGAAGTACCGCCCGCGCTCAACAACTATGCGGCCATCGACGCGGTGTTCGGCGCCGCGGATCCGGTCTCGGAGACCCCGACGGGCGAGTCGATCGATGCGGTGGCCGCGGGGCTCATCGCATACCCCGAGCCGGGACCCAAAGCGATCGTGCTGGCGACCGACGGCGAGCCGGACACGTGCGCCGTTCCCAACCCGCAGGAGGGCCAGCCCGAGACGCTCGCGGCCGTCGAGGCCGCATTCGAGGCGGGCATTCGGACGTTCGTGCTCTCGGTGGGCGAAGACATCGGCGTGCAGCAGCTGCAAGAGGTCGCCAACGCGGGGGCGGGCCTGGATCCAAGCGGGCCGATGAACGCGCCCTTCTGGGTCGCGCTGGACGCTGACGATCTCGCGACGGCGTTCGACGAGATCGTCGGCAGCTTCGTCAGCTGCACGCTGAAGGTCGAAGGGGTCGTCACGCTCGACGATATCTGCGAGGCGACCGTCCTGTTGGATGGGATGCCGCTCGAGTGTGAGACCGAGTGGACCCTGGTCGACCCCGAGACGATCGAGATCCTGGGCTCCGCGTGCGCGAGGCTCCAGGACGGAGGGGAGCACACCATCGACGCGACGTTCCCCTGCGGCGGGATCAATATCCCGTAGGGTGCACTACGCCCTCCCGGTGGCCGGGCCGCGCCCCGGCCGCCATCGTCCCTCCCCCCGGCCGCCCCCTCGTGACCGCGGGGCTACTGGGTCAGCAGCCAATAAAACTGATTTTCATACAGCTCTTCCATGTCGCGGATCGTGTCGGCGTCGGCATCGGCCTCGCCAATGTCGTAGGGGAGGACCGCACACATCCGTCCATCGCCCATATAGCCCGCGTTGCACGTGCAGGAGAACGTGCCGGGCATGTCCATGCACGTGGCATTGGGATCGCAGGGACCAGGACCATCGACACACTCGTCGATGTTGTCACAGGTCATGCCGTCAGCCGTCACCGCTCCAGCCCTCGTTGCACGTGCAGATCGCAGGTGAGGTCAGCGCAGGTCGAGGATGTCGAGGTGTCGCTGCTCGAGCCTCCGGTCTGAGACGAGCCGGAGCCAGTGGTTTCATCGGCCGCGGTGTCGTCTCCCGTCGTTCGTGAGGCCGTGTCGGCCTCCGAGCCACCGGTCGAAGTCCCGTCGCCAGACATGGACGGTCCGGGGTTGAAGCACGCGGCGATGCACGAGAATGCGGCAAGCCAGGTCCCCGCGAGGTGGCGATCGTTCATGGCCGAGAATTATTGCCGAGAGGAGCGATCGCTTGCGAGCAAACCGCGGACCATGTGCACGACCCCTGGCTCGGCGGGCCTCGAGATCCACGGCGGGGGACGTCCGCAGGGGCCAACCCCTGCATTTTTTGACGATTCGCAGGGACGGCGCCGGAGATCGAACCGGCGCCCGGAATAAATTCGATCCGCCGCAGATCGGCCCCCCGCCTGGTGCGTACACCTCCGTCGCTGGCCTTGCCAGCGGAGGTAAGTATGCGAGCATCCGTTCTCGGTCTGCTGCTGGCCAGCAGCGGCCTGGTGGGCTGTGCCAGCCATTCGGCGGCCGCCCAAGGTCCCTTCGTCTCCCAGGCGCCCGCGGCCGCGAACTCCGCGGCGTCCGCCCGGGAGCTGGCCCCACAGGGGGCGGCCCAGGATCCGCCCCCGCCCTCCCCCACCGCCACCCGCCCCGAGAACCCGGACGGCCGCTGGCTGAGTGCCGCCACCACCAGCGACTTCCTGCTCGCGGGCGCCTTCGACCAGGCCTTCGGGGTGTTCATCGACGTGCCGAAGGGGGCGGCCACCGGCCATGTGCCCACGGCCCTGTCGCTGGCGATAGACACGTCGGGCTCCATGCGAGGCGACAAGATCGTGCACGCGCGCGAGGCCGCGCGGCGCCTCGTGAGCGAGCTCGAAGACGGCGATCTGCTGTCGATCGTCACCTTCGCCGATCGCGGCCGGGTGCGGCTGGCCCCCGTGCGGATCGACCCCCAGACCCGCCGGCAAGCCGTGGCGATCATCGAGGAGCTGTCGGCCGACGGCGGGACCGCGATGCACGAGGGCCTCAAGGTGGCCGAGTCGCAGATGTGGGGCACCCCCGAGACTCACCTGGTGCGGCGCATGGTGGTGATCTCCGACGGCAAGGCCACCGAGGGGCCCTCCTCGCCCCCCGAGCTGGGCCGCATCGCCGAGGTGGGCCTGCAGCGCGGGATCCAGGTGACGTCGATCGGGGTGGGCCTGGACTACGACGAGGCCACCCTCAACGAGCTGGCGATCCGCAGCAGCGGGCGCCTTTACCACGTGGAGCACAGCGAGCAGCTGGCCGGGATCGTGCAGGCCGAGGTGGCGCTGCTCGAGGCAACGGCGGCCGCCGAGGTCGAGGTGGAGTTGGTGGCCGCGCCGGGCGTGCGCCTTTTGGGCACCGACTCGGCGCGCACCCGCTGGGACGAGGGCAACCTGGTGGTGCCGATCGGCGCCGTGTTCGAGGGCCAGCAGCGCGAGCTGCTGGTGCGGGCGAGGGTCGACCACGCCGAGGTCGGCTCCAAGGTGCTCGCCTCGGTGCGGATGCACTTCCGCGATCCAGCCGAGGACGGCCTGCGGCGGGTGCAGGAGACTATATTGCGCGCCACGGTGACCGACGATCCCTCGCTGGTCCGCGCCCACACCCACAGCCGCACCCAGACCCTGGTGGCCATGCGTGAGGCCTCGCTGCTGGCCCGCAACGCGTCGGCTCGGGCCAACGCCGGCGATCTAGACCAGGCCGAGGCGGAGCTCGCCCGCGCCGAGCAGCAGCTGCACGCTCAGGCGGCCCGCGCCACCAGCAAGACCGACCGCGATCGCGCCACGCGGCAGGCCCGGAAGATGGCCAAGACCCGCAAGGGACTCGCCAAGGCCAAGAAGAAGCCGGCGGCCGCCCGCGCCAAGGCCAGCCGCAAGGCGGCGCTCGAGGCCAACGACATGGCCATGGACGCGATGGGCTTTTGAGCCCACGCCGGGGCGAGCCCAGCCTACGCCGATAGCGGCCCGACCACGCCCGACCAGCCCACTCCCGGCGCGCTCGGGCTCGCGGCCACGGGTACCCGCACCCCGGCGCGCCCAAGCGCCTCGGCCAAGACCTCGGGGCCCGGGCGCATCAGGGTGGCCACATAGCGATAGCCCTCCGCCTCGAGCTCCTCGTCGGGCTCGGCGTGGCAGATCTCGGCGCCCTGCGGGTCGACCCACAGCGTGCGGTAGCCGTGGAACGCGCGGAGCTGACGGACGAGATCGGCGACGGACGGCGAGCAATCCATGATGGGCACCGTGGCAGGTCTGCGCGGCTCGGCGCAAGAAAAGCGCGAAACGGTGATCCGAGCTCGGAAGAGGCGGCGGACTACCGGCACCCCGCCCCGCAAGACTCCACCGGGCCCAAGGTCACCGGGGAGCGATCGGGACGGGTCAGCTCGTACTCCGCCCGAATGCGGAGGCTCGACCACGCGCGACTGCTGATCCGGATCTCGTCGATCTCCCCGTGGAAGGCGAACTGATCGGGCGCCCCGGACGACGTGCCGATGGCGATGGAGCCGACATCGTCGATCGGATCGTATGGAAAACAACCGCACTTGGGTGAGAACATTGGATGCATATCGTTCTGACCATTGACATAGAGGCGCTTCTCGTAGACCTGCGACCCAAGCGCTGGGTCGCATACGATCGGTGGGTCCAAGCCGACGCATCCACAATCGACGTCGTCGTCGCAGGTAACCCCGGCCGGCCCGTGAACCGCGGCGATGAAGAACCAGGCACTCTGGACGTCGTCGACGGTGAGCGAAGTCGTTCCGTTGACCCAATGATTCCCCATATGAAGCCCAGGGCACGCGGGGTCTTCGACATCTTCACCATCTTGACTACAGCTCGGAAACTCAGGGTACGTCTGGAGGATGGTCGGATAATCTCCGAACCCATCACACTCATTGTTCCGATTGATGCACGGACACTGCGGACATAAATTATCGAGGTTACACACCGTCGAATCATGCCTGCACGGTTCACACTCGGTGAAGAACCGAGGGATAACGTCCCCATTCACGAAATTACAATCATCGTCCCAGATCGACAGCCCCCAGTAATCCGAACCTCGACCCACGATGCTCTTCCAGGGCGTGTCTCCTTTCACCTGCGGCGTCACCTGTACCCACGCGGTGACCGTGATCTCGTTGTTCTGCTCGATTTCATCGTCGATCGCCGAGGTGCCGGTCAGCTCGATCCGTTGACCCTTGTGTACGGGCTCGAAGTGGATCGCGTGCCCCACGACGCCCTCGACATGCATCAGGGTGGGAGGATCGTCGGTGTTGGGCGCGGTCCCGTGGTGCTGCCCGAGGGTGGAATCCTCGAAGTCGTCGCCGAGGTGGAGCACGGCCTGGTACCCGGTGGACTCGGCCGCCCAGACGTCGGACGCCAGCCCCGCGTCGGCCTCGACCTCGGCGTTGCCGTAGTACACCCAAAACGACGCCTCTCCGTCCACAAGTTGGGGCACATGCACCCACGCTGTCGAGCCCGACGACCCCCACTCGTCGAGCTCGGCCGCCATCACCTCGAAGACCCCGACGTCAGCCTCACGCACGAAGCGCAGGTCGTCACCGGTGGTCCACTGCGTGCAACCCAGGGGGAATGCGTCGTCGAGGCGAACCGGGACCACCACGTCCCCCAGAGTCCCGAGCTCGACGGGCTCGTCGGGCTGAAGCGCCACCGACACCCGCTGGCGATACGACCACGACGGATCCCACCAGGGGTCACACTGCGGCCCGCACTCGACGTCGGGAGCCTCGCAGGGGGGCGGCAAGGACGGACCGGTCGAGGACTCCGAGCCGCTCGTCGACGCGGAGCCCGTGCTCGTGCTCGTGCTCGTGCTCGTGCTCGTACTCGTGGAATCGACCGAGTCGTCGGTGATGGCCGGACTCGTGGTCATCGCCGTGGTGCCGACCGCGTCGGGCAACGTCGGAACCGGCGTCGGACATCCCACGAGCACGATCGCGAGGACTGCTGCTGTGCGAGTCGTAGGGATCACGGACACAGGAGCTGCTCCTCACCCACCGTCACGTGCGACTCGGTCACGGTGCGGTATTCAGCCGCGATCCACTCGTCGCTCCGCCTCTTATCAATCACCCGGATCTCGTCCAGGGCGCCGGCGTAGCGCGTGGCCGCCTCCAGGTTGTGGCCAAAGCGCAGCGGCTGTCCGTTCTGCCCTACATAGTCCATCAAGTGCGACTCGCCTCGGAGCTCTCCGTCTACGTAGATTGCCAGATCCAGCCCGTCGCCCGCGGGGGCGGAGGTCACCGCCACGTGGTGCCATCCTTGGCTGACCGGCGTGTCAGCCGCCACGACCGAGAAATCATCGTCGCTCGGATCACATCCCTCTTGCGGCTGTCGACAGTCGACGACGAAGGCCACTTCGGACTCCTCGGTGAACTCGATCTTCCAGGCGGTGTCGCCCTTGGCGACCAACGGCGTGTCCATGGCCGTGCTCGACGCGTCGAACCACAGCGAGACCGTCAAGTTGGGCTGGTCTCCGCTGACGCCTCCGGGGCCATCCCCGAAGTCGTAGCGGCTCGGGCTGGGGAGCACGACGTCGTGCAACATGTCGGGGTCGAACGAGCGTGCGCAGCCGCTTTTTGGGGTGCACACCGCCGAGTCGCTGTCGCTCGGGTCGGCGCAGAGCTTTGGGGGCCACTGGGCATCCCCCGGGTGTTCGCCGACCGAGTCCTCAAGATCGGCCCCGAGGTGATGCACGCTGATGTAGTCGGTCCACAGGTTCGCGGACGCATCGACCGGCTCGGCCTCGGGGTTGCCGTAGTACATCCAGACCCGAAGCGGCTCGCCCCCGGAGACGAGCGCGGGCACGCGCAACCAGACCATGAGCATCCCGTCGGGGCTCCACTCGTCGACGTCGTGGAGCAGCTGAGCATCATCGTCGACGGTCCGAAAGCGAAGCTCGTCGCCTCCCTCCGGGCTGCACGGCGGCTGGGGCGGTAGCCCGTCCACGCGCACGAGCACAGGGAACCCGTCGACCAGGCCCCCCTCGGGCACAATCGACGGATCGATCGTGATCAGGCGACGACGGATCCACGCGGGGTTCCACCAGTCCTCGGGGATCTCGCCGGTGCCGTCGGCTGCACAACCTCCCTCCCCGGACGAGCTCGCATCGGTCCCACCCGAAGTGTCGGTCGAGACCGGACTGGTCGTGCCCCCGACCGTGGAGTCACCCGCCGTGGTGGTCGAGGGATCCTCCACCACGAACGTCGGAGCCTCACAGGAGATCCCGGCGACGCACGCGAACAAGGCCCATCGAGGCCCGCGCGCCTCCCTCGACATCAGAGCTTCACCTTCAACACCTGGGTCCGAACCTGGCCCTCACGGAACCTCCCACCGTCGACGATCTTCGTCACGCACCGACCCAGCTCGCTGGACCCATGGGGCGCGTCGGCGGCGGCCATCAGCACCGAGCCGTTCGGATCGACGGTAAATCGCACGGTCACCGACTGCCCCGCCCCCAGAGCCTTGCAACGCCGACGGGCCGTCCGACCCAGGTCTTGTCTCACGTCCCGGTCGGTCCCGGGCCCGCGCTTGTCCCGACGTGACGAACGGGGCTCGGGCTCGTTCCCTGGCTCGGTCCCGGGCTCAGCCTCGCCTACCGAGGTCCCGCCCGCTGAGGGCTCGTCGGATGACTGATCCGGGGCCAGGCCCGTGCTGCCCGACACCGGCGGGGGCTCGTCGGCGACGGGGAGGATCTCTCCCTGGTCACTCGAGCCATCTTCATCGGCCTCATCCGACGCACCGGCCTCATCCGACGCAAACGCCTCACGGGCCCCCGCTCCGATCCCGGGCGCGGCGTCCCCCAAGGCCTCGTTCCCGTCGGCTCCGTCTTGCGCAGACCGGTCGGCCGCGGCCGCCTTGGCCCCCGCCTCCACCTCCACCCCGGCCCCCACTTCAGGCTCGGGCGTGGACTCTGGGCGCCCTTGGCTCCCAAAGGCCACCCACAGCGCCAGCGCCAGCGCCAACGCGACCGAGACCCCGGCGATGATCTTCGTCCGAGAGGCCGACGACGCACGCGCCGGGCTCGCCCCCTCTCCGTGCTCGTCGAGCGCTTCGATCGCCTGCCCGAACTCCCGGGCACTGGAGAACCGATCCTCGGGCCGCTTGGCCATGGCCCGCTGGATCAACGCCTCCACCCCGTCGGGAATGCTGGGCTTGATCGAGCGCGGCGGTGGTGGCTCGTGGTGGATGTGACTGAATAGTATCTGAAGGGTGTTGGCGCCCTTGAAGGGCGCCTCGCCGGTCAGCAGCTTGTAGGCGACGATCCCCAGCGCATAGATGTCCGACTGCGGGGTAGCCTCCCCTCCGCGCACCAGCTCCGGCGCCATGTAGGCGGCGGTCCCGAGCAGCTCCGAGGTCCCGGTGAGCTCCTGGGTCTCGGGATCGGTAGACTCGACCCGCGCGATCCCAAAGTCGAGCACCTTGACGTGATCCCCGTCGGACTCGTCGTCGGGATCGAGCACGAAGATATTGGCCGGCTTGATGTCGCGATGGATGATCCCCTGCTCGTGGGCCGCCCGCAGTCCCCGGAGGGCCTGCAAAAGGATCCCCCGCGCCCGCGACCAACGCAGCGAGCCCCGCGCGTGGAGCAGCGACGCCAGATCCTGCCCCTGCAGCAGCTCCATCACGTAATAGGCCGTGCCGTCCTCGAACTCCCCAAAGTCGACGATGTCGACCACATTGCGGTGATCGATCGCCGAGGCCGCCCGCGCCTCGCGAAGGAAGCGCTTGACGTTCGCGACCCCGGCCGACCGATCGGCGAGCATCGTCTTGATGGCGACCCGCTTGTGCAGCGTGATCTGCTCGGCCTCGTAGACGGCCCCCATGCCGCCCGCCCCCAGCTCGCGCACGATCCGATAGCGCCCGTCGATCTCGTCGCCAGGCTCGAGCCCCCGACTCCGGATCGGCCCGCTGAACGACCCCGACGACACGGACCCGCTGCTCAAAAGCGCCTCCCCACGCCGACGAAGGCTCGGCCCGCTGACACGGCGATCCGGAGGCGCGGATGACGGGCGCGCGAGCCCGAACCCACGGCCGCCGGACCTCGCGCGAGGCGAAGGCTGCCCACGACGACCGCCGCGACCCCCAAGCCGAGCACCGCGCCCCCGGACGCCATCAGCCCGACCCCGCGCCGTCGTTCCCCGTCGACGTAGTCGTCGAGGGCCGCGGCAAAGCTCTGCTGAAGCCCCGGACTGCGGCTGTCGAAGTCGTCGCCGGCCAGTTGCTCGTTTCGATAGTCCTCGGCCCGGCCTCGTAGCGGCGCCCCCACGGCAACCAAGACGACTCCTGTGATCACCGCGATCGCTCCGGCTCCGGTGAGGGCCACGCCCCAAGGGTCGACTCGGTGGTCGGGCTCAGGCCGCGGCTCGACCGGTTCGGGCTCGGGCTCGGGCTGCGACTCGAACAAGGGCTCCGGCTCGAGCATGGGCGCGGGCTCGGGCTTGGGCTCCGGCTTGGGCTCCGGCTCCGGCGCGCTGGCCCCGAGCACCTGGTCGAGGCGCGCGAGCTCGGCATCCACCTCCGCCGGCACGGGCAGCCCTGCGGCCTTGCGCTCGATGATGAACTGCTCGTGCAGCGCCCGGGATGCGGCGTACAACGCCAGATCGCGGGTCTGGTCGTAGGCCCGCCGATAGGCGCCGACCGCCTTGGTGAAGGCCAGCCGACCAAAGTCGGACGCCCGCTGCTCGAAGGTCATGGATCGATAGGCCTGATCGTAAAGCCGCGCCGCCTCACTGTAGTCGCCCCGGGCCTGGGCCTCGTTGGCCTGGCGGATCGCGAGCGTCGGGTCGGCGTCGACCACTTCAGCGGGCGCCGTCGACTCAGCCGCTCCGGTCGACTCGGCCGCTTCGGTCGGCCCGGCGGGTTCGACCGGCTCGGTCGGCTCGGTCGACTCCACGGATGACGACGATCCATCCCCCAACGGCTCGGCCTGGGCCGGGCTCACGTGCGCGCTCACCCCCAGCACGAGCACGGGCAATCCCCCTATCACCCAACTCCTATGGGAGATCTTGGCCATCTGTCCTGTCGCCGAAACTAAGCCTCCGCTGCGGTCCTTGTCTAGCAATACGGGGGACGATACGGGGGCGATACGGAGCCGGCACCGGTGGCCCATCGCGAATGTGGGTCATTGTGAGTGCACAACGCGCCGACCAACACCCTCGTCCGCATGGTCGGGCCACCCAGACCGACATGGACGTCAGTCTCCGCGCAACCCGCTATGCCGAATGGCCGCCGCCATGCGCCGCGAAGCCTCCAGCATGCGCGGACCAGGGCGGCCGGAGAAACGCTCGTCGAGGGCCACGACTCGTCCGGCCTGCGCCGCGGCCAGCGTCGATAAGCCAGGGCGATCGACCAGGTTGCCCGGATCGAGCTTGTCCTCGGCCACGCCACACCACGATACGAAGCACAGCTCCGGCTCGGCGTCGACCAGATCGGCCGGCTCGATCCGCACGCTGGCCCCGGGGCGATCTCCAAAGACGTTGATCCCCCCGGCGAGCGCGATGAGCTCGTTGGCATAGGTATCCCGCCCCGGACTGAACATGGGGCGCGGCCACCACTCGAGATAGATCCGCACCGGTCGGGCGGGATGCCCGCGCTCGAGCACGGCGATCTGCTGGCGCATGGAGGCGACGACCTGCTCGGCCCGGTCGGACAACCCCAGGCGGGCACCAACCCGGCGCAGATCGGACCAAACATCGTGCACACTGCGCGGGGCGAGCACGACCTGGGCGACCCCTCGCGCCCGCAGCCCGGTCACGATCCGCTCCATCCCCGGCACGCTCAACGAGCTGACGACCAGGTCGGGCTCCAACGAGGCGACTCGATCGAGGTCGGGCCCGAGATCGGGCCCCAGCCGGATCCGCGAGGCGGCCTCGGGGGGATGATCGGTGGAGTCCTCGCAGGCGACCACCCGATCGAACGCCCCCAACGCCTCGACGACCTCGGCGTTGGAGGGCGCGAGCGTCACCAGCCGCCGGGCGGGGACGTCGGCGGGCGGATCTCCCAGATCCTCCACGTCGAACGATCCCGCCGCGACCGGCTCGCCGCGCTCGTCGACCATGTTCAGCTCGAAGCGACCCCGCGCCGCCAGCCAGCAGCGGATCGCAGGGGGGAGATCGGGATCGGCGGCGGCGACTCGATCGACCTGCTGCTCGTCGAGCCGCAGCCACACGTGACCGACGGCGTGTTCGGCCTGGCCCTCGTCCGCGCCCTCGGCCGCGCCCTCGCCAGAGCCCGCAAAGAAACGCAGCTCGAAGCGCTCGTCGTGGGCTCGAGGCTCGGCGCTGGGCATCAGGATCGCTTCGTGCCGATGGGTCTGCCAGCGATGCTCGGGCTTGCGCATGATCGAGCAGGAGTATACCCGCTCCCACGGAGTGCCCCCGCAAACCCTCCGCGGTCGCTCCCGCGCCCGTAACGCTCGTTTCCATGAGCGGCTCGGAGAGAGGCTCGGAGCAGGCTTGAAGGTGGTCGGCGATGGTCAATCGCGACGCAGTGCGCTGAACGCTAGCCGCTCAGTGGTTTCCCAACGGCCCATGGTGAAACCCTCGTGTGGTTGAAACGCCCTCCGGATCGCCCAGGCCAAGGCACGAACAGGGCGTTGACCAACCACCGATGAGCAGCAAAGGCACAGACTGCGCACGCGGTGCTTGGCAATGCGCGGGCCTTCACCACCGGCTGCTCGCTCGTCAGCGCAAATCGAGATCGGTGATGACGCGGATACTGCGCAATTGGTCATGGTTACCCCTGCACGACTCGACCCGCGCACGGTCGAGCGCCGGGCCCAGCATCTATACGTCGCCGGAGCCTCCGCCTCGCTCCTCCCCTTTGACCTCACGTGAGATACACTCACGCCTCCATGAAAAGCAACGCGGATTCGCCTCTCGATGAAGCACGTATCGCAGCCGGGGAACCGCCCCCGTTGAAGGTGAAGACGAGAGGTGTAGCCCTACGAGCATTGCTGTTGCTGGCATCGACGTCCTGCGGTCACCATCCAGACCGGGGGCATACCTCCCCTGGCAACACCTACCACTTGCAGGCCACACAGTTCCGCGTCGAACTGACGTTCGAGCGCCTACGGTGGGTCCAAGGGCAATGCGCGGATTATCCACCATTGCAAGAAGAAGCAACTGCGCTGCGCGAACGACAGACCCTACGCCTTGCGGAGGCGACGTTCAGCACCGCCATCGTTCCCGACGTTCGGGAGTCCTACTTTTCCGATCATGCGATTCTGGTCACGCCACCCAAGGGCTCGGGGAACCCCTCCGTACATACTACAACCAACGAATACCCACTCCCCGAGGGCGGAATCGACTCGCGGGCGCCACATCAGCGTGCCGAACGATCTACACCGCCCGAAGACGACTCGAACACGGGGGATTCTCGGTTCTGCGAGCGGGGAGACCGTGAGCTCCGCGCCCTGTCGTTCGCATCGGGATTCCCCGATCGCGCGCGCAACGCGGGCTCCCACTCGGAGGACGATCCGGAGACCAGACGGGAGCATCTGATCCGATCGCTACTCGGAGAGATGGAGACCCTCTCTGTCCGTATATCCTGCATCGGCATCCCCCGACGACCTCGGGAGCTCTTGCTACGATGGGACTCGAAAGCGCAGAGACTCTTCTTGCCAACCTCCGAACGGACGAGATCGGCCGAGTTCACCTGTAGGACCTCCGATCCCGATATCGACCTACGGTACGCTCCGTTGCCCAGAGTTTCAGAAGGAACGAGCGCGAAAGATCCAGACCGAGAACACTCTGCAATGGCCATTTGGCTCGATCTCGGCATGATCGCGGCACCCGAACACCATCGCTCACCCGTGGACGATTTTCAGATGTGCCAGACCAAATCGCGAGACAAGAGGCTTCGCGATCTCCAAAACGGCGAGCTATCATACCTCGAAGACAAGATCAAAGTGGAGCACCAACTCGACGAACAAAAACGTCGCAAGTCGCGAAGCGCGCTGAATCAACAGGCACGGCGGCGAGCACGATACCAGCGACGCTACCAAGAACAACGAGAGTTGCTCATCCGCCGCGAGCGACAGGCACGGCCCACCTGCCCGTTTCTCCGCCCGGTCCCGGTCGTGACCCATGCCGTCCTGCTGACCCAACGGCAGGAGATCGCTCCCTCTCAGGAGTTTACTCCTGAGGTCGAGCTCTATCAGGCGATGGTTCCGATCCATCAGTTCTTCCCCCGGGAATCCCGAGAATCCCAGAACGACCGAGTCGCTCACGGGCGGTGAGCATATCTTCACCGGAAAGGAACGGGAACCGTGAACGCGCGGAAGGATTTCTTGGTGCCTCTCACGGAGCGCCATGGTGATCTGTCGGGATGGGCGCTACCTCTGCTCGTCATCAAGGAACTCTCGGTCAACGACCTCTTCGTCGGGAAGGACACGGCATCCCATACCGACTGGGAAGTACGGCGAGAGCAAGGGCTCGTGGAGTGGACCGGTGAGGCATCGAAGCGCCCTTCGGGGGGGGCCCAGGCACGCATCTCGATACCTCGCGATCGAGCGCTGGACGGGGGCATCCGCTGGACCCACCGGCGGAAGATCGACATCCTCGCAGGTGAAGACACCGAGATCTTGATCAAGGAAGCCGAGGGACTCGACGTGATCTGTTTGCTCTCATGTCATGTTGCCGGCCGTCCACTCCCCGTGGAGAACTTCTCCTATTCGACCCGGGGACACCAGTTGACCCTCTATGAACTACCCAGCGAGCAGCACGGGCCTCAGCTCGATGTCGCTCTGGATTTCCTGGTCAACGCGGGTGTTCAGAATGCCGGCAGCGCTCCAAGTCCGGCGAAGGGGGACGGCGACCTCAAGTGGTACTTTACGCTCGGGACCACCCTTCTGTCCGTCATCCTCGGGAGCAGCGTGCTGAGCACATGCCTCGCGGGCCGTGAAGCGGAGAAATCACTCAAGTATGCAGCAGGCCTGATACACAACGCAAAATGCGTCGACGGGACGGAGTATCTCGACAATAAGGATCGACTCGCCCAGTGCGCGCGTGAGCTCAGCGAACTTCGCACACAGATCTTATCACCCAAATTATCCGGAAATCACTGCACGAATGCTCAAGGAAAATTATTTGCCGAACTACTCCCATGCATCAGCAAAAATGTCATGAAGCTGCGGAGGACGATAAAGGATCTCCGCGCGAAAACGAAAGTGCTCGAAGCCGAGAATTCCAAGCTCAAGGTTACCTCCGAATGCTGGGACAATATCAAGAGAACACACGATCAAGCATTTAGCGCTATGGCGGAATGCAAGAAGACCAAAACATTGCCCAACCCCGCCAACACGGAGGAAATGGGAGGATGAGCATCTCGCAGAACTCTGATGTTGGCGACGGACGGAACAGCCTTTCGGGGACGACGACTGCTATATGCGGACACTCGTTGCTGATGATTCTGTGCCTTTTTCTCCCCCGACTCGGGCAAGCCGTACAGGATTGCGAGACGTGCCCAGCCAAGGAAGCAGAATCTATCGAAGAACTCAAGCAGTCTCGCCTCGAGGGCTGCTTTTTGACTGAGAAGGTCCCGCCGCAATCGAATGGTCCTCCCTGCGAGGGGCCAACGAGAGAAGATCTCTCCGCTGTTGGCCAGAGCGCTCGCTGTGTCAAAGAGAGCTCTGATATCTTGAAAGAGGAGTCCAACCGTAGTTGGCAGAAGATGAGCTCCAGACAACACGACTGGTGTGTCTGCTCCGCCGACACCGAAACCATACTCGCAAATTTCGTGGCCGCAGATCATCCGACCCCGAAGCAGCCAGTCCTTGAGAAAGTGCTGGATTTGTACTTTCAGGCATTGTCCGTCACCCTAGTAGGCATCTCGGCAGACGAACAGGAGTATCTGAACAACGACACGCTGCGAGACTATGGGAAACTCAGAGATCAATGCAGGAGCGCCGGGTTGACGATGGAGGACGCTTGCATCTACTACACGGCGAACAAGGGGATACCGACCAAACATTCAAAGAAGAAGAGAGATAAAAAGATTCGCGCAGAAATCGTCAGTCATTATGTTTTCTTCCACAACTCTTGCAACTGGACGAGTGTTAATACAACGCTCACACCCTGCGCGAACATCAAAGAAGGAACAGAGAACGTGAAGGCGGCAAAGCTCACGTTCAGCGCGCAGCGGGCGGGTTTAGCCCTGAGCTACAAGAGGAACAGGAATGCGGTCGCTGACATCGGGAGAGCCTATATGCAGGCACTCGAAGCACCCGATGGCGACATCGATCTCGTCGAACAGGAACTCAAGTCGATCGTTGCCGGGGCCGTGGCCGACGAGACTCGTCGGGTGTTGAGCGAACTGGAGGAGGCCGGCGGCGACATCGGCATCATCCCCGACCTCCAGGGCATCATGTCCCGGGTCGCCGAACTCAACGAGGTGACGGACCAGGACCCGGTGGCACTGCTCCAAAGCGCGGTCGATGTGCAATCAAAGGTCAACGAGATCGCCGCTCGCGAAGCAGTGAAGCTCGTTCAACATACCGATGACCGGATCGACAGACTCCACGACTTGACGGCCAGGGTCACTGGGGAATCTCCCCCTCCGTTCGATTCCGCAAAGGAGTTGGCGAACTTTCAGGTAAAGATCGTCGATCTCTCGAAGACGAGCCGATGGACACCCGTTCGTGCGCATGACCTGCACCTTACGCTCGGTCGGATCGCCACCCTCGAGAAGCAGTCGGGCGATGGCTTCGAGCAATCGCAGCGCGAGTCGCTGGGCGAGAGCCGACGCAAACTCGCGTCGCTAGCCGAGAAGCCGGAGGGCCTCGACAAAGCGCTCGAACAGTGGGAGGAGACACTCAGCGAGCTTGAGTTGAACCTCGGGTCGAGTGAGCCGCTGGACCTGGACCTCCTGATGAAGGCGGCCGAGAGCGAGAGCGTGGTGAAGAATGCGCTCGATTGAAGCAACGAGGCACTAGGCCGGAACGATGAAGTCGAGCTCTGCGGTTCCGTCTTGGGGCTGTACGCGGGGACCGACGTGCTCGCAGCTCAGGTTCGGATCACCGGTAAAGTAGATCTGCGTAGTAATGACGGGCGAGCCGTTGGGGCGAAGGATCTTCACGTGGATATGGCGTACGGGACGATCGGGGTAGCTGCCGGGCATGATCGTCTCGAACGTGTACACACCCTCGTCATCGGCCACGACGCGCCCGCGATAGCGAAACCCCTCGTTGTCGTAGCGTCCGCGAGCATCGGCGTGCCAAAGGTCCAGGACGTACCCTCCGAGGCCGATCGTGCAGTCGGCGGCATCGAGGAGCATGCCGTGTAGCACGAGACGCGGCGCATCGTCGTCCGGTTCGACCAGCCCCTCTTGCTTGGCCGGCGCATCGCGCACGTAGAAGGGACCCTCCACGTCATCCTGGGTAGGCGCGCAGCTCCCCTCCGCCGCTGGCGCGACCGAAGAACACGGCGACTCGCACCCGGCCATGATCGGAGCCGCGGACGGAGCCGCGGTGAAGACGCTCGCCCGAGCAAGGATCCGTAGTGCCTCGCGCCTGTTGCATGCCATGGATCGAGCATAGGGCTCCCCCCCCCTTGAGGCCACGGGGCGTTCTACGAACGGTCTTCTTTTGTCGACCAACGGTGGCGTCGATCACGACCCTACCGACGGTCGACGGTCTCGATCTCGCAAAGGCGAGGCGTCGTGACGGACGGACTGAGAAGTGACGCGCGGTTCGAGCTCGACTCGCGACTACCCCCGAGAAAACCGCCCCTTGAGGCGCAAGAAGGGCCGCTCGTACAGGGCAAAGCTGGCCTCGGCGACCAGCCACGTCCCCAGCAGGCACGCCACGAAGCGATCGCCTGGCACCCGCACTGGAGCATGCGGCAGCAGGTGCTGCTCGAGCACGTGCATCACGAATAGATGCAGCAAATAGACCCCGTAGCTGACCTTGCCCAGGCGCGACAGGATCCGCAGCCGCGGCCGCGGCCCGGCGCCGGTCACCCAGGAGGCGAGCAGGCCCACCAAAGCCAGGTGCACCAAAAGCCGCGGCCCACCGCTCAGCTCGGGGGCGAGACCCAGCACCCCCACCGAGACCACGACCAGCCCCGCACGAACCCCCGGGTGAGTGAGCCAGGGCACCCACCGCTCGTAGCGCTTCCGGTGATGCAGCCCGTGGGCCAGCCCGACCCCCAGCAAGATCGGGGTGAAGGTAGTCTGGAGGATCTCGAGATCTTCGTGCCGATGCCCGGGTGGGAGCAGGCCGTCGAGCAACCCGAAGTTCGCGACCTGATTGACGGCCACCGCCCCTACCCACACCGGCAGCACCAGCCGCCCCAAGAAGCGCTCGACCGGCGGCCACAGCAGGTAGAACTGCTCTTCGGCGGCCAGCGACCAGGTCACCGACAAAAGCCCGGTGATCCCCACCCAGTTGGCGGTGTAGGTCAAAAGCCACGGCAGATCGCTCCAGAACGAGCCGGCCAGGGTAAAGCCAGGCCGCAGCCACAACAGCAGCGCCAGGCCCAGCACCACGCCGTAGTAGAGGGGAAAGATCCGTAGCGAGCGGCGCAGGTAGAAATCCCGCAGCGAGATCTGGCCGTGGCGGTCACGCTCGCGCAGCAGCAGGGTCACGATGAGAAAGCCGCTGAGCACGAAGAACGCGTCGACCCCGACAAACCCCCGAGTGCTCAGCAACACCCCATCCACCGGCACGCCCGCGTGGTGCCACACCACCCCGGCGATGCTCAGGCCGCGCAGGGCATCCAGGCCGGCGAAGACCCGCTGCGCCCGATAGTCCTCATACCGGCGGGCCCGGCCGGGCCACGCGGTGCGTGGCGCCGAAGCCTCAGCGCCCAACGGACCCACCGGTCGCGCCTTCGGGCCCGAGCCCACGGCTCACCGGGTACGCGCTGGCCTGCGCCATCGACCAAGCCTAGCCGCCGCCCGGGAGCGAATACAAGCGTCGAAAAAAGACTGACGGATCCCCAACAACCCGGCCATGGCACGGGTAGCAACGAGACGACGTCACTCGCACTGTCCAATTCGTTCGTCGTTCGTCGTCCGACGCCCCGGTCCCCCGCATTCGATGGAGATCCATGATGCTTCGCGCCTTCGTTCCTCGAGCCCACCTGCTCCCCTTGCTGACCGCGCTGTCCGCTGGCTGCGGCTTCCTGCCCGGGGAGGGTGAGGGCACCGACTCCGACACCGACGCCAACGCGGACACCGACGCCAACGAGCCCTCGGAATCGGCCACCTCGGGCGAGACCGTGGACACCGGCGACACCGGCGACACCGAGGTCTCCCCCAGCACCCGCGAGGTCGACATCGTGTTCGTGGTCGACAACTCGGGCTCGATGAGCGCGTCGCAGGCCAAGCTGGCCACCAGCATCCAGGCGCTGACCGACACCCTCGACGCCGCCGTCCCGCCCGTCGACTACCGGATCGCGGTCACCACCACCGACAACGGCAATCCCTTTTGCTCGAGCAACCCCGAGGCAGGAGAGTTCCGCGCAACCTCGTGCCGCCAGCGCATCAGCGAGTTCGTGTTCGGGGGGACGGAGATCGTCGACATGACCGACGAGGCCTGCTTGGACATCTGCACCCACGAAGACCTGAACCTGGTCGAGCCGTGGATTGCGGTCAACCGCTCCACGGACACCACCAACCTCCCCAACGGCGACGTCGTGGGCGCCCTGCGCTGCATGCTGCCTCAGGGGCTCGACGGCTGCGGGTTCGAGCAACCCCTCGAGTCGCTGCACAAGGCGCTGCTCCGCTCCGACACCGCGGACGAACCCTCCTATGGGTTCTCGAGGCCCGGCGCCCTGCTGGCGGTGGCGATCGTCACCGACGAAGACGACTGCTCGCACAACACCGACCACGAGGCGATCTTCGATCCCGATGGCAACCGCGTGTTCTGGGGCAACCAGGACGTTCTCTTCCCTTCATCGGCGGTGTGCTGGAATGCCGGGGTGCAGTGCACCGGCGCCGACCCCTACGACTGCGTAACCGAGAACTTCGATGTCGACGGCAACCCGACCCTCGATCCCGATGCGGCGGTGCTGCATCCACTGTCGCAGTACATCGACGATCTGAACCAGCGCGGGGCCTACGTGATCGCGATCAACGGCGTGGGTGCCAACGGTGAGCCGGTGTACACCGACGGGGACGACGCACAGTTCCGGGACGACTTTGGGATCGGGGCCGGCTGCACCGGCACCGAGGGCGACAACGCAGTGCCCCCGGTCCGGGTGCGGGCGCTGGTCGACTCGGTCGCCGGGCCCGGCAACCTCCACTCGATCTGCGACGACGACTACCTCCCGGCGCTGACCTCGATGGGCCAGGGGATCCTGGCCCGGCTCCCGTAGTCACCTCGAACGACCTCACCGGTCCCACGACCCCGCGACCCGCGACCGGGCTCCGTCATTCCCGGACGGATCCCGGTCGTCGGGTCGCATCGATGGCCGTGGATGCCGAGGCGGAACGGAGGCTATGGATGCCGAGGCCGGCTGGGAATGCGCGACGGTGTCGCGCCCGGCCTCGGTCTTTGCCCGTGCCGCTCAGCCCACGTTGGGGCAGGCGACCGCGAGCGCGCTGGCGCTGTTGTTGCTCTCGTCGCACTCGAGCACCTGGCCAGGTCCTTCACCGATGCTGTCGACCGCGGCGAAGTAGCTCTGCTCGGGGCTGCCAGACGACAAGGGGATCGACCATACGAGCATGGTCTGAGCGCCAGGCAACAGCGGCTCGTCGGTGGTCAGTGTACCCACCACGGGGCCATCGGCGTTGGTCCCTTCATGGAGGGTCACCTCGATGCCCGCCGGGACCCCCAGCGAGCCCAGGTTGCGCACCGTCGCCTGGATCTCGAGCTCCAGCTCCAGGCAGTGGCTGAGCCCAGCCGCCAACTCCACGGTGAGATCGGGGGCGTTGAACACTCCCTCACCTTGGACGTTCTGTCGGTAATTGTTGAGGTCGGGATCGAGCCAGTTGTCGGCCTCGACCAGGGGCACGTGCCCGGCCGAGGTCGCGTTGGTCACGTGGTAGGTGTGCGAGGTCCACACGCGGCGGGTCGAGACCCACTGATCGAAGGTATCACCGTAGGCTATCACCCCACGGCGTGACTGGTAGCCGGGGATATGGTTGCAGCTGCCGTGGCTCTCGTTGGCCACCACCAAGATCTCGGAGTTGCCGTCGTCGTCTACGTCGACCACCACGGGATACTCGTGGATCGTGCCCGTGGAGTTGGGCTCCTCCAGCAACACCGTGCCATCGACGCCCGAGTAGACCCGCACATAGCACTCATCGGCGTAGATCACCTCGGCCACTCCGTCGCCCTGGAAGTCGAAGACCGAGGATCCAGTGGCGTTGGAGCTCTGGTCTTGCGTGGGCTGGGACCACCGTACATAGAGCGAGCCCGCCGCTGGCGTGGGCTCGCCCGGCGGGACCACGACCTGCTCGCCGGGGCGAGCAATATCGTAGACCGAGTACGAGCTACCGCCGGCCGCCGCGATCTCGGGGCGACCGTCGCCGTCGAAATCAGCCACGGTGGGGGGGCCGCCCAACCCCCCGCCAGGCAGCGCCACCGGGGCCACGCGCGCGCTCGGATCGGCTTGGCACGCAGCGTCGGTCGGATCGCTCCCGCACCAGGCCTGCCCGGTCTCGCCGTTGAGCACCCGGACCTCGCCGCTGGCCACCAGGATCACCTCGGGGGTGCCATCCTGATCGAGGTCGGCGATGGCGGGGTAGCCATCGTTGCCGCCCGCGTCCCATAGCGGCGAGACGGTCACCAGTGGAACCCCGTCTGGCTCCTGCCAGTCGATCGACCACGCGTGGCGACCCGAGACGATCTCGACAGAGGCATCACCGTCGAGATCGGCGAGCGCCGAGATCCCCCCGGTATAGTCGTCGTTGGTGCCATACTCAGCCCCGCGACCTCCCTCGTCCCAGACCACCAGGCCGTCGTCGTCGATCACCGCCGCGCCAAAGACGATCTCGGCCTCGGGATCGTCGTCGAGGTTGGCCACCGATGCAGCCCCATTGATGATGTTGAAGCGGTGATCGGATCCATCCGCGTTATGAGAACTCCACAGCAGCGTGCCATTGCCGTCGACCGCGTGAACGAGCGAGCCCGAGCCTCCCTCGCTCCGCCCCGCATAGATGATGTCGGGAAGGCCGTCCCCCGAGACATCGCCCAGCGCGATGCTGTGCCGGCCGTGCGAGCCGTACTGCTCGAGGGTTGGCTGGTGGGCGATCCGCCACTGCTCGACCCCGGTGGTCCCCGAGAGCACCACGATCTCGCCGGACACCCAGCTGTCGTCCTCCACCAAGGTGGTATTGACCACCACCTCGGGGCGACCGTCACCGTCGAGGTCGGCCACCACGGGGATCGAGATCACCTCGTTGGTATCCCAGTGCCACTCCTCGATCGTATCGATGTCCTCGAACTGGGGCTGCAACTCGCAGGTCACCGGATCGACCTGGGGCAGGCATTGCTCTAGGGTTGGCTCGCAGAACTCCCCGATCTCGCAATCGAAGGAATCGAGACACGCCCCGGTGGGAGCGACGCAGGCATCGGCGAGGCAGACCGATCCCGCGTCGCAGCAGATCTCCTGCGCGACCCCGCAGCGCACCCCGCTCGCACAGGCCGGCACGCAAGAGCCCACCACACACTCTTGGTCGAACTCGCAGCAGGCGGCCGAGTCGCCGCACGCCACGGTCTCGCAGGGCATCGCCGGTCCGGCGGTCTCGTCGACGCCGTCCCCTTCACCGGCGGTCAAACCAGTGCCAGTGTCGGTGTCTGCCCCGGTGGTCGATCCGCCAGGAGGCAGGATGCCACCAGAGTCATCGTCACCAGATCCAGAGGATGAATCTGAACAACCGGGTAGCGCGAGGGCGAGGGCGGCAAGTAGAGATGTTCGATGCATGATCACGACTCCTCGAATTCTCGGAGAACTATGCGTTTTTTGGGACTGCGGAGTATTCATAGTCAATTCACGTCAAGTGACGGTAATTCGTACAGGACGCGCAAGAATGCGCAGACACGCTCGTTGATCGCAGCCAACCAGACCAGACCAAATCAAACCAAATTGATCGCAAGGATCGTGTCACGACTTGCAGAGAATCTTGTGACGACCAAGGGCTCGCAACGAGCGAGGCCGCGACCCCGAGGGGTCCACCGCCCAGACCGCAGGCGCTCGCTCACTCACGCGACGGACCCGATGACAACGGGCGTCGATCGACCTGCGGTGGGTGGCTGCATGAGGGCGGTCAATCAAGACGGCGCGTTTGATTGCCGGACGCCGAATTTTTCGGGCAAGCTGCCGATCTAGGGCCAGATTCCGGGCTCAGGGCTGGCTCCAATCCCCGGCTCGAATCCATCAAGAGGCGAGTGCTTACCCTCCATGCCGCCGTCACCGCAGGTGTCGTGCCGGGACCGCCGGTCGACGGCCGCTTGCATCGTCCAGGCCACCACGAGCATGGCGCCAAAAGCGCTATGCTCGCCCATGGGTGGAACCCCAACGGCCGTCTGCGGCTGAGTGCGGCCCTCTCGAAATTGCTCATTGTCGATCGTGTACTCGTCCTCAGGGCGACCGAGACCTTCGAGGACGCCGTCGCTCGTCGCTCGGACACGAGACACCGTACGTGGCACGATCGGTTGGGTAGTTGGCGTCATCGACCAGTGCACCGGCAGGATCTACCGCCTAAGGTGTGACCATGGCGGACATGGAGGCGAGCGCTGAGCGTCGCATCCCGTCGCGCCAGCCGGCGAATGGCCGGCCACAACCCTCGCTCTTTGGCCACGGCCGCGCAAGTCGGTCCCTGCACGTGCTGCACCCATGACCGCGTCGTTCTTTCGCTCGTTGTCCAATTCGCACAATCCATTCGCACATCGATTCATCACACTATCTGCTCACAAAAAGAACCCATCATCATGAAGATCTTCCAAGATTCGAGAGTCAAGACTCCTTCAATGGCGATCGCCATCGCCATCGCCATCGCCGGCTGCGGCGACGACGGCTTGGGCGAAGGCAGCGGCTCGACCGGTGAGGACAGCACCTCGCCGTCGTCCTCGTCGTCGACCACGATGAGCGCGGATAGCAGCTCGACCACCGATCCCCAGACCTCCTCGTCCACCACCACGGACACAGACACAGACACGGACACGGACACAGACACAGAGCAGACGGGCACGGGAACGACCGGGATGGAGCTGTGCGACCAAACCAACATCGAGCTGCCCGGCGATGATTTCTTCCCCGAGGGCACCGCGTGGGACGCCGAGGGCACGCTCTACGCGGCCAGCCTCGCCACTGGCTCGGTGGCCCGCGCGACCCCCTGCCAAAGCAAGACCGAACAGCTGGTCCCCTCCGGGGGGCCCCTGCGCAACCCGCTGGGGATGATCGTCGACGACGCCAACGGATGGCTCATCGTCTGCGACTCCGACCTCGGCTTCATGGAGCCCCCCTCCATCGACGTGCTGGCTCTCGATACGGGCATCCTGGCGGCCACCCATGACTTCGACGCGGTCGGGATCTGCAACGACCTGGCGCTCGACGGCGACGGCAACGTGTATGCGACCGAATCGATCGGGGGCCGGGTGATGCGGGTACGGGCCGACGACCTGGCCCGCGACACCCCGGCGCAGACGTGGGCCACCGACCCCGACTTCGCGGTGGGGATGGGCGAGTTCGGGCTCAACGGCATCGCCTATGACGACGACGCCAGCCTCTACGTCGTCAACTTCCAGCAGGGCGAGCTGCACCGCATCGACATCGAGGACAACGGCGACGCGGGGGCCATCACGGCCATCACCCTCGACGCCCCGCTGGCCAACCCCGACGGCATGAAGTGGCGAGGCGACGGCGAACTTTGGGTCATCGAGCAGGGTCTTTCGGCCATCAGCCGGATCACCCTCGACGGTGACAGCGCCAGCGCCGAGATCGTGGCCGACGGCTTGGACATCCCCACCACGTTCGCGCTCATCGACGGCTCGGCATGGATCGCCGAGGGTCAGCTCGATCACATGCCCGCGTTCGGTGGCGACGGCGCGTCCGAGCCTCCCTTTGTGGTCACTCGCGTGGACCCATAGATCCCGCCCCGGACTCCGACCCAGGCCCCCGGATCACGCCGGCGGCCACGGGTCGTGCCCGGTCCTCAGGTGATCCGCTCGCCGGGACGGCTGGTGGCCGGGTCGAGCAGCGGCATGGTCAGCCCGGGATCGTCATCGCCGGCCACGAGGATCATGCCTTCGCTCACCCCGAATTTCATGGTGCGCGGGGCGAGGTTGGCCACCACCATCACGTGCTTGTGGAGCAGCGACTGCGGCTCGAAGCTGCGGGCGATACCGCTGAAGATCGTGCGGGTGCCCAGCGGCCCCAGATCGACGGTGAAGCGCAGCAGCTTCTTGCTGCCCTCGACCCGCTCGCACGCCAGCACCCGGCCGACCCGCAGGTCGACGGGGGTGAACTGGTCGAAGGCGATCTCTGGCTCAAGCGCAGGGACCTCGTAGTCAGCTGCGACCGCTTCGCCCTCGGCGGAGGCCCCCTCGCCCTCCCCTTGGGCGCCTCCCAGGCTCGACTTGCTCGCCTCGACGATCGCCTCGGTCGACTCGATCTTCACCGGCTCGGCCAGGGTCTCGTAGGCCGCAATCGCGTGCCCCCCCGGCAGCGGGGTGCCAGCGTTTTCAAAGTCGAGCGGGGCGGGCAGGTTCAGCATGCGCTCCACCTTGTCCGCCCAGCCGGGCAACACCGGCTTGAGGATCGCGGCCACCACCTGGCTGGCGTAGATCCCGGCCGAGCAGATCGCCCGGGCCTTGTCGGGGTCGGTCTTGGCCAGCTTCCAGGGGGCGTGCTCGGTCAGGTAGAGGTTGAAGTCCTCGGCCACCTCCATGGCCAGGCGCAGCGCCTTGCCCGACTCGAACTCCCGGTAGAGCGCGGGCGCCTGCGTAAGGCGCTCCCGCGCCCGCGCCATCGCTTGCTCGGCGCTCGCCGGCAGATCGGCCACGGTGCCCCCCAGGCGCCCGTGGACGAACTTGACGCTGCGGCTGGCGAGGTTGGCCGCCTTCTTGACCAGATCGGCGTTGACCCGGTTGACGAAGTCCTCGAAGTTGAGGTCGAAGTCCTCTTGGGTGTGGCCGAGCTTAGCCCCGAAGTAATAGCGCAGGTAGTCGGCCGGCAGGTGGTCGAGGTAGGTGCGGGCCAGCACGAAGGTGCCCCGCGACTTGGACATCTTCTCGCCGTTGACCTTCAGCCACCCGTGCACGTGCACCCGCGAGGGGGTGGTGTAGCCGGCCGCGTTGAGCATGGCCGGCCAAAACAGGCAGTGGAAGTACATGATGTCCTTGCCGATCACATGGACGATCTCGGTGCTGTCGCGGTCGCTCTTCCAGTAGGCGTCGAAATCGTGCCCGTGGTCGGCACACCACTTGTCGGTGGCCGCGATGTAGCCGACCGGCGCGTCGAACCACACATAGAAGTACTTGCCGGGGTGGCCGGGGATCTCAAAGCCGAAGTAGGGGGCGTCGCGGGAGATGTCCCAGTCGCGCAGGCCCCCTTCGACCCAGCGCATCACGTAGTTGCGCACCGAGTCCTGCATGACGGTGCGCCCCCCCTCGGCCACGGGCCGTAGCCACTGGCGCAAGAACTCCTCGTGGCGGGAGAGCGGCACGAACAGGTGCTCGCTGGGCCGCAGCACCGGTGCGGTTCCGCAGATCGCACAGTGGGGCTCGCCCAGATCGGTGGGGGCGTAGGTGCTGCCACACACCTCGCAGCTGTCCCCGTATTGCTCGGGCGCCTTGCACTTGGGGCAGCTGCCCTTGACGAAGCGATCGGGCAAGAACATCTCGTCGTGGGGGCAATACAGCTGCTCGATCGTCCGAGCGCTGATGTCCCCCCGCTGCTCCATGGCGGAAAAGATCGCCGCGGCGTGCTTGCGGTTCTCTTCGGAGTGGGTGGAGTGGAAGATGTCGTAGCCGATCCCGAAGTCGTCGAAGTCGGCGCGGTGCTCGTCGTAGGCCCGGGCGATCAGCGCCTCGGGCTCGATCCCCTCCCGACGCGCCCGGGTCTGGATCGGCGTGCCGTGGGTGTCGTCGGCCCACATGAACACGCAGTCGTCGCCGGCCTGCTTGCGCGCGCGCACGTAGATGTCGGTCTGGATGAACTCGAGCAGATGACCGAGGTGAATGGAGCCGTTGGCGTACGGCAGGGCGGCGGTGACCAGGACCCGCTTGGACATCGTAGAGCGGCTTTTAGCACTAGGGACACCGGTCTCGGAACGGAGGGATCCGTTCGGGGCGGATCCCTTCCGCCGCCCCTACGGGGATCGTTGGGGAACCGCCCGGTACGCTTCTTGCTTTAGCGCCGGGGCGGCATGAACGGTACGCAAGTCCATCGCCTCTGCTCCCCCATGGCCGTCCTCACGTGGCTCGCGATGGCGTGCGACCCCGGGGGCGACTCCCCGCCGGACGGGGCCACCTCGATCACCACGTCGCCGCCGACCGCCGGCACCGCGGGATCCGATGGGGATCCCGGCTCCGACGGTGGGAACGACGACTCGGATCCCGCCGACACCTCCGCGGGCCCGGGGCCAGACTCCGGCGCCGACGATGATTCCAGCGGGCCCGATACGCAAGGAGACACCGAGGGAGACACGCAAGGCGACACCGAGGGGGACACCGGCCCCGACCCCGCGACGGTCCTGTTCGAGGAAGACTTCGAGGGCGCGGCCGACGACACGGTCCCCACCGGCTGGGACAGCTTCGTCGGCTACGTGGTCAACATGAACAACGAGCCCGGGGGCATGGCCTATGCCCTGGCCGACAGCAGCCGACCCCACCAGGGCACCAAGTCGCTGCACGTGCTGGGGGGCCAGAGCCCCGCCATGCTCACCCGCCCCTTCCCGCCCGGCGTGGATCGGGTCTACGTGCGGGTGTATGTGTGGCTCACCGGCAAGCTGGGCCAAAACCCGGGCAACAACCACGAGACGCTGATCGGCGTGCGGGCCTCGGTGGGCCAGGCCAACGACGAGGTGCGCTTTGGCGAGATCAAGGGGGTGATCGGGACCAACGAGGTGCCCAGCGACGACATCTCCCCCACGATGGACCAGTGGGGCCAGGGACCGGTGATCGAGGCCGGGGTGTGGAACTGCGTGGAGGTGGCGTTCTTGGCCGATCAGCCCAACCACGAGGTGGTGGCCTGGAACAACGGACAGGAGGTCCACCGCGTCAATGATCCCTCGCAGTGGAACAACGGCGGAGGGCTGGGGGCCCAGTTCCTCGACGGAAAGTTCAACGAGTTCATCGTGGGCTGGCACAGCTTCAGCAGCTTCAGCAACGAGATCTGGTTCGACGACCTGGTGGTGGCTACCGAGCGCGTCGGCTGCAACTGAAGATCCCCTGCCCACCTGATGGGCAATCCGCGATCCGTAGAGTCGAGACCAAGGCCGGGTCGGCAACGCGACCCGGTCGGCACCGAACCAACGACCGACCAACGACCAACGACCGACGCCCCCGCGTCCCTCGGGACGCGGGGGCGGCCGGATCGACGCTCGTGACCCGACGGTCGACCGCCGCCGCGCTACCCCGCCGCCGCGCCCTGACGATGCGCCACGTAGCCGGCGATCACGGCGTCGTAGATCCAGCCGCCCAGCTTGATCCGGCCGCGGTGGTTGAGGTGCTTGAGGTCGCCGGAGGCCAAGGGCGGCTTCATGGCGCGCCACTTGACCAGCGAGCCTGCGCCCCCCATGGCGTTGTAGCTGTCGAAGAACGCACAGCCGGCCTGCTCGGCGACCTTTTGCTGCGCGGTGGCGATCACCTTGGTGTGCTCGGGGGTGATCTTGAACTCGAGCGACTTGGCCCGGTCGGTCATCGAGGTGATGAGGCACGACGCATCGGGCTTGCCCGCCCGCACCCGCTGCACCGCCTCGGCATACTCGGCGATGTACGCCTCGGCGGTCAGCTTGCCGTTGGCCACCCGGCGGGTGTCGTTGCCGCCGTAGGTGAACACGATGAGGTCGGGATCACGGTGCTCGATCTGGCCGGCGATGTGCTCGGGATTCCAGCCCAGCATGCGCTTGGTGAACGCCCCCAGCATGCTGAACTGCTCCCAGGTGATCCCGGGGCCGTCGGTCTCCAGCACCACCCCGTAGCCGCGCACGCGGCCGCCGCCGAGCGCTTCTACCTTGATCCGGTGCGGACCGGGCTCGACGTCGATTGCGTGGTAGCGATCCTCGAGCGCCTCGGCCCGCGTGCTGATCACCTCGGCCTCGCCGCTGTCGACCCGCACGCGCATTCGACCCCCGCGCTTGCTGGCCACGTACCACACCTCGTACTTGCTCACCGAGCCGCCCAGCTCGTGTTTGCGGGTGCGGATCACCGTGGTCGCCCCGCCCCCGGACCAAAAGGTCGTGCCCCCCAGGCCGTAGTGGCCGTCGCCCTTGCACAGGTAGGCGATGTAGCAGTGCTCCCAGCCCTCGGCCTGGATCTTGACCCACTGATGCAGATAGTTGGGCATGTACCGCGACAGCAGCACCAGCCCGGCCCCGCCGTCGCCGAAGCGGGTCTGGAACTTGGTGCGCAGCACTCCGGTCAGATCGTCGCCGCCGATCATCGACGCGCCCAGGTGGACCACGCGCACCACGTCTTGGGCCCCGTCGTCGATCTGGGCGAGCCGCTCGTAGAACGCGGCGAGCCGCTCGGGATGCTCTAGCGGAAGGTGGGGGGTGACCTCGTCCTGTGGGCGAGGGGTCCATGACGGTGCGGCCTTGGCCTTGGCCTTGGCGGCACTGGGTGTTGGTGACGCCCCGCCTTGGGCGCTCGCCGTTGGATCTGCCGTGGGATCTGCCGTTGGATCTGCCGTGGGGCCCGGGGCCGCTCCCGCTCGCTCGGCCGAGCCGGGCGCCGGGGCCTCGGCCTGCGGCACCTGGGGCTGAGTGCCCGAGCGTGGGTCCTCCGAGCTGGGGGTCGCGCAGGCCACGAGCCCCAGAAGGGAGATCGAAGCGAGCCGACTGGCGATCCGGCGGGCGAGCCGACGGGCGAGCCGAGTCGATGCGGTCAGGGGATCGAGCAGCATGGCAACCTCATGGGCGTCGTCACCGCGGGTTCATCGGGCCAACGATGCATCAGCGCGTGCTCGGGAGCCAGTCTGCGGCATTTGACCGGTCCGGGGCCCTTCTTCTATCGTGCGCCCGCAATCCCGCAAACCGCGCGTATGTTCGGGGGCCGTGGAATCGGCAGGCGCGATGCTCCGTAGGCCCGCGCATCGCCCGACCTTCCATCGCCCGCCCTTCCGCGGCCGGCCCGGCGCATGCTCTTCCCCACGTTCGACTTCCTGCTGTTCGCCCTGCCGGTGCTGATCGGCTTTTGGGCGCTCGCCGAGCGGCCGGTCGCGCGGGTGTTGTTCCTGCTGGTCGCCAGCTACTTCTTCTACATGGCGGGTCCCAAGACCGACCCGCTGCCCGCGCCCTGGTACTTCGCGGGGCTGCTGCTCTTCTCCACGGTGCTGGACTTCATCGCCGGCGGGGCGATCCACCGGCAGTCCGAGGCGGCCGAGTCCAAGGACGAGGCCGTCCGCGGCCGCGCCCGACGGATCCAGAACCTGTGGCTGGTCGCCAGCCTCGTGGGCAACCTGGGCCTTTTGGGCTACTTCAAGTACGCCAACTTCTTCATCGAGGCGTTCACCGATGTCGCGGGCACCTTGGGGATCTCGGTCCCCCCGCTGCACCTGGACGTCGTGCTGCCGCTGGGGATCAGCTTCTACACCTTCCAGAGCCTCAGCTACACCCTCGACATCTGGCGCGGGCGCCTGACCCCCGAGCCCTCGTTTCGCCGCTTCGCCCTGTTCGTGGTGTTCTTCCCGCAGCTGGTGGCGGGGCCGATCGTCCGCGCCACCCAGTTTCTGCCCCAGCTGCACGCGGGGCCCCGGTTTTCGCGGGACAACCTGGAGGTCGGGGCCTTTCGGGTGGCCAAGGGCCTGGTCAAGAAGGTGGTGCTCGGCGACTGGATCGCGGTGCAGCTGACCGACATCGTCTTCGACGCGCCCACCACCTACTCGTCGGCCGAGCTGCTGCTGTCGCTCTATGCGTACACCCTGCAGATCTACGCCGACTTCTCCGGGTACTCCGACATCGCGATCGGGATCGGGCTGATGCTGGGCTTTACGCTCCCCGAGAACTTCGATCGCCCCTACCAAAGCCGCGACATCGCCGAGTACTGGCGGCGCTGGCACATGACGCTGTCGACCTGGCTGCGCGACTACCTGTTCTTCTCGATCCTCGCCCGCCTGGGCTCACGGGGCGGCTACGTGGCGGTGTGGTCCACCATGTTCTTGGTGGGCATGTGGCACGGGGCCAGCTGGAACTTCGTCATCTACGCCAACATCCACGCGGGCGCGATGGTGTTCAACCGCTGGAACCGCACCCGCTCGCTCAAGGTGCCCCTCAAACGGCGCCTCTTGTGGTGGCCGGTCGGCATACTGGCGGTCACCGCCCTGGCCACCGCCATCGTCCATGGGGCCCTGCGCTTGCCGTGGCCCGAGGCGCTGGGGGTGGGCGGGTTCATGGCGCTGGTGTTCGTGGTGGTCAGCTGGCTGCCGGTGACCGGCAGCAAGGTCAACAACGTCCTGCACATCGTGCTCACGTTCCACCTGCTGGTGCTCTCGCGGATCTTCTTTCGCGCCCCCGACCTGCAGACCGCCCGCGAGATGGTCATGGGCCTCGCGTCGCTCGACGGCTACGGGATCCGCGACGGGCTGGTGAGCCCCGGGGTGGGGCTCGCCCTGCTCTTGGGGCTGGTCTATCACTTCACCCCCAAGGCCTGGGTCGACGAGCACGCGTGCCGGCTATTTCGTCGGCTGCCTGGCGTGGTGATGGGCCTTGTGTTCGCCGCGCTGGCCTACGGGCTGATGACGCTGATGGACGGCCAGCCGCGCGCGTTCATCTACTTCCAGTTCTAGTCGCGTGCTGCTGGCCGTTCAGATCCCCTTCAGATCCCCTTCAGATCATCGAGGTGACGTCCTGGCCCTCGGGAATGCGCTCGTCACGACGGTCTGCGGGGACACCAGCAAGCAGCATGAGCGTCTTGTAGTACGTGTGCAGGGTGTCTTCGGCGGGTACGTCGGGGTCTGCGCCCGTGCCCGTGCCCGTGTTGATCCCGGTCGCGACCGCCTGGCCCGAGCTGGTATCCATTTCGCCGACGACTCCGCCTTGGATGTGCGACCCCAGGACCATGCCGGTGCACAGCGCACCGTGATGACCGCGGCCGCCCTTGGCGCCGCGCGTGGCATCTCGTCCAAAGACGGTCAGGGTGGCGTAGAGAATATCATCCGCCACATCGAGGCTCTTGGCCGCCTGCCACAAGGCATCGAGGGCCTTGATCATGTGTAGCGTCCGGTTGGACTCGATGGTCAGATCGAAGTCGCTGTGGTTGTCGCCGCCGAACGAGAAGTTCGTCACGATCACCGGGGCGAGCTTGAGCTTGGCCATCGCCACGGCGGTCCGCAGCTGGCTCTCGATGCTGTCGTCGGTGATGCCCTCGAGCAGTTGGACGAGGTTTTCGCCAAACTCGGTGGCTTGGGCCCGGCTCGACGCGTGCTGCGCCAAGAACTTCTTTTGCTCGGCCGTGCCGCTGCTCTTTACCTGGGCGTAGGTTTGGTCGATGTAGTGGTCGTAGAGCGCGCCGAAGTTCTCCGGTCCGCCCACCGCGTTGCCGACGCTGCTGGCCAGCATCTTCGCCTGCATGGGCGCATAGATCGGCAGGGGTGCTCCTTCTGACGACAAAGCCCCGCCCCCCAGCACGAACGGCGTCGTGGTCGTCGTGTCTAGAATGTCCGCCGTTTCTTGCGCGATGGCCGACGGGAGCTGCTCGGCACCTCGGCCCCCCATGCCTTGGACTCCGCCGTGGGCGGTCAGCACCGTGGGGAACTGCGGGTGGATCCCGGCATTGGTGCGGTGATGGAAGAACAGCAGGTGCTCGCGCAGGTCGGCGGGCAAGGCTTCCCATGCCGCCGCCATCGTCACGCTCCTGTCGCCCAGCGACATCTCGGCTCCGTGCTCGAGATGCTCGGCGGTCAGCGACATACCGTTGACCATCACGGTGCCGACGTCGCCCGCGTCGACTTCGTTGGCCCGAGGGTGCTCGAAGTACGACTCGAGGCCTGGCGCGAACGACCCGGGCCCGCAGACGTTGACGGCCTCGCCGGCCCCCGAGCACGATAAGATGGTGATCTTGGGCTCGCCGTCATCGGCCGCGTGGGCCTTTCCGGTGAGCAAAAATGACATCGGAAGACCGGTGATCGCCGAGCGCAGCGAGAGCGCCAGGCCCGATTTCGTCATTCCAGACAGCATCTGTCTGCGTGAAAACCGTTTCATAGTCCGACTCCGATCATCGACGGGGATTGACATGCGATCGTCCAAATATTCTGTAGTGCCTCGATGGCGCTCAGGTCCAAGCCGCACTGAGGTTGGTCACTCGTGAGCGTACTCTCGAAAACCGCGGAGTCAGCGCAAGCCGGGCCGCGGATCTGGGTATCATAGAGATCCTGCAGCAGCTCGCGCTGCGTGGTGTACTGTTCCGAGCCTTCTGGGAAGCCCAGGACTTGATAGGTCATGACGTCCAGCACTTGCTCTGGATCGTCGCCCCGAAAGACCGCCTTGTTGTTCGACGCGACCACAAAGGGCGCACTGGTGGAACACAGGCCCTCGAACGACACCGCGGTGAAGGGCCCCATATCGCGAGGCTGGTGCAGGTAGGATTCCCCGCGACCAAACGTGTCATCGGGAATGCTCGAACCTAGAATGTCCGCCTCGTCGCTTATGCTGCACACGTTGGCCGCCGATTTTTCGGCCTCCCCCTGCGCGGCGAGGGCCGCCTTGAGCCGAGTATGCGCGGCGTGGCAAAAGTGGCCCTGCCGGGCGATGCTGACCCGCGCTCCGGGGACCTCGGTCCCCTCCATATACGACGTATCCGTCATGAGCCGCGAAGCGAAGAACTTCTCGAACAAATAGTTGAGCCGAAAGCCCGATTCCTCGAAGTCCGTCGCGAGGGCCACGACCCGCGGGTCGAGGGGATCGCACTTGGCCGACGTGCCCCACTGGCAGAGCTTGACGACCCACGCTCTGGCGAAGTTGGGGTGGGAGGCCAGGGCCTCGGCCCAGGTCTGAATCGAGTCCACCGGGACGCTGTGGCCCTGGAACGAAAAGTCGGGCTGGGGCACCGTCTGCTCGGGGAAATGCTGCCGCGAGTTGATCGGGTCGTAGTTTGCCGAGAACGCGGTGAGCATGCGGTCCATGTTCTTGTGGCAGCCGTGGCACTCGGAGCCGACCGGGAACACGTCCAGATCGATGGCCGACATATCCGTGTTGATCGGGGTGATGTCGCCCGGGGAGAAGCTACGGCCGGTGGCGACGAGCATGGCCTGGTTTATCGTCACGCGGAAGTCGTTGTCGTCGTTCGTGATCCAGGTCTGAAAGAACGCCGGGGTCGTAAAGAAGCCGATACGAGGCGCGCGCAGCTCCACGCTGCCCCCGTCGGGAATGCTGCGCAAGTACTGCGCATGCTCCTGCGCGTTGGCTTCGTACTCGAGGTAGAGCGGGTCGTCGAGCTTCGTCCCCGACAGCATGTGGGTCGAGTCGGGGTTGTGCACGAGGGTGACCGTTCGCCAGACCTTCGAGTCGAGATCGCTATCGTAGAAACCCTCGCTATTGACCAAAGACCTCAAGTCGTTATTGTAATTGCCTTTGGGCCAGATCCCCGAGCTCTTGAGAATCATCGGGTTGTCGGCCATTTTCAAGGCCCCCAGCAATAGTGTCGTGACCTCCCACTCGTTGGTGGTGATGATCGAGCGGAAGTCCTCCTCGTCATCGACAATGCGCTCCGCCGTTCGAATCATGCTCATGCGAAAATTATCGCGGAACGGCTTCATCGACAGGTTCTTGGTGTTTCGGAACTGGTAGAAGTAGTTACCGTCGCTCGGATCTTGCTGGAGCGTCAGCTCCAGGAACTGGCGACGCTTGGCCCGAAACTCTGGCGTGGTCATCCACTCGGCGACGAGGGTCTCGAGCGCGTCGTTGACGATCTTGCCGTCGTCGTCGCTCACCTGCAACAGCTCGTCGTTGGTGATCGCGCCGCCGTGCAGCAGATACTTCACCTTGCTCGCCACCACGAACGCGTCGCCCGGCACCGGAGGGTCGACGGGCACCGGCTCTTCGAGGCCGCGTATCCATTCCTCGATGCAGGTGACGTCCTCGGGGGGAACGGTGGCGTCGGAAAGGAGCGGCATAGGAGCGAACTGGCACTGTTCGCCTTCGACGGGGGCATAGCGCTCAGGGGCGATGGTCTGGAGCAAGAGCGACGCCTGGGGGGTGTCGATGTCGATGATGACCGACTGGGCACAGCCCGGGTTGTTCGAGGGGCGGCCGACCAGTCGCTCCGCAAGGCCGTCGGAGACCAGATCGAGGCCACCACCGTTGAACTCCGGCGTCTCACTGTGGCACGACAGGCACGCGTTTCGGGCGAGGACCTCCGAGACGTCGCACCAGTCGGCCGCGCTGTCGCCATCGTCGCTCCCATCACTATCATTATCATTGGGGGCCGAGTCGGTCGCCGTCTCGCTGTCGGTATCCATGCCCCCGGCGTCGCCGGGGCGCCCGCCGCACGAGGTGGCGCTGCCCGCCGCGAGCGCGACGAGGCCAACCGCAAGGTGCCGCGAAAGGTCCCGCGATAACCGGCTAGCGTTGGCGATCGATCTCCATCTGGCATCATAGGCTGCGATCGCTTTATATTCGTCCTTCACAGACATTGGCATTCTCCAGTTGTGTTCCATATGCGGCATGACCGGTCGGGCTCGGGAATCCAGTCGCCGATCAATTGTGGTCGTGCACCGAGCGTGCGGTAGTGCGCAGTCGGACGATCGTGCTCACTTGTGCCACCCGAAACATGAGGGCGACTCCACGGCACCCACGGACCCCACGGCACCCACGGACCCCACGGACCCCACGGACCCCACGGACCCCACGGACCCCACGGACCCCACGGACCCCACGGACCCCACCGGCGGTCTCGAACTGCTCTGTGCGTTTGGCCGCCACTCGTTGCACGGCACTCATGTGCGAGCCGTCCCGAATTTGTCTCAAAAAAAATTCATCGTTTGGACGATAGCTCCGCGAGCCATGCCGCGTTGCGAACGGTGGCAAGCCGGCCAACCGACGGGCTACGAGGCGCCAGGGATCATCGGGTTGCGTTGCTTACATGGACTCGAGTCCATGGGTCTTTCAACCTGGGGGCGTCCCCCTTCATGAGGGGGTCGAGATCCCCAAGATGACAAATCACGACCCCGGTGCGCCATCGATCACGACGACCGCGACGACCATTGACACCGCAGGTTCCGTGTACCCCCTAGACTCGAGTCAATGGCCGGCGTATCGAGGGCCACAGGCCACATCCGAGCGCGAGCGACCCCGCGGTGGGCTCGCGTCGAGGCGGGACTCGATCACCAGAGCCTGGCTGAGGCCAGCGCCCCCCACGGTGTAGGCCATGGACTCGAGTCTAGGGGGCTCCACGGGAACCGGCGACTTTCATGGGGCTGAGAGGATCGGCACGGTTTTCGCTCTGAAGAACGTCCGACCGCTCGACATGGCAACCCCTGCGGAGGCTCGCTCCTCCGCCCCTTGGCACTTGGTCGCCCATCGCAGCGCAGCATGGCCCCCATGAACTTCACTGAGACAAGACTCAGCCTTCCTCGTACATGCATACCGTGAGGCAATAGGATCCTGATCGGATGACATGAGCAAGACGGTTACATTGCGGCTCGAGCACACAGTCGTGGATCCGTGCGTGCCGGCCTCAGGCTCCCCGGGCGGAGCAGGTTGGGCCGGCTTGGCGTCCTCGTACGAGCGCGACGCCCCCACGGTCACCGTCAAGACGCGGCCGGTCCAGCCCCGGTTCGAGGCACCGGCCCGCCCTTTGATGCTGGGGCGCTACGTCGTGCTGGGCGTCCTGGGCCGGGGCGGCATGGGCACCGTGTTCGAGGCCTTCGACCGCACCCTCAACCGCAAGGTCGCCATCAAGGTCCTGCACCAAGACCTCGACCACGGGCACACCGCCCGCCTGCTACGCGAGGCCCGGGCCATGGCCAAGCTCTCGCACCCCAACGTCGTCTCCGTGTTCGAGACCAACTGCTTCGACGGCCAGACCTTCGTGGTCATGGAGCTCATCGAGGGCCGAACGCTCCATCGCTGGATGCGCCAAGCCCCGTCCCCCGACTGGCGGCAGTGCGTGCAGGTGTTCATCCAGGCCGGTCAGGGTCTCGCCGCCGCCCATGCGCAAGACCTCGTCCACCGTGACTTCAAGCCCAGCAACGCGATCATCGACGACCACGGCCGCGTCCGGGTGTTCGACTTCGGCCTGGTGCGCCGTGCCAAGGTCGAGCTCACCCACGATGAAGGACCGGGCCGCGCACGGACCACGACCACACACAACCTGCCCCTGGACCCCCCCGCGCCGCCGCACGCTTCGAGGGGCACGATGCCGGCGTGGGACCCGTTGTCGGTCCAGACGTTGACCCAGACCGGGATAGCGGTGGGTACGCCCGCCTACATGCCACTCGAGCAGATGCACAGATGCGAGGCCGACGCCCGTACCGATCAGTTCAGCTTTTGTGTGTCGCTCTACGAGGCGGTCTATGGCGAGCGTCCGTTCCCGGGCAGCACCCCAGACGAGCTGATGGCCTCGATGCTCTTTGGAATCCTACGGCCCGCTCCCAAGGGCAGCACCGTCCCCACCCGGTTGCGTGAGATCCTGCTGCGGGGCCTGGCAGCCCAGCCCGTAGAGCGGTGGCCCTCGATGGAGGTGCTGCTGCACGAGCTACGCACGCTGGTGGCACCACGCACCCACCGGTGGATGGCGATCGGAGTGACGGCCGGACTGGTGACCCTGGGGAGCGGAGTCACCCTGGGGCAGTACGTGCAGATCAAGGCGCGCTGCACCGGCGCCCAAGCCCAAATGAATGGGATCTGGGACGACGACCGCCGCCAGCAGGTCGAGGCCGCGCTCCTGGACACCGAGCGCGCGTTTGCCCCCGACACCTGGGCGCGCATCGAGCCCCAGCTCGACGCCTATGCCCGCGACTGGCAGAGCGCCCACACCGAGGTCTGCGAGGCCACCAGCGTGCGTGGCGAGCAATCCGACGAGGTCTTGGGTCTACGCATGCGCTGCCTGGACCAGCAACGCATGGCGCTGCGCGCGACGGTCGACATGCTCGCCGACGCCGATGCCGAGGTGATCACCAACGCCGTCCCGCTGGTGGCCGGCTTGCCGGCGCTGACCCGCTGCGACGACCTTTCGTGGCTCGAGCGGCACGATCAGCGCGTGCCTCCGCCCGAAGACCCCGACGTGGCCACCGCGGTCAAGGCCCATCGCGCGCGCCTGGTCGATATCGAGGTGATGCACAAGGCCGGGCGCTACGCCGAGGGCCTCGACGCGGTCGAGCCGGTGGTCCAGCAGGCCGAGGTGCTCGGCTACCCGCCGCTGCGGGCCGAGGCCCTCTATTGGCAGGGAATACTACGAGAGGATGATGGCCAGTACGCCGAAGCGGAAGCAGACCTACGGCAAGCCTATTTGCTGGCCGTCGAGCACTCCCACGACCCGGTGGCCCTCGATACGGCTCAGGCGTTGACCTCTGTGGTGGGCTATCGACTCGCCCGACATGCCGAGGGCCAGCAATGGGGCCAGATGGTGGCCTTGCCCCTGGCCCAGCGCAGCGGCGAGCCCCTCCACGAGGCCGATAGCCTGACCAGTCTGGGCCTCGTGTCCGAGCGACAAGGGGACTACGAGCAGGCAAGGGCCTACCACCAACGAGCCCTCGCCCTACAACAACAGGCGCTGGGCCCCGACCATCCTTATGTGGCCACGAGCCTCAACAATCTGGGCAATGTGGTCTACACCCAAGGGGATTACGAGCAGGCCCGGGCTCACCACCAGCGAGCACTCGCCATACGACAAAAGACCCTCGGCCCCAATCATCCTCATGTAGCCTTGAGCCTGAACAACCTGGGCAATGCGGTCTACCGCCAAGGGGATTACGAGCAAGCCCGGGCTCACCAACAGCGAGCCCTCGCCATACGACAAAAGGCCCTGGCCCCCGATCATCCCGATATCGCCATGAGCCTCACCAACCTGAGCGGCATATTCTACCGCCAAGGGGATTACGAGCAGGCCCGGGTTCACCAACAACGAGCCCTCGACATACGACAAGAAGCCCTGGGCCCCAACCATCCCGACATCGCCATGGACCTCAACAACCTGGGCGTCATACTCAACCGCCAAGGGAAGCCGGAGAAGGCCCGGATTCACCAACAGCGAGCCCTCGCCATCCAGCACAAGGCACTGAGCCCTGACCATCCTCATCTAGCCTACAGCCTGAGTAACCTGAGCAGCGTGCTCCATGAACTCGGGGATCATGAGACCGCGAGGCACTACTTGCAGCGAGCCCTGGCGATACAGCACAAGGCGCTGGGTCCCGACCATCCCGATGTGGCCTACTCACTGATGAGGCTGGCCAGGGTGGCGCTCGATATGGGCGACCCCGCGTCCGCCGGCGCGCACGCCGAGCGCGCCATCTCGGTCTGTGAGGCCGCCACCGACGAGCCCCGGCTGCTCGCCGAGGCCCGCTTCACCCTCGCCCGAGCCCTGTGGAGCACGCCGAGCGAGCGGGCACGCGCCCGTACGCTGGCCGAGCAAGCCCGGGATGTGCACGCCGAGCGCGCTCAGGGCCCCGACGAGTCCAACGACGACCTCGCCGAGGTCGACGCCTGGCTGGCGACCCACCGCGTCAAGTCGCGCGGCCCGCATCCCTGACGCGCCACCCGAGCCCCTTGCGACCGCATCGCTCGAAATCGCGCAAGATCGCGCGAGGTCGGGCGCGTGGAGGTTGTCACCCCTGCCCCAGGGCAGGGCCCGATGGACGTGCAGGAACGACGTCAACACTCGCTTCGGGGGATTACTCGTGGGGGGCTGGTGACCTTGGACAAAACACCGCCGACCAATTCGGAACATCCGGTGCACTTGGGGTCTACCCTGTGATCGTTCGCGGCTCGATCGACATGGGTACACCCAGAGACATGCGCGAGCCGCCGATCCACGAAAGCGGCAACAGCGCGAGTACCGGCGCCGAGGATCTCGACCCGCGTGATGCACCCGATGACCTCGAGGTTGCCGTCAAGGCGCGGGTGCTCGAGACGCTGTTCGGCGCAGCGGACCGTCCGGCCACGCTGGGACGCTACATCGTGCTGGGCCCCCTGGGTCAGGGCGGAATGGGCACGGTGCTCGAAGCCTTCGACCGTACCCTCGATCGCAAGGTCGCCATCAAGGTGCTGCACGAGGACCTCGATGACGGGTACACCGCCCGGCTGCTGCGCGAGGCCCGGGCCATGGCCACGCTCTCGCATCCCAACGTCGTCCCGGTGTTCGAGGCCGATACGAAGGACGGCCAGACCTTCGTGGTCATGGAGTTGGTCCACGGCCAGACGCTGCGGGACTGGATCCGTCAGGACCCCCGACCCCACTGGCGGCAGAGCGTGGAGGTGTTCATTCAAGCCGGTCAGGGCCTCGCCGCCGCGCACGCCAGGGGGCTGGTCCACCGCGACTTCAAGCCGAGCAACGCGATCATCGACGACGAGGGCCGCGTGCGGGTGCTCGACTTCGGGCTGGCCCGCCGCGCCGAGTTCGACACGACCGACGAAGCGGGGCCCGGACCGGACAGGGACCACACCTACGACGACGACTCGCTCGACACCCCCGCGGGGCGGCGCGCGGGCCTCGGGACCCTGCGGGCCCCCGGCCACGACCCGCCCGCCTTCGCTCAGGCGCTGACCATGACCGGGATGGTGCTGGGCACACCCGCCTATATGCCGCCCGAGCAGTTCGAGGGGCGCGAGACCGACGCCCGCAGCGACCAGTTCAGCTTTTGCGTGTCGCTTTACGAGGCCGTCTATGGCGAGCGTCCTTTCGAGGGCGACACGCTGACCCGGAAGTTCGCCTCGATGACGCGCGGCGAGATCCGGCCGGCCCCCAAGGGCAGCCCGGTGCCCACCCGGCTACGCGCCGTATTGGTGCGGGGCTTGGCGGCCGATCCCGCGCAGCGGTGGCCCTCTATCAAGGCGCTGCTGCACGAGCTGCGCACGCTGGTGACCCCGCAGTCTCGGTGGAGGATCGCGATGGGTCTGACGGCCGGACTGGGTGCGCTGGGTGGAGGGCTGGCCCTGGGGCAGCACGCGCAGAGCAAGGATCGTTGCACCGGCGCCCGAGCCCAGATGGACGGGATCTGGGACGAGGCCCGCCGCGGGCAGGTGCAGGCCGCGCTGCTGGGGACCGAGCGCTCCTTTGCCCCCGACACATGGGCGCGGATCGAACCCCAGCTCGATGCGTACGCGCAGGACTGGGTCGACGCGCATACGGAGGTGTGTGAGGCGACCAGCGTGCGCGGCGAGCAATCCGAGGAGGCGCTGGACCTGCGCATGCGCTGCCTGGGCCAGCGCCGCACGGCGCTGCGGGCCACCGTCGACGTGCTCGCCGACGCCGACGCCACGGTGGTCACCAATGCGATAAGGCTCGTCGCCGACCTGCCGACGCTGGACCGCTGCGAAGACCTGGCGCGGCTCGAGGAGCACGATCGGCTCGTGCCCCCGCCCGAGGACCCAGGCGTGGCCGCCGCGGTGCAAGCCTTGCGCGCGCACCTGGCCGACATCAAGGCGATGGACAAGGCAGGACGCTATCGCGAGGCCCTCGACGCCGCCCAGGCGGTGGTGCAGCAAGCCGAGGCCCTCGGCTATCCGCCAGTGCGAGCCGAGGCGATCTACTGGCGGGGCGCTCTACGACACCGCAACGGCCAGTACGCCGGGTCGGAGCAGGACCTGCGGCAGGCCCACGCGCTGGCCGTGGCCCACAACCACGACCCGGTCGCCCTCGACGCGGCCCAGATCTTGACCGGGATGGTCAGCTACTGGCTCGGTCGACATGCCGAAGGCCGGCAGTGGGGCGAGACGGTGGCCTTGCCGCTGGCTCAGCGCAGCGGCGAGCCGACCGAGCTGGCCGATAGCCTCAACCACCTGGGCGGGATCTTCAATCGTCAAGGCGACTACGAGACCGGCCGGGCTCACCACCAACGAGCCCTGGCGATCCGACAGCAGGCGCTGGGCCCCGACCATCCCCATGTCGCCTCGAGCCTCAACAACCTGGGCATCGTGCTGCACAACCAAGGGGACTATGAGGCCGCCCGGGCCCACCACCAGCGAGCTCTGGCGATATGGGAGCAGGCGCTGGGGCCCGACCATCCCCATGTCGCCTCGAGCCTGCACAACCTGGGCAACGTGCTCTATCGACAAGGAGATCTGGACCACGCCCGCATGCATCTGCAACGAGCCCTGGCAATCGAGGAGAAGGCGCTGGGCCCCGACCATCCCAACGTGGCCATGAACCTGCTGTACCTGGGCTATGTGTATGGTCGTCAAGGGGACCATGACCAGGCCCGGGTCTACCACCAGCAGGCCCTGGCGATATGGGACGAGGCGCTGGATCCCGCCCATCCCCATCGGGCCTATGCACGGCTCGGGCTGGCGACCACCGCGCTCGAGATGGGCGACCCCATGTCCGCCCGCACGCATGCCGAGCGCGCCGTGTCGATCCGCGAGGCGGCCACCGTCGAGCCGGCGATGCTCGCCGAGGCCCGCTTCGTGCTCGCCCGGGCCCTGTGGAGCACGCCGTCCGAGCGCGCCCGCGCCCGCGCGCTGGCCGAGCAGGCCCAGGATGCGTTGGCCGCCGCCGAAGGCCCCGGTGAGTCCGAGGTCGATCTGGCCCAAGTCGACGCCTGGCTGGCCACGCACCGACTCGAGTAACGCCGGACGCCCAACCGATCACGCCGCGCCGGCTCACCGCGCCGAGGATCCGACGATCGCGAGGATGGGACACGGGCACTCCCGGATCGATCACGCTCGCTCCGCGACCGACAATGATGCGCTGTGTCATACGCATGTTCGGGAGACGATCTCGCGCGTGGGGGACGAGACGACGCGATCGAGTATGGTGACATCAATGGGATCCACGGCCGAGGGCTCGACCTCGGCAAGAACGAGAGGCATGACGGGCCGAGTTGCACGATGACCCTATCAATGCCTGCCGTATGGCGGCCGACCTCCTCGACCCGACCATCCGAGTCGAAGGTCGAAATTTCAAATTCTGCATCTTCAGCACGAATAGAATTCTTCGACTCACGCCGCGCACGTCCGCCGCGCCAACTGGCGAAATTGAGCAGGAGGCCCGGGCAGTTCATCAGTGCATGAGAAGCTCCATCCACTCCCCAAAGTCATCGTATGCCGATGACGGGCCCGGCCAACTGCATGGACCCTCCCCAACTCTACGAGTTCGAGTCGAGGTCATCCATCG
>JBCCWC010000096.1:0-50004 GCA_039194325.1 Myxococcota bacterium
GGGGTAGGTTGGCACTACATCCGCTTTCGGGCGGACGGAGTGGAGCCCGGTCGAGTCATTCCAAACGGTTGGATGTCAAGCCCGGCGAGATCGGCCCCGATTTTTTTCGAAATCGGGGTCCAACTGCCGAAGTTGGGCTAGAACTTGTAGCCGAAGCCCGCGCCGCCCTGGAAGGCGAAGGCGAACCCGCCGTAGTTGTGCAGGTACCAGCCAAAGGCGAACGGATTGACGAAGACGACCCAGTTCCCGTCGATATAAAGCCGCACCGATGCGCCGTAGGTCTGCGAAAAGAGCGCCCAGTCCACGTCGAACATCAGGTCGTTGCGCAGCACCGGCGAGAAGGTCAGCGCGAGGTTCGAGAAGGGATCGAACTCGAAGCCCAGGTTGAACGCCGCGTTGCCGTCCGGATCGCCGTAGATCGCAGGGCCGATCGCCGCCTCGAGCCACAGCCCGCTGAGGCTGCCCTGCGCTCGGGTCTTGTCGAACTGGTAGCGGTAGCGACCGCGCGGCAAGAATGCGACCGCCCAGAACTGACCGTAGTGGAGGTGCGTGCCCAGCCCGATCTCATGGCCGGTGCGGGTCGGTCGGGGCTGGAGGGCAGGCGGGGGGCTGCCCACCCGAGTCTGGCCGATCTTCGCGTGGGCCGGAGTGGGACCCAGCCCGAGCATGAACGCGAGCCCGAGCCCAAACACGACACGGAACGCCATGTTCAACCCTCGCCCCCGCGGACGATGCCTGCGATTGCCGTCCCCCGCTGCCTTGCATGGTCTCGATCCCGCTCGCGCCACGTGCTCGAAGTGGAGCGCCCTTTCGAAAACCGATGAAGATAGTTCGACGCTGGCCCTGGGAAGCCGACGCCCCTCGTGCTCCGTCGAGCATATCGTCGTCGGAGGCCTCGCGCGCCAAAGTCAAGGTGGCACAATGGACCCATCGCGGATCGGTCGATCCCACCTCGGACCGGTACCGCAGAGCATCGGAGCACGCCCGAACCGGCACGGCCGCTTCCGCCTTCGCGCGATCCGCACCCGGCGGCGCCCCCTCGTGCCCCTCTTGCCGCTGAAAACCCCGTAGGAGGGTTCACAACCCCCGCTCCTCGCCAATTTTCGCGAAATCTTTTCATCGACTCGTCGCCCCCTGCTCCCCCCATGGGGGTGTCACTGCGATGCGGTGAGGGAGCGGGCCGGGCCGGCCTGGATGGAAAGGCGTGAACATGGGGAGACTGGGTCGAAGAAACTTCATGCGGGGAATCGGGGCAGCGGGTCTGTTCTCTCCGTTCGTCTCGCTGCTCGATCCGCGCAAGGCCCAAGCGGCCGTCGGTAGCGCGAAGTACCTGATGATCTTCCATACCACGGGCACGGACATCAATCTGTGGCACCCGGCGGGCTCGACCAACAGCCAGATCTCCTTCAGCGAGATGCTCGAGCCGCTGGCCCCCCTCACCGATAGCCTGGTGATCATCGAGGGCCTGGACAGCAAGGGCACGGCCAACAACCACGCCGCCCCCGGCGGCCTGACCGGCGTGGGCTATAGCTCCAACGAGCGGATCTCGCTCGAGCAGTTCGTCGGCGACGGCCTCGACGCCCAAGGGGTCACCACGCCGTTCTCCAGCCTGATCCTGGGCGGCGAGAGCTCGCAGTCCCAGAGCACGTTCTATCGGGACGGGCAGGCCCTCTCGCCGCTGTTCCTGCCGAGCACCGCCTACAACACGGTCTTCGGCGGCGTGACCCCGGATCCGGGCAACGGCGAGTCGGCGCTGGACCGCCTGGCCCGACGCCAGAGCATCCTCGACGTGGTGGGCGACCAGCTAGGCGCGCTCTCCAGCCAGCTGGGCAGCGAGGAGCGCCAAAAGCTCGAGCTCCACACCGACTCGATCCGGGAGCTCGAGGAGCGCTTGGTCCTCGAGGCTGACGGTGGCGGCGGCGGCGGAGCGGGCTGCTCCGAGGTCAACGACCCCTCGGACTCGGGCGAGTCGCTGCACAACTGCGCGTTGCTGGCCGACATGGCCGCGACCGCCTTCGGCTGTGGCTTGACCCGAGTGGCGGCGATCGAGTTTGGCCACCACCAGGCCACCCAGATCGGGATCCCCGAGATCGGCCCGGGCGACTGGCACAACTACCTGCACTCCGGCCTGAGCCAGAACCTCATCAACGTGGAGCGCTTCGTGGGCGAGCAGTTCGTGGCCACCGCCCAAAAGCTGCAGAGCCTGCCCTCCCCCGACGGCAACGGCAGCATCTATGACCACACGCTGATGATCTGGACCCGCGGCATGGGCGACGCGATCGGACACAGCGGGACCGACATGCGCTTCGTGCTCGCCGGCGGAGCGGGCGGCTACCTCAACACCACCCCGAACGGCCGCTACCTCCAGGGCGGCGGGCAGGCCCACCAGCGGGTGCTGTTCAACTGCTGCGAGGCCATGGGCATCACCGACTTCACCGGTTTCGGCTCGACCGACGCCAACGCCGGGGCCCGCGAGCCCCTCTCGAGCATCGGCTCCTAGGCCCTCGACCCGTCAGCATGAGGATCCAAGCCATGAATCACAAGGGACGCATACTCATCGCATGGGCCGGGATGTTCGCGGTCAGCGGGTGCTACTCCGGCATCAACTCGTTCGGCGACGATCCCAACGGGCTCGGCGACGGCCTGAGCGGGGCCGATGGCGGCGAGGGCGAGGGCGAGGGCGAGGGCGAGACCGACGGCAGCGACGACCCCAACAGCGACGACCCCAACGACCCCAACGACCCCGGCGGCGTGGGTGCCTGCAACGACGTGGGCGCCCGCATGCTGCGGCGGCTCACCTCCGGGCAGATGCGTCGTACGCTTCAGTCGATCTTCGCCGACGAGGCCGTACCCGACGGGCAGGTGCTCACCGATCCCGTGGTCCACGGGTTCAAGGTCGACGCCCGCGAGGCGGTGATCCGAGATCTGGGCGCCCAGCAGGTGATGCAGTACGCCGAGACGGTCGCCGCGTGGGCGGTGGATCAAAAGCTCGGGCAGATCGCTCCCTGCCAGTCGATGGACGCCGCATGCCAGGAGCAGATCGTCCGCGAGCTCGGGGCCAAGTTCCACCGCGAGCCGCTCAGCGACACCATGGTCACGGCCTACCAGGGGCTGATGGCCGGCCAAGAGACCTTCGAGGAGGGCATGCGCCAGCTTGTGTCGGCGTTCGTCCAGTCGCCGTACTTCCTGTATCGCCGCGAGCTGGGCGAGCCCAGCGGTGATGACCCGGACAGATTCCAGCTCACCGACTACGAGCTGGCGAGCAACCTGTCGTACTCCCTGACCGGCGGCCCGCCCGACGAGACCCTGCTGGAGCTCGCAGCCCAAGGAAGCCTGCGGGACCAGGACGAGCTGGTGGCCCAGGTGGCGCGGTTGGTCCAGAGCGACGACGGGCAGCACAGCCTGGAGGAGTTCATCTATAGCTGGCTCGAGATCGAAGATCTGCCCAGCCGCGTGAAGGTGGAGGTTCCCGGCGTGAACTTCGACGAGGACGTTCGGCACGCCATGCTGACCGAGACCTCGATGCTCTTTCGCCATGTGTTCAACACCGGCGGCACCACCAAGGATCTCATGCTGGCCGACTTCAGCTTCCTCAACCAGAGCCTGGGGCAGTTCTATAAGATCTGGGAGGCGGACACCGAGGACCACCAGTCGACCCCGATCCCCGATTCCGGCGAGGGGGCCCGCGCCCCGGGGCTGTTGGGGCACGGCAGCGTGCTGGCCCGCCACTCGCTGGTCGACAACTCCTCGCCGGTCGCGCGAGGGGTGATGGTGCAGCGGCGCATCTTGTGCAACGATCTGCCCGAGCCGCCCTCGGACGTGGACACCAACCTCGAGCCGATCTCCGAGGGGGCCACCAACCGCGAGCGCTACGAGCAGCACAGCACCGACCCGAACTGCGCAGGCTGCCACGCGCTCATCGACCCGGTCGGCTTTACCTTCGAGCACTACGACCAGTTCGGGCTGTGGCGCGACGAAGAGAGCGGCCAGCCGGTCGACGCCAGCGGCGCGCTGGTGGGCGTGGAAGAGTCCGTAGATCTCGACGGCCTCGACTCGCTCGCCGAGGCGCTCGCCGAGGAACCGCGGGTCCAGGAGTGCTTCGCCCACTTCATGTCGTACTACACCTACGGCGTCGATGGCTGTAGCGGCGAGAGCCTCGTGGACGCCGCCGGTGGGGAGCAGGCCACGCTGATGAGCACCCTGGAGACCATCGTCCGCTCGCAGCACTTCCGCGAGCGCGTAATGGGGGAGTAGGGGGAGTCGGGGGAGTCGGGGGAGTCGGGACCCCCCGGCACCGCGTCGAGACTAGTCCATGCTCAGCTCGTAGCCCGCCGACCCGCGCGCGGTGAGGGCCACGAACGCGGTGTCCCCGGGCCCCACCTCCACGGCGGTCATCGCCTCGAGGGGCACGACCTCGACCGTATCCCCGACCACGACGACCCGGCCCTCCACCGGCTCGGCCGTGGTCGGGCTCAGCCCGATCACCAGCGCCCCTTGGTCGGCGATCGGGAAGTAGTCGATCCCGTAGGGGTAGAGACCGCCGACCTCGACCATCCCGGCCATCAGCTCGCTTTGCATGGCCACCGGGGGCACCTCGAAGCTCTCGAACCCATACCCGAGCTCGGGCGCGTCGAGGTACACCGCGACGATCATGTCCAGATAGAGCGACCAGGCATCCGCGTCGTCGCCCACCGTAGCCAGGGCCGCATCGAGACCCGCCCAGTCGTCGGCCGGCTCGGCGGTGATGGCGGTCATCAGGGGGATCCCCCCGCGCTCCCACAAGAACGAGCCCCATAGGAGCGCCCCGCCGTAATTGAAATCGCCGATCGGAGGATCGCCCGGTCCCCAGTTCTGGTCGGGATTGGCGAGGAAGCTGGCCAGCCAGTCGGTGTCGGTGAAGAAGCCATTGGCGGTCATCGCCGCCTCGGCCAGGCTCTCGTCCACCCACCGAGTCTCATCGCTGTCGATGCCACGATGGATCACGTGATAGGCCTCGTGGGCCGCGATCGAGACCGAGAAGTCACCATCGAGCGGCTCGAGCTGCACGCCATCCATATGAATCTGCGGGTAGTCACACCACCCGCATAGATAGCCGTTGCCGACCCCCGCGGTGTCGACGATGAAGATCGCGAGCTTGCCCTCGGGAAATTGATCGATGGGCATGGCTCCGAAGATGTCTTCGTTGTTGAGGATCACCCCCTGATCTGGATTGACGCTGCCTTCGGGGGAAAACAGCTCGAGCTGATGCATGAGCCGGTTGACCTCGGTCTGCTCGACGTCCGTCTCCCAAAGCTCGTCCATCACGTAGAGCAGGACGTGATCGCCTTCCGCCCGGCAGGTCGCTGGGGTCTCGCTGATCTGGTGGGTCATGCCGTTGTAGACCAGGGTATTGGACAGGCTCCCCCAGCAGGGGGAATCGGTATAGTCCGGCAGGCCATCGGTCTCGGTGTCCTCATCCGTGTCGGAAGGTGAGGTGCTGCTCCCCACGCCCGACGAGCCGTTGGTCGTGTCGACGGCACCCGTGGTGCTCGCTGCGGAGCTGGTGTCATCGGTGTCGACCACCGTCGTCGACTCCTCGCCAGCGGTCTGACCAAGAGTGCCGTCATCACCGCATCCACAGAGTCCAGCCACGAGCACAGCGCAAGCAGGCGATCGATGCATGCTCGGAACATAGCACCAACCAACGTCCCCGGTCGGCGTTGATCCCGTCACCCTGCTTGCGAGAATAGCAAGCGAAGCGAAGAGCAATCTCCGATGCTCGATGCTCGATGCTCGATGCTCGATGCTCGACCAGCAGGATCACTCGACGAGGACGCTCGCGCTCGGACCTTCCGCCACGGCGACGAGCTTCACCCCATGACCGCGCTCGACGTCGGCCGCTTCGAGCTGACCGGGGGCCCTGCCTACCAGCGCCGCCCCGATGACGGGGCGCTGTGGTGTCGCTACGACCTGGGCACGCAAGCGTGGTCGGGCAACGAGATCGCCCTGGCCCTCGACTGCAGACAAGGTGTCGGCCTACCCACCGGCTGGGCCCAATGCCTGCGCGAGTGAGTGGAAGCGGCCTGGAGTGGAAGTCCCTGCGCCTCAGCGCACGCAGATGCAGATCTGATTGCTCTGGGGGCTGGAGCAGTCGATCTGGTTGGCGCGCTGACAGGTGCCGCTGTGGTCATGGAATGCGGTGATGCACTCTCCGCCGAGGCCTTGGCACAGCTCACCGCAGTTGCCGTTGGTCTGCGCATAGAACTCGCAGGTATCGGGGGTCTGCTCGCACAGCAGGAAGTCCTCGGCCAGGCCATAGAGGGCTTCGCAGCTGTCGGGATCGATGCCGGTGGTCGGGCCATCCGCCCCGGTGGTGCTGTCATCGACCAGCCCCGTGTCGACCGAGCCCGACGACTCCTCCCCCAAGGGAGTCGAGGTCGCGGTGGCCGTCGTCACGCCTTCGTCGCCGGTCGTACCCACCGTCGCGTCCTCGTCGCCCGTCGTCGTACGCTCGGTTTCGAGGCCGTCGTCATCGGTGGCCGGCGTCACGGGCGTTTCGTTGTCCCCCCCAGCGGGCACCCCCAAGGTGGTGCACTCGTCCGCCGAAGCCCCCGAGTAGTGGCCGTAGCGCCGCCCCGACGGACACGACGCGTCCGGGAAGCTGCACGCCCCGTTCATCTCGCAAAAGCCATCGGCACCACACTCACGATTATTGGTGCATACGAACGCGTTGATGGTCTCACATCCGGCCGCCGATACGACCGACGCCCCCAGCCCCCCGCCAACCACGAGATGGCCGACGAGCCAACGAGCGACGAGCCGATGAAAGCGATGTCCCTTGCCTTGCGTAGGTGAAACCGGATGACGAACACGACGACGCGAGCGCGAGGACATTTGTTCTATCCACGGCTCACGTGCTGGATTCTTCATCGACTCGTGCAACTCGACGTCGGGGTCGACCGCGCTGCTACCCTTGCCGCGACCTGCGATGCTTTCGACCCTGCTCACGAGCATGAGCTTGATTACGGGTACGCCCGCTGCCCCCGTGCAGTGGACAGCCCCGCCGCAGTGCCCCGACCAAGCGCAGGCGCAAGCACTCGTCGATGCCGAGCTCGCGGAGATCACCGCGCTCGATCGGGAGACGCTCGAGATCCAAGGCACGGTACGCCCTGATCCTCCGGGCTTCGTGCTCGAGGTGGTGCTCCACAGCGCCGAGGGCAACATCGAGCGCTCGGTCCGGCTCGAGGACTGCGACGTCGCGGCCGAAGCCCTGGCCCTGGTCGTGGCCATCGCCGTGGATCCCCGCCGGGCACCAGACCGCGACGCTTCCCCGATCGAGCCCACCGATGCTTCGCCCACCGATGCCGCACCTACCGATGCCGCACCTACCGAGCCTGCGCCCGCCGAGACCAACCCAGCGGACGCTTCGGCTCCGTCCGGCGCTGCATCAACCAAGCCCGAACCCGAGCCCGAGCGACGCTCCTCCTTCGAAACGAGCACCGAGCCGGAGGGCGCCGCACCCGGCCGTGATCGCCCCGAAGCGATCCGATCCCGCGTGCCCCGAGCCGCGGTGAGCATCGGCGGCGGCGTAGGCCTGGGCGTGCTGCCCACGACCGGAGGCCAGGTCGAGGGCGCGGCGGCAGCGGTCTGGCGCCGAGCCAGACTCGGGGTGCAGCTGGACTACTGGGTGCGACGCCGAGCGCGTCTACCCGGCACCCGGATCGGCGGGAACCTCTCGATCATTTCCGCGCGGCTGGTGGGCGGCGCGATCGTGCCGTGGCGTCGCCTGGAGTTTCCCTTCCTCGGCTTCGTCGGCGTGGGCACGCTCATCGCGCAAGGCGCGGGGCTGGACGAATCGTCGACCAGCGCGGTGCTGTGGGCGGAGACGGGGGCACGTGCGGGGATCCAATGGTTCGTGCGCCCGTGGCTGGGGCTGGGCGCGCACGCCGAATTCCTCGTGGCCCTGGTCCGCCACACCTTCGTGCTGAGCAACACCGAAGTGGTCACCCGCACCGGTCCCGTCGGCGGTGGTGTTCGCGCCGGCCTCGAGTTTCGATTTCCTTGATACTTCCGGGGTCGGCCGGACATGGCCAAGACAAGCCCGTGAACCGTCCCGAGCAACGCCTGACCGGGGAGCGGTCCGAGGCGCCAACGAGCTTCGATGAGGTCTTTCGCACCCACCTCGACTATGTCTGGCGCATTGCCCGCATCCTCACCGACGACGCGACCGCCGACGACGTCGTGCAAGAGGTCTTCTTGGTGGTGCGACGCCGACTCCCGGACTTCGTGGGTGACTCGATGCGAGGCTGGCTGTACGGGATCACCAAGAACGTGGCCCGCAACCACCAGCGAGGCCGCCGTCGCCACCTGCGGCTGCTGCAGCGGCTCCCCGAACCCGAGGCGGTCACCACCCCCGACGCGGCCATCGAGCGAGAGGAAGCGGCGGTCCTGATGGATCGATTCCTGGCCAGCCTCACGCCCGCCAAGCGCGAAGCCTTCGTCCTGCACGTGATCGAGGGGCTAACCGCCGCCGAGATCGCGCGCACGCTCAAAGTCCCCACCCGTACCGTCTACTCCCGGGTCCGTGCGGCCCAGGCCGCACTGGAGCGCTTCGTGACCCGCAACCGCCGGAGGGCCCGATGAACGACGATCCCACCGACGATCCCACCGCAGCCCTCACCACCGATCTGGACGCCTGGGTCTGTGCCTACCGCCAGGTGCGGCGCCCAAGCCCCGCCCGACGCGCGGCGATCCGGGCCGCGATCGCCGAGGCCAGTGCGATCGAGGATCAACGGAGCCAGCGCAATCGACGGCTGGGCGTGGGCTTGCTGGTCGCGGCGGGGCTGGGCGCGGCGCTGCTGCTTGGTCGACTGCTCGAGCATCAGAGCATGCGACCCAACGAATCGGTCGAAGAGCCAGGCATCGCGCCCTACTCGGCCACCGTCGGCCATGAGCCCACGCCTGTGGGCGAACGAGAGCCGCCCTCGCCAGCACCTGCTTCCGAGCCTGCGCCCGAGCCTGCGCCCGAGCCTGGCGACACCGAGTCGACCCGGCCATCGCCAGCCCCCCAACGCGAAGCCATCGGTGAGCGCCGCGAGCCCCGGCGCCATGCCGATCGAGCCGACCGAGCCGACCGAGCCGACAACACCGCGAGCTCGCCCGATCCTTCACGCACCCCTCTCGAGCTCGAGAGCATGCGAATGCTCCGCGAGGCCGAGCGCCGCCTGGAGACCACGCCCGCCGCTTCGCTCGAGCTACTCCGGCAGCACGCGCGCCGCTTCCCCACCTCGTCGCTGAAGCTGGAGCGCGAGGCCCTCACCGTGATCGCGCTGTGCCGGACCGGGCGCTCGACCGAAGGACGCAAGCGCCAGCAGGCCTTCCTCTCCGCTCACGGTACAAGCGCCTACGCCTCCCGGGTGCGTCGCGCCTGCCCCTCGCCTACGCCCGCTTCGTCCGTGCCCGCTTCGTCCGTGCCCGCTTCGTCCGTGCCCGCTTCGTCCATGCCCGCTTCGCCCACGCCCGCTTCGCCCACGCCCGCTTCGCCCACGCCCAGTGGACGAACCTCGCATTCGAATTGATACTTCGATGGAGACTCGGACATTGCTTGATGTGAACAAAGAACTACTGGCCACGATGGCTCTACTTCCACTAGTGACTGCCTGCGATCTCGGTGACACCAACATCGGGCAACTTCCCGCCTCCTATAATAGCGCCAAGGGACAACAGTCGTGCCCGACCTGGGACGTTGCCATGATCGAAGAGGACGACGAGCAGACTCCGGCCCACGCGATCTTGAGCCTGAGCGACGGCATGTTGCTCGGCGGCGCCCCGACCTCGAGCGCCCTGACCCGACTCGACGCGAGCGGACAAGAAGTCTGGAGCGTAGAGCTCGGCACGCCGGGCCTCGACTTCATCGCCAACATCGAGACCGAGCCCGGCGGCGACTATGTCGTGGCGATGCATCGACAAGATCCGGTCGCCCCCTACGACAAACATCTGTGGATCGGCGCGGTGTCCGACAATGGTCAACTCCAGTGGGAGTCGGTGCTTGGAGCGGCCCACATGATCGCCGGCATGCAAGCGGACATTCAGATCCACCCTGCGGGCGGCTACGTAGTGTCCTGGCACAGCGGCAAAGATGGCAACTCCGTGCTCGAGCTCGAGCGGACCGACGACTCCGGCACGCCGCTGTGGGGCACCTCGTATCCGCTGACCGCCGACTCGATGGTCGCCTACAACTGGTCCAAGGGCGCGATGGATCTGCTCCCCAACGGCGACATCCTCCAGCTGACGGCTCAGGGAGACGGTCTGCGCCTGGTGCGGACCACGCCCAATGGAGGCATGGTCTCCGACGTCGCAATCCCCCAGCCACGACTGTGGCCCCAGGAGCTCACCGTGCTGCCCGACGGCCGCGTCTTCGTGCTGGGCAACGACTCGACCCAGCAAAGCGGCGTGGCCACGCTGCTAGAGGTCGAGCCCGACGGCACGATCATCGCGACGCACGAGTACAGCGCCGGCGAGGATCCCTTCCTCACCTCCATGCACTGGAACGACGCGGCCGGGCGACTGTTGCTGTCGGGCACCACCCGTAACTCCGCGGAGGACCAGCAGCGGCAGTGGCACCTGGCCGTGGACGCCGAAGGCATCGAGACGTGGAGCTACTTCGACGAGCAGGACTCGATCGGCAGCGATCTCAACGACATCTCGGCCACGCCGGACGGCGGGTTCATCACCACGCTCCACGGGGAGTCGCTACGAGTGATGGAGCTAGCGTCCGTAGCTTGCCCGTAGCCGGAGTTGACCCCGGTGTTCTGGCGGTCCGCACCAGCCCCTGGATCCGACGGCGAAGCATCGCCTCGGTAAAGGGCTTGACCAACAGCTCACCGGGGTCGACCTCGATGCCACGCTGCGCGAAGACATGGTTGGAGAATCCCGACATATAGACCACCGGGAGCTCCGGCTGCTCGACGTGGACCATCCGAGCCACGTCGGGTCCCGTCTCATCGCGCAGGATCACATCGCTGAGCAAGAAGTCGATCTGACCGCGGTGCTCCTTGACCAGAGCCACCGCCTCACGAGCGTCGCTGGCCTCCACGACGCTCAGCCCACACCGCCGTAGCATCTTGCCGACCGCCGTTCGTACGGCTTGTTGGTCGTCGAGCACCAGCACCGTTCCCTCCAGGGGCACGGCGTCCACCGCGACCGGGGCGCTGCTGCGGTGGGGCATCAGCGCATTGACGGCGGGGAAGGAGATCCGAAAGGTCGTCCCCTCCCCCAGCGTGGAATCGACCTCGATACTGGCCTCCCGCTCCCCGGCCTTCAAGACCGACATCACGGTGGCCAACCCCAGCCCCATGCCTCGACCATCCACCTTGGTGGTGTAGAAGGGCTCGAAGATCCGGGTCTTGGTCTCCTCGCTCATCCCGGTCCCCGTGTCCGCGATCGTCACGCAGACACACCGTCCGGCGTCCTCGCCCTCCGGCTCGACCACTTGGGAGCCGATGCACAACGTGCCTCCCCGAGGCATGGCATCTCGGGCGTTCACCGCGAGGTTGAGGACCACCTGGGCGAACTGACTGGGATCGATCCAGATCGGCACGTCGACCTCACCGAGGTCGAGCTCGAGCGTCACGTCCTTGGGTAGCATGCGCTTGATGGTGCCCTCCAGCCCCTCGATCGAGGCGTTGACGTCCACCGGCTGCTGGCTGAAGGACTTGGGCCGGTTATAGCTCGACAGCTGCTGGATGAGCGCCTGAGCGCTTCCCACCGCCTCCTCGATGGTCTTGGCGTCTTCGAGGTAGTCGGGATCGTCCTGCAGCCGCCCGCTGAGCTCCTGGGCGGCCACGAAGATGACCATGAGCAAGTTGTTGAAGTCGTGCGCGATGCTCCCGGCCAACCGCCCGAGCAGCTCGAGCCGCTTGGACCGCATCACCTCCTCCTGGAGCTCGTCGAAGCGTTTCTTGCTCTGGGTGATGTCACGAGAGATCCCCAAAAGGCCGACCACATCGCCCGAAGCATCGCGCCAGGGGATCTTGGTCGTGCTGACCCAGCACTCGCCCGCAGGCCCCACCGCCCCTCCCTCGATCCGATCCACGACCGAGTCGCCATCGATGACCCGTCGATCGTCGGCCGAAGTCTCGGCGGCGACCTCGGGGGGGAACAGATCCTCGTCGCGCCGGCCGATGATCTCGTCTAGCGGGCGCGCAAAGAGCCCCTCGAAGGCCTTGCCCGCTCGTACGAACCGCCGCTGCCGATCCTTGAAGTAGACGAAGTCCGGAATGGACTGGAGCAAGGCATCGAGCAGCATTGCTCCTGGCGGCCCCGCCTCGAGGACGGCGACACGGGCTCGTAGACGCTCTAGCTCTTCCTGACACATCACGACTGCCTCCCAATCGATAGCGCTCGTTCCATGCGACGACCAACCATGGTCACGCGAGCGCATGAGCGATTGGGCGATGCTCACGATGCTCGGCGACAGAGGGCTTCGTCTAGCTTCGTCACGCTAACACCGCGCACTCACCCGAGCACCTGTCAAAAGTACCAGTTTTGACCCGTTGTACCCTGATCAACTCGGGCGGACCGCGTGGGAAAGCCTCTGCCCCCTCTGCCCCCTCTGCCTCAGGATCCACTGGGTCCGCTGGATCGCCCAAACGCCGTTGCCAATACGAGAACGGAGGTTGGAGCCCACCTCCGGCGTCCGGGCCCCTCGGCGACACGCGACCGATGATGGGCTCACGCGGCGGAGCTCGCGAGCTCCCCCTACGGGTCGGGGAGCCCGCTACGCGACTCATCGCTCAGCAGGGACCATCGCTACAGCAATCGTTGTAGGTCAGGCACAAGTCGTCACACCAACGCAGCCACTTCGATCCCGAGCGTCACCGCGCACCGGGACCCGTGCCCGCCGAATGCTCGGACCTCGCGCTCAGTCCCGGGACGGGCCCGGATCCTTGACCTTGCCCTGCAAGAACTCCCACGCGGTGTCGTAGGCGCGGATCTTGGGCTCGAAGTGCTTCTTGGCGCTCAGCACGTGCCCCTCGTCGCGGAAGCGATAGCCGGTGACCTCCCCGAACGCGCACCGGCCGAAGTCCAGCCGCTCGGCGTTGGTGGAGCCGTCGGCGTTGTGGGCATAGGGGTCGTCGGGCGCGACCGGCTGCCAGCTAGCGTCCAGCCGCTCGCAGCCGTTGATCGCGGCCCGCTCGGTCAACCCCTCGGCGCACGAGTCCGCCGCGAACTGGTCGTCCATGCCGTTCCACGTGAGCACGTGCCAGTTGCCCGCCAGCTGCACGTAGTCGAAGGCACAGCCGCAACCACCGATCCCGACCAGCGCCGCGTAGATGTCGGACGTGGTCCCCAGCTCGGAGAGATCCGACTGCTTGGAGCGATGGCACAGCCCACGCCGGACGGCACCTGAGCCGGCCGACCACCCGATCCCGTAGACCCGGCCCCGGTCCAGCCCCGGATAGTCGTGGGCGATCACCCGCGGGAGCTCGGCCAGCTTGTGCTTGATCTCGTCGCCGTCGGACTCGGTGTAGAGCTCTACGGTGATGAAGTCGCCGTGGACCTGCGGCTCGTCGACTCGCCCGAAGTAGGGCCCTTCGGCGTTGATGGTGACGAACAGCGGACAGCAGGCCTCGCCGGTCTCGCACGCGGCAGAGGCCTTGACGCAGTACTCCACGTCGCTTCGCGGCAGCCGCATGGGCGTACCGCCCTTGCCGTCGGGACACCGACCGCCAGGGTTGGCCACGCCCCCCGCGTCGGTGGGACCCCACCCCGTCGGCTCGACCTCAGGCTGGAAACCCAGTGAAGGATCCGGCCCGGGACTCCCGGCCGGGTCGCCCTCGCAGTAGCCAACCACCGGCGGACGCTCGCCCGCCGAGTCCTCGCCTCCAGCCGGTCCGGCAGCTCCCGAGACCTCATCGCCCGTGCCGTCTTCGGATGCCGTCGGGTCCTGGTCGCCGCCGCAGCCGGCTACGCCCAGCATCACGACCAGCACCCACGCTCCGGGTTTCGTTCGTCGCATGGCTCGTCCCTCGGTATGCCGCTCACAGGTCGGGATCGTCACACTTATCAGACACGCACTCCGACTCCGACCACGCGGCCAAGGCCATCTCGTGGAGCGAGCGCCACACCGGGGCCTCCTCTTCGGGGCCGGCGGCGATGAGGTGGTCGCGCATGCGCGTGAGCGCCTCGGGGTTGGCGAGGAACTGCCCATACTCGTTGCGCCGCTGCATGTCGACCACGGTGAGGAAGAACGCGGCGCGCTGGAAATTGAGCTGTAGCGCACGGCGGGCTTGCTCTCGCTGCCGCTCGATGCCCTCGTATTCGGGCGGCGACGAGTCGTCCTCTCCACCGCTGTGATCGCCGTCCTCGGAGGGCGGGTTGAAGCCCCTCCAGATCTTGTGATGGGCCCACCGACCGTTGAAGCCCTCGCGGCCGAAGTTGTTGGTGGGGATTCCCTCGTCGATGCCCTCCGTCTTGCCCACGCTTATCATGATCGCCTGGAGCTCGCGGGCCAGCAGGTACTCGTTGGGGCGCTTGGGCCAGCCACTCCCGGTGGTGTTGACGTCGAGGGTCCGGGTGAAGCGAGTCTCGAAGTACTCGGTCGACGCCCGCCCCCCGTTGGTGACCTGCAAGGCCGGGTCGGACGCGAGGCCCAGCCACATCCACGGCACGGCGGCAAAGCCGAAATCCTGCCCCAGGATCTTCTTGCTGTCCTCGGACTCCCACGACATCTTCTCGACGATGAAGGGCGCCAGATCGAGCTCGTCGGAGTGACCGCGGTTGATGGTCATCGCGATCTCACCCGCGTCCCATAGCGCATCACGGGCCAGCAGCTCCTCCTGCCGCTCGTCTTTGCTCTGGGCCAGCTGTAGACCTCCCCACAGGTACTCCCGCTCCTCGTCGGAGTAGCGCCGGGGAAACTCCACCACGTTGTGCCGCATCATGTGTTGGGCGATGAGCACAGACTGGTAGCGACGCATCATCAGCTTGGCCGAGGTCGAGTCGGGGCTGCTGCCGCCCGCCAAGTCGAGGGCCGGCTCGGTGAGCTCGGGCACGGCGTCGTACAGCGACCACAGGTTCTCTTCGCTGGGATCGGCCATGTAGGCGTCGCTCAGCGCGAACCACTCCGCCTCGCGGCCGGGCACCGGCTCGCGCGCATACTCGGGGATCCACTCGGCCACCGATCGGCGGTCCTCACCCAGCGCCCGGTCCTCGGTCCAGCGGTTGAACTCGAAGGGCACTCGGATGTTCATGAAGCCCACCTCGAGCAACCGATGCAGGAACTCGTGCGCCTGCTCGACGTTGACGATCCGCTCCTCGAGGTCGATCCCGTGGCGTCGCAGCTCGTCGACCACCGCCAGGTCGCGCTCGGGTACGGTCTGCCCGGGCAGGACCGCTCCCCCCGGCTGCAAGAAGGGCTGCCGAGGGTCGCACCGGTCCTCCATCTCGTAACGATCGCGGAGCGCCCGGACCATCCGCACCAGCGCGTGAGACTCCGCGTCGGTCATCTCCTGGCCGACCGCCCGGCGCAGGATGTCGGAGTCGCGGTAGCCCAGGCGCGCCAGGTCGATCCCCTCGGGCCCGTGGCAGCCGGCGCAGGAGCCTCGCTTGCCCGGCTCGCGCCAGATCGCCAGCCCCTCGGCCAGGGCCTCCTCGACAGCCGCAGGATCCCCCAGCCCTCCGGGCAACACGACGGGGCGCAGCTGGGCGGCCTGCGCTCGCTCGGACAACGAGGTGGCCGCGAGGATCTCCCAGTCGGCGTAGAGCATCTCGTCGCTCACCAGGTCGGAGTCGAACGCGGGCATGCGCGCGGTGCCCTCGTGGCGCCCCTGTCGAACCGTGGTCAGGTACTGCTCGAAGGTCAGTGTGTGGTCCAGCGGCGGCGCGGCATCGACCCCCGGCGCCATCACCCCTTCGCCCAGCGAGCCATGACAGCCCGCGCAGCTGTTTTCAAAGGCATCGGACAATAGTGAGGGCTGCTCGCGGACAGGTGTGGCTTCGTCACCACAGATCGACCGCACCGCCGGCTCGTCGAGCTCTTCGGGTCCAGGATCGAGACCCTCGCTGCCGCCGCCGACGGCGCCCAGGGATCCCTCGGTGCCATTGCACGCGGCGCATACGGTGACCAGTAGCAGGCTGCCCAGTCGGGAGACACGTCGGGTCGAGTTGCTCGCGTGCATGATCATCTGCCTTCGCGAGGGCCGTGCCCACTCGGCCTCCGACCCGTGAATGTTTTTGGACCGGGGCAAGGGTTCGATCCGGCTCGATCCGAACCCGAAGACGGCGCTAACCCACGGGCATTGTGCATCGTTCGTGATGCCGTCACCATGCCCCGGGGTGGGCTCGTGTAGACCATACCAGGCAAGGTCGATGACGACCGAGGAGCAGGGGTGCTACAAGCCATGATGATACGGGGGGCCTTGGCCGCAACGCTGGGGCCGGCGTCCCCCGGCGAGGTCCTACCGCTACAATGGGAGGGACCCGCATCGTGCGGGCCCGAGGCATTCGTCGGCGAGCTCCGTCGCTACTTCCCCCGCGACGACACGCTGCCGACCACGGCCGAGGTGGAGGTCACCGTCGTCGAGCGAGACGGTCGGTTTCATCTCCAGCTTCGACTGGCCACGGGCCAAGTTCGCACCGAGCGACAGTTCGATGCGGATCGATGTGAGACCGTCAGTGAAGCGGCCGCCTTTCTCGCCGCAGTCACGATAGACCCCTCGGTGATGGAGCAGCTCGAGGCTGAGCCCGAACCCGCACCCGAACCCGAACCCGCGCCCCCTCCGCCGGCCACGGTCGAGTCTCCCCCCGAGCCCGTGGCTCCTGTCCCATGGAGGGCCCCATGGAGGGTGAGGATTGCCGCCGGACCCACGGGGCTCGATCTCCCCGAGGTCGGCGCCTTGGTGCGGCTCGAGGGAGGCTGGGTCGGCCGAGCCGTTCGCGTGGGACTGCTGGCCTCGTGGCGGAGCCCCGGGCGCGCCTACTCGTCGATCCTCCCCGAGAGCGGGGGCCGCTTGAGCCTATGGTCCCTGGGAGGGCGCGGATGTGGAATGCCGCGAACACGCACCCTGGCGTTCCCGCTGTGCGTGGGGATCGAGGCCGGACAGGTGATCGGGCGGGGCTTCGGGTTTGCTCGGGTTCAGACGAGCGCGCTGCCCTGGGTCGCGGTCGTCCCCTCCGGTGAGCTCGTATGGTCGCCCCTTCGCTGGTTGTCGGTGGTCGCCAGCGTCGAAGCCGCGGTGGTGATCTTGCGCCATACCTTTGTAATCGAGGGCCTGGGCCCGGTCCACGATCTCGGCCCGGTGGGGCTACGCGGCCTGCTCGGGGTCGAGTTTGGCTGGGGCCGTAACAAAGAATCACGGGTTTCGCGATGAGCGGGCACAGTAAGGGTGTGCACGGAAACGTCACGGAGGTGCGCCCAGCGGCGCCCCATCCCCCAAGCCTCCACAGCGTGTACCGAGAGCACCGACAATTCGTATACCGGGTGACGCGACAGCTCGGAGTCAGCCCGCACGAGGCCGAGGACGTGGTCCACGACGTATTCGTGATCGTGGGGGCCAAGCTCGATGGCTATGAGGGCCGCGGCTCGCTGCGAAGCTGGCTGTACGGGATCACGCGACGCGTGGTGTCCCATCACCACCGTGGTGAACGACGCAGCCAGCGACGACTCGCGCTGGTCACCGACGACCCCGCAACGACCGCACCCGAGCCCGACCGTGATCCCGAGGACGCCGTGGCCCGAGCCGAGGCCGCCGACCTGGTCGAGGCCTTCGTCGAGCACCTGTCTCCGAACAAGCGGGAGATCTTCATGCTCGCGCTGGTCGAGGGGTTGCCGGCGCCGGCGATCGCCGAGGCGACAGGAATCAATCTCAATACGATCTACGCCCGGATCCGGAGCGTCCGGCGGGCATTCGAGCGCGTCGTCGCACGGCGTCGGCTCGTCAAGGAGGGAGCACGATGGAGTCGCTGAGCAATGATGCCGTCGAGGCGCTGAAGTCCTACCGTGCTCGGCTCGACTCGACCCCGGGCGTCGAGACACGGACCTGGGCCCGCATCGAAGCGACACGAGGCTCGGCCGACGCCGAGTCGATCGTGTCGCACTACGACGCAATGACCCGCCCGACCCCGCGGCGTTGGCCATGGGTGGCGGTCGCGGCTGCCGCCGCCATCGTCTTCGTCGGACTCGGCTTTGCGCTGGGTCGAGGCTCAAGCTGGCTCAGTGAGACCGAGAGCGACCCGAGTCAACAGTCCATCTACGAGGCCGAGCCCGAACAGACGAGCCCCCGCTCGGTGACATCGAAGCAAGCGGTCGGATCGATATCGATAGCCGAGCCCGAGCCCGAGCCCGCACCCGAACCTGCGGTGGAGGCAGAGCCCGAGCCCGACCCCATAATCGACGCCGATGCCGCTCGCCCTCGACCCCGTCGTCGCTCCCGATCCCCCGCCAGCTCGGCATCGGATCTCGCGGCAGAGATCGATCTGTTGCGCCGCGCCAAGCAAGCGCTCGGTCGTGGATCATCGGCCGAGGCGCTGGCCATCCTCGAGCAGCATCGCCGCCGCTTCCCCCGCGGCCAGATGGCTCCAGACCGCCACGCTTTACAGCTGGAAGCCCGCTGCCACCAGGGCTCCGCACACCGGGCCAAGGCCCGTCGCTTCCTCGAGCGCCACCCTCGATCACCCTATGCCGCTCGTCTGCGCAAGACATGCGACCTGTCTCCGTAACCTCGGGCCGATCCGCATTGCTCGTCGCCGGCGTCGTGCTGAGCGCATCGGCTGCGTGCGGGCCGAGGATGACCGCGTCCCTCCCAGCGTCGATCACCACCCCGACCACGGTGCTCTCGGCAACACCAACGAACTCCCAAACGAGCCCCGACGACCCCGCTCCCGAGCCGCCCGTCTCCACGCTCCGCCCTCCCCACGACCCCGCTCCCGAGCCGCCCGAGCTCCGACCGAAGCGGGCCGACCTGTTCGAGATGACCTTCGTCGGCGACATGATCTTCGGTCGCTACCGCACCGACGGCTTCGATCCTATCGCCGAGGATGGGTTCGATGTCTTCGCCCCCACACGTGCGCTCTTGGATGCCCACCTGGTGGTCGGCAACCTCGAGACGCCCCTCGCTTTCGAGCTCCCACAAAAGAGCCCCATCGCCTCCCCATTTCGCTTTGGTGCCTCCGCGCAGATGGCCCAGCACCTGGCCCGCGCGGGCTTCGATGCGGTCAGCGTGGCCAACAACCACGCCTATGATCTACGGCGTGCGGGACTCGAGCAAACCCCGCGGATCCTCGCAGCGCTGGGCATCGTCGGCCTGGGCTCGGTGCCCGACGAGCCCCCGACGGTACGCGTGCAGACCGTCGAGCGCGAGGGCTGGCGCATCGGCTTCGTCGCGGTCGCCACTCGCCTCAACGGCCCCCGCCCCCGCGGGCTTCCCTCGATCCCCCTGGTGCCCACCCGAGAGCTCGACGATCGCGTGATCCCGCTGGTCCGCCGAGCCCGGGCCAGCCACGACCTGATCGTGGTCCTCGTTCACTGGGGTGAGGAAGGTCGACGCACTCCCACCGCGGCGCAGCGCTTCGTCGCCCACCAGCTCGTCGATGCCGGGGTGGACCTCGTGGTCGGCCATCACCCCCATGTGCTACAGGGCATCGAGTCCTACCACGGCGGCGTGATCGCCTACTCGATGGGCAACTTCCTGTTCGACAACGTCAACGAGATCCCCCGCCAGACCGGGGTCTTGCGGATCCGCGCCCGTGGGCGCGAATGCCTGAACGCCGTCGTCTTCCACCCCGTCCTCATCGAGCCGACCCCGGTCGAGCACCCCGTACCCGCCCCCGGAGCCCGTGGCCAGCCGGTCAAGCAACGCCTGCAGACATTGAGCGAGCCATGGGGAACGCACTGGAGGGACGAAGGCGACGCGCTGGTCCTCGACCCCCTCGCCTGTCCATCGTGATCGTTCGCCGCCCGGCGCCGTAGATCCCCGCCGCGGGGGCGTCGCGCCCGCCTCGATGCCGTCCTCTCCCGAGCCCTCCTTCGCCTAAGCGGTGCCCAACCGTTGAGCGCTCACTCCTCCGTGTTGCGCTCATAGTACTCCCGAAATCGGGCTCGACGAACACGCGCGGAGCGAGGAAACGACGGACCAGGCCCGGTATAGATCTCACGGGGATCGAGCGGCTCTCCGGTGTCACGGTCGACGACCACCGGCCGGATCCTTCGACCCGTTTGGCGATCGTAGAGGCGGATCGGCTCCTTGCCCCGCTCGAACGACCACTTCTCGCCGAAAGGCATGAGCGCCATCAAGACGACAAGGGCATCGTAGCCCTTGGGCGTGAGGTGATACTCGAAGCGAGGCGGGTTGTCCTGGTAGGGCCGCTTGACGAGCAGGCCCTGCTCGACCAAGAGCTTGAGACGCCGGGTCAGGATGTTACGTCCGATCCCGAGCCACTGTAGGAACCCGTCGAATCGGTTCACGCCGTAGTGGCATTCGCGCAGGATGAGCGGATTCCACCAGTCACCCAGGACGTCAAGCGAGCGGGCGAGCGAGCAGTGCGCGTCGGCGAACGACTTGCGCTCCATAGTTGGTTGCAGCATAGCGGGTTGCAACATGGAACGCAACGAGCTATGTCCCCATGGAGCCGGCTCGAGCATCACCGACGGCTATGACTCGATTCCGGAGCACTCGACGAAATCCGCGTCGCAGTTGTCGGCCCGGCACTCCACACACTCGGCCGCGCTGGGCTCGAAGCACTGCGGCAGACACTCGGCGAACACGCACGAGATCACCAACCCGAAGCAGGTCGTGCAGTCATCGGACAGCCCCGTCACCTCTTGAATGCACATGATCGCGCTCTGGGTATTGCCCCCACTTTGCAGCGCACAATCACCTGCGATCATATCCTCGTCGACGGCGTCGAGGATCGCCATGTCGGCCTCGTTCGTGCATGCGTCGACAGGAAGAGGCTCGTCACCACTGCTGCCCGCGGAGGTGGTCCCCGAGTCCGTGGAGCCCTCATCCGGGCCCATACTGGAGCTGCTATCGCCCGGCTCGCTGGTCTCGGAGCCCTCCGAGCCCCCCGACGTGGCGCCTTCGGTGGTGAGGCCCTGCTCGGTTCCCCCCGCAGAGCTTGGCCCGGTCGTCCCCGGCGCCGTGCTGCCCTCGCTCGGGTCACCGCCATCGACCATGTCATCGCCGTCGTCCCCTCCGCAGGCCGCCGCCACCAGGGGCAGCGCCAAGAGCACGGCCACGACCGACTGGGAGGCTCGCCAGTGAATCGAACCCAGGGTGGATCTTCGTGAATTCTTCATGATCATCTCCACTGTCGCGATCGAGCTCACGGACGAGTACGTCGATGCACTCGCTCCAAAGGCCACCACAGCGGCCCCCATGCGCGAGACACCATGACCCTACGGGTCCTGGGCCTCGAGCCGCAGCAAGAGCATCCATTGACCCCGCTCGTATAGGCCCATCAGCCTCGGGACGAAGGTCGTAGCCATCTACCGGCGCCGGGCCTCAACCCGAGTAGCGGCGCGTTGTATCTCGAACCACGCTCGACACTCCATCAATAGGGCCGCAGACGCCGTCTGTACAACGCATCCGTCTCATCGTGGGTATGTACGGATCTCATGCGTTGCGTCGCGCCGCGCCTATGGCTCCGTACAGCCGCCCTTGACCTGGCCGGTGAGCGCCGAACGAGGGAACCGACTCAGGAAGCGCTTGCGGATCCGACGGGCTTGCTGGGGGCGATCCAGAGCACACAGCACCTGAACCTCCAGAGCCATGCGCACCTCCACCAGTTCTCCCCGGGCAAATCGCTTGGCGTGCCGCTGGAGCTTGGCGTGGGCCGACGCGGCATCGCCCCGACCAAGCGCCACCTTGGCCTGACGCAACAGACGAGTCTCCTCCGCCAGATCAGCCTCCGTTCGGGCCGCTCCGGCTCGGGCCGACCGGGGCCGGGACACGCGCTTTGCGTCGTCGTCTTCGATGATGAGCACCGGCTCTTGCTCGGGGACCAAGAGCACGGCGGGCTCGGGCCGAGGCTCCGCGGGCACCTCGCTCGGCGCGGCCGAGACTCGCGCATCCGTGGACTCCGCACCGGTCTCGGACGAACCCCAGACCGTCCATGCGATCGCACCACCCACGAGGGTCACCGCGACCACGAGCCCGATCTTCAGGGCCGAGGACGACGCGGCCCCCAGTGAGACGGCTACACCGGGCGTCCCCGCCGAGGCGGCCACGCCCGACCAGATCCGAGCGCCCGCCTCCGCCGGTGGCTCGGCATCGAGCGAACGCGCCGCACTCAGGAGGCGATCGAGCTCCGTAGTCGAATCGTTCACCGGCCAACTCTCATTCTATCCGGTCGTCGACCGTCCTGTCGCGCGACCCGGGCGCGCGTACGCTCGATCGCTCGCTCCAGCTTGCGCCGCGCCAGCCGGAGCCGGGAGTAGACAGTGTTGACACTCACCGAGAGCTGACGCGCGATGTCCTGCGGGCTGACCCCATCGAGCTCGGCCATCGAGAACACCAGGCGCTGGTCGTCGTCGAGCTCGGCCAGTAGCGACTGCAAGAGGCTCGCCGCTTCCACTCGCTCGAGGTGCTGCTCGGGACTCGGAGCCTCGACACCCTCCGAACCACCGGGATCGGCCCGCTGCTCGCGAGCACGCTTGCGGTGATGCTCCTGGGCCACCCGAAAGGTGATGGAGTAGATCCACGTGCGAAGCTTGGCTCTTCCCTCGAACGATCCCAGCGTATTGCCGATCACGATGAACACGTCCTGGACGACGTCGTCGAGCCGGTCGTCGGGGATGCCCATCTTTCGCGCACATCTCCATACGTAGCGCCAGTGATCGCGGTAGATCGCCTCGAGAGACGGTGGGGGCCAGCCATCTCGTGTGCCTCGCTCGCCCGGCACGCTCAACCCCTTGGTGATCCGAGGGGCCGGTCGCCGTCACCCAAAATGCAGATCAAAGCTCCACCTGTACGCCCAGCGTGAGCCTACCGCCGACCGCGCCAAACCGCAGGACCTCTCCGAGGCCGTCTACCGCAAAACGGGGACGATAGAGGCTGCCGACCAGATCGAGCTCGACCCAAAAGCCCAAGCGCTCGATAGGGTACCAGGCGACGGCGGGGCCCACCACGGCGCCAAACCACACGGCTCGGGCAACCCGCTCATCCATGACGCCCACGCCGCGGGCAGTGGCCGCTCCCAGATCCACCCCCGCACACCCGAGCAGCTCGACGCGACGAACGATGGCGCGGGGGCAAGCGCGCAGCTCGGCGAAACCCAAGTCGGTCCGCGTGCCGACACCCAAGACCTCCGATTCGAATTGCCGGGGAAACCAGTACTGAGCCATGGCTTCGACACGGACCCTCGGCAACCCCAAGGACACACCCGCGCCGATCCCCCCGCCCCAGCGGGGGTGGATCCACCGACCGCCAGACCCCTGCACCCGCAGGGCCCATTGCGGGCGCACGCGGGACCGACCTGAGGGCTCGGAGCGAGACCCGAACGCCGATCTGGACGCACGCTCGGGCTCGGGCTCGGGCTCGGACTCAGGCTCGGCATCGGACCCGGCCTCGGGCTCGGCCTTGGACCCGGCCTCGGACCCGGAGACTACTCCAGCGTCAATTCCGGGCTCCGCGGACTCGGCGTCAACTCGGGCTGCAGCCGCCGGCTCGGCGAGCATGGCCATGGGATCGAGGGCCAGCGCCACATAGAGCGCCGCGGCCTCGGCGAGCGTGTGGCACTCGTCGGCATCCAGCCGACGACTGCTGGTGCCTTGGGGCGTGACGACCTTCAGGTCGAGACGCCAGCCTCCCGCGGGGTTGGCCTCGATCCGCCCGTCGATCGTCACCTCGTCTAGCAACAGCGGCTTGCCCCCGAGCAGCCGCTGCGTCTCACGCTCCACCGCCGATCCATCGGGGCACGACGCCGGCGCCGTCCACCGCAGCGGCGGATCATCCATCGGCTCGACACAAAGCTCCGCCGCCGTCCACCGCAGCGGCGGACCCACAAGCTCGACGCGAGGCTCCGCCGCCGACAACCAGATCGCGAGCAGATCGATGCCTCCCATCGCCGGCCCGCTTTATACCCGTTGACGAGTACGGGCCGTCGTCCGAGGCGAGCGGACTCGCCCACCGATCAGGGTCGTGACGATCGACTCTCGAACGTCTCAGATCGCCGGCTCGACGTTGCGCGCAACGCGGAGCATCACGGACGAGCTCAGCCCTCGTAGTCACGACTTCCGGTAGCGACGACCAACGGCGACCCCTCCGATACGGACGAGGACCCCGAGCGTGGAGGTGGTCGAAACGACCCGACTCGACGGCGCCCGCGCTTGCGATAGAGCGAGGGTACATAGGCATCGGCATCGCCTTCGTGCCAACGAAGATAGAGCACCACGCGCCGGCACTCCCCATACGCGCGCATCATGAGCGTAAATGCCTTGTTCCGGAGCATGCGCGAGTCATCGGGCTCTCCCCTCGGATGGGGCCCCAGGCTGCGTGCTCCGGCCGCGGCATGAAGGCGAACACCCAGAACACCCGCGCGCTCGACCTCATCGAAGGAGATCGACGTTTTGATCGCGATCCGAGGCCAAGCCTCACGAAAGATCCCCCGAAGTGCGATCAGCTCGCTGGCGACCTGAACCCGGCTTCGACCGCGACGGATCCCTCCCAGCCGCTCGGGCGAGAGAAGACCCCGGTGGGCCAGAGCCACAGCCGCCACACGAAGAGTGTCGCGAAGCTCGGCGCCCTCGCGCCCCAGCGCGTGGATGTCTTCGCCATCGTCCTCGCGCTGGAGAACGACCAGATGCGCATAGAGTGCAGCAAGTGCGATCGCTCGGAGGTTCACCACCACGAAACGATCGAAGCCAACGAGCGCGTCGATCTGTGCTCGTAGCGCGTCCATGCGCTCGGCCACGCCAAGTGCATCCGAAACGGCACGAGAGACTTCGATGTTGATCGGCAATAGCTCGTCGACCAAAACCGCATCGATGTGCATACGCATCGATTCGAAGGCGGCTTCGGCCGTCAGGGGTTGCTCGAGGGAGCTGGAGGCTGTGTCGAGTGAGTGCACTGGTTCGTTCTCCGAGAGTAGGTCTGTGCATACCTTCTCGACCTCGCACCTCCATTCGTTGCACGGATCGCGGCTCTTTTTCCGGTCGAGCCGTCGAAACTCCATGACCGATCGTCGAACAGCCCCCTTTCGTCGCAGGGTCTTCGTCCTGCCGTTCCCCAGGCTCCTGCGGAGCTCTTGGGCCCCATCCTCACGCGCTTGGAGCTCATGCGGAGCTCTTGCGCACCGCTGTCGACCCACTCCGAGCTCCTGCGGAGCTCTCGCGCACCACCCCCGACCCACTCCGAGCTCCCGCGGAGCCCTCGCGCACCGCCCTTGACCGACTCCGAGCTCCTGCGGAGCTCTCGCGCACCACCCCGACCCACTCCGAGCTCCCGCGGAGCCTTCGAACGCCGTCCGGCTGTGACCCTCGCTCCCGGAAAGCCTTCGAGCACCGAGGCCGACTGCTCACCCCCGCTTGAGCCGACCCACATCGGCCTCGAACAAGGGCATCCCATCCCGATCAACCCCCGTCCGCGAAAACCCGTGGTTCTCGTACCACTCCAGCAGACGCCCGCTCCCGTCATCCTCTGCGTCCAGGCTCAGCGTCCGTCGACCGGCCCGTGCGCTCGCCTCGGCGGCAGCTTTGAGCAGCCGATCGCCGCCCCCGCGTCCGCGGTGCTCATCATCGATCCGCAGGTTGTAAAGCCGCGCCTTGCCTCGCTCGAGCACGACGTCAGCCCCACCGATCGCGCGACCACGCTCGTATAGATCCAGGTGCTGCATCCCGGCTCCTTGATCGCTGGTCTTGATCTGGAACATTCCTCGACCCGGCGGTAGGCGCTTGGCCTGCAGCGCCCCCGGCTGGGTGGCGAGCGCGGCGACCTGCTCGGCCTGAGCATCGAGCACGGGATCGCGGACCAAGACGACTCCTCGGCCACGAGGGTTGTGCACCAAGCCCGCCCGCTGCTGCACGACATAGGTCAGCTGCTTGGCCAGCAACGCCTGCCCCTGCGGAGTGTTGGGGCGATACTGCTGACGCCCGAAGTACACTCGATCGCCGACGGTGAACGCCTGCGCCCCGATCGCATCGGCCTGCGGCCCCTGGTGGATGCGCACCGCGGACAGATCCGCCCCGAGCAACCCCTCCATTCGACGACGTACGGCGCTGGGCAAGGGCTGACCGGCGCCTCCACGCAGCACTCCGGGCGACAGTGAGACCGAAGATCGATGAATGCTCGCCCCACCGACCGCTCGACGACTCGAACGTGAGGAGCGGGCTGGCTGGACCGCCCGGGACTGCCCTCGATCTGGCAGCATATCCGGCCGCGGCGCACCCGCCCAAAGATCGCGACCTGACTTGGCCTGCGCCGTACCGGCCGATGCCGTCCGGGACTGCCCTCGACCTGGCAGCATGTCCGGCCGCGGCGCACCCGCCCAAAGATCGCGACCTGACTTGGCCTGCACTGCCTGGGCCGGCGCCGCCCTGGATTGCCCGCGACCTGGCAGCATATCCGGCCGCGGCGCACCCGCCCAAAGATCGCGACCTGACTTGGCCGGCGCCGCCTGGGCCGGCGCCGTCCCACGATCCCTCGACGGTAAGAATTCCGGTCGTGGCGCGCGACTCCATGGACCTTCGGCCGGACCCGAGCCCTTGGCCGAGGTGGACGGACGTTCGTTCTCACTTCGCCGCAGAGCCGACCCGCGACGCGACGGAAAACCGGGACCCGCCGCACCGGACCGACGCTCAAGTCGGGCCGAAGGGTCACCGAAGCTGGCCTGAATGACCAACCCCTGACCACCGCTGCGACCTCGACCCGCCCAAACGCTCTTCACCAGGATGCCTCGAAACTCCATCTACGATAGGCCGACCCATCGCGTCCGTCTACCGACAAACCTCCCGGAGCACGGGCTCGGCCGTTCGTACTCCTCCAATCGACCATTCCGCGCAGATCGCGGTCGCCCCCGCCGGCCTCACCCGATAGGATCGTTTCGGTGACGGACGACGCCCCCGACGAGGACACCTCGCCCGACGAAGACACCCCGCCCAACAAAGACACCCCACCCAACGAGGGCGCCTCGCTCGATGATACCGAGCCAGACGACAACGCCTCGACCGACGAGGCATCGTCCGACGAGGACGCCTCATCTGACCAGGATGTCTCGACCGACGAGGGCGCCTCGTCCGGTGAAACCTCTAACGACGATGCCGAGCAGCCACGACCACCCCCGTCGCTCATCGTGCGTCCGCGCCACCCCGATCAGCCGGTTACCCACATCATCGGCGACCTCGATCCCGGAACGGCGCGCACCCTGAGCGCCCAGGTCACCATCGGGATCACCGCCGCGGGCCGTACCGCGGTGCATGAGTCGATCGCCGAGCCCCCGCCGCCCCCCCGGCGCCGCACGGTGATCCCCCCGCTCCCCGCGCTCCGTCACGGGCCTCACCCGACCCGCATCGACACTCGCCCGAGCGACGAACGCGACGACGAACGCAACGACTGAGCCAACGACGCCCACGAGCGCATACCTCCGGGCCAAGACCAAGGCCGGGCGCGCCACAGTCGCGCACTCCCAGCTAGCCTCAGCGTAGCAATGCCGAGGCCGGGCGCGACGCAGTCGCGCACTCTCAGCCAGCCTCAGCACATAGAGCTCACCCCGCGACGCCGGAGAGTGCCTCCCCCTCCCGGGCGATGAAGGTCACCGCCGTAACCGGCTGGCCGTCATCCCCGCCATCAACGACCGCGGTGAAGATGGCTCCGTTCCACAGGCCATTGTCCGGGGCCATGACCGTATCCTCGGCGAAGCCCCGAAATGAGGCCATATCGTCGTGATCACTCTCGATGCGGCACATCGCGCCGTTGCAACGGACCGAAGACAACGATGTGCGCTCGTCGACCGAGACATGGAAGCTGTCGAGGACCTGCTGCTCCGCCCCCCGACTCCACGCCGGATCGTCACCATGCGCCTCGAAGTCGTCCTGGAGAACCTCGCTCATCTGCTCCATCGTCGGAGGAGGCTCGGGAGGCGGTAGCGGCTCGGCACCGCCCGCGGGCGCATCAGCTTCGGGGCTCGTAGCGACCATGTCGAGCGACCGCGAGACCCCCCGATCGACGGCGGGCGCCGAGTGGGTGGCGTGCTTGGTCACTGCCCGTCGGTAGTCTTGCATCTTGACGCGCTCGGACTCGAGTGAACGAGCCAGCGTCTTGAGCACGCCGCGCTCGGCCTCGAGCTTCGCCAACTGCTGCTCCATGGCTCGGGCCCCGTGATGGCCCTGAACGCGATCGGCCACATACAGGCCGGTGACACAGACCGCGAGGGTCACGATGATTCCGGTGCGAAGATTCGACATGATCCACCCAAGTGTCGCGAGAAAATGTACTGACCGTGGTCGATAGAGCGAGCCATGCTCGATGGAGCACGGCTCACTGTGTACCGATTTCGTATCGACCTACTGCTCCCACTCGACCGACAAGAGCTTACCGCCGTTATCGATCTGGCATCGCATGTAGACCGCCCCGTCATTGCCGACGTTCAGCATGCCGAGATCCACCGTCTGCACGCTGCCGAACTGATTCATGAACGTCCAGGGTGTGGCCCAAAAACCGGCGTTGTCGTCGGCCATTGCTTGCCCCCGGCACCCGACATTGTTGTTCTGCGTGGCTCCGACGGCGCGAAAGCTGAGCGCCTTGCCGCCGGGGCTCGCCACCATCAGGGGAATGGTGAAGGTCTTGGTGTCGTTGCAGGTGTTCTCGAGAGTGGCATAAGCGGAGCTGGCGCACCCCGCATCGCTCCCCCAAATCTGCGCCGCGTGCCCCCCGACGCGAACCGCGTGAGCGGTGTCGCTCCCTACGAATAGGCCCGAAATTCCGCCGATGGCGATCGTCGTAATCATTACTCGTACATTCACTGGTCGACTCCCTACTGTCGTTTTCGAGGGCCCTCTCGACCCTCGCGTGCGGGGGTCGCCACCGCCGGACTTATTATTCAGCGTATCGAAGAAATCGTACGTCACCAGCAGCGTACGAATAACCCTACCGTGGAGCGGTGACTGCGCCCGGCCAGGACCCTCTTGCGCGTTGGCCCCCGATATGAATGAAATACCATGGTCTCGCGCCGGACGATCGTTCCGCCACGAAGTGCTACGGCTCTTCCTCCTCGAGTCGATCCGCCCCCAGCGACACATCGATCGACTCCGGCTCCTCGAACAACCGCTTCCACGACCCCCCGGTGGCCTCGGTGAACAAGCAATAGATCGCGACCGTCTTGGCCTCGGGCTTGGGGATCTGGGTGTCGAACTCGATCCCCGGAAACACCATGAAGGTCGCCAGCACGCTGTCGTCAGGCTCGACGACCAGATCGGCCACCCCCTGGTAGCCATCCTCTACGAAGTCCTTGAGCGACACGGCCCGCACCACGCCATAGAGCGGCCGCCCGTCGTTGGTCAGCACGGTGGAGCGCACATGGATCGACAGGATGGGCCCGTCGGGCTCCGACGAAGTGGTCGATCCACCCGAGTCAGACCCATTGGCGCCGGGCGTGTTGCTCCCATCACCGTCGTTCTTCTTGCATCCCCCGGCCACTGCGACCCCCGCGGCCACGGCCACGGCCGCGGTCGCGTGCACCGCCACAGTAGACAGCGTAGACCACGACCACCTCATCGGCAGTCCCTCACCACGAAGGGCGCCCAGGGATCGCTGTCGAGCACAAAGCGAACCTCTCGCGCCACCGTGCCCTTGGCGTCCAGCGGCACCCGCCAGCTCACCGGCAGCTCGGTCGTCCCCCGCCCGGCCCAGCGTCGACACCCCTGGCCCCGTGCCACCGCCCAGCGGGTCAGTGACAGCCCCCCGGTGGTCTCTTTGGAGCAGCGAGTCCCCTCGCAGCGGCGCGCCCGGTCGAGCAGGTGGTAGAAGCTGAACGTAGTGCCCCCCTCCTCGAGGGTGTACTCCCGGCTGCTATCGGTGGCCCCCACGACGGTCATCTTGAGCGAGACGATCGAGGTGCCCTGCTCCCACCAGCGCAACGCGAGCGTCTGGGGCTCGGGTCGCTGGTTGAACCCATAGACCGCCGAGCCTCCCGAGCGCAGGTATGCCATCGAGGCCACCCGCCCATCGTACGCCTTGCGGGGCAGCGTCTGGGGCGTAATCTCGAGCATCAGCGGGATCCGGGCTCCGTCGTCATCCCAAAGGGCCGTGGAGAGATCCTGAACGTCGTGCACCAGCTCGAGCATGCCCAGCGGGGCATAGACCTCACCGAGCATCACGTAGCGCTCGCCGTTTTGCGTGGTGGCCGGTGCGATCAGCTGGTCGAAGCGCTCCCAGAACTGGCCCGGCTCCTTGCCCTGCTGGCGCATGACCGCCTCGATGTCGGCGATGGCCGCATCTTCGGTGGCCGACCCATCGAAGGGGTACTGAGCCAGCAGCGGTCGAGCGACCGGGCGCACCTCGTCCTCCCAGGCCTGCTCGACCTCGTCCTCGACGTTCTGCGAGCCATACCGATAGATCAGCCCAACCGGGCGATCGAAGGGCTCGTGCCAGCTGTAGTCCACCCCGGCCCCCTCGAGCCACTGCGAGACCTGCTCACGTCGGTCGACCTCGGTGCCGGTGAGAGTATCGAGGGTGAGCAGCCCCAACGCGGACAGCCGCGGCCGCAGGCCGTCCTCGGGCGTGGCCTCGGCCCCGGTGTCCCCGCCCTCCTCGAGCAGCGGGATCAGCCCGGCAACGATCGCGGCGTAGGGCTCCAATCCCGGGATCGCCCCCTTGTCCTCGGCCAGCAGGGCGTTGAGCGGCTCGAAGACCTCGAGCGCCCGAGCCATCGGCGCGTGGTACTCGTCGTTGGGTAGGGTCATCGTGGCGTTCTTGCTCACCGTGGTGAGGAAGTCGGTGAACCACGACGATGGCTGCGTCAGCGGCTTGAGGGCATAGGGCAGCGCGACCGCCGACCCGGGCCGAAACTCGAAGCCCTGGTAGTAAGTGATGAGCGCGTTGCGGTAGGCGCTGGCGTAGGCCTCGGCCGCTTCTCGGATCACCGACTCGAGTCGGCTCCGATCGTCGCGCGTGAGCTCTCGCTGCGGCAGCTCGTTGGCGGCGTAGCTGAGCACCGGCTCGACATGACCGTCGAACACGAGCTTGGTGTAAAAGCCGCTGAGCGGCTCGCTCGCGCGCCCCCCATACCCCTGAACGACGCCGGCATCGGGAAAGTTCTTTCGCGCCTCGAAGAAGGCCCGCCCCATGGCGATCCGCTGGCTAATCGCCCCCAGCGTGTCTCGAATGAAGAACCGAGCCCGGGTCCGCGCCATCACCGTGGCCGCCTGCCCGGTGTCGAAGCCATGCTCGATCGTGTCGAACTCGTAGGTGGTCCCGGGCTGTTGCTCTTGGCGTAGCTGCTCGATGTACTCGAGCTCATCCTTGAGCTGACCGAGCCCCCAGTACTCGGTACGAGCCTTCCGCGTATGGGCATCCTCGACGTCGAGGAGCACCGCGAGGGTAGCGGCCAGCGAGCGGAGGCGGGCCTCGTTATTGACAGCCCACTGCGAGTCGACCCCATCGGCCAACAATGGTCGCAGCTGCGCGCCGAGGGTCTCGTGGACGATCAGCAATTGCCGGACCTCCTCGAGGACCTCGTACTCCTTGGCGCTGAGCACCACCGGGGTCTGGCGTAGCTGCGCAAGCGCGTCTTCGGCGATCGTCTCCCGCTCGAACGCATCGTGAAGACGACGCAGGTACTGGGTCCATTCTTGTCCCGTCGTACCGATCTCGTCGGGCAGCGTGACGTCGACGGTCGTACGATCGTGACTCGCCCTCACGTAGCCCTCGACGATCTCGTCGCTCAGCTCCAGCTGCTCCGCCCACATCTGCGAGTTCTCGAGGATGAGCAGCCCCAGCTCGTCGTCGGGGCGGTTGGTGGCGTAGATCAGCGAGACGACATAAAGAAGCGTGATCCGGTTGTTCACCTCGAGCCACGGCTCGAGGTGGAACGTGCGGATCGTCCGCTCGTACTCACGCTCGACCCTCTCTTTGCGCTCAACCGCAAACCACCGCAACCACAACACCTCCGAGTCGCTCATGCGATCGAGCGCCTCGGCCGCGTCCTCGGCCATGTGCTGCTCGTGGATACTGGCCGCCCTCTTTCCGTCTTCGGAGCGCCTAAACTGCTCGACGGCCTCCTCGGAGGCGACGATCCGCATGTAGTGCCAAACGGTCAGCCCCAAGATCACGGCCAGGGTGGCCAGGCCAGCGACCAGGGCCCCCCGGATGCTGCGCTGGTTGTAGCGCTCGATGCTGGCCACCACCAGCTCGGGGTTCGCCGTGAAGGGGTCGCCGACGTAGCTGTGGGGTACGATCGATCCCAGGTAGAGATCGCCGGGCGTGTACTGGGTGGCAAAGCGATCCTCGCCCCGCAGCGCGAGCAGCAGCGGTGTCAGCGTCCCGAGCAAACCGGCCAAGCCATCATAGAAGCTTACCAGGCGGGAAAAGTCGCCCCCGTCGCGGGTCGTCAGCGCATACGCGAGGTGAGCGTCATAGGCGGCCACCAGGGCATCCGCATCGGCATAGTCGGGACCGAGCCGGTCGACGTCGAGCCCAGCAATGTGAGTCCCTACCACCGAGGCGAACTCTTCGTAGCCCTCGACTTGGTCGAGGTGCGTCAGGGTCACGCGGATCTCGAGCGTCTCGTGGACGCGCCCCGGGAACAAGCCGATCTTGCCGCGTACGAGCTGGGCGAGGGCCCGCAGATCGGCCGGGGGCGTGGTCGCGAGAGTGCGAGCATCCAGGACCACCACCACCGTGGCGCTGGGCCCCATGTGGCGCCACATCCGGGTCAACGCCCGCTTGGCCGATCCGCTGACGTTGCGCAGCAGGGGTGCGGACAGCTCGTGCACGATCACCTCGGGGCCGAGGTACAGCTGGAGCACCGCGCCGTGGTAGGCGCTATGATTGAATTGATTGGCCTGACCCCGCCAGTCGACCCGCGAGTCGATGAGGTGGCTCTTGCCCGCCCCCGCCTCTCCCATCACCACGAAGGTGGGATAGTGCCGAGCCCGTCGGGGGATCCGCTGGTAGAACGGTCGCCAGATCGAGCTCAGCCGGGTCGAGACCGAGGGTCCCGAGGTCGAGGTAGTCGCGCTGGCCGCTCGCTTCCGCCGCCAGCGGACGACAAGCACGATCGCGGCCACCACCAGCACGAGGACGATGGCCACGATGGCCACCGTGGTCCACGGGATCTGACTGAGCCACGAGGGATCCGCTGCCAAGGCCCCTGCGTCGGCGGCGGACTCCGACGCGGGCGCGGTGGCAGCGCTTGCATCGGCGCCTGCGCCTGACTCAGCGCCTGCGCCCGCGCCTGAGTTAGAGATGGACGAGCCCGCGCCGCTCGAGCCCGCCTCGGCGGTGGCGACCGGCGAGCCCGTCGGCTCGGCCGCTCCGCCCGAACTGGCCGGCACCGCCGAGGCGGAGGACGGTGTGGTTGCGCCCGATGGTCCCGGTGCCGCCATCATCGTGCCGCCTCTCTCAACCCGCCGCGCGGGGCCACCCAGCCGCCCGCATCAGCGCCTCGAGCACGTCCTCCAGATCGTCGATCGCCGCCGCGACGACCTCCGCGGCCTCGGGCGACTCGGCCATCGCCTCCACCCCGGATCGTACGGCGGCCAGCGGCTGCTCCAGCTGAGCTCGCGAGGGGCTCTGCGGGTCAAAGATCCGCTCGATCTCCCCCACGAGGCGCTCGAACACCACGATCTCCGGGCGCACCACCGCAGCCTCGGGTGAAGTCGCGGCGGAGATCACCGAGGGCGGTGCCGGGCCCTGGGACTCGGGCGGGACAATCGTCTCGGGCGGGGTCATGGGGCTGGTGGGTCGTCGCCGGCGGTGGATCCTGCGTCGCCGGCGGTGGGTTCGTCGCGACCGGAGGTCGCCTCGTCAGTGGGCCCCTCCATCCTGGATCGAGCCGGGCCCCTAGCCTGGGCTCCGTTGTCGCCCGATGGAGTCATGAAGTAGTTGGACAGCAGCGTCAGCAACGCAGTCAGCAGGACGACCGCCACCAGGGCCACGGCGTACGCCGCCCAAGCGGGCATGGGGCGCTCGTCGCCAGTGTCGATCTCCGCGGTGTCTGCGGAATCCGCTGAATCTGGGGGCACCTCGGCCAGCGTGATCGACTCTTGCAGCCATTGCTCGTATCGCTCGATGCTCGCGGGCTCGTTGGCGTACCGTCCTATAAATCCGTTGCTCAGGCAAAAATAGTAGACTTCGAACACGAACGAGGGCGTGCTCGGATCGCGGCGCAGGTCGTCGATGTCCTGGTAGAAGAGATCGCCCCCGATCCGCTGGCCCGTGTGTTCGATCTGCAGCAGCGGCCAGGCCATGCGCAGGTATTCGGGCAGCTGCGTCATGATCCGCTCGTCGAAGTAGTAGATGAGCGCGAGCATCGCCTGCTCGCGGCCTTGCTCGTGTGCGAGCTGCTGCCGCAGCGTCTCAAGCCGCCCCACGACCCACTGGTGCAGATCCTGCAGCCCGCGACGCTCCATCTCAGCCACCCGCCCCAGCGACCGCCGGGTCTGCCCTGAGACCGTCTCTTCGATGGCCGTGATCCTCATCGCCCCCCCGGCGACCTCCTCGCTCGCGCCCGGATCGTTCCACGCCGGCGTCTGGAACGGGGTCGCGGACGACCCGGCAGGCTCGACCGGAGCCCGCTGGGGATGGCCACCAAAGGCCACGGCCACCATGCGATCCACGTCGGTCTGCGCGGCCAGGATCGCCCGCCAACTATCGCGCCTCATCCGGCCCCCGCCTCGCCGCCCGATGCACGATCGCGAGCCGCCCGCCGCCGGATCTCCATACGGATCGGGTTGCTACTCCAGCCGTCGAGCAGCTCGCCCACCCGCCGCACATAGTCATCCTGAAGACCCTGCTCGTCCTCCTCGACCGCAGCCAACACCATCCGGTATACGTAGGCCACGCCACCGCCCCGCCGCCGATCGGCCGGCTCCTCGCGGACCTCCACGTGCAACAGCTCGGAGGCCACCGAACCATGGTGGCTGCTGTCGTCGGCCCCCAGGGTGGTCATGAGCTTGACGATGTCCTGCCGGCTGAGGATCCGCTTGGAGCGCAGGGACAAGACCTGGAGCATCGCGGTGGGATCGTGCCACAGCGGGCTGCGCCGGTGCGGGGTCAGCTCGCCCTGTATGTGAAACTCTACCCCCTCGATGTGACGGGTCTGGAGGCTGGCCTCCAGCGTGCCGACCGCCACGTCGTCGAACCAGGGCTGATGCCAGCGCGCCTGCACCATCACCATCCGGGGATGGGCAAAGGCGTCCGGCATGCGCAGCAGCAGCGTGGGATCGACGTCGTCACCGCGGTACCCGACATCATAGCTGTCGCGCCCGCCGGCGAGGTAGGCGGGCAAGATCACGTCGGGGCCGGTCGCCGTTTGCTGCGAGACCTCCACCACCGAGTGGAACGACGCCTGGATCGCGGAAACCCCAGGCGCAATGGGGTGGGCGGTTTGGGTGCCGTCGGCCTTGATCGGCTCGGCCGGCTCCACGAACAGGTTCTCGATGGGCACCATGAACAACCGAAACAGGCTCTCCCCCACCACCAGCTCGGTCGGCCACTTGTCGTCGAGCTCCAGGCAGATCCACGCCTGTCGCCAGGGCCGGGCCGCGTCGGGTAGCCCCAGGTCGAGGTAGAGCTCCTTTTGGGGGAAGTGGAAGAAGTCCCGGATGTTCGCCACCGTCCCGCTAGGCGCCCGGTAGAGCCGGTTGGTGATGTCCAAGAGCTCGTCTGCGGCCGGCGAGCCCCCAAAGCCAACATCGCACTCCTGGTAACGCTCGTCCTGCTCCACCCTATCGCCAGGGGCGGGTACGTCGTCGTAGACCACCCAGGCTTTGTCCAGGTGCTGCCGCAGGCTGGTGAACATGCGCAGCGAGGCCAGGTAGTCGTCGAGGTGGTCGATGTGCAAGGACAGGGGCTCGGCGATCCCCCGGCACAGCGTCCGGGACTGGATCCGTAGCAGGATCCGAAAGCCTCGCCGACCCCGCATCTGGAGCTCGGCCCAGTCGAGGGTAAGCGGTCGGATCGTCACGTCGCGCATGGTGGTGAACATGCCGACGTCGTCGTCCATCGTCCGCAGACGGACCCGCGAGCCTCGGGGCAGCCGCACGGGATCGACCAACCGAGCCCCAGGAGTGGCGCAGAGCATCCCTCGCGTGGGCTGCGGGGTCATGAAATCGTCGAGGTGACCGTGGACCAGCCGCTGCACCGACTCGCGGAGCTGCTCGTTGGCGGTCTCGCGGGTCCGGGCAGAGAAGAACGCCAGCGACTCCATCAGCCGCCGTACGTCGGGATCCTCGGGCTGCACCAGACGGATCGATCGTCGCCGCCGGGCCAGGAAATCGTCGAGCGCCTCGAGCTCCGCCAGAAATTCGCCGTAGAACCCCGTCATTCGATTATCCCGCGGTGATGAGCGACCCCTTGATGGTGGTCATGCTGCCGCCCAGCGTGGCCATACCCGAAGACTCGGCGCTCAGGGTGGCGTCGGCCGTGACCGAGACCATGGGACCGGACAGCTCGGCCTGGGTGCCTCCTTCGAGGGTCAGCGAAGTATCGGCCGAGACTTTGGCGGTCAATCCCTTAACGCTGGCGTCGCTGGTGCCCTGAGCGGCGACGTTGATCCCCTTGATGCTCACGTCAGAGGTGGCCTTTTGGGTGAGGTTGGCCCCCGCCTCGATGCTCGTGTCGGATCCGCTCTTGATGGTGAAGGTCTTGCTCTCCGACTGAAACGTGCTCTCGTTGGTCGACTTGCACACGATCGTGTTGCTGGCCGTGATGGTCAGATCCTTGGTGTCCAGGGCGATGCTCGCCTTGTCCATGGTGATCGAGCTGCCGTCCGAGCCATCGGTCACCAGCAGCTTCATGGTGGTGCCGTCCATGGTGATCGTCTGGGTGATCGAGTCGTCGCCGTTGACCACCTTGACGGTCACGCCGCGCTCCTTGCTCATCTCGAGCGTGCACACCAGGGTCCCCATCAGCGCTCACCCCTCCGACTGCTCTTGCACTTGGATAAGAAGCGTGCCCTCGCTCATGCGGATGAGCGAGGTGTCGCTGGAGTTCTTGCGGGACACGTCGAACACGGGCTGGTCGTCCTCGTAGACGTGGCTCAAGGAGGTGTGGCTCGTCCCCGACTTGCCTAGCAGGATCTGCTCCCCCTGCACGTCCATCGACAGGGCGGCCCCCTCGCGCCACTCGAGCAGCTGCGCGAGCTCGGCCCGCTCGAGCCACAGGGCCACCAGCACCCGCTCCTCCCGGTACGAGGGCACGTAGACGTTGCCCGAGCCCTGGTAGGGGATGAAGGGCGCCTTGACCTTCTGGTCCTCCCAAAGCGGGATCGTCACCGTGTATTCGTCGACCGAGGTGGTCTCGTGTTGGAAAGTATGGAAGGTCTTATCGCCTTCCTCGCCCTTCTCGCTGTAGACCTTGCCCTCCACGTAGCCGGGGTAGGCGGGCCCCCGGTAGGCGGGCAGGCTCACCCGAGGATCGTCGCTCTGCTCGAGGCGAGCCCCGATCTGCACCGTGTAGATTGTGCTCGCCTCCTGCACGTCCTTGTCGAAGGGCAGCTGCGGCATCGTGCCTTCGATGGACAGCTGCCGAACCCGCCACGTGGGAGAGACCAGCGCGCTGCTGGCATTCCAGCGGTTGGCGGCCGACAGCGAGATCGCGGTCCCCGGCGTTACCCCCACCGTGGGCATCCGCGCAAAGTCCAGCTGGGCCTCGTACTTGCCCAGGGCCAGGCGCGTGCGAGCGGCGGTCACCGCATCGTCCACGCTCTGCGAGATCGCGGTGCGCATCATGTGATCGTGGCGGATCGCGGTGGCCGACTGATCCTGCGTGACCGTCTGGGAGCGGGGCGCGGTGGCGTAGGAGTTGTTGACCACGACCACGTGCCGCGGCGGGATCGGAGGCAAGAGGGTGGCGGTGTCGATGTCGTCCCCAAAGAGCGCCTCGGGGCTGCTGGCCGCCGCCTTGGTCGCGGTGATGGCGTACTGGGCCTTGTCGTAGTCGTAGCTGAACACGGCGTTGCCCCCGTCCACCAACCAGACCACGAAATCGTAGAAGCTGGCCCCCAAGCCAACCGGCAGGTGCAAGAACCACTGGGGCTTGCTCTGAGTGAGCGCGGACCAGTCGTAGCGCAACGAGATCTTGTCGCCCTTGTGCTCCTCGATGATGCTCTGGGGCGTCTTGTCGGTATAGAGCTGACACGGAAAGTGCTGGGTCCACAGCACGCGCGCCGGATCGGCGAACTCCAGCCGGTAGTAGCGAACCAGCAGCGGCTGATCCGGGATCCGACGATAGAGCACCTCCCGCATGGACTTGGCGGTGGCGATCCCGTGGGCGGCGATGGGCGCGGGGCTCTCGCTGACCTCGGGTTGGTCGTGGACGGCGGCGACCGACACAGACACCTCCACCAGATCCGCCCCCAAGAAGGGCTCTTTGAGCGAGTCTTCGAATCCCCCGCCGTGTGCCGTATCGTCCTGCACCACCAGCTCCACCACACCCGTAAAGCCGTGGCTGTGCAGCTCGAGCGAGAAGTGCCGCACCCCTCCCCCGGCCAGATCATACGTGGTGCCGCCGATCGTCAGCGTCACGTCGACCGCGAGGCGATCCCGAAACGAGGGCGGCGCGGCGTCCATCAGCGTCCCTCCAGCCATACGTCGACCTGACGCGTGGTGGTGTCGATGTCGACGACGAAGTCGCAGGCGAGATCTTGTACGCGACCGCGCAGGCCGAAGCGGATCTTGCTGTAGCCGTAGCGCCCCTCGAGCACGACCTTCGGGTCCTGCAGGCGAGGCTCGTAGCGCTCGACCAGCGCCGGCAGCTCCGCCAGCAGCACGTTGACCGCGTCGTGGGTGTTGACGGCCGCCTCGTAGTCACCCAGGCCGAAGGGCTCGATCACGCTCCCGCACCCCTTGCGGGTGTTGAACACGTGAATCAAGTTGTCGACCACCGCCTGGGTCGGGGCCTGGGTCGGAGCCTGTTCCGACGGCCGGGTCCGCCGGGTCAGCCGAGACAAAAAGGATCTGGACGGCCCCGCCATCGCTCACGCCCCCCAGATCAGCGCAGCGCGGATCCCCTCGAGCTCGGGCCACGCCGGAAAGCACAGCGCTTCCTCGCGCAGCGCATGGGCCCACTCCTCGTCACCCTTGATCTGGACGGTGAAGAACACGGCATCCTGACCGTAAGTCTGCGAGAAATTCCGAGACCGCAGCGGCACGAGAGACACGCCCGGCAAGGCCCGCGTATAGACCTCCTCAATCCGACGAGGGCTGGCCAGCTTGACCCCGCTCATGTCCACCGTGCCGGCGGTCCCCGGCTTGACGACCAGGTAGACATCGGCCGCCTTGCGCAGGGCCTCAGGGAAACGGCCGGTCACGTACCAATCCCCGCTCCGCTCGAAGTCTAGCTCGGGCTGCACCAGGCGGCTCTCACCGATGTACCGCTCGATCCGCTCGCTGAGCCCCCCAAAGCACAGCTGCAGATCGTCGTGGAGGTAGCGGATCGGCCACCCCTCGGGAGCGAGCCCCTGGAGGATCGAGATCTCGGTGTAGAAATCGCGCAGCGCGGCAAACAGGTTGTAGGGGTGAGGCGAGACCTCTTGTTGATCACCCTGGCCCACCCCCTGGTCGGCCAGGAGCCCGAGCACGCGGTAGGCCGAGGCACGGACCCGGCGTAGCTCGGTGAGCTGGTCCACTCCAAGGGCCGACTCGGCGCTCCGCATGGCTAGCTGTTGCTCGAGCCGCTCGACCTCGCCACGGATCCGATGCAGCTCGTCGTGCAGGAACATCGATGAGCCGTGACCTAGGCACAGAAGCGGCGGGGTATAGCTCCCGAGCCCCCACACGCCATCGCGCTCGACCAGCTCGGCAAGCTTCTCCGACTCTCGCGCGTCGTCGAGCAGCGGCTCGAGCGAAAGCTCCACCCGATAGATCACCCGACTGACGCTATAGTCGTCGTCGAGGTACTGCTTGAACCCGCTGGCGTCGCGGGTCTCGTTGCGCACGTGCATGTACAAGGAGACCTGCTCGGCGTCGACGTCCTTGAGGTTGAGATCGCTGACCGTCGCGTTGCCCGGCACGTCGATGAGCAAGCCGGAGCGAAACACGTAGGTCAGGGCGTCGATACGGATCGCCCCGGTCGGGATCAGCTCCTCGTCCCACCGTAGGTTCGCGAGCCCGTACGCCGGCAGCCCCGAGAGCCTCGCACGCGTCCCCACGTGCGCCAGCATGGTCTCCTGGAGCGCACGGAACTGCTCGGGCAGGAGGACCTGCCCCATGCTCCAGCTCGGAAATGCCAGCTTACTGCTCATGGCGGCGTGATGGGTCCTCGGCGATCGGCGAGGCACTCGCCCCCGGCCGGCCTGGTAGTGCGTGCGCCTGGCCTACTTCCCGGCGACCTACTTCTCGACCTTGAGCCCCCAAGACTTGACGACCTTGTCGGAGAACGAGGTCGCGATGGTCACGGTCTGAGCCGAGGGCTGTGGCTTGATCCCGACCTGGAAGGCGTAGTTCTCCGGCGACTGCACCTCGGGCGAGGCATCATCGGCGGCCGAGAGGTTGAGGTCGCCCCCATTCTTCTCCAGCAGACCCTTGAGGGTCGCGTCGTTGGTGGGCAACATGCACTTGAAGTACTTCTTCTCGATCGGATCGTACTCGTAGACCGAGAACTTGAACTCCACGTCCACCTTGCTCAGATCCTTGTAGACCAGCAGCTGGACCTGCTGCTTGTTGTAGACCGAGATCTGACCGGTGAGGTAGTGAGCGTCGGTGACCCCCAGCTCCCACATGGCGCCGCTGAGCACCGTGACCACCGCGAGATCGGTCTCGGGCGACATCGGGTCCTTACAGGTCTGATCCGCCTTGAGGGTGAGATCGCCGATCTTCAGCGCAGTGATGAACCCGACCGGGGTCTGAACGTCCTTCTTGTAATTGTAACCCTGGTAGATATCTAGCGATTTGGAAAACGTCGCCATCTTGAGCTCCTTTCAGGTTGACCGCCCTCGAAAGGGGCTACTCGCCGCCCAGCGCCGCCTCAAGCCGCAGCTCGACGTCCATGCCCTGAAACTGAACGTGGGGGAGAACAGAGACGATGCAGTTGTACCAGCCGAAGGGACCCGGCTTGGGCTCCACGCTGACGGACATCGCCTTGAAGGGATAGTACAGGAGCGTTAGATCATCGGGGTTGACCGCGGTAGTCACGTACTCTACCAGCCACGCCTCGAGCATCGCCTGAATATAGGGCGCGTCGGCGGTGGAGCCGATGTAGTCTCGCACCATCCGCTTGACATAGTGCGCGATGCGGGTCACCGAGAGGGTGTAGGCCAGGTTGCAGACCAGATCCGCGTTCTTGGTGGCCAGGTCGTCCTCGAATTCGATGGCCTTCTTGACCGAGCGCGCACTGAAGAAGGTGGCGTCGGAGCTGCCCTTGCAGTGGATCAGGGGGATGAAGCCGGCGTTGGCGAACTGCAGCTCGCGATAGTCGGGGATCGCGACCTCGACCGGCGGCTGGAGCTCCTCTTGCCCATGATGCATGACCATGTGCACGGGCAGGCCCTTGACCAGGCCGCCCCCCCGCGGGCCAGCAATGTGCTGACACCAGCCCGACTCCTCGAACGAGCGCAGCATGTTGCGAGCAAAGAGGATCGCAGCATTGCCCCACAGGTAGTCGTTGGTATCGCGGATCTCCTCGCGGAAGGCGACCGCCTGGTTCCGAGACGAACGCGGGACGTAAGGCGAACGCAGCATGTACTTGGGCAGCGCCAGCCCGATATAGGCGGCCGAGTCGCTCTCGCGGAACGCGTCCCAGCGGCCAAACTGCGGCAGAGCCAGCAGCTCCTCGATGTCGTCCTTGCGCTCGAGCTCGTCCCAGTCCGCCACGTCGAAGAAGGCCGGGCTCGCCGCGGCCACGAAGGGGCAGTGAGCCGCCGCCGAGATCCTCGACATGGTCTGAAGCCAGTCGACGTCCTCGTCGGTGCTGTCGAAATCGTACAGGCCGATCATCACCCCCATGGGGCGACCGCCGTAGCGATCGTACTCGTCGACATAGATCTTGCGGAACAGGGCGCTGTTGAGGATGTAGGCCGAGTGATCCTCCAGATCCGAGGCCATCTCCTCCTTGGTCACGTCGATGAAGTCGATGATGACCTGGTCGGAGGAGACCTCGCTGGCCAGGTCGTCCAGCGCCCGCCAATTGGTCTCGAGCAAGCGCAGGCTCTCGCTGCGGATCACCCGGTGTAGGCGCTCCTGCACCAGCTCGTCGATCCGATCGGCCAAGGCGTCGATCTCGTGCATCACGGAGCGAATGGTCGCGACGCGGAGGTACTCCTCGTCCTCCTCCCCCTTCTTCCTGGTGCCGAAGAGCTCCACGTTGGCCAAGAACACGGCCAGGGCGTTGACGAAGCGATCCGCATAGGGAAAGTCCGCGTCCCGATCGCGGAACTCGAGGTTCTGGAGCCCCTGCTGCTCGCCGGGGTCGCGGTACACCAGCGCGAGCGACTTGCTCTCGTTGGGGTCCATTCCGGAGCTCTCGATGAACTTGTCCAGTAGGTTCTTGGGACCTTCTTCCATGGGTACTCTCCGTGCGAGTCGATCGAGCGGTCCGTCTGCGCCCCGAGATCGGCCCGGTGATCGAGCGAGTAGGTGCTCTAGCCTGCGTCGGTGGGTTCGGTGTTCTCGCCGCCGCCAGCGGCCTCTGCGTTCGTGCCGGCCCCAGCGTCCCCGCCAGCCCCGGCGTCCCCGCTAGCCTCGGCTTCGCTGGCAGCCTTGGTGCCGGGCACGAGCAGCTGGGGATAGTCCTCGGAAAGAGCGCTCGCCAGCTGCCCCATGGAGGTGTCGGCCCCGGCCGTGCCCCCCGCCATCGCCTCCTTCACGAGGCGAAGCTCGGCCTTGAGCATGTCCCGCAGCTCCGGGCTGCCCGAGATGTAGCCCCGAAGCTCCAGGACCAAGCGCTGCAGGAGCACCAGGCGTCGGATCTCGGGGACGTTGGCGGCGAGCTGATCGGGGCGAAAGTCGTTGATGCTGCGCAGAGGAATCGTCAAGGCGACGGTCACGTCCGAGGTGATCGGGCTGCGCAGATCGATCGAGGTGTCCACGTCGTCAGTGGCCCGATTCTCGCTGATCTCCACTTTGATCTTGGTGTCGACCGTACCGGTGATCCCCGCGTGGAAGTCACCCGGTGGCTCGACCTTGCCCTTGACCTTCAGCTCGACCGCGACCGGCCCCGTGAGGTTGACCTGGCCGTCCTCGAGCGGGAACTCGGCCTCCCCTTCGATGGAGACCTCGCCCCGGAAGCTGCCCAGGCCGTTGTCCTTACCGTCCCCCTCGACGATCCCGACCCCGCTTATCTTGACCACACCGGTCGTGTCCCCCTCCTCGGGGTTCTTCTTGAGCTTGCCCTGTACCTCCGAGGTCAGCGTGCCGGCCAGCCGCTCGCGCAGCGCGGGGTCGTCGATCGGCGCCGTGACCTTCATCTCGTGCATGAAGCTGTCGATCTTCATCCCGGGCAGCATCGAGTGCACCAGGCGCTCGCTGAGCTGCATGTCGTTTTGTCCGGTGAGGTTGCCGAGCACCAAAAAGCGCATCGGCAGCTTGACCTTCTTGGGCTCACCTTCGATCCGCGTGCGGTAGGTGATGTTGAGTCTCGATCGGGGTACTGGCTTGCTCATGTCACTTTCCAGCCGTGCCTGCGGTTCGGTGTCTCGAGGGTCGACACCCCACGAACGCGACTAGTCTCGCGACGAATGCTCCCAGCACCAAAAAATCGGCGCCAATACTCGACCGGGGACCCGTGGAAACGAACTCCCCTCGATAATTCGGCCGGCCGATCGAGCCGACGAAGACGGCCGCTCACCCCGGACTGAGCTGATGCTCCCGCCAGATCCGACCGATCGTGGCGTGGCTAAGCCCCACGCGGCGGGCCAGCGATCGGGTGGTCCAGCGCTTGGCGTCGGGCGGCGAGGACTCCAGGGTCAGACGCACCACCTCGGCAATCTGCGCCTCGTCGATGGTGCGCGGCCCCCCGCTACGCGGGGCATCTCGCAGGCCCGCGAGGCCCGAAGCAGCGAACCGCTTGCGCCACTTGCCCACGGTCACGTTGCTCACCCCGAGCTCACGGGCGATCTGGGTGTTGGTCGCCCCCTCGAGGCACCGGAGGATGATCCGGGCTCGGACCGCGAGATTAGGGTCGCCCTGCCATTGGTTCGCCCACCCCAGCAGGAACATGCGCTCGTCCGCGGTCGCATGCACCGAGGTCGTGGGTCGCCCTCTCCTTCGCCGCGATGTCGCCATGGATCGAGGAGATCACAAACATCGCCGCGAGGGAACCGGCGAATCGAACAAGGTCGTCACTTGGCCGCTCCGGTCGCTCCGGTCGCTCCGGTCGCTCCGATCGCTCCGATCGATCCCATCGATCCTGTCGATCCTGTCGATCGTCCGGCTCGAACTCACTTCGACGCCACCACCGAAATTTGAAAAGAACTCTCGTTCCAGATCGACCCGACCACCATCCCGTCGGATAGATTCGGCAGGGTAGGTTCGGGTGAAAATTTGGGTCAGGGCCCCGGGCCTCCTAGCATTCGAAAACCCGGCGAATTCATCGTCGTAGATCGGATCCTGTGACTCCTGAATCCATTGCGGCGGCCGCCGCCCTGCAATCGGACCCCCAAAAGGGCGATCCGGACTGGCGGCGAGACAGCTGGGATCGGCCCGCCGAGTTTCTCGCCGCGCTCCAGCAGTGGATCACCGAACGCACGAGGACCGCCTTCAAGAGCGCCTCTGGCGCGGGTCACGCCCTCTATCACGATTGTGTCATCCGGCACCTGGACGCCGGGCGGATCGCATTGCGGTGGTACGACCACCGTCGCACCCAGGACGACGGCTGGAACGCGCTGTCGTTCGACGCCCTGCACCTGCGGTGCATGCAGCGTGCGGCCGCCTGGGCCCAGCAAGGCGTGGAACCCGGAGCCGTGGTGTGCACGCTGCTCCCCTTTGGCGTGGACGCGGTGATCTCGGTGCTCGCCGGGCTGAGCCTGGGAGCCTGCGTGTCGCTGCTCGAGCCGCGGGGACCGGACTACGTGGCGCCGCGACTCGAGGCGATCGCCCCGCAGCACATCGCGACCGAGACCTTTTATGAGCCCCTGCTCAGGACGCAGGCGGCCGCAATGCTCGACCCGCAGCAGCCGGTGACCACGCCGAGGGTGGGGGCCTACGAGCACACCTACGATCCCCAGCAGCCCTGTGCTCTGTTGCTGTCGCCCCTGCGACGACCCCGACAGATCCCCGTGGCCCTGACCGGCGACGAGGCCTACATGGGGATCTTGCGCGACGGCACCCTCACCTTGGCCCTGCGTGCGGGCGACGCGATGGCTGCCCCCGGTTTCGACGTGGAGCAGCACCAGCCGACGCTACTGCTGGCCATACTGGGCGCGGGCGCGACCTTCGTCCACATCCCACCCGACGACGCGCTACGCGATCCCTCGCTGCTCGATGTCCACCCCCTACGGACGGTGGGACTCACCGCAGCCATGGTCGAGGGGCTGCTCGCGGCCCCGAGCCCGGGACGCCATCGCTGGGACCACGTGCTCAAGAACCCCGAAGAACCCACCGACTGGGAGGCATGGCGAGATCTGGTGCAGACCCACGGCCTAGACCGCACCGCGATGTCCAACCTGATCTTCGAAGCCGCGTCGGGCGGAGCGCTGCTGTCCTCACCCCCGACGGGCCGGCACCGAGCACCTCCAAACCCTCATGAACGTGGTCCCCGCGCCCGGACGCCCCTGGACCCTGCTCGACTTCAGCCGCACCGGACAGCGCTCGGTGGGCGAGGTAGGGGTCTATGCACCCTTGGTGTTCGAGCCCACCGAGCCCACCGCGCCCACCGACCCCACACCCGCCGAGCCTCAGTACATCGCGCTGGGCCGACGCCGAGACGACGAGTATCTCTATGGTGGGACGATCGAACCGCGACGCAGCGGCCGAGTCTACCCGGCGCAGGAGGTGTTGGCCGCGCTGGACGATTGCCCCTTTCTCGACAGCGCCAGCATCACGACCGTCGCCGCCGGCGGCTCCACCCTGGCCCAGCGCTTCGTATTGCTGGGGTTTTTGGGTCACGAGTCGGACGAGCGCTTCGCCGCGCTACGACCGGCCCGGAGCGCCGAGCTACTGCGCATGCTGTCCCGCCGCCTGGGCGAAGATCTGCTGCCCGATCGCATCGAGCTATTCCCGCTACACGCACGGCGTAAGCAAGACGCGGTCGACCACGACTGGTGCCAACGCCAGTATGTCACCGGCGCCCTGTTCCAGAAGGCACGAACCCCCATGTTCCGTCACATGGCCGCGCTGCGGCAGACCACGAGGTAGACCGAACCATGGCACTCGCACTGTGTACCGGCGCCACCATGATGTGCAGCTTCGGCGTGGCCCCAGCAACCCTGACGGCCCTGCCCCCGAGCATCATCACCGGCACTCCCTCGGCCAACATCAGCGCCTTTGCCCCGATCGTCAACGTGGCGACCTTCGGTAGTTGCACGTCGCTGGCCAACCCCACCGTAGCCTCGGCGACCAGCGCCGCCCTCGGCGTGCTCACCCCCATGCCCTGCGTCCCGATGACCACCGCGCCGTGGGTGCCCGGGGCCGCCAAGACGATCAACGGGGGCACCCCGGCTGCCGATCAAAACTGCAAGCTGATGTGCAACTGGGGCGGGGTGATCTCGGTGCTGGTGCCCGGCCAGGTGACCCTGACGGTCTCATGAACGCCCCGATCCAGCTGCCGACCGATCTGCTCGACGGACCGCGGCCGATGGCCACGCGTGTGGACGGCGAGATCCGCAGCACGATCCGACAACTCGAGCAGCTCGCCGACCGCGGCAACTACCGCGAAGCCGCCGAGAAAGCCGCCGAGCTGCTGCGCAGCCATGTCTACGATCTGCGGCTGGCGTGCGTGTACCAGATGGGCCTGTTCGCCGAGCGAGGGATCGGGCACCTGCCGCCGCTGCTGGCGAGCATGGCCCGGCTGGTGACCGATGAAGGGCGCGCGCCGCCTCACGTGCGGACCCCGACACGCACGATCGACACCGCGCTCACGTGGCTGCTTCAGACGCTCTTCACCCAGATCCGATTCCACGCCAAGCGCAAAGACGAGGTGTGGTCGTCGTGGTTGACCGCCGAGTCCGAGCTTCCCGCGCAGATCGCCGAAGGCCTCGACGCGCTGCGAGAATCGGCAGAGGGAGTCTTGGGCTCGGTGGCCTGTGCGGGGATCCTGGCGAAGACTCGACGATGGGCACTCAAGGATCTCGCGCGGGCGCTGTCACTGCATCAAGCGGCGCAGGCCAAAGCGGAACAGGCCGCAGCGGAACAGGCCGCGGCGGAGCAGGCCGCGGCGGAGCAGGCCGCGGCGGAACGGGCCAACGCGGACTCGGTCGACCCACATTCAACCGACGCGGCAATGCCCGAGTCAGCGCCTCCGCCGTCATACGAACCCGACGACCACTTGCTCGAAGACTACGCGTACCCGACGGTCACGCCACAGTACGACGAGGCCCCACCACACGCGCCTGGCCCCTACCCGACCCAGAGCGTCCACGACCACGCGCCTCTGTGGGCTTCGGACCCCGGCTGCGAGTCGACCTCGTTGCCCTCCGCGCACGATGGGTTCCCGACCTCCCCAGGGCCCTCCGATCCCCCTGCGACCGAGCTCGGCTCCCCAGCACTCGCCAGCCTCCGTGACAAGCTCTACGGCTTCGAGCTGCTGGTACGCCGCGGCCAGTTTGCCCGAGCAGCGATTGTGGCCCACGACGTACAGCGACTCATCGAAGACTTCGATCCGGTGACCTACCTCCCCTCGCTCTTCGCCGGATACTTCCGGACGATGAGCCATCACCTCGAGCACCTGCGCCCCCACCTCGAGCAGGGGGACACGACCCACTGGCAAGCGCTGTCGCGCTTCTACCAGGCCGATCTCGCGGGGTTTTGCTCCGACGACTAGCCGACCGATCCCCGCGAGCGCATGCCGGCCTCCCCTACTCCCGCCGACGCATCGGTCCCCGACCCCCGCGCCCCCGAGCTAGAGGGGCAGATCCGGGCCCGGATCCGGGAGTTCGACGTGACCGCCCTGCTCGACCTGCTGGTCTCGATGGGCTACCAGACCTCGGAGATCGCGTTTCGCGGCCACCTGAGCACATCGCCCCAGCCCAGCCTGCTGCACGACATCGAGTTTCGACGCCCTCCGCTGAGGAGCCAACGGACAGGTGCGAGCACGGGTCCGGGCATCGGCCCGGGCGACGAACCCGAGATCACCCTGTTGCGCGAGCGAGTCGCACACGACGCCCGGGTCACCGTCTGCGTCAACCTGGGCCTGCTCAGCTGCCGCTCACCGCTTCCGTCCTACTTCCAGCAACTATTCTACGATCTCGAGTCGACCGATCCGGTCATCGAGCTACTACGCCTCCTCGATCGACCCCTGCTGCACACCCGGCTGGCCTCGGACACGGCCGATCGGATCCTCACCCACTGGGACGATGTGCGCCGCGACTTCGTGCGGATCCACGGCCTCGGCTCGCCGACGGGATTGCACTGGCTGTTCCGCCACGTGTTCCCCGAGCTGGGGGTGAGCGTGCGCCGGCTCACCGACGACTACCGGGTGCCCTACCACGCCGCTCGCTTGGGCCGGTCCAACCTGGGCTATTGCACGTTCGGGAACATCTCCCGGATCACGGTGCACGACCTCGAAGTCGCCCTCGTGTCCGAGGAAGGCACCTACGGGCAAGAGCCCTGGCCACGCGTGGCCGATCGACGGATCCGCCGCTTCATCCTTCCTTGGCTGGACGAGGTATGCATGAACCTGACGATCTCGTTCGTGCTCCTCGACCGCGACTCGATCGCCCGGATCGCCCGCACCAGCTATGTGGGTTACGACCCCATGTGGGATCTGCTCGACGGCCCCCCCGATGAGCACCTGCCCCCAACCCGGATCGTGCTGTACCGCGGCGCGCTCCCCCGCCTCGAGCCAGACGCCGACGACCTGGAGCAGGTGGTGGCCACGGACCAGGGCGCGCAGATCGAGCTCGGCCGCCCCCCGTCGGTCCGCAACGCCTCGACATCGGCACTCCCCGAGTCCCCGGGGCACTCGATCCGAATGTCGCTGGTCTACACCTCCGACGACCGCCGCTGGGCGTACGAGGTCCAGGTCTACTGGGGATCGCGCTCCTGGTACGCCGAGCAACCCCACGAGATCCAGCTGTCGTTCCAGGGCCTGCCCAAGGCCAGCGTCACCGAGCACCACCACCCCGGCTTGTGGCTACGGCTCCGCGACGACGCACGGACCCGGGTCGCCAACCGCATGGCCATCGAGATCATGGCGGTCGAGCCCGAGGAACGGGTCACCGAGCGGCTCGTGGCGCGCCTGTGCGAGCAGGATGACGCCGAGCGACTCCACGCCCTGCTGTGGTCGCGGCTCGACTGGAGCCCGGAGACCATGCCCGAAGGCGCCGAGCACGAGCCGCGACCGCTGCCCTGGGATCCGGCGGCCTGGCAGCGCTACTTGGAGTGGGCGGGCTACTAATCGGGACCATCACCCGGCCCATCACCCGGCCCGTCACCCAGCCCGTCGTCGGGCTCGATCAACCTCCGTCTTGCGGGTCGGTGCAGATGAACGAGCCGGTCTCGATACAATTGCACTCCGACCATTGACCATTGCGCAGCATCACACAGTCGAACCACTCGAGGACGTGGGCGGGCTGCCCCTCGGCCCACAGCGAGAAGGTCGGCGGATCCCCCTCGATCCACCGGTAGTCGTTCTCCTCGCCGCGATCATTGAGACCGATCGCCCAGCGCCCGCCAGAGATCGCCGCGGCCGCTTCCCAGACCTCGGCGGTCTGCTCGGGGCTGTCGAAGCGCGCGAGCACCCGCCCCTGGTCCTCACAAAAGTCGCGGGCGGCCAACCA